>NZ_JACMYK010000012.1 GCF_020889785.1 Bradyrhizobium acaciae
GGCCGCGCCCACGGCCGGTGCTGCGCCGCCGCCGGCAGCGGCCACCGCCTTCTCGCAGGCCGGCGACACCTTCTCCTTGTTCTTTTCGAGGCACTGCAGCGCCGATGCGCCGCCGGTCGGCACGCCCGCGCAGACCTTGGGATAATCGGAGCGGCAGGCGCTGCGGATCGCGGAGATCTGTGCGCTGCTTGGCTTTCCTGCTGCGGCCTTCGGTGCCGCCGTCTCGGCGGGCTTGGCCGTCGTCGCCGCGGGCGCCGCGTCGGTCTTGGCTGCTGCGGGTGCAGCGGCCGGCGTTTCCACGGCCTTCACTGCGCTGGCGCAGCCCGGTGCGAGGCTTGCCATGTTCTTCTGCAAGCATTGCAGTGACGCTTCGCCGCCCGGCGGAACGCTTGAGCAGTGTGCGATGTAGTCGTTGCGGCATTGCGACTTGATGGCGTCGCGCTGCGCCTGGCTCGGCGCCTGCGACAAGGCCGGCGCGGCGCTCATGATTGCCGCAAGCGCAAGCCATGCGGACAGCTTCGTTGCACGTGTCAACGCATTGATCATCTGAATAAATCCTCTCGTTGCGCCGGAAGCTTCCAGCTCAACTGAATGGCGTTTTGAAAATGTCTTGCTCTAACAACCTCGGCGAGCGCCATCATTTTCGCTTTCGAGTTCCGCTGCAAGCGGATTGTTGCTATGGATGCAGCATGCGGATTTTTTGCCCGCAGCGACGTCTTCGAATTAAGTCATTTGAATCGAGGCTCGGAAATGAGGCATGCGTACGCATCGGCACATTTCAGTCAGAGCGATTTTGTGCGGCTGCGAAATGCGAGACCGGCACGCGCCGCCTTGGTCATATCGGCTTTCGTCAGTTTAAGTGCCTGCGAGCAGAACAGTTTTGTTGCGCCGCCGCCGCCCAAGGTCGAAGTTGCGCCGCCGGTGCAGCGCGCCATCACACGTTATCTCGATGCCACCGGAAACGCCGCTCCGATCAAGACCGTTGATCTGGTCGCGCGCGTGCAGGGCTTTCTGGCGTCGATCAACTATCAGGATGGCTCCTTCGTAAAGCAGGGGACCACGCTGTTCACGATCGAGCCGGAGACCTACAAGCTGAAGCTGGAGCAGGCGCAGGCCGCCGAAGTCGGCGCGCAGGCGACACTGAAGCAGGCCGAGTCCGATTTCAAGCGGCAGCAGGATCTGGTGCAGCGCCAGGCGGTCTCGCAGGCGACACTGGAAAACTCGACCTCGACGCGGGACAACGCCCAGGCCAATCTGCAGCAGGCCCAGGTCAACACCAGGATTGCCGCGGTCAATTACGGCTACACCAACGTGGCGGCGCCGTTCGACGGCATCGTCAGCACCCATCTGGTGTCGATCGGCGAACTGGTCGGCGTGGCGTCGCCCACCCAGCTTGCCACCATCGTGCAGCTCGACCCGATCTACGTGAACTTCAACGTCAACGAACAGGACGTGCAGCGGGTGCGGGACGAAGCGCGCAAGCGCGGCATGACCGCGAACGATCTCAAGTCATTGCCGGTCGAGGTCGGCCTGCAGACCGAGACCGGCTATCCGCACAAAGGCAATCTCGATTACGCGTCTCCGACGCTCAACCAGTCGACCGGAACTCTGGCGGTTCGCGGCTTGATACCCAATCCCGATCGCGTGCTGCTGCCCGGCTTCTACGTTCGCGTTCGCGTGCCCTTCACCAAGCAGGACAACGCGTTGCTGGTGCCTGACGTCGCGATCGGCAGTGACCAGAGTGGCCGCTACGTGCTGGTCGTCAATGCCGAGAACGTGGTCGAGCAGCGCAAGGTGACGACCGGTCAGCTCGACGAGGGGCTGCGCATCATCGAGAGCGGACTGAAGGCCGATGATCGCGTCGTGACCGCCGGGCTGCTGCGCGCGATCCCCGGGCAGAAGGTCGATCCGCAGATGCAGAAGGCCGACGCGGCGCCGGCACCGGCGCCAGCCAAATAGGACGTAGCGCGCCATGATCTCGAAATTCTTCATCGAGCGGCCGGTGCTTTCCAACGTCATCGCGATCCTGATGATCCTGATCGGCGGCGTCGCGCTGTTCAATCTCGCGGTCGCGCAATATCCCGATGTGGTGCCGCCGACCGTGCAGGTGACGACGCGCTATCCCGGCGCGTCGGCAAAAACCGTGATCGACACCGTGGCGCTGCCGATCGAGCAGCAGGTCAACGGCGTCGAGGACATGCTGTACATGCAGTCCTACAGCGGCGCCGACGGCACCTACACGCTGACGGTGACCTTCAAGATCGGCACCGACCTCAACTTTGCGCAGGTGCTGGTGCAGAACCGCGTCTCCTCGGCGCTGTCGCAGCTGCCGACCGCGGTGCAGAACCAGGGCGTCACGGTGCAGAAGCGATCGACCTCGATCCTGCTGTTCGTGACGCTGACCTCGCCGAACAGGACCTATGACAGCCTGTTCCTGTCGAACTATGCCACCATCAACATCCGCGACGAGCTGTCGCGTCTGCCGGGCGTCGGCAACGTCACCGTGTTCGGTGCGGGACAATATTCGATGCGGGTGTGGCTCGATCCGAACAAGCTGCAGGCGCGCGGGTTGATGCCGCAGGACGTCATCCAGGCGATCCAGCAGCAGAGCCAGCAGGTCACCGCGGGCCAGGTCGGCGCGCCGCCCGCCCCGCAGGGGCAGGCGTTCCAGTACACGCTGAACGTCAACGGGCGGCTCGACGACGCGAGCCAGTTCGAGAACATCATCGTGAAGACCGGCAACGTCGGCGACGTCATCCGCATCCGCGATCTCGGCTCGGTCGAGCTCGGCGCGCAGACCTACAGCCAGGTGTTCTCGCTCAACCAGAAGCCGGCCACCGGCATCGGCGTGTTCCTGTCGCCCGGCGCCAACGCGCTGCAGGTCGAGAAGGAAGTGCAGAAGAAGGTGGCGCAGCTCGCCAGGCAGTTCCCGCAGGACATCCAATACGACACCCCGTTCGACACCACGAAGTTCGTCAACGCCTCGATCGAGGAGGTCTACAAGACCCTGATCGAGGCCGGCCTGCTGGTGCTGGTCGTGATCCTGGTGTTCCTGCAGGACTGGCGGGCGATGCTGGTGCCCGCGACCACGGTGCCGGTCACCATCATCGGCGCATTCGCGGCGATGGCCGCGCTCGGCTTCACCATCAACCTGTCGACGCTGTTTGCGATCGTGCTGGCGATCGGCATCGTGGTCGACGACGCCATCGTGGTGGTCGAAGGCGCCGCGCACAACATCGAGCGCGGCATGTCCGGCCACGACGCCGCGATCAAGGCGATGGACGAATTGTTCGCGCCGATCGTCGGCATCACGTTGGTCTTGATCTCGGTGTTCCTGCCGGCGGCCTTCCTGCCGGGGTTGACCGGCCGGATGTACGCGCAATTCGCCCTGGTGATCGCAGCGACCGCGCTGCTCAGCGCCGTCAATGCGGCGACCTTGAAGCCGACGCAATGCGCGCTGTGGCTGCGGCCGCCGGTGCCAGCGGAGCAACGAAATTTCTTCTACCGCGGCTTCAACGCCGTCTATGACCGACTGGAGCGCGGCTATACGCGGCTGGTCGGCGGCATGGCCGGCCATGCCAAGACCTCGGTCCTCGTCGCCCTGATCCTGATCGGGATTGCCGGCTACGGGCTGTCACGCGTGCCGACCGGCTTCATTCCGATCGAGGACCAGGGCTATCTGCTGGCCGCCGTGCAGCTGCCCGACGGCGCCGCGATCGATCGCACCCAGCGGGTGCTCGATCAGGTCACCGAGATCGCCCGCAAGACGCCGGGCGTCGAGCAGGTGGTCGCCATCGCCGGCATTTCCGCGCTCGACAACTCGTCGAGCCTGGCCAATGCCGGCGTTGCCTATGTGATCCTGAAGGATTGGGGGGCGCGCGGCCCCGGCGAGGATCTGCGCTCGCTGGTGTATGGTCTCAACGACAAGCTGGCGGTGATCCCGGAGGCGCGCATTCTGGTGATCCCGCCGCCGCCGATCGAGGGCATCGGCAACGCCGCCGCTTTGCCATGCAGGTACAGCTCCGTGACGGCAACGC
Source organism: Bradyrhizobium acaciae (assembly GCF_020889785.1). Taxonomy (GTDB): domain Bacteria; phylum Pseudomonadota; class Alphaproteobacteria; order Rhizobiales; family Xanthobacteraceae; genus Bradyrhizobium; species Bradyrhizobium acaciae. The sequence goes on from NZ_JACMYK010000012.1 coordinate 4,038, forward strand.
CGATTACAGCAAACTGCAGGCGGTCACCGGCGCCGTCGTCGGCAATGCGCAGACGCAAAGTGCGCTGCAGCGGGTGCAGTCGTCGTTCCGCTCGATGGTGCCGCAGTTCGACGTCCAGGTCGACCGCGTCAAGACCGAGACGCTGCACGTCACCACCGACCAGATCTTCTCGACGCTGTCGTCCTATCTCGGTGCGAGCTACGTCAACCAGTTCACCAAGTTCGGCCGTACCTTCCAGGTCTACACCCAGGCCGATGCGCAATACCGCCTGACGCTGCGCGACATCGAGAACATGATGGTGCGCAACAGCAATGGCGACATGGTGCCGCTCGGCACCGTGGCCAAGATCACGCCGTCGGTCGGGCCGTCGCTGATCAGTCTCTATAATCTCTATCCGTCCGCGACGATCATCGGCCTGCCGTCGCAGGGCTACAGCTCCGGCCAGTCGATGACGCTGATGGAGGAGATCGCCACCAAGACGCTGCCGCCGGGCACCGGGTTTGAATGGACAGCGATGTCGTACCAGGAGAAGGAGGTCGGCAGCCAGATCTACTTCGTGTTCGCGCTGGCGCTGTTGCTGGTCTACCTCGTGCTCGCCGGACAATATGAGAGCTGGTACGCGCCGATCTCGGTGATCCTGGCGGTGCCGCTGTCGCTGCTCGGGCCCATGCTGGTGCTGACGTCGCTTCGGATCGAGAACAATCTCTACACCCAGATCGGCACCATCCTGCTGATTGCGCTGTCGGCCAAGAACGCGATCCTGATCGTCGAGGTCGCGCTCGAGCATCACATCCGCGACGGCAAGCCGGTGCTGGAGTCGGCGATCGACGCGGCGCGCGCGAGATTCCGGCCGATCCTGATGACGTCGTTTGCCTTCATCCTCGGCGTGCTGCCGCTGGTGCTGGCGACCGGCGCCGGCGCCAATGCCCGCAAGTCGATCGGCATCACGGTGTTCTCCGGCATGATCGCCTCGACCTGCCTCGCGGTGCTGTTCGTGCCGGCGTTCTTCGTCGTGGTGCAGAATTTCGAGAACTGGCGCAAGGCGAAGAAGGGCAAGACCGCCGCGCCGCAGCCGGCAGCGGAAGCGCCGAGCACGGCGCATTAGGTCCGCGCACCAAACTCTATCCCCGTCACCCTGAGGAGGCCGCGAAGCGGCCGTCTCGAAGGGACGACGGCCCGCCCGTCTCCGCGCCGCGGTATCTGGGCCGTGCATGCTTCGAGGCGCGCAAGAGCGCGCACCTCAGCATGACGGAACTGAGAGCTTTCGCTCTTACACCTTCACCATGCGCTTGCCGCGGTTCTCGCCGGCGAGCAGGCCGATCAGCGCCTGCGGCGTGTTCTCGATCCCGTCGATGACGTCCTCCTGCACCTTGAGCTTGCCCGAGGAGACCCAGGATTGCAGGTCGGCGAGCGCGGCATCGCGCTGGTCCATGTAGTCCATCACGATGAAGCCCTGCATGATCAGCCGTTTCACCACGATCAGGCCGGGCACGCCGCGCGGGCCGTGCGCCGAGGGCACGCCGTCATATTGCGAGATCGCGCCGCAGCAGGCGATCCGGCCGCGGTTGTTCATCTGCGCCAGGCAGGCCTCCAGAATGTCGCCGCCGACATTGTCGAAATAGACGTCGATGCCCTTGGGGGCCGCCGCGCGCAGCGCCTTGTAGGTGGCGCCGTCCTTGTAGTCGACCGCGGCGTCGAAGCCGAGCTCCGAGGTCAGCCAGTGGCATTTGTCCGCGCCGCCGGCGATGCCGACGACCCGGCAACCCTTGATCTTGGCGATCTGGCCGACGATCGAGCCGACCGAGCCGGCGGCGGCCGACACCACCACCGTCTCACCCTCCTTGGGCTTGCCGACATGGAGCAGGCCGAAATAGGCGGTCAGGCCGGCAACGCCGTAGACGCTGAGCAGATGTGTCATCGGCTCGAGCTTCGGCATCTTCGCCAGGTGCTTGGCGGGCACCGCGGCATAGTCCTGCCAGCCGGTGTCGCCGAACACGATGTCGCCGGGCTTCAGGCCGGGGTCATTCGAGGACACCACTTCGGCGATGCTGCCGCCGGCCATCACGGTGTTGGCTTCCACCGCAGCGCGGTAGGTGGCGCCGTGCATCCAGGCGCGGTTGGCGGCATCGAGCGAGATGTAGCGCGTCCGCACCAGCGCCTCGCCGTCCTTGGGCGCGGGGACTGCGCCTTTGGTCATCCGGAAATGCTCGGGGCCGAGCTTGCCGGTCGGCTTTTCGACAAGCAGGATCTGGCGATTGACGTTGTCGTTCATGGATGTCTCCCCTCACGTTGGTCGTTTCGCATGCAGTTTGACTGCCGCGCGCGCAGCTCATTGCACAGATTGTGCGCTGCATGAACGCTAGTCTGCGCGCTGGCATTCCACAACGGGAACATTCCGGCAAAGGCCCGCTCGGCCCGAAGCGTGTTGCGTAGCTGCGTAAATCTGCCACACTTGCCGCTCGTCGGGAACTTACGGGGGTAAGAATGTCGAACAGGTTTACGCAGTACATCCTGATTGCGATGGTCCTTGGCATCGCGATGGGGACGATCGTCTTCAACTATATGCCTGACAGCCGCGCCGAGATCGCAGCCGACGTCAACCTGATCGCGATGCTGTTCTTGCGCCTGATCAAGATGATTATCGCGCCCCTCGTCTTCGCAACCCTCGTCGGCGGCATTGCCCATATGGGAAGCGGTGCCAAGCTCGGGCGTATCTTCGCCAAGACCATGGGCTGGTTCGTCTCCGCCTCCTTCGTCTCGCTGCTGCTCGGCCTCGTGATGGTCAACCTGCTGCAGCCCGGCGCCAATTTCCCGGGCACGCTGCCCGACAAGGCGCAGTCCACCGGCCTGCCGGTCTCGGCGTTCTCGATCGAAAAGTTCCTGACCCATCTGATCCCCACCTCGATCGCGGATGCGATGGCGCAGAACGAGATCCTGCAGATCGTGGTGTTCGCGGTGTTCTTTGCGGTTGCGCTCGGCGCGATGCCTGAGCGGGCCAAGCCGATCATGAGCCTGATCGACGATCTCGCGCACATCATGCTCAAGGTCACCGGTTACGTGATGCTGTTCGCCCCGCTCGCGGTGTGGGCGGCGATCACGGCGACCGTGGCCAAGAATGGCCTCGGCGTGCTCTGGAAGCTGATCGTCTTCATGGGCGGTTTCTATCTCTCGCTGATGATCCTGTGGGGCATCCTGGTCGTCGTCGGCTTCATCGCGATCGGGCCACGCTACAGCCATTTGCTGCGGCTGATCCGCGAGCCCCTGATGATCGCGTTCTCGACCGCCTCCTCGGAGGCGGCCTATCCGAAGACGCTGGAGGGGCTGAACAGGTTCGGCGCCTCCTCGCGGATATCGGCCTTCGTGCTGCCGCTCGGCTATTCGTTCAATCTCGACGGCACGATGATGTACTGCACCTTCGCGAGCATCTTCATCGCGCAGACCTACCATATCGAGATGTCGCTCGGCACCCAGTTCGCGATGCTGGCGACGCTGATGATTACCTCGAAGGGCGTCGCCGGCGTGCCGCGCGCCTCCCTCGTCGTGATCGCCTCGACGCTCGGCCAGTTCGGCATTCCCGAGGCCGGCCTGCTGATGATCATGGGTATCGACACCTTCCTCGACATGGGCCGCAGCGCCACCAACGTGATCGGCAACTCGCTGGCGACTGCCGTGGTCGCGAAGTGGGAGGGCGAGCTGAAGGCCGAGCACGAGCTCGGGCCCGACGACGCGGTGCCGCAGGACGCGGTGCCCGGCGCCGTGATGGCCGGCCATTGACGGGAGGGACGCATGGATCGCGCCCGCTGGAGGCCGACACGGGCTGAGGCGCCTCTGCTGTCGACATGCCTGCTGTCAGCGTGCCTGCTGGCGGCAAGCCTGCTCGCCGGACCAGCCCTGGCACAGCCGGCGGGCGAGGGGCTCAGCCCCACGCTCGCCAACATCAAGGCCACGCACACGGTGCGGATCGGCTATCGCGAGAGTTCGCCGCCGTTCTCGTTCCTCGATCACTCCAACCGGCCGATCGGCTACAGCCTCGAGCTGTGCGACGCGATCGTCGACGAGATCGGGGCCGAGGTCGACGACGCCAATCTCAAGATCGATTACGTCAAGGTCACCTCCGACGACCGCATTCCGGCGGTCGTGGACAAGAAGATCGACCTCGAATGCGGATCGACCACGGCGAATTCGGAGCGCGGCAGGCTGGTCGCGTTTTCGCCGCTGATGTTCGTGGCCGGTACCAAGCTGATGGTGCCGAAAGCCTCAGGCGTCAACCAGGTTGCCGACCTGAAGGGCAAGACGTTGGTGGTGACGAAGGGCACCACCAACGAGCAGGCGATGCACAATGTCGACGCCAAGCAACAGCTCGACCTCAACATCGTGACCGCGGGCGACCATGAGCAGTCCTACCAGATGCTGGTGGACGGCAAGGCGGATGCGTTCGCGACCGACGACATCCTGCTCTACGGCCTGATCGCGCGGCACAAGTCGCAGGACAAATTCCGCGTCACCGGCGACTATCTGTCCTACGATCCCTACGGCATCATGTACCGCAAGGGCGAGCCGCAGATGAAGAACGTGGTCGAGCGCGCGTTCCGCAAGCTCGCCTCGAACCGCGACATCATCCCGCTCTATAACAAATGGTTCGTCGCCCGCCTGCCGACCGGCGAGAAGCTCAACGTCGCGCTGTCACCACAGCTCGAAGAAGCCTTCAAGGCGCTCGACGATTCGGCGGGCGGCGCGAACTAACTTCGCATTTCGACCTCTCCCCAAGTAGGTCCCAAGTGGGGGAGGTCGAAAGTCCGCCGCGGCTTCGCTCACCGCCAATAGCGATGCGACACATCCAGACACTGCCGGACCCAGAATCCGTTCACATGAATCAACTGGCATGTGCTCGGAGGTGGCTCCTTGATGATCGGGTAGCCGTGGATGTCGATATTCATCGGGGCCGTGACGCCGCGCCAGAACACGGCGTTGGCGGCCGGCGGATTGAAGGTGGCGATGAACGCCGCGACTGCGAGGAAGCTCAAAAGCAGTTTGCGCATAATCTGCATCCGGATCAATCAATGAGCGGAAGCGTACTCCCTTGAGCGGGATGAGCAAGCCGCGGAATCGATGAAACTGACCCGCACAGCGTCGCGCCCGCGTTAGGCGCCTCGCACCGCCATGCAGGCGAGCGCAACGATGCCGACCGCCGTTAGCACAACCATGACCTGGAAGATCGCGCGCCCAACAATAGCCCCCATCAACGCTCCATCGATCCGGCGGAATCTGGTTCGAGTTTCCACGCGCCGCGATCGCTCAGGCATAATCGGCAGGCAAAGTTCAATATTGGGATTTCCGAACGCGCCGCTTCACCGGCTAATGCCGCTCCGCGACGATTCGCTTGACCACCTGCGATAGCTCCGCTTCCATTTCGTCAATGATGTCGTGCAACAGGCGGGCGCCGAGCGGATCGGTCGTCTCTTGCTCCATCGTCTTGAACCGCATGACGTTGGCGCGTTGTTCGCGGACCTCATCTTCAACCGGTCGTGGAGAGGACTGATAGCTCCGCGCGCTCGGCGCTGCGTCAGCGCCAAAGGCTTCGCAAAAATCCTGATGCGACTGTCCAGCGTCCTTCATGAGTGTTGCCTCCTGGCACGACTTCCTTTCCCCAAGCCCGAGCCATTCGGCTCGTCGCTCATCGATGACTCCGACACCTCGAAAGTTGTTCCGGTTGGAACTTGCGAAGGCTTGGCGGAATTCGCCGGTCATTGAGTTTGGAACCAGAACTTTGGGCGTCCTCAGTCATTAATCAGAGTTGACCGATTGGAGGATGCCATGGGTTACGCTAGGCCAATTCGCCAAATCGCAGTCGTGGTTGAAGACGATACGATCCAGCGCGACATGATCGCGTTGCTGTTGGAGGAAGGTCACTTCGATGTCATCCAATGCGAAGACGCAGAGACAGCAGCGCTGGCCATCAAGAAGCGTCACCCGTCGCTGGTGGTCACCGACGTAAAGCTCACGGGCAAAATGGATGGCGTCGAGCTTGCTCGTCTGGCCATCGATTGCGACCCGGGAGTCCGGGTCCTGGTCATCTCGGGCCGACCTCCGGACAGCGCGCTGCCTGACGGCGTCAAGTTCTTCGAGAAGCCGGTTTATCCACCCACCCTGCTGCGAGAGCTGGCGTCGTAATTCTTGCGGATTGGGAGGTGGGCGAAAGCGCGTGGCGCGCTACTCACGCGAACACGGCGTCCAGCGCCGCCGAATACGCCGCTTCGACCAGCGCCGGTTGCCGGCGGCCCAGCGCTTCCATCTTCACGCCTGAATTCACCTCGAGCACTTTCCATACGCCGTCGACGCGCACGACGTCGATGGAGGCAAAGCGGATGCCGACGGCCTGCGCGGCTGTGACCGCCAGCGCAACGCAGGCGCCGCGTGTGGCGTCGTCCGTGAGCAGCACGGGCTCCGCACCGGCGTCGAGATTGTGCCGCCAGTTCAGCAGAACCCGTTCGCCGGCAGAGGGAATGGCGTCGAGCACGGCGGCGTCGAAATCCTCGGCCATGGTCTTGAGTTGTTCGGCCGTCGCGGCCGCCTGTGCCAGCGCACGTAACGACTGGATGCCGTCGCCGACAACCGACGGGCGCGTCTTGGCGTAGACGATCAGCGCGCGCGCATCGAGCAGCACGACGCGCACCTCGTCGGTGATTTCGACATAAGGCGAGATCGCAAGGCTTGGATGCGCAGCAAGGATGCGCGCGACTGCGGTCTCCAGCTGCGTTGGCGTCGTCACGCGGAAGACGAGTTCGCCGGATGTCCCCTGATTGGGTTTGACGACCAGCCCATGCGGATGCGCGTCGAGCAGACGCCGCGTCGCGTCCAGCGAGTCTGATCCTGGAATGTGCTTGCTGAGCCTCGCGCCGAGAAACAGCGTATGCGGAATCGCGGGGACGCAGGCCGATGCGAGCACATCCGCGCAGGCCGACTTGTCGTTGGCGACCTGATGTGCGACCGCGCTGTTCAGCCCGATGTCGTAGCCGATCGCAAGCCGCCGCTCGCTGCCCCTGGTCATGACGACCAGCCAGCCGCCGGACCGCACCTCGACGGCAACGGAGTGCGCCAAACAATATTTTTTGATGGTTTCCAGGAAGATTCGCTGGCTGATCAGGACCACGAGATCATTTTCCCTTCGCCGCGGTTTTCGTAGCAATTAATTGCCAGATCGGCCCTGATCTCAGCAAGTAAATTACGTGCAGCGCCACGTGTTAACGATGCCGCGGCTGAACCTCTCCGCGAAATCGAACGACTGCCATTCTGAGATCGCAATTGCACGCCAGTTGATCTTGACTATCTCACGCATTGGGGCAATGGAAACGCGAGATCTTCAGTGATTTCGGCCACTTCTGCGCCATCGCGAGCAGTCTAGAAATCAAACCATTCTAAATCTGGTCAGTCGAGAAAACGAAAACCCATGAGCGCGTTCTATCGAGAGAAAGTTCTTTCCGTTCAGCACTGGACCGATACGCTTTTCAGCTTCCGGGCGACCCGTGATTCCGGTTTCCGCTTCCAGAACGGGCAGTTTGCCATGATCGGCCTCGAGGTCGAGGGCCGGCCGCTGCTGCGCGCCTATTCGATGGCGAGCGCCAATCACGAGGAAGAGCTCGAGTTCTTCTCGATCAAGGTGCAGGACGGCCCGCTCACCTCAAAGCTGCAGAAGATCCGCGAGGGCGACACCATCCTGGTCGGCCGCAAGGCGACCGGCACGCTGATCACCGACAACCTGATCCCCGGCAAGCGGCTGATGCTGCTGTCGACCGGCACCGGCCTTGCGCCGTTCGCCAGCCTGATCAAGGACCCCGAGGTCTATGATCGCTACGACCAGATCCTGCTGGTGCATGGCTGCCGCCAGGTCTCCGAGCTCGCCTATGGCGAGGAACTGGTCGCCAAGCTGCGCGATGACGAGCTGTTCGGGCCGCTGCTGTCGGAGAAGCTCTCGTACTATCCGACCGTGACCCGCGAGCCGTTCCGCAACCGCGGCCGCATCACCGACCTGATCACCTCCAACCAGCTGTTCACCGATCTGCACCAGGGTCCGCTCGACATCGAGACCGACCGCATCATGATGTGCGGCAGCCCGGCGATGCTGGAAGAGCTGAAAGTGCTGTTCGAGACCCGCGGCTTCAAGGAAGGCAGTGGCAACACCCCCGGTCACTTCGTGATCGAGAAGGCGTTCGTCGAGCGCTGATCTTGCGTCGTCCCGGCGCAGGCCGGGACCCATTACCACCACTGCCTATTTGACGAAGGCTGGGGCCCCATCGGACTCCAGCCTTTTTCTTTTGTGGTTGGGTCCCGGCCTGCGCCGGGACGACGATGGTGTTTGTGGTGCGCACCATTCCCCCGCTACTATAACGCCTCCAACCCCGCGCGCCGTTTCCCGAACGCGGCGACCAGGGAGCCGCACTTTGTCCATCACCGATCCGGATGCACCGAAGACTGCCTTTGTATTTGCCGGCGGCGGCAGCTTTGGCGCGATCCAGGTCGGCATGCTGCAGGCGCTGGCCGGGCATGGCATCGTCGCCGACATGGTGGTCGGCTCCAGCGTCGGCGCACTGAACGGCGCCTTCTATGCCGGTGACCCGACGGTCTCGGGCGTGGCGCGGCTCGCCGAGATCTGGCGCCATCTGAACCGGCAGGACGTATTTCCGGTGACCTGGCGGACGCTGGTGAGCTTCCTGTGGCGGCGCGACTTCCTGATCCCGCACGATGGCGTCCGCAAGCTGATCGAGGACTACATCCCGTTCCGCAATCTCGAGGACGCGCGGATTCCGATCCACATCGTCACCACAGACATCATCAGCGGCGACAGCGTGGTGCTGTCGGAAGGCTCGGCCGCGGAGGCGATCGTCGCATCGACCGCGATCCCCGGCGCGTTCACGCCGGTGCACTATCGCGATCACTACCTCGCCGATGGTGCGATCTCCAGCAACACGCCGGTTGGCGTAGCCGTGGAGCATGGCGCAAAACGCCTGATCGTGCTGCCGACCGGGCATGCCTGCGCCAACCAGGCGCCGCCGGTCGGCGCGCTCTCCAACGCGCTGCATGCGCTGACGCTCTTGATCGCCCGGCAGCTTGTCAACGAGCTCGAGAATATCGGTCCCGGTGTCGAGTATTTCGTCGTGCCGCCGCTCTGCCCGCTGGTCGGCTCGCCCTATGATTTCTCCCGGACCGCCGATCACATCGCCCGGGCGCTCGACACCACCAATGCGTGGCTTGCCGGCGACGGCCTGAAGCCGGGCCACATCCCGCACGAATTGCAGCCGCACGATCATTGAAGGGCGGTGGGCGCGGTGCCGCTTCTTGGTGCAGTGCAAAAGTCGATTTCAAATCAATTTGGCCGGGTGCGGCAAGAGCACCCGCCCATCCGGGCGGTTGTCACATCTGTGACCGCTCGGCCGTATAACCGTAGTGCACTTGTTCCGCGAGTTGGATTAGGCTCACGGCCGACAGGGTAGTCAGGGCAGACCGTAGGGGATTTGATGGACACGATGCTGCTTCCGTTCTCGCCGCGCTTCATCGTGCTGACGATCTGCGCCGTCGTCACCACGCTCCTGCTGCTGGTTGGAATTTTCGACCACAAGGTCTTCAAGATCGTTCTGATCCCGCTGCTGATCTTCGGTGCGCTGACGTTGCTCGGCATCCGAGACCTGACGCAGAAGAACCACGCGGTGCTGCGCAACTACCCGATCTCGGCGCATATGCGCTTCCTGCTCGAGGAAATCCGCCCCGAGATGCGGCAATATTTCTTCGAGAGCGAGAAGGACGGCATGCCGTTCTCGCGCGACACCCGCGCGTTGGTCTATCAGCGCGCCAAGGCGGTGCTCGACAAGCGGCCGTTCGGCACGCAGGAGGACGTCTACCGCGAGGGCTATGAGTGGATGCACCATTCGGTGGCGCCGAAGCCGCGCGCCGAGGAGAAATTCCGCATCACCATCGGCGGCCCCGACTGCACCAAGCCGTATTCGGCGTCGGTCTTCAACATCTCGGCGATGAGCTTTGGCGCGCTGAGCCCCAACGCGGTGCGGGCGCTCAACGCCGGCGCCAGGAAGGGCGGCTTCGCCCACGATACCGGCGAGGGTGGTGTCAGTCCCTACCACCGCGAGATGGGCGGCGACATCATCTGGGAGGTCGGCTCCGGCTATTTCGGCTGCCGCAACCGCGACGGCACCTTCAATCCGGAGCTCTTCGCAAGCGTCGCGGGTGACGACCAGATCAAGATGGTCGAGCTCAAGATCAGCCAGGGCGCCAAGCCTGGCCATGGCGGCGTGCTGCCGGCCGCGAAGGTCTCCGAGGAGATTTCAAAGATCCGCGGCGTGCCGATGGGCGAGGACTGCATCTCGCCGGCCTATCACAAGGCGTTCTCGACGCCGGTGCAGATGATGGAGTTCGTGGCGCAGATGCGCAAACTGTCCGGCGGCAAGCCGGCCGGCTTCAAGATGTGCATCGGCCATCCCTGGGAATTCCTGGCGATCTGCAAGGCGATGAAGGAGAGCGGGCTCTATCCCGACTTCATCGTGGTTGACGGCAATGAGGGCGGCACCGGCGCCGCGCCGCTCGAGTTCATGGATCATTTGGGCATGCCGATGCGCGAGGGCGTCAATTTCGTCCACAACGCGCTGATCGGGATCGGCGCGCGCGACCGCATCAAGATCGGTGCCTCCGGCAAGATCGCGACCGCCTTCGACATGGCGCGCGCGATGGCGATCGGGGCTGACTGGTGCAATTCGGCGCGCGGCTTCATGTTCGCGCTCGGCTGCATCCAGTCGCTGAGCTGCCACACCGACCGCTGCCCGACCGGCGTCACCTCGCAGGATCCGATCCGCAACCGCGCGCTCTACGTCCCCGACAAGATCGAGCGCGTGTACAACTACCATCACTCGACCCTGCACGCGCTGACCGAGCTGCTCGCCGCCGCCGGCCTCGAGCACACCAAGGATCTGCGCCCGATCCACTTCTCGCAGCGGAGCTCGACCACCGACGTCCGTACTTTTGCGCAGCTCTATCCGACGCTGCGCCCGGGCGAGCTGCTCGAAGGTACCCAGGATCCCCGCTTCCGCGACGCCTGGGCGATGGCCCGCGCGGATTCGTTCCAGCCGGCGGGGTAGCGGCGCTCCGCTAGGCAGGCGCGCCGAACCATTTCGCCAGCGCCTCGGTGAGCCCCGCCTGCGTTCGCTCTCCGACCCACGCCACGTAGCCGTCGGGCCGGACCACCACCGCGGTCGGGGCCGAAACTTTTCCGAGCACGGGAAGTTCCCATTTGCCGTCATACGCGGCATCGACCAGCTGAACCCGGCCGATCCATCCCGCGATATCGATGCTGCCGGGCTCGCCGAAATTCAGCAGCACCGGTCGTGCCTGGTGCAGCAGCGCGAAGGCGTGCGTCGGGCCGTCGGCGGTGACGAGGTCGAGATCGGGCATGCGGCGGCCGAGCAGCGGATGGCCGCCGCCGAGATCGTATCGAATGTCCAGCCCGGACAGCACCGCGGCAAAGCGCTTGCGCGGCTCGTCCATACTGAGCAGTTCGCGCACGAACTCATCCAGCGCCTTGGAGCGGTCGTCGGTACGGCGAAGCGCGACCTGCGCCATCGTATTGCGCAGCACTCGGGCGCCGATCGGGTGGCGCTCGGTGTGGTAGCTGTCGAGCAGGCTGTCCGGCGCGATGCCCTCGACCACCAGCGCCAGCTTCCATCCAAGATTGACGGCGTCCTGCACGCCGATGTTGAGGCCCTGTCCGCCCATCGGCGGGTGCACATGCGCGGCATCGCCGGCGAGCAGCACGCGCCGTTCGCGATAAGCGTCAGCCTGACGCGTCATATCGGTGAATCGTGAAATCCAGCCGGGACTGTGGATGCCGAAGTCGGAGCCATAGATCGCGATGAGCGCCTCGCGCACATCGCTCAAGTCAGGTTCGGAGGAGTGCAGCTGCCGCTCGGTCAGCACCAGCCGTAAACCGCGACCGTCCTCTATTTTACCGATCCCGTGGATCCCGACGGCATCGTGATGAAAGCCGAGGGGCGGCTCCTCCACCATCTGCGCCTCCGCGATCAGCCAGCTGGTGGTCGGATCGAAGCCGGGGAAATCGATGCCGGCGGTCTTGCGAACCAGGCTGCGTCCGCCGTCGCAGCCGACGAGATACCGTGCCCGCAGCAGTTCGCCGTCGGACAGCGTGACATCGACGCCGCTGTCGTCTTGCGCAAAGCTGGTCACGTCACGCCCGCGATAGATCAGTACGCCGAGCTCGCCGGCCCATTGGGCCAGGATGCGCTCGATATCATTTTGCCACAGCGCGAGCGTGTAATTGTGCCGGGTAGGAAAGTCGCTGAGATCAAGCGGCATCGGGTGGACGTGCACGATCGGATGGCGCTGCCCTTCCGAGACGAATCGATCCGCGATGCCGCGCTGGTCGAGCACCTCGAGGGTGCGCGCGTGCAATCCGCCTGCACGCGAGCCCGCAAGTTGCTGGCTGGCGCGCCGCTCGACGATGGCAACGTCGATCCCCGCCAGCGCCAGCTCGCCCGCCAGCATCAGCCCGGTCGGACCTCCGCCGGCAATCACCACAGCATGTTCCCGCATCCCGCACTCCTCCGTTCGATTGGGCGCGCGTTCTACGGGATGACCCCGGGCTTGCGGCAAGCCCGGGGGGTCTACATATATCTGAGTGGGGAGAGGGCGGTGGCGTGGCCGTGCCCAATTTCGGTCAATCCGTCATTGCGAGGAGCGAAGTGACGAAGCAATCCATGCTTCCGCGCGTGCGGAATTATGGATTGCTTCGCTTCGCTCGCAATGACGTGCAGATCAGAACTCGCCGTGCAGACGGCCGGAGAAGATGTGCACCGGGCCGCGGTCGGCGTTGTAAGCTGGATTGGTGATGAACTGATAGTCCGCGGTCACCGTGAAGTGCTTGTTGACGGAGTAGGCGTAGTAGCTCTCGAAGATGCCTTCGTTGCGATAGTTGAGCGCGCCGTCGCCAATCAAAAGACCGAGGCCGCCGGCGGCGAGGTAATCGCGGTGCGAGGCGGAGAGCCCGTTGATCGCGCCGCCGATGCCGATCGTGTCGTCCGGCCGTCCCCATCGGCTGCCCTTGATCGACACGCCGCCCGACAGGCTGCGATCGACATCGGTGAACGACAGGATCTCGTTCTGGCCGTCATTCCAGCTCAGGCGCCCGAACAGGCCGACATCGGTTGCGATCTGCTGTTCGGCATTGAGGTAGAAGCCGTATTTCAGGTTGTCCTTACGAATGCCGGCCATCACCGCGTTGATGTCGAGCGACGGGTCGGTGGCTGCGATCGCGAGCGCCTGGCTGTAATTGCCGGTGTTGCCGCGATTGCCGAACACGCCGACGCGGAGTTTGCCGGGCTGATCGAACACCGAGTAACGGCCCTCGAATTCGACCACCGCACCGCCGGTCTTGAACGTGAGGACGTCGCTGTTCGGCGCATCCGGCACCTGGAACACGCCGGCGCGCACCGCCCAATCCTTGCGGTTGAGCTCGGCCACGGCGCCGCGGGTATAGCCGGGCAGATCCGCCGGGAAATCGTAGGCTGCGGAAGCCCACATCGCCCAGTTCATGAAGTCGGCACGTGGATCCTTGGCGTAGGAATTGCCGTCGAAGAAGTCGCCGACCGCGAACCGGCCGACGATCAGTGTCAGGCGATCGATGTCGCGCTTGCCCGCGATCTGGTTCGGGCCGTCGGGGACATCTTCCTGTTCGCCGCCGAAGCCGAAGGTCTGCTTGATGTAGTAACGTTGCGGCCGAATCCTCGGATATTCGGCGCCGGCCTTCTGGGCTTCGCCGTTCGGGAAGCCGGCGAGGCCGAGCGTGCCGTTGAGGCCGAAGCCCTGGGCGGTTTCCGGATTGAAATAGAGCTCGCCGCCTTCCCACAGCTTGACGCCGACGAACGCGGTCGTGGTCCAGGTCTGCTGCGCCTGTCCGGCCGCGGGGAGGCTGTCGGTGCCGGCATAGGCTGCGCGGAAGCCCGGGTAACCCTGCCCGATCAGGGTCGTCTGGCCATGGATCGACCAATTATCGGAGTCCGGCAACCGCGGCTGGGCCGGCGTCGCCGACCATGGCGAGTCGCCGAGCTGATAGTTCAGGCCGAATTTCAGCAGGTGCAGCCGCGGGTCGATGGTGACGCCAGGCATGCCGAAGTCGTTGAGGCCGAGCGTGCGGCGCGACAGGTCGATGTAGTCGTATTCGATCTTGGCCGTCCAATTGCCGCTCAGCGCAAATTCGGCACCGCCGCCAACGGTCCATCCGGTCTGGTACTGCCCCGGTTCGGAGACGACACTGCCCGCAGCGTCATTCACCCTGACCTGGGCGCGGCCCCAGGCGAAGCCGCCGGTGACGTAAGGCATCCAGCCGTTGAAGGCGTAACCGGCACGGCCGCGCACGGTGCCGACATAATCGACCGAGCTGTTGAAGGGGCCGAGCGTGCGCCGCGGCAGATCGACCGGGCCCACGAATGTCGCGTCGGCCTCGACGCCGAGCACGACGCGGTTTGCGAACTGGCGATTATATCCGGCCTGGAAGCCGCCGGTCCCGCCCGTGACACTGTGCGGGAAGAAGACGGCCTGCAGGGGCAGCGGATTGGTATCGGGACCGAGGCTGCCGTCGCCGTAGCCGACATGGCCGCCGACGTAGAAACCGGTCCAGTTGTAGACCGCGTTCAGGGCCGGTGACTTGACGGCCATGTCGGCCGCGGTCGCCGGCGCGCCGAGCGTAGCCGCACCGAGCGCTGCGCCGGCGGCGATCTGAACCCTGAAGAGGCGGACGCAGGTCATGACGCGGCTTTCCGCGAACGGGTGGCGGGTTTGCCCGGCATTACAGATTTGGCGGCCACTTGCCACCCGAGATTTGAAGTCATCGCCCGCCGTCCCCGGTCCGATCCGTGTCGTCCCGTCCAAAGCCAGCTCAGCACCTGGCATTCCCCAACTTTTATTGCAAGTCATTCGCAATAGCAACTGGGGTGCGCCAGATGCCCCTTCGATTTGCACGCCGCCATGACAGTCACGTAACAGCACGCGGCAGCAGGCCCTATCGGCTGCGATCGACAGCGCGTCTGTGGCAAATCGGTCGAAACCCGACCGTTCAATCGATGTCACCATTGTCCCTGTCCCTTGTTTCGATGAATGCCGGCTGCGATGCCCTGCCGAGCACGACCCTCGCGCCGGCCCGTTCGACCCATCGCGCCATCGACAGCGCCGTCCGAAGCTCGGCGCCTGAAATCATGCGGCGCTGAAAGAGCGCGGTTGCACTGCGTAGGATGGCGCTCGCCAGCCTGAACAACACGATCGCGCTCCATCGCCGGCCGCGGCCGAGCGCCGTCACGCACCCACCGTGGCGAGCTGCGCGATCCGCAGCAGCACGAGGCCCGCGGCAACGACCAGATAGCCGCGCAGCACGATCATCCAGATCCGGCTCAGCGGGCTGAGCCGCGCCGGCGGCAGCCGGTCGAGCGGCGGCATCCGCCAGGTGTCGCGATCGAACAGCGGCGGCTTCGGCTTGAAGCGGAACGATGCGTTGTGACGCGACGACATCTCGTACAGCTTGACCAGCGCGGTGACCGCAAGCGCGAGCACGCTGCCGCCGACCAGGATGCCGATGATCCATTCCTCGCCGAGATCGGGGAACAGCACCGACGCGGTCAGGATCACCGACAGCATCACGAGCCCCGCCACGACAGCGCCGGTGAACAGGTTCAACCGGGTCGAGTTGATCCAGGGTCCGAGAATATGGCGGTCGTTGCAGAGCAGCAGCAGGAACACCGTCGCGCTCGGCAGCAGCACGCCGGCCAACGTCTGCACCGCGTTGGTGAGCAGTCCGAGCGGCGTGCCCGGCGTCAGCACCAGCGCCGCCGCGAGCACGATCAGCCCGCAATACACGCTGTAGAAGCCTTTTGCGTCCCACGGCTTGCGGTGCAGTGAGTGCTTGACCGCGAACACGTCGCCGATCGCGTAGGCCGTCGAGAGGGAAACCGCGGCCGCGCCGATGATGCAGGCATCCAGCAGTGCGAGGGCAAACAGCACCGCCGGCAGCCGGCCGGCATATTTCTCGAGCCCGAGCGCGGTTCCCAACGCGTCGGTGTAGTTGCCGAATTCGGGCGTCCCAGCGAACACCGCCGCGCAGAACGAGATCATCGCCACCGCGCCGATCACAACCAGCACGATGCCGATGCATAGATCCATCCGTTCATAGCGGATGAAGCGCGGTGTGATCCGCTTGTCGACGATGTAGCTCTGCTGGAAGAACAATTGCCACGGTGCCACCGTGGTGCCGACGATGGCGACGATCAGCAGCATCACCTCGCTGAGCTTGGCGTCATGCGGCATCTTCGGCACGAAGAAATCAGCTGCGATCTGCCCGACCGGCGGATGCACCATCAGGATCACGGGCACCAGCAGCAGGCTGCCGAACACCAGCACGATCCCGAAGCGTTCGAAGCGGCGGAAGTCTCCGGTCGAGACCGCCAGCATCACGATAACAGCCGAGGCCAATACGCCCCAGAACCGCGAGACGCCGAGAAAGTGAAGCGCGAAGGTGATGCCGATGAATTCGGTGACGATGGTCAGCGCGTTCAGCACCAGGAGATCAATGACGCTGAAGGCGCCCCAGAATTTGCCGAAGCGTTCGAAGATCAGTCGCGCATGGCCGACGCCGGTGACGGCGCCGAGCCGCACCACCATCTCTTGGTTGACGTAGAGCACGGGGATCAGCAGCAGCAACGTCCACAGCAGCGTGGTGCCGTAATTCTGTCCGGCCTGGGTGTAGGTGCCGAACGCGCCGGCATCGTTGTCGCCGACCATCACGATCAGGCCGGGGCCGACGATTGCCATCAACGTCTTCAGGCGGGCAAGCAAGGTCGCCCGCGGTGCGGTGTCGTCCCGCGCGATGCTGCCGAGCGCGCCGCGGATGTCGCCGGCATGCGCGCTATCGAGAATGGCGGTTTGGGTGGTCTTGCTTTCGGTCATTTCGTGTCCTCTCGCCGCCTTGCGGGCACGGCGAGAGGGCGCGGAATCGTCAGGCGCGCGCGTCTCCGCTACCGTGAGCAGCGGCATTTCCAGATGTGATGCAGATCAAGGGTCCCGTTGCCGTGCCGCGATGGCACGCAACGGGACGACTAGGTCCTTCGTCCAATGTGGCCTCCTATGCGCAGAGTTGCGGCTTCGTCGCGCGCCGCCGCCGGCGATCGAGATCGTTGCTGGTCTCTTCGACGATCCACCGGCACTCCAGCCGGCCGTCGATCAGGATCCAATGACAGGCCGGGGTTGGACGCCGGCGGTCCGCCGGGCGGCGAAAACCCGGCAGGTTGTCATTGGAATAGGCGGCCGCCCGCGACGAGATGCGCCGCGGCTCGAACGGCCGAAATTTTGCGAGCTTTTCGAACATCGCTCACCTCCACTTCCGCTGGTCGCGGCAGGCCGGTGAGGAGCAGGCGGTCAGCCGAGGCGCGACCACCCATCCACGCAGCGGAAGCCTGCGCGATCAGTCTTGCTGTGCGGCGTCAGCAGTCCCGTCGTGGGTCTACTGTCGCCTGAGTTGCTACTGCCCATGTGCCTTCTGTGCTGGCTCGTGGTCGGGGCGACGCCCCGGTGCGGAACGAATGTTCCGACAGTCGGCCAGTACGCTTGACGCAGAGGGCTGTCAAGCTGATTTCACTATCCCCCGGGGGATAGTGATTATCCTCCGGGGAGGATAGGAGGATCATATGTCCGACGACCACCCGCACATTGCTATTGCCCGGCGCCTGAAGCGCGCCAACGGCCATCTCGAGACCATCGTCGAGATGATCGAGCAGGGCCGGCCCTGTGCGCAGATCGCCCAGCAATTGCAGGCGGTGGAGAGTGCGATCGAGAGCGCCAAGAAGGCGCTGATCCACGATCACATCGGCCACAGCCTCGAGGAGACGTTGAAGGCATCGGGTCCGAAGGGCCGCAATGTGCTGCGCGACTTCCGGCTGATCGCAAAATACCTGTGACCCAAGATAGCTGTGACCCAAGGCCGCATGTGGCGGACTGAAAAGGGTCGACCCGTCCGGGGATCACCGGACGGGTCGGTTGCGACACGGGGTGGATGAGGACCCGTGCCGAACACAGGATCCGCAGCCTGAGTAAAAACCCGTCGATCAGTAGCAGGTGCGCACGCGGCCGATGTAATTGCCGTAGGCGTCGAGCTGGCGCACCCAGCCGCAGCGGCGGTAGCCGGCGTCGTAGTATCCGTCACTGGCCGCGATCGCGCTACCGACGATGGCGGCGCCGACCAGGCCCGCACCAACGCCCCAGCCCCAGCCATACGGCTTGGCTTCGGCCTGCGAAGTGGTGGACGCGATGGTGCCGGTCACGGCGAGCGCGGTGAGAGCGAGGGCGGCAAACTTGGTCTTGATCGACATGGGATACTCCATCCTGTTTGAGCGCGGTCCGGTTTGGTCCGCATGCCCGTTGGACGGAGGCTTTTCGGTTCCGGTTCGAAGTCCGGCCGCGAAATATGGTTTCGTGGATTGTTTCGTCGCCTCGACCAGGACGAGGGAATTCCCGGTCAGTTGCTGCCAAAGGCGCCCGGATCGAACCTGTCGACATCGGCCAGCAGCTCGCAGAACGCGCGTGCACCGTGCTCGATCAGCTTCTCGCCCTTCTCGGCCGAGGCCTTGGTGGCATCGCCGATCGCGCCGCTCGGATTGAGGTCCTGCGCCTGCCAGGCGAACGGCGCCGGCCGCTGGGTCGACAGATGGCGATGATCCTTCTCGATCTGCACGCTCGCAGGTGTGAAGTCCGCGATGGCATCCTTGCGCACGGCCTGCGGATATTTCGCCAGCATGATCGAGGTCTCGACCGCGCCGCCGTGGATGCCGTGGCGCAATTCGGCAGCATCGAACAGCCCGTCGGGCGCGCCGAAGCGCGACCAGCTCGTGGTCACCACCAGCATCTTGTGTTGCGCGCGCAGATCCTGCGCCACCAGCGACATCGCGGCGGAATTGCCGCCATGGCTGGTTACGATCACGAGCTTCCTGACCCCGGCGCGCGCCACGCTCTCGCCGAGCGCCATCCAGCTCTTCAGCGCCACGTTGGTCGGAAGCGTCAGCGTGCCTGGAAAATCGATGTGCTCGGTGGAGATGCCGACCGGTTGCAAGGGCAGGAAGGTCGCTGGGATGGCCGCCGGCAGCAGCTCCTGAACCCGCGCCAGATACGCTTCGCCGATCATGACGTCGGTTCCGAGCGGCAGATGCGGTCCGTGCTGCTCGGTCGCGGCCAGCGGCAGCACCGCGATCCAGCGCGCAGTCACGCCCTTGGCGAGGTCGGGCCAATGGATGGCGGTCCAGTCGCGGGGCGGAAGCTGAGAGGTCATCAAGCCGGTCGTTTCAATACAAGCGTTTCATTGAATGGATTTGCAGGCTAGTTTGTCTAACATCAGTGGGGCGTTCGCGTCTCCGGGCGCGGTCCACGTCGTCCCGCCTTCCATCATGGGCCATAATATCAGACGGAGTCCAACCATGATCCGGGCCTTTTTGCCGCGAGCGTTAACCATGGGCCTGCTGGCCGCCGCCCTCAGCGCTTCTGCGGCCCTTGCTCCTGCGCGGGCGCAGAGCCCGGACAAGACTTTGGACAAGGTCTCGTTCGGCACCAACTGGGTCGCCGAGGGCGAGCATGGCGGGTTCTTCCAGGCGCTGGCCGACGGCACCTACAAGAAATACGGCCTCGACGTCACCATCGTGCCCGGCGGTCCCAACGAGAACAACCGCATGCTCCTGATCGCGGGCAAGCTCGACTTCTTCATGAGCGCGAACTCGTTGCAGACCTTCGACGCCGTCACCAACAACGTGCCGCTGGTCGCGGTCGCCGCCATGTTCCAGAAGGACCCGCAGGTGTTCCTGACCCATCCCGAGGTCAAGGTCGGCAAGATCGAGGATCTGAAGCCGCTGACGCTGCTGATCTCGAAGGAGGGCATCACCAGCTACTTCCAGTGGCTGAAGTCGGAATACGGCTTCGACGAGAACAAGGTGAAGCCCTACACTTTCAACCCGCAGCCCTTCATCGTGAACAAGCAGACCGCGATGCAGGGTTACGTCACCTCGGAGCCCTTTGCGGTCGAGAAGGCCGCCGGCTTCAAGCCAAATGTTCTCCTGATTGCCGATTACGGCTTCAACTCCTATTCGACGCTGATCGAGACCCGCCGCGACCTGGTCGACAAGAAGCCCGACCTGGTGCAGCGCTTCGTCGATGCGTCTGTTGTCGGCTGGTACACGTATGTCTACGGCGACAACTCGGCCGGCAATGCGATGATCAAGAAGCTCAATCCCGACATGAACGACGAGCTGCTCGCCTATTGCGTCGCCAAGATGCGCGAGCACGGCATCGTCGATTCCGGAGACTCCATCAAGAACGGAATCGGCGCCATGACCGACGAGCGGATGGCGAGCTTCTTCGACAAGATGGTGCGCGCCGGCGTGGTCAAGGGCACGATCGACTATCGCCAGGGCTACACGCTGCGCTTCGTCAACAAGGCGGTCGGCGTCGAGCTTCGGCCGAAGAACTGACGGCTGCGAAATCGCGATGGCGGAGCCTGCGTTGTCTGGATCTGATGCCGGGTCAGCGGTGCGCCTGCGCGGCGTCGCCAAGACTTACGACAGCGGCGTAGCGGCGCTCGGGCCGCTCGACCTCGACGTCGCCAGCGGCGAGTTCGTCTCGCTGCTCGGACCTTCCGGGTGCGGTAAATCCACCGCGCTGCGGCTGATCGCCGGCCTCTCCAGGCCGAGCGCCGGCACGGTCGAGCTCTCGCATCACGGCACGGAGCAGCGCGGCAGCCACAGGATAGGCTTCGTGTTTCAGGAGCCGACCCTGATGCCGTGGGCCAATGTGCGCGACAATGTCCGCCTGCCGCTGAAGCTCGCCCATGCGCCGGCGGCCGATGCCGATGCGCGCATCGCCGCTGCGCTCGATCAGGTCGGGCTTGCGGATTTTGCCGGCGCCTACCCGCGCGAATTGTCTGGCGGCATGAGGATGCGGGTGTCGCTGGCGCGCGCGCTGGTCACCGATCCGGATATCTTGCTGATGGACGAGCCGTTCGCGGCGCTCGACGAGATCACGCGCTTTCGCCTCAACAACGACCTGCTGTCGCTGTGGCGCAACCTGCACAAGACGGTCATCTTCGTGACGCACTCGGTGTTCGAGTCGGTCTATCTCTCGCAGCGCGTGATCGTGATGACGGCGCGGCCGGGCCGGATCGGCGCCGAGTTTCGCATCACCTCGCCGGAGCCGCGCGGCGAGGAATTCCGCACCTCGGCCGAATATGCCGCGTTCTGCCGCGAAGTCTCGGGTGCGCTGGCGCCGTCTTACGCAGGGCAGGCGGGCGCATGAAGTCTCCTCAGGACCTCGTCCGCTTTCTGCTTCCGCTTGCGGTGTTTGCCGCAGGCCTCGTGCTCTGGGAAGCGATCGTCCGCGCCTATGACATCCAGCCCTATGTGCTGCCGAGTCCTTTGTTGGTGCTGAAGACGCTTGTCGCGGACTGGCCGATTCTGTCGCAATCGCTCGGCGTCACGCTGCTGACCACGCTCGAAGGCTTCGTTGCCGCAGCGGTCGGCGGCGTGGTGCTGGCGCTGTTGTTCAACCAGTCGAAATGGCTGGAATATTCGCTGTTTCCCTACGCGGTGGTGCTACAGGTGACGCCCGTCATCGCGATCGCGCCGCTGCTGCTGATCTATCTGCAACAACAGACCGCCGTGATCGTCTGCGCCTGGATCGTGGCGTTCTTTCCGGTGCTGTCGAACACCACGCTCGGCCTCAATTCAGTCGATCGCAACCTCGCCGGATTGTTTCAACTTTATGGCGCATCAAAGCTGCAGGCGCTGCTGTTCCTGAAGCTGCCGGCGGCGCTGCCCTATATCCTCGGCGGCCTGCGCATCGCGGGCGGCCTGTCGCTGATCGGCGCCGTGGTCGCGGAGATCGCGGCAGGCAGCGCCGGCGCTGGCTCGGGCCTCGCGTTCCGGATCGCTGAATCAGGCTACCGGCTGAATATTCCCCGCATGTTCGCAGCCCTTCTGCTGCTATCGCTGGCCGGGATTGTCATCTATGGGTTGCTGGCGTTAGTTTCGCACCTCCTGTTGCGGCGTTGGCATGAGAGCGCGTTAGGAAAGGACAATTGATGGCCCCGATTTCTTCCGAAAAGATCGATCTGTTGGTTTATGGACCGATCCGGCCAATCCTCGAAAACGGCTTTTCCGATCAGTATGTGCTGCACCGTGCCGAGAGCCGCGGCGACCTCGAGCGGCTGACGCCCGACACGATGGGCAAGATCCGCGGCATCGCCGTCACCTATCACACGATGGCGACCGACAGGACCGCGATGGCGCTGTTTCCGAAGCTCGAAATCGTCGGCAGCTTCGGCGTCGGCTACGACCACGTCGATTCTGCTTATGCGCGCGATCACAATATCGTGGTCACCAACACGCCCGACGTGCTGACCGAGGAGGTCGCCGACGTCGCGATGGGGCTGCTGATCGCGACGCTGCGCGAATTCGTCAAGGCCGACCGCTATGTGCGCTCCGGCCTGTGGCAGACCCAGAATTATCCGCTCAGCGTCGGCTCGCTGCGCGATCGCAAGATCGGCATCGTCGGCATGGGCCGGATCGGCCAGGCGATCGGGCGGCGGCTCGAAGCCTCGCGGGTGCCGGTGTCCTATCATTCGCGCAATCCATCCAAGGACGTCGCCTACAAGCACTATCCCGACCTGATCGAGATGGCGAAGGCGGTCGACACCCTGATCGTCATCGTGCCGGGCGGCGCCTCGACGGCGAAGATGATCAACGCCGACGTGCTGAAGGCGCTCGGCCCGCGCGGCGTGCTGATCAATGTCGCGCGCGGCTCGGTGGTCGATGAGCCGGCGCTGGTCGCGGCGCTGAAATCCGGCACCATCCTCGCCGCCGGTCTCGACGTGTTCGCGGCCGAACCAAACGTGCCGGACGAATTGAAGGCGATGCAGAACGTCGTGCTGCTGCCGCATATCGGTTCGGCCTCGGTGGTGACGCGCAATGCGATGGACCAGCTCGTGGTCGACAACATCACGAACTGGTTCGCCGGCAGGCCGCCGCTGACCCCGGTTGCGGAAACGCCCGTCAGGGATCGCTGATGGCCTCGTCCCGCTTCAACGTCGTGCTGCTTGTGCTGCTGGCCGCGTGCGGTCCGGCAGCCGCGCAGGACGCCTCGACGTTGAAGAAGGACATGATCGGGCAGTGGGAGCTCGCCACGACCGAGCGCAGCAAGACCTGCGTCGTGACGCTGAAGAGCGATGCGACGCCGCAGGGCTTCAAGCTCGAGCTCGAGCCGGCCTGCGCCGCCGCGCTGCCCTTCACCAAGGACATCACCGGCTGGAGCATCAAGGGCCTCGGCGACATCGTGCGGCTGCACAACGCGGCCGGCGAGGCGGTGATCGATTTCACCGAGGTCGAGACCGGCATCTTCGAAGGGATGCGCACCAACGAGGGCGTCTACATCCTGCAAAACCTCGCAGCGGCCCGCTCGCTCGCCAAGTCGATGGACCAGATGATCGGCGACTGGTCGATGGTCCGCGGCAACGGCCAGGCGATCTGCGCCCTGGTGCTGACCAACACCGAGGCCGGCAACGACAATTTCCAGGTGTTCCTGAAAGGCAAGTGCGATTCTGCGGTCGCGGCCTTCAATCCGACGCTGTGGCGGCTCGACCACGGTCAGATGATCCTGATGTCGCCCAAGGGCGAGACCTGGCAGTTCGAGGCCGACGATAACGCCCAGTGGCGCCGCGTCCCCGACAGCGCCGACCCGCTGATCATGCTGCGGGAGCAGTAATTCGCGCCGGCCGGAACGGGACGAATTTCCGGCCGAATCTCTCCAAAATAATTCCCGACCTCATGTCGATCCGGCCGCCCCCGGATCGTCGTCCCCCATAGCGAGCCGATTTTGCGGCGATCATCGCCGCTTCTCGCCCAACAGGAGTTTTCCCATGCGGTTCATGTATATCGTCACCTCGTCCCAGCCCCCGCGCCCGCCGACGCCGGCGCTGATGGAGGCGATGGGCAAGCTCGCCGAGCGGGAAATCAAGGCGGGCCGCATGATCGACACCGGCGGTCTGCTGCCGGTCGCGATGGGCGCCCAGGTGCGCATCACCGACGGCAAGCTCAATGTCATCGACGGGCCCTTCGTCGAGACCAAGGAGATGATCGGCGGCTACGCGATCTTCGAGCTGCGCAGCAAGGAGGAGGCCGTCGCGGCCGCCGTCGAGTTCATGCAGCTGCACAAGGAGCATATGCCGGGCTGGGACGGCACCTGCGAGGTGCGTCCGTTCGCCACCCCGGGCGTCGACGGCGCCTGCCAGGTCGATGTATCCGCCTTAGCCTGATGCGCGAACCGGAACGTTTCAAGCGAGGTGGACACCGCTTCGCGTGAAGAAAACGCGACGAGCAGAGATATCAGGTCGGCGGCGATGACGGCCGCCGACATCCAGGCAACCATCCTTGCGGTGTGGCGCATCGAGCAGCCGCGGCTGATCACCAGCCTGTCGCGGATGCTGCGCGACGTGCCGCTGGCCGAAGATCTGACCCAGGAAGCGCTGGTCGCCGCGCTCGAACATTGGCCCGCCGACGGCGTTCCGGAAAAGCCCGGCGCCTGGCTGATGGCGGTCGCCAAGCGCCGTGCGCTCGATCATCTGCGCCGTGCTCGGATGCTCGTCGAGCGGCACGGTATGCTGGCGCACGATCTGGCGCGGGAGCAGGACACCATGCCCGATCTTGATTCCGCGCTCGACGACGATATCGGTGACGAATTGCTGCGGCTGATCTTCACCGCCTGCCATCCGCTGTTGTCGCGGCAAGCCCGTGCGGCGCTGGCGCTTCGGATGATCTGCGGCCTCACCACCGAGGAGATCGCGCGCGCCTTCCTGCAAGCCGAGGCAACCATCGCCCAGCGCATCGTGCGTGCCAAGCGCACGCTGTCGGAATCCGGTCTCGTCTACGAGACGCCGCGCGGCGAGGAGCTGTCCGAACGGCTCGCCTCCGTGCTTGAGGTCGTCTACCTGATTTTCAACGAGGGCTATACCGCGGCCCGCGGTGACGAATGGCTGCGCCCGCAGCTCTGCAACGAGGCGCTGCGCATCGGCCGTGTGCTGACCTCGATCGCACCGTCGGAGCCGGAGGCGCACGGGCTGCTGGCGCTGATGGAGTTCAACGCCTCGCGGCTGGCGGCGCGCACCGATGCGGCCGGCGAGCCGATCCTGCTGATGGACCAGAATCGCGCGCAGTGGGACCACCTGCAGATCCGCCGCGGGCGCCTGGCGCTGGCGCGCGCCCGCGAGCTCGGCGGCGCCGGCGGCTTCTATGTGCTGCAGGCCGCGATCGCTGCCTGCCACGCCGAGGCCGACACGTCAGATGCGACCGACTGGCGCCGCATCGCCGCGCTGTACGGCGATCTCGCCGCGCTGCTGGATTCGCCGGTGATTGCGCTCAATCGTGCGGTCGCGATCGGCATGGCCGAGGGGCCGCAGGCGGCGCTTGCGATCGTCGACGGTCTCGCCGACGAACCGGCGCTGAAGTCCTATCATCTGCTGCCGAGCGTGCGCGGCGATCTGCTGCACAAGCTCAGCCGCTTCGCCGAGGCGCACGCCGCGTTCGAGGCCGCCGCCGCATTGGCCGGCAACGCGCGCGAACGCGAGTTCCTCAAGCGCCGCGCCGCCGCCGCACGCGCTGCGCAGGACCACGGCTGTCGCTGACGGCTCCGCGATTTCGACTCAAATCGCGGGCATGCTTGCGGAATCGCAAACCGATCAGGAACCACCAAAATGACGAAGCCATCCGTGCTGGCGATCGGGCTCGACCCCACCTTCGTCGACCTGTCCGTCATGCCGCAGTTCACTCCCGAACTCGTGCGCAGCTACATCGACGCGCAGATCGAGGGCCTGCGGACGCTCGGCTATGACGTGGAGAGCTGCCTGGTCGACCTCGGCGAGACCGCGGAAGCGGTGACCGCGACGGCCCTCAACGCGCGCCGCTACGATTGCGTCGTGATCGGCGCCGGGCTGCGCGAGCCGCCGGAGCGCCTGCTGCTGTTCGAGCAGATCCTCAATCTGGTGCATCGGCTCGCGCCCGGCGCCGCCATCTGCTTCAACACCAATCCGGCCGACACCGCGGCGGCCGTACAGCGCTGGGTCAAGCCTTAGGCGCAACGGGCACAGCCTTGCCGCGCAGCCCCCACAACAGCAGGATCGATGCTGCGATGATCGCAAGCCCGATCGAGACGAACCCGGCGGTCACCAGCGTTTCCTGCCACTGCGCGGCACTCCGCCCGGCGGCCGTGACCGGCGAGAGTGCACCGGTTCCGAGAACGGAGGCGAGTGTCGTCACGGCCCAGTTGCCGTACGTTCCGCAGAGCAGCGCCCAATAAGCTGCGACGCTGGCGCGGTGCGACAGTCTCACCTCGCTCCAGATTGCGCCGACCGCGAGCAGGAACGTGCCGTTCATGACGCCTTCGAGATGCGCCGCGAGCGCCATCCGCACGTTGGTGAAGTGCTGCTCGATGAGACCGGTCAGCAGCCCGATCAGGAACAGGGCCATGCCGTGAAACAGCAGCCGTCGTCTGTAATCCATTCTCGCCCCTTTTGTAGCCTTGCCCCAATAATGACTGACCATAGCAGAAAGCGCGAAGGCGCCGGTCGCGACCTGGACCCGTGACCCGGGCTCTCCGCGCTGCCCGCCGGCTCTTGGCGGAAGCACGACGCGGCCAGGGGGTGGCGCAACGCCGCCCCGGACCGGGCCCTGTCCACAAAGGCCCGGCGGTTGTTGCCGGCGGCAACCTATGACACCATCCAGATTCCGATTTGTTTTTGATTTTGGAAGCCCATGCCGCGCCGCAAATATGCCTGGGAGAAGCTCACGGATGCGCAGTTGCTCGAGCAACGCCTCAGTAGTTTGAGGGTTGCCGTCGAGGGCACCTGGCTCGCGGATTGTGTCAGCACGCTTTACGAAGAGCTCGAAGAGCGGGGCATCCGGCTGCGGCCGCATACATGGATTTCGAGCGAATGGTTCAGCCCGGCCGATGTGCCCGGCATCGCCATTCCATTCTATCTCGCCCATCCCCGCCTGATGAAGCTCGAGAAGAAGATGATGCTCGACGTCGAGGGCGCCTCGTGGTCCGAGTGCATGGCCATTCTCCGTCACGAGGCGGGGCACGCCATACAGCACGGCTACCAGCTGCAACGCCGCCGGCGCTGGCAGCAGCTGTTCGGCCCGTCGTCGCAACACTATCCGCGCTACTACCGGCCCAATCCGGCCAGCCGCAATTATGTCCAGCATCTCAGGCTCTGGTACGCGCAGAGCCATCCCGACGAGGATTTTGCCGAGACCTTCGCGGTGTGGCTGCGGCCGCGGTCGAACTGGCGGACGCGCTATGCCGGCTGGCCGGCGATGAAGAAGCTCGAATATGTCGACGAGCTGATGGGCGAGATCGCCGGCAAGCGGCCGCTGCTCACGACGCGCGAGCGCGTCGATCCGCTGCATGCGCTCAAGCAGACGCTCGGCGAGCACTACAAGAAGAAACAGGCGTTCTACGCCTTCACGCCGCCGAAGACCTACGACCGCGATCTGTCAAAACTGTTCTCCGCCGATCCGCGGCATCATCGGCATCCGCCGGCCGCATCTTTCATCAGGCGGCACCGCGCCCAGATCAGGCAGCTGGTCGCGCGGTGGACGGGCGAGAACCAGTTGACGCTCGACGCCGTGCTTGACGACATGATCTTGCGCTGCCGCGAGCTCAACCTGCGTGCGGTCGGCCCCGAGCAGAAGCTCGTGACCAACTTCACCATCCTGCTGACCGCCAAGACCATGCACGCGCTGTTCGGCCCGTCGCGCCGCAAATGGATCGCGCTATGAAACACTTTCGCATTCTGGTGCTGATGCACCCGGACTGTGTTCCGCCCGACTCCAGCGATGGCTACTCCGCGCGGGAGATCAATGAATGGAAAACCGAATACGACGTCGTGAGCACCCTGCGCGCGGCCGGTCATGAGGTTCGTCCGCTCGGCGTGCAAGAAGAAATCAAGCCGGTGCGCGACGAGATCGAAGGCTTCAAGCCGCACGTGGTGTTCACGCTGCTGGAGGAGTTTCACTACAACGTCGTGTACGACCAGCACATCGCGAGCTATCTGGAGCTGATGAAGATCCCGTATACTGGCTGCAATCCGCGCGGTCTGATCCTGGCGCGCGGCAAGGATCTGTCCAAGACGCTGGTGCATCACCGCCGCATCCCGGTGCCGGCCTTCGCCGTGTTCCCGATGCGGCGCAAGGTCAAGCGGCCGCCGCGGCTGGCGCTGCCGCTGATCGTCAAGAGCCTGAGCAGCGATGGATCGCTCGGGATCTCGCAGGCATCGATCGTCGATACCGACGAGAAGCTCGTGGAGCGCGTCGCCTTCATCCATGAGCGGATCGGAACGGCCGCGATCGCCGAGCAGTTCATCGAGGGACGCGAGCTCTATGTCGGCGTGCTCGGCAATAACCGGCTACGGGTCTTGCCGGTTTGGGAATTGAAATTCGGCAGCATGGGCGGCCCGGTGGCGCGGCAGATTGCGACCGAGAAGGTCAAGCACGACACCAGCTATCAGGAACGCGTCGGGATTGTCGATGGCCCGGCCGAGGACCTGACGCCCGAACTATCCGCACACATTCAGCGGCTGGCGAAACGCATCTACCGGACGCTCGGGCTCGATGGGTACGCGCGTATCGACTTTCGCCTGTCCACCAATGGCGTTCCATTTTTCATTGAGGCCAATCCCAATCCCGAGATCGCGAAGAGCCAGGAGTTCGCGACAGCGGCCGGGCATGATGGACTGGACTACCCAGGTCTGTTGAACCGCATCCTGACGCTCGGAATCAGCCGCGCCAAGGCCGGCGTATCCCTGGGCTGAACCAAGCCGTCAAAGGCTGCGCTGCATCAGATGGCGCCGTGCGTCCCTCGGGATGAACATCGCAAACGTTTCCCTAACACGCGCCGCCGGCGTCGCGTTCGCAGTGGCGACGGGAGCGGACGCCATGGTCGGATGAAACGCATTCGGTTCCGGCCACCGTCGTGCAAGGATTTCGTTTACCGAACCCGGCATGGCGAGCGCATTGCGGCGGCAGGTATCGTAGACGTACAAGCCGGCAAGAAAAATCGATACGACAACAAGGATCGTCCTGAAAATCGGCATTGTGTTTGCGCCTTCTTGATTGAGGCGAACAATGCCCGGCAAGGGTGAACCGCGCGTTGAGCGGGCCGGTCGATCGGCCGATACGGTTCCCAACTGATGAACGCGGCTGCGTAAAGAGCTCGCTTACCAATGCCTTCAAGGTTGCGGCAACCAGCTTTCCTCACCGGCGGGAAAGAAGTCTCTGGCATTGAGAGACCAAGAAAAACACTGAGGAGGCACCATGTTCGTCGCCATTCGAGTCATGATCCTGATCGCCAGCGCGTATGCCGGCTCCGCCATTGCGGAGATGCAGTTTGCGCCGCTGCCGAGTCTTGCGGCTTCGTCCGCGCCGTAGGCGCGTTGTGGAGGCGTCGAGTGAGCCTGGCGACCGATCGACGTCGAGCATCAAGACAAGAAACACGGCAAGCGCTGCGATGACGAATCGCATTTACTTCGTGAGACCTGAATTGTGATGTGAGCTGCGCGCAAGTGCATTTCGGATAGCGACTCTTAGCGGGTCGATTGCGCCAAAGCGGTGATCTCTGCCGTTCCGCCGCAGCTTTGCACATTGGAACTTCGGCGCTTGCCGTAACTTTACGGAAGGTAGCCACGTTGGGATACGCGATGTTCCGACATTTTTCCGTTGCGCCTTTTGCTCTCGTCCTTTTGCTTGCCCCGGCCGCGCCCGCGATCGCGGCCGGCCTCGATGCCGCCGCGATCAACGACGCTGCGGCACCACCGGCAAAATTGCCGGGCAGGCAACAGATCAACGCTTCCATTGCCAAGCTAGAGATCCTGCTCGATCGCGCGCATTTCTCCCCCGGTGAGATCGACGGCGAGCTTGGCGAGAACGCGCAGAAGGCACTCACTGCGTTCGCCACTGCGAACGGATTGTCGTTCGACAAGGCCGTGACGCCGGATCTCTGGACCAGGCTCACCTCTGCCAGCGAAGGCGCCGCGATCGTCAATTACACGATCGTCGACGCTGATGTGAAAGGCCCGTTCCTGGCGAAGGTCCCCGTAAAGATGGAGAGCATGAAGAGTCTGCCGGCGCTGAATTACACCAGCCCGCGCGAGGCGCTCGCCGAGAAATTCCATATGAGCGAGGCGCTGCTTCAGGCACTCAATCCCGGACGGAAGTTCGACAAGGCCGGCGAGACTATCGCGGTTGCGAACGTGCTCGACGTCGCAAAGCCTCCGGCGATTGCGCGCCTGGAAGTCGACAAGACCCGACAGACGCTCAGCGCATTCGACGCTGCGGGGAAGCTGCTCGCCTTCTATCCCGCGACGGTCGGCAGCGCCGAGAAGCCCACGCCGACCGGCACGTTGAAGGTGACTGCGGTCAACAAGAACCCGACCTATCGCTACAATCCCAAATACAAGTTCAAGGGCGTCAAATCAAACAAGCCGTTCACGATCAGGCCCGGCCCTAACAATCCGGTCGGCGTGGTGTGGATCAACCTCTCGGGGGAAGGCTACGGCATTCACGGCACCGGCAATCCCGGCCTGGTCTCCAAGGCGGCATCCCATGGCTGCGTCCGGCTCACGAACTGGGATGCGCTGCGCGTTGCGGCCGGCGTCGCGAAGGGGACGCCGGTTACATTCGTCGAGGGCGCACGATAATGCGGTGACCGCAGGAGACGACGGCTATTGGTCGGTCGGACGTTTTCTGCTCAGGAATTCCGGCATCGCATCGTGACTCGCAGGCAGGCTGTCGTCCAGCAACAGGAAGTGCACGCAGCCCTCGACGGCTTGCGATGTGCGAGCAAATTGTTCGGCGAGGCTTAGAATGATTGCGCGCTTGTCCGGCTCCATGATGCAATAGAACGCCAGCGTGAGTCTGAGGGCTTCCTTATCGTCGGGGCGGCCGAGCATTGAAGTCTCCGAGAATTCGCAGCAGGCCGCAGCGCGCGCGAGGCCGTTAGTCCCGTTCGGCATCTTGACATCGGCAGCAACGGCTTCCGAGCGAAGATTCTCCGCGATCGCCGACGAGGCTTCGCGGACAAATCCCGCGGCGCGAATCGCTTCGGCGACGAAGCGCAGGTCGATGCGGAAGTGCAGGGCGCGCAGTAGATCCTGTCTGTTTTGTTTTCGGGGCACGCTCGCTTCGTCATTCCGGGGCGTGCGAAGCACGAGTCCGGAATCCATTTCACCACCAACACTGACGCGCGATGGATGCCGGGCTCAGCCCTTTGGGCCGCCCCGGAATGACGAGCGAGGGCAGGCGCGGGCCCATGCAACCGATTGCCCGACGGCGCAAGCTCCCTGCGCCCGCTGCAAGAACGGGCGGAACGAAGAGTAAGGCTCGGGCAATCATGCCGCGAGAATGCGAAGCCATCGTCCACCGACCGCGCAACACATCTGGTGTCATCCCTGCGAAAGCAGAGACCCATAGCCACAGATGCCTGACGTTGAAGGACGGCGGAACGACGAGTCCTGCTCATTACATCCGCCGCGGAGTATGGGTCCCTGCTTTCGCAGCGACGACCCGCGGAAGAAGCGCGCCTCTCAGCTTAGGCGCGGCGGCGGCCTTATTGGTCCACCTTCGGCGGCTTGGCCGCAATGTCGAAGCCGAGCCGCAGCGCACGTTCCTGGCGCTCTTCCGACAAGAACCTCAGCTCCCGTTCCAGCGACCGCGCAACCTCGTCCTGCGTTTCCTTGGAGTGGCGGCGGGAGCCGCCTTGCGGTTTGGCCGGTTGGGCAGTCACGGGAGAACCCTTGTCATCGCAGCGTCACACGCCGTGATGCCACGACCAGCGTCGGCACGACAATCAAAAAGAATTCAGCCGATGCCGTTTGGAATGTTTGTTGTGCAACTGACTCAAATTTGGGCAGGAAATTCTCTCGGGCCTCGTCTGAGCCTCGCCGCGAACACAACCGCATTCAGGCGGGGACCTGCGATCTCATCAATTCGGATGAGAACGCTCGGTTCCCACGAAATCATTTCCGGAATCGCGCGAAGACGTCCTGAAACCGACAAGGTCTAACCTTAGTAGCGTTGTGAAGGACGGGGCCTGGTGAGACGCTGACAACTGTGGTCGTGAGATTCACGATCTGGGTCGTGAGGTCCGCCGGTCCTCCTGAGACGTTGGGGTTGATCTCGGAAATGAAGAAGCCGAATGCTGTGCCATATGTCTGGGCGGCCGCGCTGATCGCGGTCGTGATATGGGGCGTGAGCGGTACCCCGCAGATGGCACATACCTCCGCCAACACGCATCTGGCCCGGGCGCGGTAGCGCCCGAGAGGCCCGGCTAGAGCTTCGGGCGAAGCGAGCGCTGCATGTCCATCGTGTAGGTGTAGCGCCCTTCGGGGTGCGTGGTGATGGTCACCTCGAACAGTTCCTCGCGTACACCGTAGTAGCGGCGGACCACGGTGAGCGCCGGCGAGCCGGTCTTGACGCCGAGCGACTTGGCGATCGGCGCGGGCATGCCCCGGACGAAGATCTCCATCTGCGCGCGCTCGGTGACCTGGCCGTACATCTTGGCGATCTGCTCGTGCACCGGGGTGCGGCCGTGGTCGCTGCGTGTCACCACATCGGCGAACCGGCGCAGCACGTAGATCTCGGTCCAACCGAGCGGCGCGGCGAACTGGTCCGAGCGGCGCACCGCCTCGATCAGGAACCAGCTCCTGCCGGGCTCGCATTTCAGAAGTCCCGCCAGCTTGCGGTCGGCCACGATGTCGCTGCTGGCAACGACGTCGCGGTAGGTTTCGTTGGAATAGCGCAGCCACTCGCCGAGCGACTTGACGCTGTGGGTGAACAGCACCGGCGGCTCCGAGGCGATCACCACCGAACCGAGGCCGGCGCGGCGCACGATCAGGCCCTGGTCGATTAGGATGCGCAGCGCCTCGCGCACGGTCTGGCGGCTCGCCTGGTAGCTCGCCATCAATTCGGTTTCGGTCGGCAGCAGATTACCGACCGTGTAGGTGCCGAGCCGGATGTCCTTCTGCAGTCCGGTGGCGATGTCGCGGTAGCGGGACGATCTCGCTCGGTCCGGTTGTTCAGACATGGCAAGTCACTGGTATGCCGTATGGCAGGCAACCGGATGTCCTGTCTGCATCGATTGCAGCGCGGCCTCGAACGCGGCGAGCGTCGCGAGCACATCTGCCTCCGGTACCGGGAACGGCTGTCTGCCTTCGACCGCGTCGGCAAAGGCGGCGAGTTCCGCGGTGAGCGTGTTGACGGCCGGATAACGCCTCGTCGCAGGTGCTTCGCCGGATGTCCGTAGCACCATCGTCCCCTCGTCGAGCACCTCTGCCGATCCCTTCGTTCCGAACACATGCACGCGCCAATAGAACGGTGTTGCGCGGATCGTCGCAAGGGTTGCATTGACGCCATTCACAAATTCAATCGCTAAAGTTGCAGTGTCGAGCGGCGGCGGTCCCGCCTCGCGTTCGCTCAACCGGGCATAGACCCGGCGTGCCGGACCAAGCAGGCTGACGAAGCCGTCGAGCACATGCAGCCCCGCGCCGGTCAGCCCGCCGCCGGGTGACTCCTCCGGCGACAGCCGCCAGCCCTGCGTGATGGCCTGCGAGTTCTCGTTGCTGTTGTGGCCCTCGGCATGCAGGATCGTGCCGAGTTCGCCGGAGGCTGCGATCGCGCGCAGCGCCTGCATCGAGGGCCAGAACCGGCGGTTATGCCCGACTGCGAGCAGCACGCCGGCGTCGCGGCAGGCCGCGAACATCTCGGCCGCATCGTCGCGCCGGAGCGCCAGCGGCTTCTCGCAAAACACCTGCTTACCGGCTCTGGCCGCCGCGATCACCTGGCCCTTGTGCAGCGAATGCGGCGTTGCCAGCAGCACGGCATCGATGCCTGGCTCGGCGAGCACGGCCTCCAGGCTTGGCGCAGGCGACAGGCCGTGCGCTGCGCAGAAGCTCGCGGCGCCGGGGATGTCGGGTTCCACCGCGCTGACGATCCTGAGCCGGGGCTCGCTCTGCGCAGCCTCGACCAGCGCGCGGCCCCAGCGGCCGAGGCCCGCGATCGCACAATTGATCATGAGTGGTCCTTGTCCTGATCGCGTCCGGCACGGATCGCCTCGATGATTGCGGAGCTGTCGCTGTCCGGGCCCTCAAGCGCGATCGCCGCGCGCAGCAGTTCGGCTTGCACGGAGGTCAGCGGCAGGGGCAGGCCGCGCCGGCCGGCCTCCTGCAGGATCAGTTCGGCGTCCTTCAAGGTCTGCGCGATGTGCGATTGCGGCGAGAAATCCCGCGCCAGCATCTTCGG
The DNA here is from genome assembly GCF_020889785.1 of Bradyrhizobium acaciae. Classification (GTDB taxonomy): domain Bacteria; phylum Pseudomonadota; class Alphaproteobacteria; order Rhizobiales; family Xanthobacteraceae; genus Bradyrhizobium; species Bradyrhizobium acaciae. Next base: position 38,468 of record NZ_JACMYK010000012.1, read on the forward strand.
TCCCTTGCTGTCCATCACTCTGGAATATGCCGCCGATTGCCGCGCGGTCGCAAGGAAGGTCGTGCCGTCGAGGCCGAGCGCCTCGGCAAGTGCGATGCCTTCGGCCAGCGCGGCGCGGTTGTTCTGCAGGATCAGGTTGATGGCGAGCTTGGTGCGGCTGGCATTGCCGATCGCGCCGACATTGATCCGCTGCGGGCAGAGTATGTCGAGCGTTGCGGCGGCGGCGATGATGTCGGCCTCACCGGCGACCAGCGCGGTGGCCGTGCCGGCGCGCACCTCGGCGCTGGTGCCCGAGATCGGCGCTTCGATGAAGCCAAGGCGGGCGTGCGCCGCGAATTCGGCGATCGCCGTAATCTCGCCCGGCGCGCAGGTGGTGGTGCAGATCACGACCGGCGGCAGCCTGGCGCTGGCAAGGTCCGGCAGCAATCCCTTGACCTGGGCCGCGTCGTACACCGCGATGACGATGGTCCGGCAGCGCGCCGCCACGTCGGCGGCGAAGGCCGCGAACTCGGCGCCGCTCGACCTCAGCCCATCGGTCTTCGCCGCATCGATATCGAAGCCGATCACGCCTACGCCGGCGTCGATCAGCCGCGCGGAAAGCGCCGATCCCATCAGCCCCAATCCGATCATGCCGACAGGTGTCTCGTGAGACATGATGCGACGCCGCTTCGCGCTATTGCGGCTGGATGCCCGCCGCCTTCACCTCCGCCGACCAGCGCACGACCTCGCTCTTGACGAAGGCGCCGAACTCGGCCGGCGTCAGCGGCGCCACGATCACGCCGACATCGGCGAGTTTCTTCTTCGTCTCCGGCATCGCGAGGTATTTGGCGCACTCGGCGTAGATCTTGTTGACGATCGGTTCCGGCGTACCGGCCGGCGCGAACAGCCCGTACCAGATGGTGGCCTCGAAGCCGGGCATCGCTTCGGAGAGGGCGGGCAGGCCGGGCGTGAGCTCGTTGCGCGCCGCGGATGTGACGGCGATGCCGCGCAAGGTGCCGCCCTGCATCTGGGGGATCGCGACCGAGAAATCGCCGAAGGTCAGGTCGATCACACCCGCCATCACGTCGGTCATCGCCTGCGGCACGCCGCGGTAGGAGGCCGCAATCAGCGACAGGCCGCCGCGCGACTGCAGCTGCGCGATCGAGAGCTGCGATGCGCCGGAGCCGTAGCCGGCGGTCAAATTGGGCGTGGCCTTGGCGTAGCTGAGGAACTGCGGCAGGTCCTTGGCCGCAAGCTTCGGGTTGACCAGCAGCACCATCGCCGTCGTGGTGGTGCGGATGACCGGTGCGAAATCTTTCACCGGATCGTAGGGCAGGCTCTTCAGCGTCGCGACGTTGCTGGCATGGGTGGTGTTGGTGCCCATCAACAGCGTGTAGCCGTCGGGCGCGCTGCGGGCGACTTCCTGGGCGCCGATGCTGCCGAGCGCCCCGGCGCGGTTCTCGATCAGCACGGTCTGGCCGAATGCGTCCTGCAGATGCTGGCCGACCAGCCGCGCGACATTGTCGGGGCCGGCGCCGGCCGGGAAGGGCACAATGATCTTGAGCGGCCGTTGCGGGAAATCGTCCGCTGCGAGTGCCGGCAGGCCCGGAAGTGCCGCGAGCAGGACGACGAGCAGCCCCAGCCGTAACTTCATCCCGGTCCCTCCGCGCCTGCTTTTGCAGATTTATACGGACAAATATATCCGAATGGCAAGCGTCCGGCCTATCGGAATATTGAGGCGTGCAGGATTTATCCGTATAAATAGCCCATTCAGGGGAGCCAGAAGACGATGGTGGACATCAGCGATCTCCATGCGCGCGGGCTGCGCCGGCGCCAGAAGATGTTCGGCGAAGGCGATGTCGCCAAGCGGATGGCGGCCGCGGGCGATTTCGGCACGCCGCTGCAAAACATCATCAATGCCTATGTCTATGGCGATGTCTGGGAGCGCAGCGGGCTGTCCGACCAGATCCGCAGCCTCGTGATGCTCGGCATCACCGCGGCGAGCAGCAAGCCCGCCGAGTTCCGCGTGCATGCCAAGGGCGCGCTCGCCAACGGCTGCACCGCCGCGCAGGTGCAGGACGTGCTGTTGCTGGTCGCGATGTATTGCGGCATCCCCGCCGCGATCGAGACCAGCAAGATCGCAGCCGAGGTGTTCGGCGAGGCGCCTGCGGAGGGGTAGGGCACCAGCCCGTGCCGTGATAGGGACGTTGCCGACTGCGACGGCAACAGGATGTGCCCAAGGATCTGCCATGTCCGCCTTCCCGACCTCGACCACCGTGCTCGATTCCGTGCTGTTCCGCGATGCCTTCGGCACGCGCGCGATGCGCGAGGTGTTTTCCGATCTGCGGCTGATCGAGCGCTATGCCGAGGTCGAAGTCGCGCTGGCGAAGGCCGAAGCGCGTTGCGGCGTGATTCCGGTTGAAGCGGCCGAGCAGATCGCGGAGCGGACCAACGTCGCCGCGTTCGATTTCGATCTGCTGCGGCAGGAGACCGATGTGGTCGGCTACCCGATCCTGCCGCTGGTGCATCAGATGGCAAAGCAGTGCGGTGAGGCCGGCCGCTATGTCCATTGGGGCGCGACCACCCAGGACATCATGGACACCGCCGTGGTGCTGCAGCTGCGCGATGGCCTGGGGATCATCGAGGATGACATCGCTGCGTTGCGCGGCATCCTCGTCGATCTCTCGAAGAAATACCGCGACACGCCGATGGCCGGCCGCACCCATTTGCAGCAGGCGCTGCCGGTGACCTTCGGCTACAAGACCGCAATCTGGCTCGCCGCGTTCGATCGGCACGCCGTGCGACTGGCAGAGCTGAAGCCGCGCGCACTGGTCGGCCAGTTCGCCGGCGCTGCCGGCACGCTGGCCTCGCTGGGCGACAAGGGCTTCGAGGTCCAAAAGGCGCTGTGCGAGGAACTCGGGCTCGGCGTTCCTGTCTCGACCTGGCATGTCGCGCGCGACGGTCTGGCGGAAGCGGTAAATTACCTCGCGCTGGTCACGGGAACACTCGGCAAGATCGCGCTCGACATCATGATCATGGCCTCCACCGAATTCGGCGAGGTCTACGAACCCTTCGTGATGGGACGCGGCGCGTCCTCGACCATGCCGCAGAAGCGCAACCCGATCTCGTCGGAGCTGATGCTCGCGGCCGCCAAGGCGGTGCGTCAGCATGCCGGCCTGATGCTGGACGCGATGGTGCAGGATTTCGAACGAGCCACCGGTCCGTGGCACGCCGAATGGATGGCGATCCCGGAAAGTTTTGTGCTGACAGCAGGCGCTTTGCACCAGGCCAGGTTCGCGCTTGGCGGCCTGATCGTCGACGGGAAGCGGATGGCCGACAATCTCGACGTCAGCCGCGGGCTGATCGTTGCTGAAGCCGTGATGATGGGCCTTGCGCCCGCGATCGGCCGGCAAGAGGCGCACGACGTCGTTTATGATGCCTGCCGTGTGGCCAACGACAAGGGCCTGACGCTGGCCGAGGCGCTGGCCGCGGATGATCGCGTCGCGAGCCGGATCGATCGGGCGACGATCGACCGCCTCACCGCGCCGAAAAACTATCTCGGCCTTGCGCCCGAGATGGTCGACCGGGTGCTGACGTCTGTGAAGCGGTAAAATTCGACGCAATTGCTCGCTGTGGCGTGATCGGGCGCCGCGGGCGGGAACCTTGCGAATGCGGATCGAATTGGACTACGAATCCTGAAGAGACCCTCAAACGACACGGCGCTTCATGACCGCACATCAACGCAATCTTTCCGCCTCGATCGATCCGGTGAAACTCGATCGGCTCGCCGAAGTCGCAATCAAGGTCGGCCTGCAGCTGCAGCCGGGGCAGGATTTGCTGCTGACCGCGCCTGCGGCGGCAATGCCGCTGGTGCGGCGGGTCGTGGAGCATGCCTACAAGGCCGGTGCGGGTCTCGTGACCCCGTTCTTCTCGGACGAAGAGCTGACGCTTGCGCGCTACCGCTACGCCAACGACGCGAGCTTCGATCGCGCCGCAGGCTGGCTCTATGAGGGCATGGCGAAGGCGTTCGGCGCCAACACCGCGCGGCTTGCGATCGTCGGCGACAACCCGATGCTGCTGTCGGGCGAAGACCCGACAAAGGTTGCGCGCGCCAGCAAGGCCAATTCGATCGCCTACCAGCCGGCGCTGGAGAAGATCGTCAATTTCGACACCAACTGGAACATCATCGCCTATCCGAGCACGTCGTGGGCGAAGCAGGTATTTCCTGACGATGCCGAGGACGTCGCGGTGGCCAAGCTGGCGGATGCGATCTTCTCCGCGTCGCGGGTGGACCAGGACGGCGCCGTCGCCGCCTGGGAGAAGCACAACGCGAAGCTGCGCGAGCGCACCGAATGGCTGAACGGCCAGCGCTTCCATGCGCTGAAATATTCCGGTCCCGGGATGGATCTCACGATCGGGCTTGCCGATGGGCATGAATGGGAAGGCGGTGCGTCGACCGCCAAGAACGGCATCGTCTGCAATGCCAATATCCCGACCGAGGAAGTGTTCACGACGCCGCACTGCCGCCGCGTCAGCGGCCACGTCGTCAGTTCCAAGCCGCTGTCCTATCAGGGCACGCTGATCGACAACATCTCGGTCAAGTTCGAGGAAGGCCGCATCGTCGAGGCCAGGGCCTCGCGCGGCGAGGAAGTGCTGAACAAGGTGCTCGACACCGACGAGGGCGCGCGCCGCCTCGGCGAGGTCGCGCTGGTGCCGCATTCCTCACCGATCTCGAAGAGCGGGCTGCTGTTCTTCAACACGCTGTTCGACGAGAACGCCGCCTCGCACATCGCGCTCGGCCAGTGCTATTCGAAATGCTTCGTCAACGGCGACAAGCTGACGCCGCAGCAGATCGCCGCGCAGGGCGGCAACAAGAGCCTGATCCACATCGACTGGATGATCGGTTCTGCCCACACCGACATCGACGGCATCCATGCCGACGGCCGCAGCGTGCCGGTATTCCGCAAGGGCGAGTGGGCGTAAGGGCGCAGCTAGCTAGCCCAGTTTGCGCGCGGCTCAGTCCCGTCATCCCCGCGCAACGGCTTCGCCGTTGTCGCTGGAGGTGCGCGCCCTTGCGCGCCTCGAAGGATGCACGGCCCGGATATCGTGGCGCGGAGAGGGCCCGGCCGTTCGCCATTCGAGGCTCGCTTCGCTCGCACCTCAGGGTGACGGGGATAGGTTTGCGGCGCCGGACTAACGTTGCAGAGGGCTATTGAAACCGCCGCTCGCGCGCGGCGATCAGTTCGCCTCGCATCGCCAGGAAGCGGCAGGTCTCGTGCTGCGGCCGGAAGCCGAGGCGGCGATAGATCTTCAGCGCGGGGGCGTTGCGGCTCGAGACATTGAGCCAGCAGGGATGTTCGACCGAAACGTCGTGTGCGCTCAGCACCCGATAGACCAGGAGCTGGCCGAGCCCGCGTCCCTGCCGCGCCGGGTCGACGGCGACCGACTCGATCCACATCGAGTTCCGCTCCGGTTCGGTCAGGCAGAAGCCCGACATCTGTCCGTCCTCCGAGGCGATCCAGACTTCGCTCTCGGTCAGGACCTGCGCCATTTCCTCCGGCGAATACAGCCGGAATGCGGCGTCCGAGGCATAGGCGGCGTTGTGGATGCGCGCGACCTCGCCCGCGCAGGCGGTGACGTCTGAGACCTGCTCGATAGTGGCACGGGCGGCCGCGAGCGTGCGCGCCGGCTGCAACGGCTCGACGCATGTCATCCCGATCTCGGACTCGACGTGAACAAAGCCGAAAGCGGCGACGAAGGCCATTCCCGCCGGCCAGTCGCTGCTCACCAGCGTCTGCACGGTGAGATCGGCGTCGGTGTCGATCGCAAGGACGTCGTCGACCAGCGCGAGGCCAATCCGGCGGCGCCGCATCTCGGGCGCAACGACGATCTTGAGGAAGCGGGAAAGGTGCGCGCCCTGGTCGCGCAGCGAGGACTCGGCGAGCCCGACCAGCCGGCCATTCAGCTCGGCAACACGAAAGTCGCGCCCGCCACGGTTCTGCGGCAGCTTCAGGAACTGGTCCCATTGCGGCAGCGTGACAGGGCCTAGCCGCGGTTCCACCGCGGCTGTCTTTGCGTAAAGTGCGACCACCGCTTCCGCATCAGCCTCTCGAAGCGGCCGGATGGTGATGCTGTCATCCATGAGTCGGAAGTTTACCCGATATCGAGCCGATAGACATCCTTTGCCGTCTTCAAGAACAACGCCGTCTTCTCGGCTTCGCTATATTGTGATGCAAGCCGTTTAAAGGTGTTGAAGATCACCTGATAGCTGCACTGTCCCTTATCAGGTGGGAAGTTGCTCTCGAACATGCAACGGTTCGGGCCGAACGCCTCGATGCAGGTCTCCACATAGGGCCGCCAGGCGGCGGCGAGTTCCTCCGACGAGGGCGGCCGGGGGCGCAGGTGGAAGTCATAGCCGAGCAGGCACATCGCCAGCCCGCCGAGCTTGACCACGACGTTCGGGCATGTGGCGATCTCCTGGATCGACGCCTTCCAGAGCGGAAAGGTTTCCGCGCGCTTGCCGGCGAAGCGGCCGGTGCCGACCGGGCCGCCGCAATGGTCGAGCACGATCCGTGTGTCGGGGAAGGCGCGGGCGAGGTCGGTGAGCTCGCCGATCTGCGGATGGAACAACCAGGCATCGAAGCTCAGGCCGAGCGGCGCCAGGCAGGCAAACCCCTTGCGGAAGGTGGCATCCAGCAGAATTCCCTTCGGCCGGTTTGCATACATGTGGGCGACATTGGGGTCCTCGTCCCAGGCCGAGGAGTGGCGGATGCCGCGGAACCGGCCGTTGCCGGCGGCAATCTCGGCCTCCAGGACCGCCTTGGCCTGGTCGCCGATCAGAAGGTTAACGTGGCTGACGATGCCGGCGCAGATCGCCGCCTTGCCGTAGCCTCCGCTCGCCGCCATCGCCGCGACGCCGTTTGCGAACTCGACCTCGCCGACCGGGCGGAACGCTTCCGGGCCATCGGCGCGGTACATCGACCGGCAGTCGACATAGACGGTGGCCACGATGTTGTGACCTGAGGCAATGTCGTCGCGCATGTCCTCGATCAGGTAGCGCAAGCCCCCGCGATCCCAGAGGTGGTGATGCGGATCGACGATCGGCCTGTCAGCATCGATGATCTCCTCGGCGTATTGGGCGAGCCAGTCTTCGCGCGGATCGGCATAGAGCCCGCTGGCGGAGGCGGGTAACGTGCTGGCCATCGATTTTCACTCCCGTTGGTTTTGCTTCTTCTTGAACAGAGACATTACACGCCGTCGAGAATGATCACCGTCGGCGTCGCAGGCAGGGTGTCGCGCGAAATCCGTAAGGTACGCTCGCCGCCGCGGCGGTCGATCTCGAATTGCTGGCCGATCAGGCGCATGAACTCATCGAGCGGGGTGGCGAAGCGGTGCATCGGCAGTACCACCGATGCGCGCAGCCGCTTGGTGATCTCGGAGATGCCGTCGAGCGACATCGTATAGGTGCCGTCGATCGGCACCATCACGATGTCGAGCCGGCCGATCGCCGCAAAATGGCTGTCGTCGAGCCTGACGTGGAGGTGGCCGAGATGGCCGATGCAGAGACCGGCGACCTCGAAGATGAAGATCGAGTTGCCGTCCTTGATCATCTCGCCGCCGGAATCTTCGCCCCAATAGCGGCGGATGTCAGTGGTGACGTTGCGGATATAGACGTCGCCGATGCGGTCAGCGTAATGCGCGGGCTGGCCGTTCTCGCCCCAGCCGTGCAGCACATGGGGAATTTTCGGGTCGGGAAACAGCGTGTAATGCGTCGCGTGGGCCCGGTTCATGGTCGCGACGTCGGGCAATCGCCCGGTCTGATAGACGCCGTTGTAGTCGGTCGCGATCCGGACGCCGCCGGGCGTGTCGATATAATAGGTCGAATGGCCGGCATAGGTGATCGCGACCTCGTCGGCCTTGGTGGCTGTCTTGGCAGCGACGCGTCGGAAGTTCACCGGAATGGCGCGCGGCGGCGCGTTGGCCATCGCCAGGCATTCGCTGCGCTGGGCATCTTGCGCGACGGCATGGCTGGCCAAGGTTCCCAGCAAGACGAGCGCGGCGAGCAATCTCAGCATGACCTGTCCCGTCATTGGCGGCGCCAGCCTATCGCGCAATGGCCTTGCCGTCATGATGAGACCAGCGCATCGCTCCATGGCGCTGATTGCAACACGATCCAGGCGATTATCGCGCCGCGACGCGCTACCATGCCGTGCAGATCATGGAGATCAGGGAGTTCTGCGTGACCGACACCGCCTCTTCGCCACGTGCGTCATCGACCAAACGGCTTGAGCCATTGCGCCATGTCGACGCAGGCGTGCTCAACATCGCCTATTACGAGGCCGGCCCGGCGGACGGTCCGGCCGTGTTGCTGATGCACGGCTTCCCCTACGACATCCACTCCTTTGTCGACGTTGCGCCGATACTGGCGGCGGAGGGCTGCCGGGTCATCGTGCCCTATCTGCGCGGTTACGGGCCAACGGTATTCCGCGACAAGGCGACGCCGCGCTCGGGCGAGCAGGCCGCGGTCGGGGCCGACCTGATGGCGCTGATGGATGCGCTCGACATCAAGCGCGCAGTGTTCGCCGGCTATGACTGGGGCGGCCGCGCCGCGTCGATCGGCGCGGCGCTGTGGCCGGAACGCTGCATCGGCTTGGTCTGCACCAATGGCTACGTGATCCAGGACATTGCGCATGCAATGGTGCCGGCGCCGCCGGAGCGCGAGGTGCCGCTCTGGTATCAGTACTACTTCCAGCTCGAGCGGGGGCGCGCAGGGCTTGCCGCCAACCGGCGCGGCATCGCGAAAATCCTGTGGTCGCAATGGTCCCCCACCTGGGCGTTCGACGAGGCCTGCTTCGAGCGGACTGCGGTCGCATTCGACAATCCTGATTATGTCGACGTCGTGATCCACAGCTACCGGCATCGTTACGGCGTTGTCGAAGGGGACCCGCAATATGCCGATCTGCAGCGGCGGCTCGCCGCATTGCCTGTGATCAAGGTCCCGGCCATCTCGCTCGACGGCGCCGACGATGGCGTGACGTTCGTGTCCGACGGCACTCGTACCGCGGCAAAGTACTCCCGCCGCCTGGCATATCGCGCAATTCCGGGCGTCGGCCACAATGTGCCGCAGGAAGCCCCTGAAGCATTTGCCGCGGCGGTGATCGAGGTGATGAGGGCTTAAGCGCGGTCTCACGCTTGCCGCGGGCTGATCTTCCAGGCGATGGCGAGCGTCATCAGCGTCAGGATGCCGCTGACCAGCGCAGCTCCTGGAATCGTCAGCGCCAATGCCGCGGTTGCGGCCCAGCCGATCGAGGAGAAGGCCTCCGCGAAGGTGGCGATCTGGGAGGAGGTCTGGCGCCGGCGGAACTGGCTGCGCTTGGCCTGCGCACGGAACCAGAGCTGGACGGCGGCAGCGGATGCGGTCGCGATGATGATCGCGATTGCCGTCACCGCAGCCTGCTGCGGCGAGGCGAATACCAATGCGGCCACCAGCGGCGCGAAGACCACGGCGATTGCGATCAGCACGACCTCGATCTTGGCACGGGTCACGCGCGACGGCGGCAGCGGCGCGGTCGCCACCAGATCGGGAGCGTCCTCGCCCGAGATGGTCAGCCACGCAAGCCCGCCGGCGAGCTGGCCCGCGGCCATCACGATGACAGGCGTAATCAGCACGATCGCGGTCGAGGTGCCGGAGAAGCTGCGCCACAGCATCAGCGCCGGCGGCAACAGATAGAGCATCTGCATCAGGCTCTGCGACAGCAGCCACGGATCGCGGCGCAGCAGCAAGATCTCCTTGCGTCGCAACGCCTGCTGCCGCGAGCCGGGGCGGAACGCGCGGGCGCGCCCCTGCGTGACCGCAGCCGGATTGGCGGCGACGCTCGCGACCGTGTCGGCAAACCGCGGTGCGAACACCGCCATCACGACGCCGAGCAGCACGAGGCTTGCTGCGAGCAGCAGCATCATGATCTCGAGATCGCCGAGTGAGGCGCGCGCCGGCCACCAAAGCAGGCTGTCGAGGGCGGGAGCAATTCGTGCCGCGGTATCCGAGGTCAGAAAGGCAAACCGCGACAGCGTGCCATAGGACAGCACGGCGACGATCTGCAGCGCGATGACGAAGCCCGCGCCGATGACGGCGGAGACGATCTGCGCCACAAGCCGGGTCCGGCTCGGCCCGATCAGGCGAAACAGGAAGGCGGTGACGGCGATCGCCGTGGCGGCCGCCGACAGCCCGATCGCAAGCACGACGCCGAAGCCGGCGAGCCAGCGCGGGCCACCGAGATACACCAGCACGTCGATGAAGGGCGTCGACAGCAAGAGCGCCATGCTGCTCACCGTCAGCGCGATGGCGGCGATCCGGATCGAGAAGATGTTGGTGAGCTTCGCCGGCGACGACATGATCAGATCGAGATCGGCCCGGGCATAGAACACGCGCGTCACCGATTCGATTGCCTGCGACAGCATCAGCGCCCAGGCCAGGAAGATCGTCGCGGTCAGCACGATCAGCGAGGACGGATCGAGCGGAAACCGCAGATCGGCATAGCGGCTGACCACGGCATACGCCGGCAGATGCAGGATCGCCGCGAAGATCAGGAGGCCGATCACCACGCGATTGCGCCGGCGCCGGCCGCCGGTCATCATCGCCAGCCATTCGCGCCAGGCCAGGCGGAATTCGTGGCGCACGAACCAGGTGAGATGGGCGGTCGAGCTCACGCGGCCGCCGCTTCGGTGTCGACCAGCGCGATGAACATGTCTTCGAGCGTGGTGTCATTGCGGCCATTCTGCGCGCGCAGCTCGGAAAGCGTGCCCTCGGCGATCAGTCTGCCGGCCGCGATCACGCCGATGCGGTCGGCCATGCGCTCGGCGACCTCAAGAATGTGAGTCGTCATGATCACGGTGCAGCCGGCGCGGACGCGCTCCTGCAGCAGCCCCTTGACGTGACGCGCCGACAGCGCGTCGAGGCCGGTCAGCGGTTCATCGAGAATGATCAGGCGGGGATCGTGCACCAACGCGCCGGCGAGCGCCACCTTCTGTCGCATGCCCTTGGAGAAGCCTTCGCAGCGCTCGTTGAAATGCGGCTCGAGCCCGAGCGACGCCAGGAGATCGCGCGCCGACTTCTCCGAGGTGCGGGGATCGATGCCCCACAGGCCGGCGACGAATTCGAGATACTCCAGCGGGGTCAGCTTGTCGTAGATCATCGGCTCGTCGGACACCCAGGCCATGATCTGCTTGGCTGAGACCGGGTCGGCCAGTGCGTCGATCCCGAGGATCGACACCGAGCCGGCATCGGGCCGCAGCAGCCCCGCCACCATGCGCAGCGTCGTGGTCTTGCCGGCGCCGTTCGGGCCCAGCAGTGCATAGAACTCGCCGACACGGACGGTGAGATCGAGCGCGTCCACCGCCGGGCGGTCAAAACGCTTGCTTAACCCTCGCACGGCGAGTGCGGACAGTTCCGAAGTCATGATGTTTGGCGATCCGGGAGTTCGCTCGTCGGTTGCGTGACCTTGGACAAAAACCGTTTCGGTGCAGTGAATCGCACGGGGACAATCGAACGCGATATCCGTATTAGTCCGTGCTGCGGTAAATCTCCGCAAATGTGATGATATAGCCGGATTAGCGGTTTGTTGACAGGGAACGGGCGTTTTGGCTCAATCGGGGCGGACATAGGCGGCTTTCAGCGCTCCCGACACAAGGGTGCGAAGGCGGGATGCAACGAGCGATCGGATAAGAATCGCCGGGCATCGGGGAGGGAACGATGCTGGACTTTGTTCAGCAGCTCGTCAGCGGCATTGCGCTCGGCTGCGTTTACGGCCTGATCGCGCTCGGCTTCGTGCTGGTCTACAAGGCAACCGAGGTCGTCAATTTCGCGCAAGGCGATTTGATGATGCTGGGCGGGTTTTTCGCCTTCACCTTCATCGGCATGCTCGGGCTGAATTACTGGGTCGGCTTCGCCGGCGCGGTGATCTGCATGGCGCTGTTCGGCATGCTGGCCGAGCGGCTCGTGGTGCGGCCGATCCTCGGTTATCCGCAGTTCTCCATCATCATGGCGACGATCGGGCTCGGCTATTTCCTGCGCTCGGTTGCCGGCATGATCTGGGGCACCGACGACTTCAAGATCGAAACGCCGTTCAGCCAGGGCGTCTTGCGGATCGGCAGCCTGGTGCTCGCCTATGACAAGCTGTCGGTGATCGCGGCGACCATCATCCTGTGCGCGCTGCTCTACCTGTTCTTCAACCGCACCACGCTCGGCACCGCGATGCGCGCCAGTTCCGAGAACATGCTGGCTGCCTATTACATGGGCATCCCGGTCAAGCGCGTGGTCTCGATCGTCTGGGCGATCTCGGCGGCGGTGGCGACCTGCGCTGGCGTGCTGCTGGCGCCGATCACCTTCATCCATTCCAATGTCGGCCTGGTGCTGGGGCTGAAGGCGTTTCCCGCCGCGGTGCTCGGCGGCTTCGGCTCGATCCCCGGTGCGGTGGTCGGCGGCGTGCTGATCGGCGTGATCGAGAGCATGGCCGGCTTCTACCTGCCGCAGGGATGGAAGGACGTCGCACCCTACATCGTGCTGCTCGCGGTGCTGCTGCTCAAGCCCGAAGGCCTGTTTGGCCTTCATGTGCGCAAGAAAGTCTGAGGAGGAAGCATGCGGTTTCTCTTCAAGACCGACTATGAAGACGACATCAGGCTGTTTCCGCATTCCGGCTACGTCTATTCCTACGGCCTGCTGCTGGCGGTGCTACTGATCGCGCCCTATGTACTCTCGAGCTATCTGATGAGCCAGCTGGTCTTCGTCTGCATCTACGCGACGGTCGGCGTCGGGCTCTTGATCCTGACCGGCTTCACCGGACAGGCCTCGCTCGGCCATGCCGCGTTTCTGGCGATCGGCGCCTACACCGCGGCCTATCTGCAGCAATTCAACGTGCCGTTTCCGGTGTACTTCCTCGCTGCCGGGCTGTTGACCGGCGTCGTCGGCGCGCTGGTCGGATTTCCGGCGCTGCGGCTGCAAGGCATCTATCTCGTGATTGCCACGATCTCGTTTGCCTTCATCGTCGAAGAGATCATGGCGCGCTGGGAAAGCGTGACCAACGGCAATGAGGGCATGCGGGTCAAGACCATGCAGCTCTTCGGCATCACGGTGTCGCGCGACGGCCCGACCTTCTATTATCTCTGCCTCGCGGTGCTGGTGCTGACCATCGTCGGGACACTCAACCTGTTGCGCTCGCCGACCGGGCGCGCCTTCGTCGCGATCCGCGACAGCGAGACTGCGGCGCGCAGCATGGGGATCAATGTCGCGCTCTACAAGGTGAAGTCGTTCGCGATCTCGGCGGCGATCACCGGATTCGCCGGCGTGCTGTTCGCCCACAAGCTGTCCTTCATCTCGCCCGAGATGTTCACGCTGCAGCTCTCGATCGAGTTCATCATCGTGATCCTGATCGGCGGCACGTTCAGCCTGCATGGTGCGGTGCTGGGCGCGATCTTCCTGGTCATGATCGATCCGTTCCTGACCTATCTGAAGGACGACATGCCCGGCGTGATCGCGGGCGCTGCGGCCACGCTGGGCGCCGGCGCCGAGCGCGCAGGCCACATCCAGGATGCGGTCGCGGCCTTTGCTTCCGCCAACGGACTCAAAGGCGCGATCTACGGCATCATCATCGTGGTGTTCGTGCTCTTCGAGCCCTTGGGGCTTTATGGCCGCTGGCTCAAGATCAAGCTCTTCTTCCAGCTGTTCCCGCTCTACAAGCGCGCGACCTTCAAGCGGCAGAAGATCTACGTGAAATCGGAGCGGAATCGATGAGCTATTTCCGCGCCGAGAACCTGTCGCTGCATTTCGGCGGCCTCAAGGCGGTCGATGCCGTCAGCTTCGCGGTCGAGAAGGGCGAGATCCTCTCGATCATCGGGCCGAATGGCGCCGGCAAGAGCTCGATCTTCAACCTGATCTCGCGCATCTATCCGCCGACCTCGGGCAAGATCTTCTTCGAGGATCAGGACATCACCCAACAGCCGGCCTACGACATCGCGAAGCTCGGCATCGCGCGCACCTTCCAGAACATCGAGCTGTTCGAGAATGCGACCGTGCTGAGCAATCTCCTGGTCGGCCGCCATCGCCATTCCACGACGCAGCTCTGGCAGGAGCTGTTGTTCCTGCCGAGCGTCCGCGCCGGCGAGAAGGCGCACCGCCGCCGGGTCGAGCAGGTGATCGAATTCCTCGATCTCGAGCCCTACCGCGACAAGCTGATCTCGGGCCTGCCCTACGGCGTGCGCAAGGTGATCGAGCTGGCGCGGGCGCTGTGCTCGGAGCCGAAGCTGATTCTGCTCGACGAGCCGTCGTCCGGCCTCAATGTCGAGGAGACCGACGACATGTCGTTCTGGATCCGCGACATGAAGAGCGAGCTCGGCATCACCGTGCTGATGGTCGAGCACGACATGACGCTGGTCAACCGCGTCTCGGACCGCGTCATCGCGCTGAACTACGGCCGGGTGCTGGCGATGGGTTCGCCCTCGGAGGTGCAGCACCATCCCGACGTCGTCGCCGCGTATCTGGGCGCATGAGGATGACGCCATGAGCACGCCGGACATCATCCTGAAGCTCTCCAACATCGAAAGCTATTACGGGCCGATCATGGCCATCCGCGGTATCAGCCTCGAGGTGCCGCGCGGCCGGATCGTGACGCTGCTCGGCGCCAACGGCGCCGGCAAGACCACGGTGCTGAAGACCATCTCCGGCATTCTCGACCCGCAGAAGGGATCGATCGAATTTTTGGGCAAGCCGATCCAGCGCATGGAGGCCGACCGGATCGTGCGGCTCGGCCTCAGCCATGTGCCTGAGGGACGCGAGGTGTTTCCGTTCCTGTCGGTGCGCGAGAACCTGATGATGGGCGCCTATCTGCGCAAGGACCGCGACGGCGTGGCGCAGGACCTCGAACGCGTCTACGGCTATTTTCCGCGGCTGAGGGAGCGGCTCGGCCAGCCGGCCGGCCAGCTTTCGGGCGGCGAGCAGCAGATGCTGGCGATCGGGCGCGCGCTGATGAACCGGCCGACGCTGCTGCTGCTTGACGAGCCGTCGCTTGGGCTGTCGCCGATCCTGGTGAAGGAGATCTTCACCATCATCCGCCGCGTCAACGAGGAGCAGGGCATGTCGATCCTGCTGGTCGAGCAGAATGCCAAGATCGCGCTGGAGACGGCCCATTACGGCTATGTGCTGGAGATCGGCCGCGTCGTCATGAACGACACCTGCGAGCGGCTGATGAATTCACCAGATATCCAGGAGTTCTATCTCGGCGCCAAGGAAGCCGGCGCCCGGGGTGAGCGGCGCTGGAAAAAGAAGAAAACCTGGCGCTAGGAAGGTTGGCGTCGACGAAAGTCGACGCTGCGCTGCGAGAGAGTTGGAGCTAGATTTCAGGCCTGTTTCGCAAACAAGACCGGCGCCCGAGCCGGCGCGTGAAACAAGCGGCAGAGGAGGGAGCGCGCATGGCAGGACCAGCGGTGCTGACGGTTGCCGACACGATCGCGCGGAGCTTTCTGCTCGCGGTGCAAACGCGTGGCGACAGGCCCGCGATCCGCGAGAAGAAGTTCGGCATCTGGCAGCCGACCAGCTGGCGCGAATGGCTGCAGATATCCAAGGACATCGCCTTCGGCCTGCATGCGACCGGCTTCCGCCCCGGCGACGTCGCCTCGATCATCGCCAATGCGGTGCCGGAATGGGTCTATGCCGACATGAGCATCCTGTGCGCCGGCGGCGTGTCGTCCGGCATCTATCCGACCGATTCCGCAGCGCAGGTCGAATATCTCGTCAATGATTCCCGCACCCGGGTGATCTTCGTCGAGGACGAGGAGCAGCTCGACAAGGTGCTGGCCTGCCGGTCGCGCTGTCCGACGCTGGAAAAGATTGTCGTGTTCGACATGGAGGGCCTCTCCGGCTTCTCCGACCCGATGGTGCTGTCGCTCGCCGAATTCGCGGCACTCGGCCGCAATCATGCACAAGGCAATGACGCCTTGTGGGACGAG
Source organism: Bradyrhizobium acaciae (assembly GCF_020889785.1). GTDB lineage: Bacteria > Pseudomonadota > Alphaproteobacteria > Rhizobiales > Xanthobacteraceae > Bradyrhizobium > Bradyrhizobium acaciae. The sequence goes on from NZ_JACMYK010000012.1 coordinate 54,443, forward strand.
ATGACCGGCAGCGGCACCGCCTCCGATCTCGCGATCCTGGTCTACACCTCGGGCACCACGGGCCCGCCCAAGGGCGCGATGCATTCCAACCGCAGCGTGACGCACCAGATGCGCCATGCCAATGATCTCTATCCCTCGACCGACAGCGAGGAGCGGCTGGTGTTCCTGCCGCTCTGCCACGTCGCCGAGCGGGTCGGCGGCTATTACATCTCGCTCGCGCTCGGCTCGGTGATGAATTTTGCCGAGAGCCCGGAGACCGTGCCGGACAATCTGCGCGAGGTGCAGCCGACCGCGTTCCTTGCGGTGCCCCGGATCTGGGAGAAGTTCTATTCCGGCATCACCATCGCGCTGAAGGACGCGACCCCGTTCCAGAACTGGATGTACGCCCGCGCGCTCGCGATCGGCAATCGGATGACCGAGTATCGCCTGGACGGCGAGATGCCGCCGCTGTCGCTGCGGCTCGCCAACCACGCTGCCTACTGGCTGGTGTTCCGCAACATCCGTCGCATGCTCGGGCTCGACCGCTGCCGGATCGCGTTGACCGGCGCTGCACCTATCTCGCCGGATCTGATCCGCTGGTATCTCGCGCTCGGTATCGACATGCGCGAGGTCTACGGCCAGACCGAGAATTGCGGCGTTGCGACCATGATGCCGGCCGACCGCATCAAGCTCGGCTCGGTCGGCAAGGCCGCGCCCTGGGGCGAGGTGATGATCTGTCCGAAGGGCGAGATCCTGATCAAGGGCGACTTCCTGTTCATGGGGTATCTCAACCAGCCGGAGAAGACCGCCGAGACGATCGACGCAAAGGGCTGGCTGCACACCGGCGACGTCGGCGCGATCGACAATGAAGGCTATGTCAAGATCACCGACCGGATGAAGGACATCATCATCACCTCCGGCGGCAAGAACGTCACGCCGTCCGAGATCGAGAACCAGCTCAAATTCTCGCCCTATGTCTCGGACGCGGTCGTGATCGGCGACAAGCGGCCGTATCTCACCTGCCTGATCATGATCGATCAGGAGAATGTCGAGAAATACGCCCAGGACCAGGACATTCCGTTCACCAATTACGCGAGCCTGTGCCGGGCCCGCGAGATCCAGGACCTGATCCACCGCGAGGTCGAGGCGGTCAACGCGAAGTTCGCGCGCGTCGAGACCATCAAGAAATTCTACTTGATCGAGCGCCAGCTGACGCCCGAGGACGAGGAACTGACGCCGACCATGAAGCTGAAGCGCAGCTTCGTGAACAAGCGCTACGCGGCCGAGATCGACGCCATGTATGGCGCGCGGGCGGTCGCATAGCCGGCGGAAAGGGAATTGGCGAAGGAGCGAGCAGGCCCGACCCTTCGCCCAACATGGGCCGTTGTGTAAGGAGGAGACTGCAATGTCGAAATCGCTGAAGGCGCTGGGCCTTGCGGTGAGCGCGCTGGCGCTGACCTGTCTGTCGGCCGCAGCCCAGACCAAGGTCACCAATGAAGGCATCTCACCGACCGAGATCGTGATCGGAACGCATCAGGATTTGTCCGGCCCGATCAAGGTCTGGGGCGTTCCGGTGTCGAACGGCATGAAGATGGCGGTTGAGGAGATCAACGCCGGCGGCGGCATCAACGGCCGCAAGATCAAGATGATCCTGGAGGACAACGGCTACGACCCGAAGAAGGCCGTGCTGGCCTCGCAGAAGATGGTCGAGCGCGACAAGGTGTTCGCGATGATCGGCCCGATGGGGTCGCCGACCGTGCTTGCGGCGCAGGATATCCTGTTCGATGCGGGCGTGCTGCAGCTGTTCCCGCTGACCGCCGCCGAATTCACCTTCAAGTTCGATCCCGCCAAGCCGCAGGAGCGGCTGAAGTTCAACAACCTCCTGCCTTATGTCGAGAGCACGCGCGCCGCGCTCAAATACATGATGGAATGGAAGAACTTCAAGAAGCCCTGCATCATGCACCAGGACGACGAGTACGGAAAGAACGTGCTCGACGGCTTCACCCAGCAGCTCGGCGCGATGAAGGTGCCGCCGGCCTCGGTCACGAGCTACAAGCGCGGCGCCTCCGACTTCTCGGCGCAGGTTGCCAAGATGAAGTCCGACGGCTGCGATCTCGTCGTGCTCGGCACCGTGATCCGCGAAACCATCGGCGCGATGAACGAGGCCAGAAAGCTCGGCTGGGACGTGACCTTCCTCGGCGCCACCCCGACCAACGTGCTCGAAGTGCCGGCGCTCGGCAAGGAGGCCGTCGAAGGGCTCTACGCCGCCTCGGGCTTCGAGATTCCCTATGAGGACACTGCCAAGGGCAAGGTGAAGGACTGGCTGGTCAACTACAAGAAGATGTTCAACACCGACGCCAACACCCAGGCGATCATCGGCTACAACGCGGTGATGACCTTCGCCTTCTACGCGCAGAAGGCGGGCAAGGATCTCACCGGCCAGAAGATGCTCGACGCGCTGGAGTCAGGCGACAAGTTCCTCGACATCTTCAGCTCGCCGCCGACCAGGTTCTCCAAGACCGATCATCTCGCCAACACCATCACCCAGGTGCAGCAGGTCAAGGGTGGCCGCTGGGTTCTGGTGAAAGACAATCTGATGTTCTGAAGCGCAGTTCGAGCTGGCCGTCATTGCGAGCCACCCGGTCGGCGCGAAGCGCCGCCGGATGACAGGCTCCGCGAAGCAATCCATCATTCCGCAAGCGCGGCGGCATGGATTGCTTCGTCGCTTCGCTCCTCGCAATCACGACTTACGGCCGTTACGTCCCGTAGCGATCAATTCACCGCGCAGCAGGCCGCCACGCGGCTTCGGTGACCAGCGGCGCATCGACGTAGCGGCTGACGCCATTCTGGTCGATCACGAAGGTCGGCCGGAAACTCCTGATGTCGCTGTCCTCGATCATCGCCATGCGGCGATTGTCGAGCATCAGCCAGTGGCCGTCGAGCCGCGCCGCGACCACGGCATGGTCCTCGCCGCCGGGCAGGTCATGCATGACGACGATGCGCAAATCGTCCGGCGCGACGCCGGCCTTGCGCAGCGCCACGAATTTCGCGATCGCATAGTCCTCGCAATCGCCGCTGCCGCGCGCGAAGGTGGCGAGCGGCGTGGCCCAGACGTCGGGCTCGCCGTAGGTTGCAAGATCGCTGCCCGGACGGATCGCAAGGTTGATCGCGCGGTTGATTTCGCCCAGCCGCGCGCGCCTTGGCGCGCCCGTCCGGCATCGACGATCGCCAGGAACCGCAGCGCCTCCGGCGACGCGCAGCCGGCGCGATCGCTCTCGCAGTCTGCGAGTTGCACCAGTTCGCCGGCGAGCTGGCGCTGCACGCCGAGCCATTTATCGTAAAGGCCGCCGCCGGCAAGCAGGCTGGTGGCCAGACCGAACGGCTCGATTGATTTTCTGATCAGCGACGACGGGCCGGGCGAAAGTATCGAGGCGGCATTGAGCTCGGTGACCGACGCCGCGAGCACCAACCCGAAGCCCAACATGACGGAACGCAGCGCAAACGAGCGAAGCGAGAATCCCATGTGACACCCCCTGTCCGCTCATCGGCGGGTGGACACTACACCGCACACGCGACCGGATCGTTTCATGCGCGAGCATGGCCAACGATCCCTTCGAATCGACTTAAGATGTGGGCAATCCGGACGGCAGGCTGAAGGGCGTCTGCCCGGGGTCCCGAAAACTTTACCGGTTTGTGAAACGAACCGGCGAACCTTTTTCCACCGCGAAACGCCTCATGCTTGCTTTCTGGTTAACCCGGCCAGTCCGGGCACAGGATTGCTGCGATTTGTAAGCCAAGTCACAGCTTTAGCCGGAAAAATCGGGTCAAATGACCCCTCGGGGCTGTGGGGAAATAAAGGCAAGTAGAGAAATGCCAGTCAATACCACGAATACGTGGCTCAGTACGCATCTTGGCTCGAATCCCATCTCATGGTACCGTCAGTCAAGTTCTGACTACATAGCTCTTCCGAGAGTGAGCCAAGTCACACCCACCCAAATGGCGCGGCCAGCACACCTTGCGAAAGCAAAGGATGGTTTCGCCAAGCTTTATCCGATGATATGCAGGCGTAATCATTCGGATACTTTACCAATATTAACCCTCGTGCGGTGATCCGCAGTGAACTTCGTTGGGAAATTCGACGGCCATTCGCCGAGCGTGGACGCTTATGTCCGCGGCTCGGCATACGTCGAAAGTGTTACCTCGCATGCTCCTCCTGGCGCGATCACGGTCGACGACGGGCAATTGCTGTTCACCGGCGACTTCAAGCGGACCGGGCTTGATCTCGTCATCTCGAAGGACGATCGGGAACTCGTCCTGCGCGACTACTTCAAGGGCGAGAAGCACGCCGCCCTGGCATCGCCTGAAGGCGCGCATCTCACCGGCGACCTCGTCAACGCGCTCACTGGCTACACCCAATATGCGCAGGCCGGCGGCGCCGCCGAACCGGCCAAGGTCATTGGCCATGTCACCAAGTTGGCGGGCAGCGCCACCGCCATTCGCAACGGCGTCGCGATCGTCCTGAACCAGGGCGACGCCGTCAACAAGGGTGACGTGGTGCAGTCCGGCGGCGACTCGACGCTCGGCATCACCTTCATCGACGGCACCGTGTTCGGTCTCGGACCGAACGCCAAGATGGTGCTGAACGAGATGATCTATGACCCGAACGGGTCGAGCAATTCGTCGTTGATGAGCCTCGTCTCGGGCACGATCTCGTTCGTGGCCGGCGCCACCGCCAAGCACGGCGACATGAAGGTCGATACGCCGGTCGCGACCATGGGCATCCGCGGCACCGCGGTGCTGGTCGAGATCGATTTCGACGTCCAAGGCACCGGTGGCGTGCCGCCCGCCAAATTCCAGGTGCTGGTCGAACCCGATGGCAGCACCGGCTCCTACATCCTGTTCGACAAGACGACGCTCAATCCGATCGCAACCGTCGACCAGGCCGGCACCCAGACCATCGTCAACGGCCAGGGCAGCGTCAGCTTCGTCTCGTCGGCGCAACTGTCGACCGACGCGCAGAAGCTGATCTCCGATGTCTTCGCGTTGAAGTTCACCGACAATTCGAATCCAAACACCAAGCTGACGACGAATTTCACGGACAGCATCGTCCCGTTCACGACCATCCTCAAGCTCGCTACCGGCGACGCTGTCGTGCCGACAAGCTTTCTGCTGGGTTTGACCAACGATACCCAGTCACAGGCTGCGCCCGGCAGGTCCGACCATATCCCCGGGGCGCCGCATGTCGTGACACAGGATGGTGCGTTCGCCGAACTGCCCGGGCAGACCCATAGCGGGCAGCCCGACACGGTGACCGGCCAGATCACATGGGTGGACGTCAATCTCGGCGACAAGCCGACCGCGACGGTCAGTTTCAATTCGTTCAGCTACCGGGACGCCAGCGGCCACGACGTGACTTCGTCGCTGACGGCGGCGGAGCGCGCGGCCATCAATGCCGTCGAGATCCCGCTGCTGCTCGACCCCAATCCGCAGAACACCAACATCGGCTCGGCGAGCTGGACCTACAGCCTTGCCGACGGCGCGTTCGACTTTCTGGCCGCCGGCGAGACGCTGACGCTGACCTATCTCGTGCGCGTCGATAACAACTACCAGCTGAGCAACGAGACCGGCTTCAAGACCATCACCATCACGATCACCGGCACCAATGACACGCCGGTCGTGACGTCCGCGGCGCAGGTCGGCTCGATCACCGAACTCCCGTGGACGACGAATTCCGCCGCGCCGGATGCGGCGCACGGCACCGTGACGTTTACCGATGCTGACCTCACCGACACGCACTCGGTCACCATCACCGGCGTCACCGAGGCCGGCGTTACCAGCGGACTTGCCAACCAGGCCACCGTGCTGAGCTGGCTGTCGCTGGGCGCACTGACCGATTCGACCGATGGCGTGACCGGATCGCGCTCCTGGACGTTCTCGGCCGCCGACAAGAGTTTCGACTATCTCGCCGTTGGCGAGACGCTGACGCTGATCTACACGGTCCAGATCGATGACCATCATGGCGGCGTCGTCACGGTCCCCGTCACGATCACGATCGTTGGCACCGATGACAAGCCGGTGATCACCTCGCCGACCCAGGCGGCTGCCATCACCGAGACCGAAGGGGTGACCGGTTCGACGAAGCCGGATACCGCGTCCGGTACGGTCACCTTCACCGACGTCGATCTCAGCGACACCCACAGCATCACCGTGGCCGGGGTCACCGAAACGGGCGTGACCAAGGGGCTTCCCGATCAGGCGACGATACTGAGCTGGATATCGCTCGGCGTCCTGAAGGATTCGACCGGCGGCGTGACCGGATCGAGCGGCTGGACGTTCTCGGCCGCCGACAAGAATTTCGACTATCTCGCTGCCGGCGAGAAGCTGACGCTGAGCTACCTGATCCAGGTCGACGACCATCATGGCGGCGTCGTCACCCAGCCCGTGACGATCACCATCACGGGCACCAACGACGTCCCGACGTTTACGTCGGAACCGCCGATGGCGACCATTGCCGAGCAACCCGACACGACGGGTTCATCGAAGCCGGACGTCGCCCAGGGCGTAGTGGCGTTTGCCGACGTCGATCTCAGCGACACTCACTCCGTGTCGATCACCGGCGTGGCGGAAACCGGAACGACCACGGGCCTGCCCGAGGACGAGTCGACGGTCCTGAACTGGCTCTCGCTGGGGACGCTGACCGATTCGACCGGCGGGGTGGCCGGATCGCAGGCCTGGACCTTCTCGGCTGCCGACAAGAATTTCGATTATCTTGCCGCCGGCGAGACGCTGACGCTGACCTACACCGTCAAGATCGACGACCATCATGGCGGCGTGATCAGCGAACCGGTGACGATCACGATTACCGGCAGCAACGATGCGCCAATTGTCACCTCGGCACCGCAGGCGGCCACCATTGCCGAGCAACCCGACACGACCGGTTCATCCAAGCCGGACAGCGCATCGGGCACGATGACGTTCACCGACGTGGACCTCAGCGACATCCACTCCGTCACCATCACCGGCGTGGCGGAAACCGGGGCGGCCACGGGTTTGCCCGAGGACACGTCCACCGTCCTGAACTGGCTGTCGCTGGGCACGTTGACGGATGCCACCAATGGCGCGACGGGATCGTCCACCTGGACCTTCTCGGCCGCGGACAAGAATTTCGATTATCTCGCCGTCGGCGAGACGCTGACGCTGACCTACACGATCCAGGTCGATGACCATCATGGCGGCGTCATCACCACGCCTGTGACCATCACGATCAACGGCGCCAACGACGCGCCGACGCTCGCGGACGTCAATGCCGGCACGCTCACCGATACCGCGGCCTATGACACGTTCAGCCCGCTGACCGGCACGCTGCACGGCCATGACGTCGACGATGGTGAGACCGCGACGCTGACCTACGCCGGCCTCAATTCGGACCACGTTGCCGTCAATTCGGCCATCACGGGCCTCTACGGCTCGCTCACGGTCAATAAGGACGGCACCTACAGCTATGTTCCCAATGATGCCGCGATCAACGCGTTGGCCAAGGGGACTTATGCCGACACGTTCACTGTCGAGACGATCGACGCGCACGGCGCGGCCGGGACCGCGACGTTGACGATCGATGTCGTCGGCGCCAATGACGCGCCCGTGATTCATACCGATAACGTCACCATCGTCGAAAATGCCAACGGGACCGAGACAATCTCCGGCCTGACCGTGACGGACGTCGATGCAACCGCTGTCGAGAATTTCACCCTGGCGGCCACGACGGCCGGTTCAGGCAGCAGCGTGACGCCACCAGCGCAGGCCGGCCACCTGGCGGATATCAACGCAGCCCTCTCATCGTCGGTCCTCACCTATCACCCGGGCACCGCGCCGACCGACACGGTCACGCTCTCCGTGACCGACGGCAATGGCGCGAGCGATACGGTCAACCTGATCTTCAACGTTCAGCAAAACCCGACCGCGCCGGTGACACTCACGAGCACCGCCGGCAAGGACGTGCTGTTCGGGACGGCGGGTTACCAGGACCAGTTTGTGTTCGCGGCGAACTTCAGCCACGACACGATCATGAATTTCAAGCCCGGCCTCGACCATATCGACCTCACCGCTGTCGTCTCGACCAGCAGCGTCGATACCTGGATCAGCCAGCACGTCGCGCAATCGCCGACCAACGCGGCGGATACGCTGATCACCATCGACAGCGCGGATACCATTACGCTGCGCAACGTCACGCCCTCGGAGCTTGGCCACAACGACTTCCTGCTTCACGTCACCTGAAGGATCTCCTGGCCGCGCTGCCAGAGGCGGTGCATTTGACCGGGCTGATTGTGCATTGCGCAGCTTGCGGCGATTGGAACAACTCCGCGCGCGTGATATCCAGACGGCATGAGACGGCTGAAGGCGATACGAAGGTGGTTCGGACGGCGCTTCGGTTATGCGCGGCTGGCCTGCGTCGGGCTGCTGATCGGCCTCGCCGCGCTGCGGGTCGTGGATCCGGCTCCGGTGCAGGAGCTTCGCGTCCGGACGTTCGACACGTTCCAGGTGATCGAGCCGCGCCGGAAGACCGCGCGGCCGGTCACCATCGTCGATATCGACGAGAAGAGCCTCGCCGATACCCGGCTCGGGCAATGGCCCTGGCCGCGAACGCGGCTCGCCGACATCGTCACCAATCTCACCCGGCTCGGCGCCGTGGTGATCGCGTTCGACGCGGTGTTCTCCGAGCCGGATCGCCTCAACCCCGATATCGCGGCCGATACGTTCAGTAATCTCGACGAGGAAATGCGGGCCAGGCTGCGGCAGTTGCCGAGCAACGACAGCATCTTCGCCGAGGCCATCAGAAGCTCGCGCGTGGTGCTCGGCGAATCCGGTGGCCCCAACGTGCGCGCCGACCTCAATGAAAGGCTTCCGGTCACCGGGCTTGCGACGCTCGGCGAGGAGCCGCAGCCCTTTATGTTCATGTTTCCGGGGTTGCTGCGCAACGTGCCGGTGCTGGAGGAGGCCGCCGCAGGCCGCGGCCTGTTCACGATCAGGCCGGAGCGCGACGGCATCGTGCGCCGCGTCCCGATGATCATGGTGGCGCAGGGCATCACTATGCCGTCCCTGAGCTTCGAGATGCTGCGGGTGGCGAGTGGTTCGGGCACTATCCTGATCAAGACCGACAAGGCCGGTATCCAGAGTCTCGGCCTCAAGGGCTTTGCGATCCCGACCGATCTCCACGGCCAGCTCTGGATTCACTACGCGCGCCGCGACCCCTCGATCTATGTCTCGGCCGTCGACGTGCTGGATGGGCGCGTCCCGCCGGACCGGATCGCCGGCAAGCTGATCCTGATCGGCACCTCCGCGGTCGGGCTCAACGACATCAAGACCACGCCGGTGACGCCGGCGATGCCCGGTGTCGAGGTTCATGCCCAGGTGTTGGAGAGCGCGCTGACCGGCGACGTCGTTTCGCAGCCGAACTACGGCATCGGCATCGAGTTTTTCGCCGCGCTGATCATGGGGCTCCTGGTCATCGCCTTCGCGCCGAAGTTCGGTCCGATCACGCTCGTCGTGGTCGGCGGGATGTTCGCCTCGGTACTGACCGGCACGTCCTGGTACTTCTACTCCCAGCACCGGCTCCTGATCGATTTCACCTATCCGCTGATGTCGACCACGGCGATCTACCTGACGCTGATCTTCTCCGCCTTCGTGCGCGAGCAGCAGCAGCGCCGGCAGATCAGGTCGCAGTTCGTGCAGTACATGTCGCCGGCGCTGGTCGAGCAGCTTGCCAACGCGCCGGAACGGCTCGTGCTCGGCGGCGAGGAGCGCGAGATGACCATCATGTTCTCGGACATGCGTGGCTTCACCTCGATCTCGGAAACCTACAAGAGGGATCCGCAGGGCCTCACGGCGCTGATGAACCGCTTTCTCACCCCGCTCACCAACGCGATCCTCGCGCGCAAAGGCTATATCGACAAATATATGGGCGACGCCATCATGGCGTTCTGGAATGCGCCGCTCGACGACAAGCAGCACCACCTCAACGCCTGCGAGGCCGCGCTCGACATGCTGGAGCGCGTCGACCAGCTCAACGAGACGCGCGAGCAGGAGGCCAAGGACGGCGGTCACGTCTATGTCCCGCTCAACATCGGCGTCGGCCTCAACACAGGCACCTGCGTGGTCGGCAATATGGGATCCGATCTGAAGTTCAATTATTCGGTGCTCGGCGACAGCGTCAATCTAGCGGCGCGACTCGAGGGGCAGTCCAAGGAGTACGGCTTCCCGATCATCGTGGGATCGAAGACCGCGCTCGCGGTGAAGGAGAAGTTCGCGATCCTCGAGCTCGACTTCATCATGGTCAAGGGCAAGAAGGAGCCCGAGGTGATCTATGCGATCGCCGGCCGCGAGGACGTTGCCCAATCGGGCCGTTTCCAGCGGTTGCGCAACCTGACCATCGAGATGCTCGCCTGCTACCGCGGCCGTGATTGGGACGGCGCGCTGGCCGCGATCGAGCGTGGCCGCAAGACCGACGAGGCGCAGTCGTTGCAATACCTCTACCGTCTCTATGAGGCGCGCATCCGCGCCTTCCAGAAAGAGCCGCCGCCGGACGATTGGGACGGCGCCTTTGCGTTGACGACGAAATAGGCGCTAACCCTGCGTCGTCCCGGCTGACGACGAAAATAGACGCCACAAACCCGGCGTCGTCCCGGCGAAAGCCGGGACCCATAACCACGAATGGGTATTGTTAGAAAGCCGTCTGGCCGCGTGCCTGTTGCCACCGCCGCGGCGTATGGGTCCCGGCCTTCGCCGGGACGACGGCGGAGAGATTTGCGCGGCGACGGCCAACAAGCTTACTCCACCCCGATCTGCGTCAGATCCTGGAACCAGTGCTGCGCCTGCACGAAGGTTTTGACTTTCGGTGACAGCGCGTGCGGATTGGTGTCGTGCACCACCCACACCAGCGCGGCGTCGTCGACGATCAGCGCGTGCGCCTGCGCCAGCAGCGCATCCTGTTTCGTGCTGTCGAAGGTCTGTTTGGCCTCGTCGATCAGCGCGTCGACCTTCGGGTTCTTGTAGCCGCCCCAGTTGACGCCTGTCGGCGCCACCTGGCCGGAGTGGAAGAACCGCACGATGGCATACAGCGGATCCGACGTGACATAGGCGATGTTGTTGGCGGTGATGCCGGCGTTCATCTCGTCGGCTGCGCCCTTGCGCCAGTGCGAGTACAGCGTCTCGAGCTCCACGACCTTGAAGTCGATGTCGATGCCGATCTCCTTGAAGCTCTGCTGCAGGAATTCGTTCATCGGCAGCGACAGCATCTGCCCGGTGCCGCCCTGGGCGATGATGAAGGTGGTCTTCAGCGGCTTGTCCTTGGAGTAGCCGGCTTCCTCCACCAGCTTCTTGGCGGCCGCGAGGTCGTATTTCAGCTCGAAGGTCGGCCTGCCGAACCATGGGCTCGACGGGTCGACCTGGCCCTTGGCCGGCTTTGCCAATCCATTCATCAGTCCAACGACTGCGTCGCGGTCGATCGCGAGGTTGAGCGCCTTGCGCAGGCGGATGTCGGTCCAGGGCGAGCCCGGCAGCACGCTTAAGTGATAATTCCAGACATGCGGCGTCACGTTGTCGACGATCCTCATGCCGGCGGCCTTGAGCTGCGGCACGGCATCGGGCGCCGGCGTCTCGATCAGGTCGACCTGGCCGGCCAGCAGCGCGTTGGTGCGGGTGAGCGCCTCCGGCATCGGGATCAGGATCATCTTGTCGACCTTCGCGAGCCGCTTCTTGTCCCAATAGTCCGGATTCCTGGTCAGCTCGGCGAGCTCGCGCGGCACCAGCTTGGTCAGCTTGAACGGGCCGGTGCCGGAGGGCTGGCTGGCGAACTTGTCCCAGTCCTTGCCGAGCTTTTCATATTGCGCGGGGCTCGAGACCAGGAACCAGAGCATCTGGTAGGGGAAGAAGGAGTCGACCGTCTTGGTCGTGATCTCGATGGTCGCGTCGTCGATCTTGGCGTAGCTGGCGACAGAGGGCAGGCGGGTCTTGACCTGCGCGCTCTGCCGCTTGTCGAATTGCGGCGCCTTGTCGTTCAGCACCTTGTCGAGATTCCAGATCACGGCATCGGCGTTGAAGTCGCTGCCGTCGTGGAATTTCACACCCTTGCGCAGCGTGAAGCGCCACTTGGTCTTGTCGTTGTCGTCGACCTTCCATTCGGTCGCAAGCCCAGGCACCAGCTTGCCCGGCCGGTCGGCCACGTCCATCTCCCAGGCCACCAGCGGGTCGTAGATCGTGTAGGCCGTGAACTGATACGCGCCGGCGCCGCGGTCGGGCTGGCCCGTCGTCAGCGGAATGTCGGCCATCGAAATGCCGTAGCGCACAATGGACTCCGCTCGCGCGGATAAGGCAGGCCAGCCCGCAGTCAGGGCAAGCGCCATTGCCGCCATCAGGATCGAATTGCGCGCACGCATATTAAAGGCTCCGTTGGTGGGGAAGTCAGAGCCAAAACTTGCAAGCATGATGCCAGAATAGGCAGCATTGCCCCACCTTAGTCTAAGGTGGGAAGAAATGACGCGCCTAGCGGTAATTTGCTGAAGAACTATTCCCCTTGGCACAGGCATTGCATACGCTTGCCCAAGAAATAATCACCAAAATGTCACCAGACTCGAAGGGGCTGCTCAGATGCGTAACAGGAAGACCAATGCGACGGCGATCATGCTGGCGCTTGCGATTGCGACCGGTGTGCCGGCGATCGCCAGCGCAGAGACCGTGCTGCGTATTGGCATGACCGCTGCCGATATTCCGCGCACGCTCGGACAGCCTGACCAGGGTTTTGAGGGCAATCGCTTCACCGGACTGACGATGTATGACGCGCTGACGATGTGGGACCTGTCGTCGTCGGACAAGGCGAGCGCGCTGATCCCAGGCCTGGCGACCGAATGGAAGGTCGACGATGCCGACAAGACCAAGTGGGTTTTCAAGCTGCGTCCCGGCGTCACCTTTCACGACGGCTCGCCGTTCAATGCCGACGCCGTGGTCTGGAACGTCGACAAGGTGCTCAAGCAGGACACACCACAATTCGATCCGAGCCAGGTCGGCGTCACCGCCTCGCGCATGCCGACGCTGGTCTCGGCGCGCAAGATCGACGACATGACGGTGGAGCTGACCACCAAGGAGCCGGACAGCTTCCTGCCGATCAACCTCACCAATCTGTTCATGGCGAGCCCGGCCAAGTGGCAGCAATTCTACGACAAGGCCGACGGGGCCGATGCCAAGGCGAAGTCGCAGGCCGCATGGGCCGCGTTCGCCAAGGACGCGTCGGGCACCGGTCCCTGGAAGATGTCGAGCTTCACCCCGCGCGAGCGGCTCGAGCTGGTGAAGAACGACAACTACTGGGACAAGGCGCGCGTGCCGAAGACCGACAAGATGGTGCTGCTGCCGATGCCGGAGGCCAATGCCCGCACCGCGGCACTGCTGTCCGGGCAGGTCAACTGGATCGAGGCGCCGGCGCCGGACGCGTTGCCCGAGATCAAGCAGCGTGGCTTCAATCTCTATTCCAACGAGGAGCCGCATGTCTGGCCCTGGCAGTTCTCGCGCCTCGAGGGCTCGCCGTGGAACGACATCCGCGTCCGCAAGGCCGCCAATCTCTGCGTCGATCGCGAAGGGCTGCGCGACGGGCTGCTCGCGGGCCTGATGGTGCCGGCCACCGGCACCTTCGAGCCCGGCCATCCCTGGCGCGGCAACCCGACCTTCCAGATCAAATACGACAAGCCGGCTGCGCAGAAGCTGATGCAGGAGGCGGGCTTCGGTCCGAACAAGAAGCTGACGGTCAAGATTCAGACGTCGGCGTCCGGCTCGGGCCAGATGCTGCCGCTGCCAATGAACGAGTATCTGCAACAGGCTTTGGCCGAGTGCTACTTCGATGTGCAGCTCGACGTCATCGAGTGGAATACGCTGTTCACCAACTGGCGGCGCGGCGCCAAGGATCCGTCGGCCAACGGATCGAATGCGACCAACGTCACCTATGCCGCGATGGATCCGTTCTTCGCGCTGGTGCGCTTCCTGCAATCGGGCATGGCGCCGCCGGTCTCGAACAATTGGGGCTTCATCAACAATCCGAAGTTCGACGAACTGGTGAAGAAGGCTCGCCAGACCTTCGAACCGGCGGCGCGTGACGCGGCGCTTGCCGAGCTGCACGCCGCCTCGGTCGACGATGCGGCGTTCCTCTACGTCGCTCACGACGTCGCGCCGCGCGCGATGAGCCCGAAAGTCAAGGGCTTCGTGCAGCCGAAGAGCTGGTTCGTCGACTTCTCGCCGGTGTCGGTCGTGCCGTGAGGCGCGCCGCGTAACGTGTACCCTCTCCCCTTGTGGGAGAGGGTGGCTTCGCTGAAAGCGAAGCCGGGTGAGGGGTTGCGTCCGCGGGCGATCCTCCTTGCTGTGCAATGACTGTATCCGCGGATAGAACCCCTCATCTGGCGCGCTTTGCGCGCCACCTTCTCCCACAAGGGGCGAAGGAAGAAAGAACACAACGTGCTTGCCTATACGTCCAGACGGATCGTCTACGTCATTCCGATCGTGCTCAGCGTTGCGCTGGTGTGCTTCCTCCTGGTGCACATCACGCCGGGAGATCCCCTGGTCGCGGTGCTGCCGGCCGATGCCTCGCAGGAGCTCGCCGCGCAACTGCGCAGCGCCTACGGCTTCGATCGCCCGTTGCCGGTGCAATTCGGCCTGTGGCTGTGGCGCGCGATCCATGGCGATCTCGGCAATTCGATCGCCACCGGGCGCCCAGTCCTGAGCGAGGTGATGCGCGCGGTCGGCAACACCGTGATGCTGGCGATCGCAGCCGCGATGATCGGCTTCACGCTCGGCCTGCTGTTCGGCCTGATCGCCGGCTACTTCCGCGACACCTGGGTCGACAAGGTCGCGACCTCGATTGCGATCGCCGGCGTCTCGCTGCCGCATTACTGGCTCGGCATGGTGCTGGTCATCATCTTCTCGGTACAGCTGAACTGGCTGCCCGCGGTCGGCGCCGGTCCCGGCGGCTCCGGCGCCTGGGCTTGGGACTGGGAGCATCTGCGCTATCTGGTGCTGCCGGCGATCACCACCTCGGTGATCCCGATGGGCATCGTCACACGCACGGTCCGCGCGCTGACCGGTGATATCCTGAGCCAGGATTTCGTCGAGGCGCTGCGCGCCAAGGGACTGCGCGAGACCGAAGTGTTCCGCCACGTCATCAAGAATGCCGCGCCGACCGCGCTCGCGGTGATGGGCCTGCAACTCGGCTACATGCTCGGCGGCTCGATCCTGATCGAGACGGTGTTCTCCTGGCCGGGTTCGGGGCTGCTCTTGAACTCGGCGATCTTCCAGCGCGATCTGCCGCTGTTGCAAGGCACGATCCTGGTGCTGGCGCTGTTCTTCGTGCTGCTCAATCTCCTGGTCGACATCGCGCAGGCCGCGATCGATCCGCGCATCAAGCGGAGCTAACCATGAGTGCAATGTCAGATACCGCATTGCAGGCCGCCCCCGCGAGCAAGGCGCGCGGCTACTGGGCGACCGTTGCCCGCCGCATCAGGCGCGACAAGGTCAGCATGGCCTGCGCCGTCATCCTGCTACTGATCTTTGCCTCGGCGCTGCTGGCGCCGTGGCTGCATCTCGCCGATCCCTATCAGGGCTCGATGATCCGCCGCCTCCGCCACATCGGCACACCGGGTTATCCGCTCGGCACCGACGAGCTTGGCCGCGACATGCTGGCGCGGCTGATCTATGGCGGGCGTCTTTCGCTGGTGATCGGTATCCTGCCCGTGGTCCTCGCCTTCATTATCGGCACTTCGCTCGGCCTGATCGCCGGCTACGTCGGCGGCAAGCTCAACACCGCGATCATGCGCACCGTCGACGTGTTCTATGCTTTCCCCTCGGTGCTGCTGGCGATCGCGATCTCGGGCGCGCTCGGCGCCGGCATCACCAATTCGATCGTGTCACTGACCATCGTGTTCGTGCCGCAGATCACCCGGGTCGCCGAGAGCGTCACCACCGGTGTCCGCAACATGGATTTCGTCGAGGCGGCGCGCGCCTCCGGCGCCGGTCCCTTCACCATCATGCGCGTGCACATGCTCGGCAATGTGCTCGGCCCGATCTTCGTCTACGCCACCGGCCTGATCTCGGTGTCGATGATCCTCGCCGCCGGTCTGTCCTTCCTCGGGCTCGGCACCAAGCCGCCGGAGCCGGAATGGGGCCTGATGCTGAATACGCTGCGCACCGCGATCTATGTCAATCCGTGGGTCGCGGCGCTGCCGGGCGCGATGATCTTCGCGGTCTCGATCTGCTTCAATCTGCTCAGCGACGGCATGCGCAGCGCCATGGACATCAGGAACTAGTGCGATGACGGATGCCAATCTTCCCACCGATATGCTGGAGCCAGTCGCCGACATCGGCGGCGCGGCGCAGCCGCTGTTGCAGGTCAATGGCCTGACCAAGCACTTCCCGGTGCGCGGCGGGCTGTTCAGCCCGCGCAAGACCGTACGTGCCGTCGACGACGTCAGCTTCGCAGTCATGAAGGGCGAGACCGTCGGCATCGTCGGCGAATCCGGCTGCGGCAAGTCGACCACGGCGCGGCTGCTGATGCATCTGATGACGCGCGATGCCGGCGAGATCATCTATGATGGAAGGCAGGTCGGCCCGGCGCTCTCGCTGCGCGATCTGCGGCGCGGCGTGCAGATGGTGTTCCAGGACAGCTACGCCTCGCTCAATCCGCGCCTCACCATCGAGGAATCGATCGCCTTCGGGCCGAAAGTCCACGGCATGGCCGACGACACGGCACGGACGCTGGCGCGCGAACTGCTCGGCAAGGTGGGCTTGCGGCCGGAGATCTTCGCCAATCGCTATCCGCACGAAGTGTCCGGCGGACAGCGCCAGCGCGTCAACATCGCCCGCGCACTGGCGCTGTCGCCGCGGCTTGTGATCCTCGATGAAGCGGTGTCGGCGCTCGACAAGTCGGTCGAGGCACAGGTGCTCAATCTGCTCGCCGATCTGAAGCGCGAGTTCGGCCTGACCTATCT
Organism: Bradyrhizobium acaciae; assembly: GCF_020889785.1. GTDB lineage: Bacteria > Pseudomonadota > Alphaproteobacteria > Rhizobiales > Xanthobacteraceae > Bradyrhizobium > Bradyrhizobium acaciae. The sequence continues at coordinate 71,437 of NZ_JACMYK010000012.1, forward strand.
CTTCATCAGCCACGATCTCAACGTGGTCCGCTACATCTCCGACCGCGTGCTGGTGATGTATCTCGGCGAAGTCGTCGAGCTCGGCCCGGTCGATGCGGTCTGGGACGCGCCGGCGCATCCCTATACCCGCGCGCTGCTGGCAGCGATGCCGTCATCCGATCCCGACAAGCGCACCGAGGTGCCGCCGATCTCGGGCGATCCGCCCAATCCGATCGATCCGCCGTCGGGCTGCCGGTTTCACACCCGTTGTCCGTTTGCGGAGCCGCTCTGCGCAAACGACACGCCAAAACTCAGCGATCTCGATACAATGGGCCATCAGGCGGCGTGCTACATGGCCATCTCTGGCTCGGGGCACAGCCGCGCGCCGGCAAAAGCAAAAGGAGAAAACGCGGCATGACCAGACCCACCCCCAAGGATGTCAAGGTGATCGCGCACGTCGCCGACGTGCCGGCTGACGACGACACCGCCAGTCGCATCGCCAATTCGATCGGACCGGCCTTCGACGGCTTCGCGCCGATCTCCGGTACGCTGCCTTTCGATCTCGAACCCGCGAGCTTCCTGCTGGCGCAGATCGCAAAGGTGTCGAAATGAGCTCTGATCTGGCCCTGATGACGCTGACCGCGGTCGCCAAGGCGATTGCCGACAAGAAGGTCTCCTCGCATGAGGTGACGCGCGCCGTACTGCATCGCATCGCGGAATGGCAACCGCGCCTCAATGCCTATATGGCGATCGAATCCGAACAGGCGCTGGCTGCCGCGACCGAAGCCGATGCCGCGCTCGCCAAGGGCAACAGAAGCGGCTCATTGCACGGCGTGCCGCTGGCGCACAAGGACATGTATTACGAGGCCGGCAAGGTCGTGACCTGCGGCTCGCTGATCCGCCGCGACTTCGTGCCGAAGACAACTTCGACCGCATTGCAGCGGCTGAAGGATGCCGGGCAGGTCCGGCTCGGCTCGTTGCAGATGGTCGAGTTCGCGTATGGGCCGACCGGCCACAACGTGCATTACGGTGCGGTGCGCAATCCCTGGAACACCGAGCACATCACCGGCGGCTCGTCGTCGGGCTCGGGCTCGGCGGTCGCCGCGCGGCTCACCTTCGCCGCGCTCGGCTCCGACACCGGCGGCTCGATCCGCATGCCGGCGCACTTCTGTGGTGTCACCGGCCTGAAGACGACCGTCGGTCGTGTCAGCCGTGCCGGCGCGATGCCGCTGTCGCAGTCGCTCGATACCGTCGGTCCGCTGGCGCAGACCGCGGAAGATTGCGCGCTGCTGCTCGGCCTGATGGCCGGCGCCGACCCCGAAGATCTCACCGCCTCGACGCAGCCGGTGCCCGACTATTTGGCTGCGACCAGGCAGTCGCTGAAGGGTCTGAAGATCGGCGTCCCGACGGCATTCTATGTCGATGACCTCGATGGCGAGGTGGCGCGCATCCTTGATGAGACGGTCGCCACCCTTAAGAAAGAGGGGGCGGAGATCGTCAAGGTCGAGCTGCCCGATCAACGCCAGCTCAGCGCGGCGTCGCAACTGGTGCTGGCGGTCGAGGCCGCCGCCTTCCACAAGCGCTGGATGATCGAGCGGCCGCAGGATTACGGCGCGCAGGTCCTGATGCGGTTGCAGAACGGCCTGACCATACCGGCGGTCAGCTATCTCGAGGCGATGCGCTGGCGTGGCCCTGCGCTCGCTGCGCACAACGCGGCGGTCAGCGGGATCGATGCGGTGATCGCGCCGTCGGCTCCGGTGCCGGCACCGACGATCGCCGAGAGCGATGTCGGCAACGGTCCGGGCGCGGAAGCCGTAATCCAGCGGCTGACGCGGTTCACCCGTCCGGTCAACTATCTCGGCCTGCCGTCACTGTCGATTCCGAGCGGGTTCATGAAGACGGGCCTGCCGGTCGGCATGCAGCTGATCGGCCGCTCCTTCGAGGAAGCGACATTGCTTCGGATCGGCGCTGCCTTCCAGCGCGCGACCGATTTCCACGCCAGGGTGCCAAGACCCTCATGACAAAGCGGCTCGCATGACCAATCTCGTCGAGATCAACAACCTCAACATCCGCTTCACCGGCGATCGCACGGTCCATGCCGTGAACGATCTCAGCCTGTCGCTCGGCGAGGGCGAGGTGTTGGGGCTGCTCGGCGAGTCCGGCTCGGGCAAGAGCGTGACGCTGCGCGCGCTGATGCGGCTGTTGCCGCGGAAGCGCACGCAGATCTCCGGCAGCGTCAAGGTGCTGGGCCGGGAGGTGCTGGCGATGGATGACGAGGCGCTGTCCGCATTCCGCGGCCAGACCGTCTCGATGATTTTCCAGGAGCCGGCGCTGGCGCTCGATCCGGTCTATACCATCGGTCGCCAGATCGCGGAGACGGTGATACGCCACGAGGGCAAGAGCGAGCGCGACGCCACCGCGCGGGCGCTCGAAATGCTCGAAGTGGTGCGGATCCCCTCCGCGAAACGGCGGCTCGATTCCTATCCGCACGAGATGTCGGGCGGCATGCGTCAGCGTGCGATGATCGCGCTGGCGCTGGCCTGCAAGCCGAAAATCCTGCTCGCGGACGAGCCGACCACGGCGCTCGATGCCACCGTGCAGATCCAGATCCTGCTGCTGCTGCGCGAGCTGCAGCGCGAGTTCGGCATGTCCGTCATCTTCGTCACCCACGACATCGGCGTCGCCATCGAGATCTGCGACCGCGTCGCGGTGATGTATGCCGGCCAGATCGTGGAGCAGGGCGCGCTGCGCGACATCGTGCGCACGCCGGTGCATCCTTATGCGAAGGGCTTGCTGGCTTCGACCATCCACGGTGCGATGCGCGGCCAGCGGCTCGAGACCATTCCGGGCACGCCGCCGTCGCTCGACCAGGCGCCGGCGAGCTGCTCCTTTGCACCGCGTTGCAAGTTTGCCGAGCCGCGCTGTAGCGAGAGCCTGCCGCCGAATGTGCCGGTCGCGCCCGGCCACCAGGCGCGCTGCGTCCTGGCGGAACCCAGCGTCGCGACGGCCTAGCTCGCCCGCGCGACCGCGTCGGAGATCCAGCGCCGCACCGCCGATATCCGCCGGTCCCGCGCCTGCTCGGTCCGGGAGACCAGAAAGATCGTCTCGCTCTGCACAGGCTCGAACGCAAACGGCGCCACCAGCCGCTTGCCGAAGCCCGGCCGCGCCTTGATCAGGGGTGCCAACGCCAGCGCCACGCCGAGCCCGTGCTCGGCGGCCTCCAGCATCGCCGGCACGCTGTCGAGCCACAGATGCCCGCGCGGGGCGAGATGCGGCAGGCCGGCCTCCTTCAGCCAGCCCGGCCACGCGCGCGGCTGCGTCGTGACATGGATCAGCACCTCGCGCGACAGGTCCGCGGGTGTTCGAAGACCCGCTTTGAGCAGGGCGGGTGTACAGACCGGCAATCCCTTGACCTTGACCAGCGGCTCGACCTTCAGCCCGGCGGCATGTTCCCGCCCGTAGCGGATCGCGACATCGACGCGCGATCCGGTGAAGTCGGCATATTGATGGGTGGCCTCGATCCGCAGCGTCAGTTGCGGATGGCGCCGCTTGAACTCCGGCAGCGCCGGCAGCAACACGGCGCTGGTGAAGAACGGCAGTGAGCTGATCCAGAGTTCGCTGCTTGCCTCGCCGCGTTGCCGCAGCATGTCGCGGCTCGCCTCCTGCAGCGTCGCCAGCGCGGCCGACACTTTTGCAAGGTAGCGCTCGCCGTCCGCGGTCAGCCGCACCGCGCGCGCGCCGCGGACGAACAGCCTGGTGCCGAACTGCTGCTCCAGCCCGCGGATCTGGTGGCTGATCGCGGACGGGCTCAGCGACAGGTCGCGCGCGGCGCGCCGGAAGCTGAGCTGGGTGGCCGCGCGCTCGAAGGCCAGCAGCGCCGTCAGCGGCGGGATGACCCGAGGGTCGGGGGCGTCCAATGGGTGAATCCTGTTCACCTCGAGTGATGAATGGCCTTTTGTCATGGTCGATATTCATGGATCAGATTGCGCAAACGCTCAATCCTGCTCACCTCAGGGATTCCCCCGCCTTGGCGATCTTCGAACCGCTCTCCACGCCCCATCACTGGAAACCTGCCGCGCTGGCGGCGGGGCCGTTCGCTGGCCTCCAGGGCGGGGCGGTTGCCAGCCTCTTGACCGCCGAGGTCGAGGCCATGGCGGGCGCGCGCAACTGGGGCACGGCGATATCGGCGGCGGCCTGGTTCCTGCGGCCGACGCCGATGGCGGACTTGCGCACGCAAGTCTCTGTCGTGACCGAAGGCGGCCGGGTCAGCGTCGTCGACAACACGCTATGGCCGGCAGGCGAAGAGCAGCCCTGCGCGACGGTCCGCGTGACGCTGTCGCGCGAACGTGCGGTCGAGATCCCCGGTTTTCATGGCAGCGCCGCCGCCCGCGTCGATCCGACGGTGTTTCCGCTGCGCAGCCCGCACGCCGTCCATGGTCGCAGCTGGTTCATGGACGCGATGGAAGCCCGTGCCGGGGACGATGTCGCGTGGTTTCGGATGCACCATAGCGTGATTACGGACGCCGGCCCGCTGTCGCGCGTGCTCGGTCCTGCCGATTGGACCCACGGCATCGCACGCCCGGTGCAGAATGTGGTGGCCGACCCCAACCCGAACCTTGCGGTGCAACTGTTCAGGCCGCCGCGGGGCGCGTGGGTCGGCGTTCGCGCCGAGGCGCGCTGGCGGGCGGAGGCCGGGCTTGGCGTTGGCAGCGGGGTACTGCTCGATGTCGACGGCGAGATCGGCCGGGTCTCGATGTCGGTCATTCTCGTGCCCTTTCCGAGAAGCCGGGCCGCCTCTGGCGAGGGTTCCGCGGCCGGTTAACCCTAATTATTCCGTCAACTGTTTGTGGGATCACAAAAATACGGCGCGAACCATGCTCTGCTCGGCGTGACTTGAAATGGACGATGATCGCAAACGCCTGTACAACGTGGTGATCACGTAACTCTTTTGTTTTGCAGAGATCGGTTTTTATGGCAGTCGCGCCCGCTGTCCGGCGTTCCGAACTGGCTGAGGCGCTGCGTGCATGCCGCAGTGCCTTCATCGGCGTTGGCCTCATCAGTTGCATGATCAACCTGCTGTATCTGACGGGTTCGATGTTCATGCTCCAGGTCTACGACCGCGTGCTGCCGAGCCGCAGCGTTCCGACCCTGGTCGGCCTCGTGGTCATCGCCGCGGTGCTCTACATCGCCCAAGGTATGCTTGATCTCCTGCGCGGACGAATCCTCGGCCGTGTCGGTACCTCGCTCGACGAAGCGCTCAATGCGCGCGTGTTCGACACCATCGTGCGGCTGCCGCTGATGGCCGGCAATCGCAGCGAGGGCCTGCAGCCGCTGCGCGATCTCGACAATGTGCGTTCCTTCCTCGGCAGCATGGGCCCCGGTGCATTCTTCGACCTGCCCTGGCTGCCGTTCTACATGCTGATCTGCTTCGCATTCCATTGGCTGCTCGGCGTCACCGCGCTGGTCGGCGCCATCATTCTGGTGACGCTGACGCTGATCACCGAATACATGTCGCGCACGCCGGCCAAGGAGGCGATGTCGCTCGCCGCGCGGCGCAACGATCTCGCCGCTTCGAGCCGCCGCAATGCCGAGGTGCTCGTGGCCATGGGCATGGCCGGGCGGATGAACAAGCGCTGGAACGAGGCCAACGAGGAATATCTGTCGGGCAACCAGCGTGCGAGCGACGTGACCGGCGGGCTCGGTGCGGTCGCCAAGGTGCTGCGCATGATGCTGCAGTCGGCCGTGCTCGCGGTCGGTGCCTATCTCGTGATCCACCAGGAGGCCACCGGCGGCATCATCATCGCCGGGTCGATCCTGAGCGCGCGGGCGCTGGCGCCGGTCGATCTCGCGATCGCGCACTGGAAGGGCTTCGTCGCCGCGCGGCAGAGCTGGCAGCGGCTCAACCGCCTGCTGCAACAGATGCCGGCACGCCCCGCGCAGACGCTGTTGCAGGCGCCGGAGAAGAAGCTCTCGGTCGAGGCCGTGACCATGGTCGCGCCGGGTGACCAGCGCGCCATCGTGCAAGACGTCACCTTCGCCGTCGAAGCCGGCAGCGGCGTCGGCGTGATCGGTCCGAGCGGTTCCGGCAAGTCGTCGTTGATCCGGGCGCTGGTCGGCGTCTGGGTGCCGGCGCGCGGCAAGGTGCGGCTCGACGGCGCCGCGCTCGATCAGTGGTCCTCGGACGAGCTCGGTCGCCATGTCGGCTATTTGCCGCAGGACGTCGAACTGTTCGCCGGCACCGTCGCGCAGAACATCTGCCGGTTCGATCCCGACGCGAAATCCGACGGCATCATCGCGGCGGCCAAGGAGGCCGGCGTGCATGAGATGATCATCAAGATGCGCGAGGGCTACGACACCCAGGTCGGCGAGCAGGGCACGGCGCTCTCCGCCGGCCAGGCGCAGCGCGTCGCGCTGGCGCGTGCGCTCTACGGCAATCCGTTCCTGATCGTGCTGGATGAGCCGAACTCCAACCTCGACAGCGAGGGCGACGAGGCGCTGACCCGCGCGGTGCGTGGCGCCCGCGAGCGCGGTGCCGTTGTCATCGTGGTTGCGCACCGGCCGATCGGCATCGAGGGCGTCGACCAGCTGCTGGTGCTCAAGGACGGCCGCATGCAGACCTTCGGGCCGAAGGAAACCGTGCTCGCGCAGGTGCTGCAGCGTGCCGCGCCGCCGGTGCCCACGCCGATCAAGATCGTCGCCGATGCGGGGGCGGCCAAGTCATGAGCGACCGCATGAGCGATCAACCGCGTAACGCGCATGCTTCGATCAGAAAGCATCTCGTGGTCGGCCTCGCCGTGGTCCTGGTTCTCGGCGGCGGCGTCGGCGGCTGGGCCGCGACGGTGCCGATCTCGGGCGCGCTGATCGCGCCGGGCTCGGTGGTGGTCGATACCAACGTCAAGAAGGTGCAGCATCCGACCGGCGGTGTCGTCGGCGAGATTCTGGCGCGTGACGGCGACACGGTTAAAGCGGGCGACATCGTCGTGCGTCTCGACGAGACCGTCGTCAAGGCGAGCCTTGCGATCGTGGTCAAGACGCTGAACGGTCTCTACGCGCGCGCGGCGCGGCTCGAGGCCGAGCAGCAGGGCCGCGACAAGATCGTGTTTCCGCCGCAGCTCCTCGAGCAGGCCAAGGATCCCGACGTGCGGGACATCATGACCAGCGAAACCAAGCTGTTCGAAGTGCGCGTCAACGGCCGTACCGGCCAGAAGGCGCAGCTGCGTGAGCGCGTCACGCAGCTCAACGAGGAAATCTCCGGCCTGCAGGCGCAGGAGAAGTCCAAGGACAAGGAAATCGAGCTCGTGAACACCGAACTGGTCGGCGTTCGTCAGCTCTATGATCAGCACCTGGTGCAACTGACCCGCCTGACCACGCTGGAGCGCGATGCGGCCCGGCTGTCCGGCGAGCGCGCGCAATACATCGCTTCGCGCGCCCAGGCCAAGGGCAAGATCACCGAGACCGAGTTGCAGATCATTCAGGTCGACAAGGACATGCTCGCGGAGGTTTCCAAGGATCTGCGCGAGGCCAACGACAAGATCGGCGAGTTCGTCGAGCGCAAGGTTACCGCTGAAGACCAGCTTCGCCGTGTCGACATCCGCGCGCCGCAGGACGGCGTGGTGCTGCAGTCGACCGTTCATACCGTCGGCGGCGTCATCACCGCGGGCGATGCGATCATGATGATCGTGCCGAAGGCCGACGATCTGTCGGTCGAGGCCAAGGTCAACCCGCAGGACATCGACAAGCTGCAGGTCGGACAGAAGACCATGCTGCGTCTCTCCGCCTTCAACCAGCGCACCACACCCGAGCTGAACGGCGTTGTCACGCGGGTCTCCGCCGACACCACGACTGACCAGCGCACCGGTCAGAGCTACTACACGATCCGCGTCTCGATGCCGCCGGGCGAGGTCGCGCGTCTCGGCAGCGAGGTGAAGATCATCCCGGGCATGCCGGTGGAGGCCTTCGTCCAGACCGGCGACCGCACCATGATGTCATACCTGATGAAGCCCTTGCACGACCAGTTCATGCGCTCGTTCCGCGAGAAGTGAGTTTTCCTCGCGGGGCTCTCTCCCCGGGTCGTCCCGGCGAAAGCCGGGACCCAAAACCACCGCAGGTCATTGTGGCACACCGCTGTGGCCCCAGCGTTCTCCAACGCTGACAGCTGTGGTTATGGGTCGCGCTTCCGCCTTCGCTCGTTGAGCTACGGCGGACAAGTCGCTTGCCCGGGACGAAAGCAGAAAATTACGGCGACAAATTCTTCAGCAACAGCTCCAGCGCCGCTTTCGCGAACGCCTGCATGTTCGCGGCGCGGTCGCTGCTCGCGGTTTCCAGCGTGATCACCTGCTGCTTGGGCCCTGCAACCGCCATGCAGCTATGGCCGGCGGCATCGCCGTAGCGATTGCCGGTCGGGCCGGCGGCGCCGGTCTCCGACAATCCCCAGTCGGTCGCGAGGCGCTCGCGGATCTGGCGCGCCAGCAGCTGTGCGTAGGGTTCCGACGACGAACGGAGGCCGCGCATGGCATCGTCGGAAATGTCCATCAGCGCGCGCCGCGCATCGCGGGTGTAGATCACGCCACCGCCGAGGAAATAGGCCGATGCGCCGGGCACTGCGAGCAGCGATGCCGAGATCAGCCCGCCGGTGGAGGATTCCGCGACAGCGATCGTCTGCTTGTTCGCGATCAGTCTTGCGGCGACCTGTTCGGCGATGGATGTGAGTGCGTTCATCGGCGGTCTTTCTCGTTGTTGGCCATGAAAATCTTGTGGGGCGTTCTGCCTTCCTAGCACACCACATCGGTCCCTGCAGAGTTGCACACCGCGGCCCGGCCTGCTTGAATATCGGACAACAACCAGGCCGCGCCTCACCAATTGTCGTGAGAGCGTGCGCGGAGGAAACACCATGACGTCGCCGATCGCGGGCGGCGTGGATTGCGATCTGCATCCCGCCGTGCCTCACCTCACCAGTCTGCTGCCGTACATGAACGACTACTGGCGCGACCAGGTGACGACGCGCGGCATGACGGATCTGATCTCGCAATCCTATCCGACCAATTCGCCGATCTCGTCGCGGCCGGATTGGCGCCCCGCGCAAGGCAAGCCGGGCTCGAGCCTTGCGGACATGCAGCGTCAGGCGCTCGACAAGTTCGGCTCCGCGTACGGCATCTGCAATCCGCTCTACGGGGTGCAGATGGTGTTCTCCGAAGACATGGCCGACGCGTTCTGCCGCGCGTTGAACGACTGGCTGGTCAAGGAATGGCTCGACAAGGACGATCGCCTGCGCGGCTCGATCGTGATCCCCGTGCAGAGCATCGAGAAGGCGGTCGCCGAGATCGAGCGCTGTGCGCAGGATAGGCGCTTCGTGCAGGTGCTGATGCTGGTGATGGGCGACATGCCGCTCGGCAAGCGCCACTACTGGCCGATCTATGCCGCGGCGGAACGGCTCGGCCTGCCGATCGGCATCCATGCCGGCAGCGCCTATCACAACCCGCCGACCTCGGTCGGCTGGGGCTCCTATCATATCGAGGACTATGTCGCGCAGGCGCAGGCGTTCCAGACCCAGCTCACCAGCCTGATCGTCGAGGGCGTGTTCGCGCGTCATCCGAACTTGAAAATGGTGATGCTGGAAAGTGGCTTCACCTGGCTGCCGCCGTTCCTGTGGCGGCTGCACAAATTCTGGCGCGGCGTGCGGATGGAAACGCCGTGGGTCGACCGCGCGCCGCTCGAGATTGTGCGCAGCAACATCCGCTTCTCGCTGCAGCCGGTCGACGCCCCGCCGGACGGTGACACGTTGAACCGGCTATTCGACCATATGCAGTCGGACGAATTGATCCTATTCTCGACCGACTATCCGCATTGGCAGTTCGATGGCGATGATGTGCTGCCGAAGGGGTTGTCGCGGGATCTGGTCCGCAGGATCATGATCGACAATCCGCATGCGACCTATGCGCGGTTGAAGATGAAGGAGACGACGCCATGAACATTCAGATTCGTGAACGTCCCGAGGCGGGCGCCTCGGCCGGCATCAAGACCGCGATCGCCGATTGCGACATCCATCCGGCGCGCGCGACCAAGGACGAGCTGTACCCTTATCTGGCCAAGCGCTGGTACGCGCATCTCGAGACCTTCGGCGTCCATGCCTATCAGGGTATGATGGAAGGCCCGCCCTATCCGAAGGCGCAGCCCAACGCGTCGCGCCGCGATGCCTATCCGCCGGAAGGCGGGCAGCAGGGCTCGTCGTTGTCGTTCATGCAGAAGCAGCATCTCGATCCCAACAACGTTGCGCTCGGGGTGCTCAACCCGCTCAACACCGGGCAGGGTCTGCGCAACCAGGATCTCGCCGGCGCGATCTGCTCGGCGATCAACGACTGGCAGATCGAGAAATGGACCAGCAAGGATGCGCGACTGAAGGGCTCGGTCGTGGTCCCCAATGAGGACGGCGTGGCCGCTGCCGCGGAAATCCGCAAGCGCGCGGGTGACACGAATTTCGTCCAGGTGCTGCTGCTGAGCCGCAACGTCGAGCCGCTCGGGCAGCGCCGCTACTGGCCGATCTATGAGGCGGCGCAGGAAGCTGGTCTTCCGATCGGCGTGCACGCCTTCGGCTTTGGCGGCAACCCGATCACCGCGTCGGGTTGGCCGAGCTTTTACGTCGAGGAAATGGTCGGGCATTCGCAGTGCCAGCAGACCGCGCTGGCGAGCCTCGTGCTCGAGGGCGTATTCGAACGTTTCTCCAAACTGAAGATGGTGATGGTCGAGGCCGGCTTCGGCTGGGCGCCGTCGCTGGCCTGGCGGCTCGACAAGGTGTTTTCGCGGCTGCACGCCGAAGTGCCGCATCTGAAGCGCAAGCCGTCGGAATATATCCGCGACCACATCTGGTGGACGACGCAGCCGATGGAGGATCCGGAGAGCCGCGACCATCTGTTCCAGACCATCGAGTGGATCGGTTGGGACAGACTGCTGTTCGCGACGGATTATCCGCATTGGGATTTTGACGAGCCGTCGCGCGTGCTGCCGGCAGGCGTCAGCGACGCCAACAAGCAGGCGTTCTATCTCGACAATGCGAAGCAGCTTTACGGTATCGCATGATCCGAAAAAGCGGGAACCGATTTTCGAATCAGATCGTGCGTGAGAACAGCTAATGGCGCGTCATGTGATCGCCCCGGTGGACGAGTTGCCTCCGGGGTCGCGAAAATTCCTCGAGATCGACGGACGGCCGATCGCGGTGTTCAACGTCAAGGGCGAGTTCTTCGGCCTGTTGAACCGCTGTCCGCATCAGGGCGCGGCGCTGTGCGAAGGGCCGCTGATCGGACTCGCGTCGTCGTCGGATCCCGGCGAGATCGAATATACCAAGCTCGGTGAAATCCTGCGCTGTCCCTGGCACGGCTGGGAGTTCGATATCCGCACCGGCCAGTCCTATTGCGACCCGCGCCGCTTCCGGGTGCGTGCCTATCCGGTCAGCGTCGAGCCGGGCACCAATGTGGTGAAGGGACCATATGTGGCCGAGACCATCAAGGTCGCGGTGGAAAGCGACTACGTGGTGGTGGATCTCTGATCACTCGTCATTCCGGGGCGCCGCGCAGCGGCGAGCCCGGAATCCATTTCGCCACTTGTTCTTGGGCTCGATGGATTCCGGGTTCGCGCTACGCGCCCCGGAATGACGGCGGTTCGAGCCTACTCCGCCATCATCCGTCGTTCCCGCGCGTAGCGCACCAGCGCGACGAAGCGGTAGATGCCGTGCACGAATTTTCCGTAAGGCATGGTGATGAACAGCGCGAACACCACGCCGAGATGCAGCGCCAGCAGCGGGCCCATCGCGGCGGTTTCGCGCCATAGCAACAGGGCGAGGCCGGTGATGCTGGTCAGGAACAGCATCAGGATGAATGCGGTGTCCATGCCCATCTGCTGCTCGTCGACCAGTACGCGGTCGCGCTTCCATTTCTCCGACAAGAGCCCGAGCGGACCGACCACGAGGCCGATGCCGCCGAGCGTGCCGAGCACCACCGGCAAATCCCACCATGCATAAGGCGCCTCGCGCGCCAGCAGATAGTGATAGAGCGTGCCGACGCAGGTCGCGGCAAAGCACAGCGCGAAGCCATAGAACGTGAAGTGATGATACAGCTTGCGGCGGTCGGTCGGATGGTCGTCCTCGTTGAAGCAGCCGACGCCGCCACCGTCGAGATAGCGCAGCTCGCCGGCATCGCGGACCGCCTGCAACAGCGATTTCGCATCCGTCGTCATGCCGACCGGTTCGCCGATCGCGCGCCAGAACGCGCGCAGGCCCATCGCCAGCGCGACGATGGCGTAGAGCAGGGCGGCCCCGAACAGCAGCGCCATCGCGTTGTGCGGCATCAATCTGTAGAACGCACCGGGGCCGGTATGAATGCCGGTGAGCACGCCGGGATCGTTGATCGCGGCAAAGCCGAAGATGAAGGCGGCGACGCTGAGCGCCGCGATCAGGCTGATGACGAGGCCGTTGCGCGCGAAGGCACCGGCAAAGGCGCGCGGCCAAGCATAGGCGGCATAGGACTCGGCGCGCGCGATCGCAAGCGTCTTCGGCACGTTGACGTTGAACTCGTGCGGCGGCGAGAACTGGCAGTCGGTGTAGCAGGCGCCGCAGGCGTGGCACAGATTGGCGAGATAGTTGAGATCGCCGTCGGAGAAGGCGCGGCGCATCTCCATCGCGGGAAACACCGCGCACAGGCCCTCGCAATAGCGACAGGAATTGCACACCGTCATCAGACGGTCGGCTTCCTGCAAGATCCTCGTCCCGTGCATCGCTCTCTGGTGCTCTTTATTTTGACGCGTTTTCTTAACGCGAACCGGTTCCCACTTCGCTTGAAAACGCTACGTTACTTCTTCGTCAGTCCCTTGCCTTCCAGCCATGTCTGGATCAGGCCGGCGACCTCGGCATTGTTCTTGTCCATCATCATCATGTGCGAATTGCCCTTGATGCCGGCCTTCGGCAGATCGACCACGTCGACGCTGCCGCCCGCGGCGCGGATGGCGTCGGCGAAGGCGCCCCCGGTGGCGCGGATCTTCGGCCAGCGCGTATCGCGCTCGATGTAATCGCCATAGACCATCAGTGTCGGGATGTTCTTCAACACGTCGACCTTGGCGGGATCGCCGACGCCGGCCGGCTCGATCGCGATCAGCGCCTTGACCTTGTCGGGACGCGCCTGCGCGACCTTGAAGCCGAACGTGCCGGCCTGGCTGTGGAACAGGATGATGCAGGGGCCGACGCGATCGATCTCGGCGATGTAGGCTGCGATCGTCGCGTCATCGGTGGTGGTCCAGCGCGGGACGTTCTGCTTGACGAAGTTCTCGTAGCCTTCGTTCGGGAACTGGCTGCCGGGCATCAGCTTGCGCTTGGCCGGATCGGGATCGTAGGAGTCGGGACCGTCGCCGATGCGAAACCGCTGGAACGGATTCGACGTGGTGAGAAACACCGGCTCGCCCTTGAAGATGTCGGGGTATTGCGCCCAGCCGGCACGGCCGCGCTCGACCGCGTCCGAGTTGTAGACGCTCCAGCCCTTGCGCAGGAAATAGTTCAGCCAGCCCTCGCGGCCGTCCGGCGTCGTCTCATAGGTGACGCCGGTCAGGCCGCCGCCGTGCCACAGCAGCAGCGGATAGGCGCCCTTCTCGTCTTGCGGCAGGAAGTACTGCACGTACATCTGCTCGACCTGGTAGGTGCCGTTCGGATCGACTTTTGCCGGCACGCCGCCGGGCGTGAAGGTGACGTCCTTGACCGGCCTGCCTGATATCTCGACGAGACGGCCGCCGACGTGGAACGAGCCCATGTCGCGCAGCGCGAACGGCTCGGCGGCGTTGCTCGTGGCTGACGCCATCAGCGCGGCGGCTGCGGCGAACGTCGCAAGACGTGACATCGCTCCTCCTCGATCGCGCGAAGCTTAGTTCCGCGCATTCTTCGCCGCTTCCCGCCCGGCGACGCGGCCGAACACACTGCCGATGGTCATGCCGATGCCGGCAGCGTAGCCCTTGCCGAGCACGTTGCCGGCCATGATCTCGCCGGCCGCGAACATGTTGGCCGACGGCTTGCCGTCCTTCATCAGCATCCGCGACTGCTTGTTCACGCGGGTGCCGAGATAGGTGAAGGTGATGCCTGGCCGCACCGGATAGGCGAGATAGGGCGGCGTCTCGATCCTGCGCGCCCAATGCGTCTTCGCCGGCGTGATGCCTTCGGTTCGGCAGTCGTCGAGGATGGTGTGGTCGAAGGTACCGGGCCGCACTGCGGCGTTGAAATCGGTGATGGTCTTTTCCAGCGCGGCGGCATCGAGCTCGAGCTTGCCGGCGAGCTCGGCGATCGTCGCACCCGCGATCGGCGGAAACAGCGTCGGCATGAAGCTGGTCACGACGGTGGAATCGAAGATGATATAGGCGATCTGGTCCGGTTGGGCTGCGACCAGGCGGCCCCAGATCGCATAGCGCTTCGGCCAGATGTCCTCGCCCTCGTCGTAGAAGCGCTCGGCGTGCTTGTTGACGACGATGCCGAACACCACCGAATCGTGGCGGGTGATGATGCCGCCGTCGAACTTCGGCGCGCGGGCGTCGATCGCCACCGCATGGCATTGCGTGGGGTCGCCGATCTCCTGCACGCCCTTCGCCAGCAGCATCTTCAGGATCGCGCCGCGATTATAGGGCGTGCCGCGGATCAGGAAATTGTCGGCCGCCTCGCCCCAATATTGCTTCAGCCATTCGATGTTGGCCTCGAAGCCGCCGGCGGCTGCCACCAGCGTCGAGGCGCGTACCTCGGTTCGTCCGCCGACCGGCTGCTTCAGTTGGGCCGAGAGGAACATGCCGTGCTCGATCACGAGATCGATCACCTCGGCATCGTAGAGGATGTCGACACCGAGCTCCTCGGCGGTGCGATAGAGCGCATTCAGCATCGCGCGGCCGCCGCCGAGGAAGAACGAGTTGGTGCGGCCGAGGCTCAGCGTGCCGCCGAGCGAGGGCTGCCAGCGCACGCCCTGTTCGACGATCCAGTTCAATATGTCCTTGGACTCGTGGATCATGAAGCGGGCCAGTTCCTCGTCGGTCTGGCCGCCGGTCACCAGCAGCAAATCCTTCCAGAACTCCTCCTCGGTGTAGGGCCCGGTGAGGATCTCGGTCGCCGCGTCATGGGCGCAGCGCATGTTGCGGGTGTGGCGGGTGTTGCCGCCGCGGTAGAATTTCGGGGCGCCCTCCAGCACCAGCACCGAGGCGCCGGCGCGCCGTGCGCTGATCGCAGCGCAGAGGGCGGCGTTGCCGCCGCCGATCACCAGCACGTCGAACCTGCGCGTCAGATCAACCATGCGCTCTTGTGATCGTTGTTGGCATCGAAAGCAACATGCCGGGGCAGGCGAGCGGCCTGCCCCATTTGCATGCTGAAGATCAGGCCGCGACCGTCTTGCGCTGCTCGATGGTCTGGCCGCCGCGATAGACGATCAGTGCAGCGATGATGCCGAGCGCCGCGCCGAACATCAGCCAGTAGGCAGGCGAGGCCTTGTCCCCGCCGGTCATGGCGATCAGCTTGGTCGCGACAAAGGGGGTCGATGTGCCGAAAATGCCGGCCGCCAGTGCGAACGCGATCGAGAAGCAGGTGGTGCGGACATGCGCCGGCACGATCTCGACCAGGCATCCCAGCATTGTGCCGCTGTAGACGCCGAAGTAGAACGAGAACATCATCTGCACCGCCAGCAGCTTCCCGAGCGTGGGCTCATGCGCGAGCCACGACAGGGCCGGATAAGCGGTCACAAACGACAGGCCCGCGATCGCGAGCAGCACCGGCTTGCGGCCGATCCGGTCGGACAGCGCGCCGCCGACCGGATTCCAGATGAAGTTCGTCACTGCGACGAGCAGGGTCACCAGCAGTGTCCCGGACGCCGAAAGGTGCAGCTCCTTGCCAAAGCCGGGTGCATACACGGTGATGAAATAGAACGTCGTGGTGGTCAGGATCGCGATCATCATGCCGAGGATGACGATGCGCCAGTTCTCGATCGCCGAGGCGAACACTTCACTTGGCGTCGGGTGCTTCTTCATGGCCAGGAAGGCCGGCGTTTCCTCGAGCGAACGCCGCAGCATGAAGATCACGGGAATGATGAGGCAGCCGACAAAGAACGGGATGCGCCACTTGGCGACGCCGCCGATCGCATCCAGGAAGGTGTCGCCGGGCATGACCTCGCGCAGGACATATCCGATGATCGCGGCAACGAAGATCGCGACCTGCTGGCTGGACGATTGGAACGAGGTGTAGAAACCGCGGTTGCCGGGCGTCGCGATCTCGGAGAGATAGACGGAGACGCCGCCCAGTTCGACGCCGGCCGAAAAGCCCTGGATCAGGCGGCCGATCAGCACGATGATCGGCGCGGCGATGCCGATCGCGGCATAGCCCGGGCAGAATGCGATCACGACGGTGCCGAGCGCCATCAGCGCGAGTGTCACGATCAGGCCTTGCCGCCGGCCGATGCGATCGATGTAGGAGCCGAGCACGACCGCGCCAACCGGACGCATCAGCGCGCCGAGCCAGAACACGCCATAGGCGTTGAGAAGGGCCGCGGTCTCGTTCTGGGCGGGAAAGAACGCCTTTGCGATGTCCTGCGCATAGAAGCCGAACAGGAAGAAGTCGAACTGCTCGAGGAAATTGCCGCTGGTCGCGCGCAGGATGGCGCCGAGACGCGATTTGATTTGCGGTGCTTGCGATGGACTCGACTGCGACATAACGCCCTTTCCTCCCCGTGGCAAAACGGCCGGCGCAAATTCTGTCGCCGGCCAAGGCAGTTAACTGCCGTATGCGGCAATTTGGCACGCCAGTCCGGCGCGACCAACCCGAAATCGCGCCGCTGCTATCGGAAAAAAGCCGTAGAGAAAACCGCGTGCGCCGCATCAAGGCATCGCATGCGCCGCGGCGCCAAGCCAGGACCGGAATGCCGAGAGCTTCGGTGAATCGGCGCGCCCCTGCGGCGAGACCAGATAGAAGCCCGCGTCCGCCGGCAGCGCGATCTTGAAGGGAACCACGAGGCGGCCCTTGGCGATGTCGTCCTGCACATAGGAGGTGCGGCCCATCGCGATACCGATGCCGTCGATCGCCGCCTGGATCGTCACGAACAGCAGATCGAAAGTCACGCCGGGCTGCTTGGAAATGTCGGTCGCAAGGCCCGCTGCGGTCAGCCACAGCCGCCAGTCGTCGCTGTTGGCGTTGCTGGTGTGCAGCAGCACGTGGTCCCTGAGGTCTTCGGGGCATTTCAGCGGTTTGGTTCCTTGCAGCAGCGACGGGCTGCACACCGGAAACAGTTCATCCGCCATCAGCCAGTCCGCGCGCAGGCCCGCCCATTGGCCGCGGCCATAGCGGATCGCCGCATCGACCTTGTCGCGCTGGAAGTCGACCAGGCTGGTCGAGGTGGTGATGCGGACGTCGATACCGGAATGCGCCTCCTGGAATGCCGAGAGCCGCGGCAGCAGCCATTTGGCCGCGAGCGATGCCAGCGTCGAGACCGTCAGCACGTGATCGTCATCCCGGCGCAGCAGGCGATCGGTCGCGAGCCTGAGGTCGTTGAAGGCGGCGCGGACGCCGGGAAGGTATTCGGTAGCCTCCGATGTCAGGCTCAGCGAGCGGTTCTGGCGGATGAACAGCCGCACGCCGAGCTCTTCCTCCAGCCGCCGGATCTGATGGCTGATCGCGGTCTGCGTCACGTTCAGTTCGGATGCCGCCAGCGTGAAGCTCATGTGCCGTGCGGCGGCCTCGAACGCCCTCAGGCCGTTCAATGAAGGCAGGCGGCTGGTCATCCCTGAAGTGCCTCCAAATGCATGACTTTAATTCATGCGAAGCGGTACAAAGTGTCGTTTGTGAACAGGCTCAATAACCCTGATATTCCCCCCAACAGGTTACCGATTGGAGCCGCAAATGTCCATTTTCACCCATGAATCGATGACAAATCATCATACGCCGGGCCTTTTGAACCAGGTCGGCGAAACCCTGCACGTCTGGTGGGAGCGCTACGAGCGCCGCCGCGAACTGTCGCAGTGGACCGAGCGCGACCTGCACGACATCGGCATGTCCCGCAGCGACATCGTTTTCGAGACCGAGAAGCCGTTCTGGCGGGCCTGACAGGCCGCCTTCGCCGGCGCTGCCTCGATCGAGGGGCGCCGGCCAGTACTTTCACCCGAGGAGCGTGTCATGACTGCGCTGCATCTCGACGATCTCAAGCAATACTCGGATGTGCTGCGCGCCAGGAACGGCAGCGAGATCAAGGTGCGCTTCGTCGAGCCGCGCGACCGCGAAGAGCTGCAGAGCTACATCCGCTCGCTCTCCGCGGCGTCCCGTTACAGCCGCTTCCTGGGCGCACTGAGCGAGCTGCCGAAGACGGAGCTCGAGCGTTTCATCCACGTCGGCGAGGCAGACCGGTTCACGGTGGTCGCGACGATGGTGGTCGATGGCTTTGAGACCATCGTCGGCGAAGCCCGCTACGCTTTCCATGCCGATACGTCGAGCGTCGAGTTCGGCCTGTCGATCGATGACCGGTGGCAGGGCCACGGCATTGGCAAGGCGTTGTTGAAGAATCTCGAATGCCGCGCGGCGTCCTTCGGAGCCGAGCGCATCTTTGGCGACACGTTGCGTTCCAACGCGGCGATGATCGGCCTCGCCCGCAAGTCTGACTACGCTTTCACTGCAAGCCCCGGTGATTGGAAGCTGGTGCGCTTTGCCAAGGAGATCCACGTCGAACCGCAAGACATTCCCTGTGCCAGCTGGCGGCTTGCCGCCACTTCCCGCTTGGCCACGATGTCCTCGCTTGCGGTTTGACTGACTAGGCCCGGTTCTGGCCCCTCCAGAACCGGGCCCTTTTCTTTCAGTGTTCCTGCTGCAATTTCCTCTTGTCATGCGCGGGCTTGACCCGCGCATCCATCCAGCAAGAGCGCTTCCCTCGATCGATTGCCGGGTCAAGCCCGGCAATGACACTGCAGCGCAAGCTGCGGATCAGCTCCCCCGAAACACCGGCTTGCGCTTCTCGACGAAGGCCTGCACGGCCTCCCTGTGATCCGCCGTCGTGGTGAGGCGGATCAGCCGCTCGGCCTCGTGGTCGCGCGCGGTGGCGAAATCGAACTGCAGCGCCTCGTCGAGATTGTCCTTCATGTAGCGCAGCGCCAGCGTCGGGCCTTCGGCGATCGACTTCGCCAGCGCGAACGCTTCGTCCTGCAGCACCTCGTCGGGCACCACGCGGTTGACGAGGCCGATCTGCTCGCACCTTGCGGCGTCGACCTTCTCGGAGGTGAACATCAGCTCGCGGGCGCGCGAGGTGCCGACCAGGCGCGTCAGCAACCAGGCCATGCCATAGTCGCCGCTCAGCGCCACGCGCAGATAGCCGGTCGAGATGAAGGCGGATTGCGCGGCGATCCGGATGTCGCAGGCCATCGCAATGGCGAGGCCGGCGCCGACCGCAGGGCCGGGAAGTGCTGCAATGGTCGGCTTGCGCACCGAGGCGAGGGCACCGGTGAGCAGGCGCTGGCGCTCCTGCAGATCCGCCACCTTGTCCTCATAGGACATTTCGAGCTTCTTCGGATCGCGATTTGCGCCCATGCCCTTGACGTTGCCGCCGGCGCAGAACGCCTTGCCGGCACCGGTGACGAGCAGCACGCCGACCTCGGGGTTCTCGCCGCAGGTTCGGATCATCGTGCGCAGCGCCGGCGTCAGCGTGTCCGACAGCGAGTTGCGGGCATCCGGACGGTTCAGCGTGATGACGGCGACGCGGTCGCGCATCACGCAGAGCAGTTCGTCGGTGCCGGTCTCGATCTTGATTTCGTTCGACATGTTTCCTCCGGGGGCCAAGTCCTGACCGTCATTGCGAGGAGCGAAGCGACGAAGCAATCCATACTTCAGCTTGCAGCGACATGGATTGCTTCGCTCCGCTCGCAATGACGAATGTGGCGGCGGCTGCGAGCCAGCCTACGCCGTTTGCATGATCTCCGTCATCTCAAAACTTCTCAACCCAGGGCCGCAATTCCAGCTCCCAGGTCCAGGCGCTGCGCGGCTGCTGCAGCACGTTCCAGTAGCTCAATGCAATCGCGTCGGGGTCGAGCATCGAGTCCGGCCGGTCGGCGGGCTCGGTGCGGGCGGCGCTGCGGATCCCGCCGTCGATCACGAAATGCGCGACGTGGATGCCCTGCGGCGACAATTCGCGCGCCATGCTCTGCGCCAGCCCCCGCAGGGCGAACTTGCCCATCGCGAACGGCGCCGATTGTGCATAGCCCTTGACGCTGGCGGAGGCGCCGGTGAACAGGATCGCGCCTTTCTTGTTGGGCAGCATGCGCTTCGCCGCCTCCTGCGCCACCAGGAAGCCGCCGAACGCCGAGACGGCAATTGCACGTTCGACCTCTGACGGCACCAACTCGGCGAAGGGACCGCGGCTGCGGCCGGATGCGTTGTAGACCACGAGGTCGGGGGTTCCGATTTCGCGCTCGACCAGACCAAAAAGGCGTTCGACATCTTCGGCCTTGGTGGCATCGCAGGCATAGGCCTTCGCACCGGTTTCGGTGCAGAGCGCGCCGAGCTTCTCGATGCTGCGGGCGCCCAGCGCCACGCGAATTCCCTCCCGCGAAAATAGCCGCGTCAGCGAGGCGCTGAGGCCCTCGCCGGCGCCGACGATCAGGGCGATCTTGTATTTCGGAATATCCATTGGGCTTTCCTTTGCTCGGCCGGAGGAGGATAGTCGTGCCCAAACAAATGAGCACCGCAGCCGGGAATTCAATGCAGCCGCACAAGCAGGATCCGAAAACGTCGTCCGCCAGCCAGCCGGGCTTGCTCGCGCCGGACACGACGGGAATGAATTTCTACCGGGCCGATCCGGCGCTGACGGATATTCTGAAACTGCATTTGCCTGACGCGTTGTTCCGCCACATCGAGCCGCATCTCGACCGGCTCGGCGGACTGGCCGGCGGTTACCTCGACGAATGCGCGCGACTTGCCGACCGACATACGCCGGTGCTGCACCAGCGCGACAAGTTCGGCCGCGACGTGCAAACGATCGAATATCATCCGGCCTATCGCGAGATCGAGAAGGCCGCGTTCGGCGAGTTCGGCATTCATGCGCTTTCGCTGCGCAAGGGCATCATGGGCTGGCCCGACAAATATCCTGTCGTCGCCAAGCACGCCTTCACCTTCCTGTTCAACCAGACCGAATTCGGCATGGGCTGCCCGATCAACGTCACCGACGGCTGCGCAAAGCTGTTGGCGAATTTCGGCAGCGAGGCGTTGAAGGCGAAGTATCTCGACGGCCTGACCCAGACCGACATGAACAGACTGACGCAAGGCGGCCAGTTCATGACCGAGAAGGAAGGCGGCTCCGACGTCGGCACGCTGACCACGCGCGCGGTGCAGGAGGGTGATCACTGGCGGCTCTACGGCGAGAAGTGGTTCTGCTCGAACGCCGATGCCAAGGTGGTGATGCTGCTGGCGCGCCCCGAGGGCGCGGGGCCGGGCACCCGCGGCGTCGGCCTGTTCCTGATGCCGCGTTTCCTCGACGACGGTTCGCAGAACCATTATCGGATCGTGCGGCTGAAGGACAAGCTCGGCACCCGTTCGATGGCCTCGGGCGAGATCAAGTTCGACGGCGCGATCGCCTATGCCGTCGGCAAGCTCGACCGTGGCTTCGTGCAGATGGCCGAGATGGTGAACTCGTCGCGGCTGTCCAACGGCGTGAAGTCGACCGCGCTGATGCGCCGTGCCTGGCACGATGCGATCACAGTTGCGCGGGGCCGCGTGGTGTTCGGTCAGCGCATCATCGACCTGCCGCTGGCGCGGCGGCAGCTGATGAAGATCATGCTGCCGACCGAGCAGGCGCTGTCGATGAGCTTCCTGACCGCGGACGCGCTCGACCGCGCCGAGGCCGGCAGCCAGGATGCCGCAGCGTTGCTCCGCATCTTGACGCCGACCTTGAAATTCCGTGCCACCCGCGATGCCAGAAAAGTCTGCGGCGACGCGATGGAGATGCGCGGAGGCATCGGCTACATCGAGGAATTCGTCACGCCGCGGCTGCTGCGCGATGCGCATCTCGGCTCGATCTGGGAGGGCACCGGCAATATCGTCGCGATCGATGCGCTGAAGCGTGCGGTCGGACGCCACGGTGCCGACAATGCGCTCGCCGCCGATCTGCATGCGCGGCTCGATGACAGTCCGAATGTGCCGCAAGCCTGGCGCAACCGGCTGCGCGAGCTCAGCGACCGCGCAATTGCGTTCGCCCGCGAAGTCGCAGGCCGCATCGACAATGAGGGCGATGCGCGGCGCGCGACCAGCCTGCTCTATCATGTCGCAAGCGCCGTGGCGCTGGCGTGGGAGGGCGGTCGCATCCACGAGATGCGCGGCGACGCGCGCCGGCTGCTGCTGTCGCGGATGGTGATCGACCATCGCGTGATGCCGGGTGATCCGTTCCGGCTAGCGGAAAATACCGTTCAGCGCAGGATGACCGATCACCTGCTCGGCGATCGCGCCGTCGGCATGGCCGAGGTTGGCGAATTGCTTGTCGCAGCGTAGGCTCGTAGTTGGCTGCTCGGGTAGTCTCACCTCTCCCATAGGGAGAGGTCGGATCGCGCCAGCGATCCGGGTGAGGGGTTGCGCTCTATTGATCGACCTGAACCCCTCACCCGGACCGCATCTTCGATGCGCTCCGACCTCTCCCTTTGGGAGAGGTGGAGAGCGTGCGCAACAAAAAACATGAGAGGAAATTCCGATGAAGGCCGCCGTCCTGCATGAAGTCAATCAGCCGCTGGTGATCGAAGACGTCAGCGTGCCCAATCCGGGGCCGCGCGAGGTCCTGATCCGCACCGCGGTTGCGGGCCTCTGCCATTCCGACCTGCACTTCATGGAAGGCCTTTATCCGCATCCGTTGCCCGCCGTACTCGGCCATGAATCGGCCGGCGTGGTCGAGAAGGTCGGCTCCGACGTCAATTACGTGAAGCCCGGCGATCACGTCGTCACCTGCCTCTCGGTGTTCTGCGGCACCTGCGATAATTGCACCACCGGCCGCACCGTGCTGTGCACCGACACCACGGTGAAGATGCTGCCCGGCGCCTCCAACCGCCTGTCCTGGGGCCGGAAGGAGAAGCTGAACCAGTTTCTCAACCTGTCGTCGTTCGCCGAGCAGATGCTGGTGCACGAGAACGCCATCGTGAAGATCAGGAAGGAGATGCCGCTCGATCTGGCCGCGCTGATCGGTTGCGGCGTCATCACCGGTTATGGCGCCGTGGTGAACACCGCGAAGGTGACCGCCGGCGAGACCGTGGCTGTGATCGGCTGCGGCGGCGTCGGCATGGCGGCGATCAACGGCGCGCAGATCGCCGGCGCCGGCCGCATCATCGCCATCGACACCAATCCGGCCAAGCTGCAACTTGCGACCAAGCTCGGCGCCACCGACATCGTCGATCCCGCTCGCGGTGACGTGGTGCAGCAGGTGCGCGAGCTCACCGGCGGCGGCGTGCATCACTCCTTCGAGGTGCTCGGCCGCAAGGAGACCGCCGAGCAGGCCTTCGCCATGCTGGCGGCGGGCGGCACCGCGACCATCGTCGGCATGATCCCGTTCGGCCAGAAGATCGAGCTGCACGGCTTCGACTTCCTGCGCGAGCGCCGCATCCAGGGCTCGTCGATGGGGTCAAACCACTTCCGCGTCGACATGCCGCGCCTAGTCGACTTC
Organism: Bradyrhizobium acaciae; assembly: GCF_020889785.1. GTDB lineage: Bacteria > Pseudomonadota > Alphaproteobacteria > Rhizobiales > Xanthobacteraceae > Bradyrhizobium > Bradyrhizobium acaciae. The sequence goes on from NZ_JACMYK010000012.1 coordinate 95,076, forward strand.
TACATGCGCGGCAAGCTGCATCTGGAGGACTGGATCTCGGCCAAGCTGAAGCTCAGCGAGATCAACGAGGGCTTCGCCAACATGAAGGCCGGCAAGACGCTGCGCAGCGTGATCATGTTCGACAGCTGAGCAATCTGTCGTCGCCCGGCTCGACCGGGCGACCCAGTACGCCGCGGCGGAAGTTGCGTGAAGCAACTGCGGCCGCGGAGTACTGGATGCCCCGCATGAAGCGGGGCATGACAGCGGAGGGTGACGCTGCGAACGTCACCTTCACCGCGCGACGTGCGCGGACACCGCGAGCCATTTGCCGTTCTGCCGCGCCCAGCAATCGGTGTAGCGGCCATAGGCCTGCTCGCCGTCGGCGTTGAGATAGCTGGTGCGGGCGTGGATGATGGCGAAATCGCCGAGGATGCGGATCTTGACGTCTTCGGCCTTCAGCCCCTTGATCTTCACCGGGATCGCCGTCTGCTTCAGGAAGGCGGCGCGGTCGACCAGGCTCTTGTCCGGATTGGTAGCGTAGAAATCCTGTGCCAGGATTTCGTCGAAGCGCTTGACGTCGCAGTTCTGAACGGAATCGACGTAGTCCCTGTTGAGCTTAGTGAGCTCTTCGAGGTCTGTGCTCATTGGTTTTCTCCTGATTCACCCCATCGTCATTGCGAGGAGCGTGAGCGACGAAGCAATCCATGGCTGCGTATGCGGATATATGGACTGCTTCGCTCCGCTCGCAATGACGATCAGACGCCGTCAATCATCAAACATCTTCGGCGGCACGAAGCCGCCGAACTCGCGCTCGATCAGCTCGGCGAGCTTGAGCGGCGTGCGGTCCTCGAGCCAGGGGCCGACGATCTGGACGCCGATCGGCAGTCCGTCGGGCGCGAAGCCGGTCGGGATCGCGGTCGAGGGTAGCCCCGGCAGGGTCGCGATGCCGGGCCAGGCGAGTTGGTCGGTGTAGACGTGCGGCACACCGTCGATCAGGATCCTGCGCTGCTCCTGGTCGGGCGAATGATCGTGCGGATAGGCCGGCGTCGGCATGATCGGGCAGATCACCGCGTCGAACGATTTGAACAGCTCGCGCCACTGCGCGCGCAGCCGCGCGCGGCCGCCGTCGGCGATCACCCAGTCGCGATGGCTGAGTGCGATGCCGCGCAGCCGCTCGGCCTGCAGGCTGGTGTCGCCGGCCGGCAGCGCGGCCGCCGCTGCGCAGGCACCGGAATAGACCTCCGGCGGGAAGGACGCCGCGAGGAACGACAGCAGGATCCGCATATAGAGCCGTGAGGAGGCGGCAAAGTCCGGCAGCAGCGGGCTTGCGCGCGACACTTTCGCGCCGGCCTTGTCGAGGTTGCTGGCGAGCTTGTCGATGTTGCCGCGGACCACGCTGTCGGTCGGCAGCACCGGATCGCTGTCGATGACAAGGATGCGGAAATCCTTCAAGGCGGTGTGGCGCGCCGCCGGCAGGTCCAGCCGGTAGGCCTTGCCCGCTTCGAGCGGATCGGGACCGGCCATCACGTCGAGCACGAGCGCGAGGTCGGCCGCGCCGCGCGCCATCGGGCCGATCACCGAAAGATCGCGATCGAACGGCAGGGGCGGCAGCGGCGGCGGAGTGTGGCCGCGCGACGGCAGCAGCGCGAAGGTCGGCTTGTGCGCGTAGATGCCGCAGTGAAATCCCGGCACCCGCAGCGAGCCGCCGATATCGGAGCCGAGCGACAGCGCGCCATAGCCGGCAGCGAGCGCGGCCGACGATCCGCCGGACGAGCCGCCAGGCGTACGGCCGAGGTCATAGGGGTTGTTGGTGGTGCCGTAGATCTCGTTGTAGCTCTGCCAGTCGGCGAGCCCGACCGGTACGTTGGTCTTGCCGAGGATCACGCCGCCGGCGTCCTTCACCCGCTGGATCGAAAGCGCGTCCTCGGCCGGCACGAAGTCCTTTTGCGGCAGGAAGCCCCAGGTCGTCGGCAGTCCAGCGACGTTGAAGGATTCCTTCACCGTCATCGGGATGCCGAGCAGCGGCTTGTGCTCGCCGCGCGCGATCGCGGCATCCGCGGCGCGTGCAGCAGTGAGGCCGCGCTCGAAGTCGCGCACGCAGACCGCGTTCACCTTGCCGTCATGGCGCTCGATACGGCCGATCGCATCCTCCGCGAGCTCGACCGCCGAGACCTGCTTCCTGCGCAGCGCCTCCGACAGTTCGACGGCGGTCTTGTAACTCCATTGTGATTTGGCCACGGCGTGCTCCCTGATTTTGACAGATCATGCGCAGAATGGAGCAGTCGGGCAAGGCCGCTTGATCGCGATTGCGCCGACAACTAGCCCGGAAGCATGCGCTGCATGATGCGATCGCGGTAGATCAACAGGTGCACCAGCGCGGTCGCGATATGGATTCCGATCAGCACCAGCAGGGACCATTCAGCGGCCTGATGCAGACCATCGATCGCCTTCCCTGCCGCCGCATTGTCCGAGGCCAGCATGGGCAGCGGCATCATGTACAGGAACGAGATGGTCCAGCCGCGAAATGATGCAAACAGCCAGCCGCTGACGGTCGTTGCCAATACAAAAACATAGAGCATCCAGTGTACGGCTTCCGAGCTCAACCGTTGCCAGGCCGGGAGCGAGCTCTCCGGCGCAACCGGATGTGTCAATCTCCAGACGAACCGAACCGAAATCAGAACCAGGATGATGATGCCGAACGAAATGTGAAGCGTCATGGCGGCGCCAGGCGCCTGGCCGCGATGAATGTCCGGCATTAGCCAGCCAATCGGGTATTGCACGGCCAGCAGGGCGACGATCACCCAATGCAGCAGCTTCGCGGTGGTGCCGTAGTGCAGACGGTCGGTCATGGACTCTCAGCCGATTCTGAAGCCGTCAGGATAGTCTAATAGGGCGTGCTGCGCGCCGATAGATGCGCCATCGGATTGATGGCGCCGCTCGCGCTGGCGCGCTCGCTGCTCTGCTTGGTCCCAGGTACCGGGAACGCGTATCCAATGATGGTCTTGACGACGAGCCGGTCGGATGCCCGCGTCAGGCCGTAGCCGACGCCGAAGTCGATATCGAAATCACCCACCTTGAAGTCGGTCACCGCGAACAATGTGTGCTGCTGCTCGGCGAGCGGGCTGAAGTCGCCGATCTTGCCGAAATCGGCGTAATATTCGAGGCCGACATACACGTCGTCCTTCAGCTTGCGCGCCACGCGCGCGGCGGGAGCGAAATCCGCCTCGCCATATCTGCCGAAGCCGATGTCGACGATCGGGTTGACGATGAACTCATAGTCCGCGTTGCGCACGCCGATAATGGGGCGGATCTCCAGGCCCCAGCGGGTCTGCGCAAATTTCGGCATCTCGTGGCTGAGCTCGAAATTGACGCCGTAGAACAGATTGCGCTTGTCGGCGTTCGGCGAGACGAACAGCGTGCGCAGCTTGAAGGCGTCGGACAGAAACTGGCGGTCCTGCACGGCAAACGGCAGATAGAGCCCGAGCTCCCACCAGTCGGTCATGCCATAGGCAAACTCCGGCGTGCCGTTGAGGCTGTGGTTGGACGGAAATCCGCCGGGGAAGGGCGGATCCTTCTGGCCGATGCCGACATAGTTGAGATGCTGCTGGATGGTGAATTGGCCTGGCGCCGCGATGCCGGCATTGTAGACCTGAATCTCGTCGGTCGCATTCGCGCGACCGCTGCATCCGAGCGCGGCCAGCACGATCATGGCTGTGCCGGCCGGAACGCGATGTTTGCGGAAACGGGACATCAGGGCACCTCGCTTCCGCGCTACGCCGCGCCGATCAGGATGCCGACCGCGAGCACGATCGCGCCGCCGAGCACGATCTGGAACACGGCCTGCAGGAACGGCGTGTCCATGTAGCGCGAGCGGATGAAGGCGATCGCCCACAATTCGAAGAACACCACGATCCCGGCGATCGCGGTCGCGATCCAGAATGCATTCGGCCAGGCATCGGGCACCAGATAGGGAATGGTGTGGCCGAGGCCGCCCAGCGTCGTCATCAAGCCGCAGGTGATGCCGCGCAGCCAGGGCGATCCGCGGCCGGTCAGCGAGCCGTCGTCGGAGAGCGCCTCGGCAAAGCCCATGCTGATGCCGGCGCCGATCGAGGCGGCAAGCCCGACCAGAAAGGTCTGCCAGTTGTGATGCGTGGCGAAGGCGGCGGCAAACAGCGGCGCCAGCGTCGAAACCGAGCCGTCCATCAATCCGGCGAGGCCCGGCTGCACATATTGCAGCACGAACATCCGCCGCCGCGTGCGGTCTTCTTCCGCGCGCACATCGGGCTTGAGGATATCGCCGGTGAGCTTGACCGCGAGCTTCTCGTGGCCCTTCTCCTCTTCGGCGAGATCGCCGAGCAGGCGGCGCACGCCGGTATCCTCGGCCTTCTCGGCCGCCTTGGCGTAGAAGCGTTCGGCCTCCAGCTCCATGGTCTCGACTTCCTTGCGGATGGTGTCGAGCGGCAGGTTCTTGGTCAGCCAGATCGGCCGCCGGCGCAGGAAGCCCTTGACGTCCTCGCGCCGGATCGGCGGCAGATGCGGGCCGAAGCGTTGCTCGTAGGTTTCGAGCAGCCGGTGGCGATGGCCCCGCTCCTCCTCTGCCATCTCCTCGAAGACCTTTGCGGTATCGGGATAGCGGCTGGCGAGGTCCTCGGCGAAGGACATGTAGATGCGGCTGTCCTCCTCCTCGGAGGCAATCGCGACCGCAAGCACCTCGCGCTCGGTCAGATCGGCGAAATTTTTCAAGGTCAGGCTCTCGTTTAGCCAGCTTAGAATTAGAATAATTCTAATATGTCTGGTCGGGTGCCGGGTCAATCTGTAATGCCGAGGCCCGACGAGTTTGCTGATCACATCAAGGGAACCAGAGCTTGTGGTGCCCGTTCGAGTTCCGGCTGCTTATGAGCGGAGAGGTCATGACCACAGTCAAATATCGCCTGAACGATCCGCGCCTGGCGCCGCGGCGGACCAAGCTGGAGATTCCCGGCTGGGCGGGGCAACGCGAGCCACGCGCCGACGGCTCACGCGAGCAGGTCTGGCATTGCGTGCCGTTCTCGGAGGGCGCGCAATACGGCATCGAGCTGTTCTACCCCTACGACTTCGAGCTGCACGTCACCACGCGGGATGGCCAGCTGCATCTCGACGCGGATTGGGGTGAGCCGCCGGACAGCGGCGTGCAGTGGCCGCCGTTCCGGAATTTCGGCACGACGTTCTACACCTACCAGATCCTGCTCGACCTCAAGGTCGAACGGGGCATGGCGGTCCGCACCGAGCCGCATCCGCGCTTCTACACCGACCGCACCGACACCGTGCCGATCGCCGTTCCGGCGCTGATCCGCAATTGGTGGCCGATGATGTTCTTCTGTGTCTTCAAGGCGCCGGCGGAAGGGCGCACGCACATTTTCCGGCTGAACGAGCCGTTCGCCCAGATCATCGTGATTCCCGAGGAAGCGAACTTTCAGCTCGAGCAGATGGGCGAGGAGGAGGCTGCCGAACGCGAATTGCAGGCGCGCCGCATCTACAACAATCGGCCCAAACTGGCCGCCGGAACGGAATGGACGTCGTCATCGGACACGGTGTTCGACGGCACATATCGCCATCTGCACCGCGCCGCAAAGGAGAAGGCGCGCAACGATTGAGCGAGATGCCGCATCATAGTCGACAAAACAACGGGGCCCGCGGGCCCCGTTGTGGTATCGCCGATCGGTCGCCATCGCTCAGTAATCGCGACGGTAGAAGCTGTGATGATGATGGTGGTGATGATGGTGATGGTGGTAGCGCCGATAGCGCGGCACCACGATGACCGGGCGATCGTAGTAGTCGCGGCGATAGTAGCCGTGATGATGGTGGTGGTGATGGTGGTGGTGGTAGTACTGTGCAAGCTGCACGTTCTCGCGGACCGGAGCGGGCGCAGCCTCGTCGAGCGCCTGCAGCTTTGCGGAGGCGTTCGAGATCGGCTCCAGCAGGTCCGCGTATGAGTTCGCCTGCAGAACGTCGGCCGGGTTCGACCCAGGCGCAGCTTCGGCGGCACCGACCGCGCCGAACGCGGCCACGGCTCCCAGAAGTCCAGCGATTTTCCTATCCATCTTTGCTCTCCTCAAAAAGTCGCCGGACCGAGCGCCGGTTTCTAGCAACGCCAATCATTGCCCAATGTTTCGTGAACCGCGCATTAACGCCCTGTGACCGGATCGTGGCGGCAGGCATCCGCAACTGACGCGGGACGGATGCCGGTTCGCGCGAAGAAAAAAACTGCCAAAACGAGAATCTAGAGCGTGATGAGA
>NZ_JACMYK010000013.1 GCF_020889785.1 Bradyrhizobium acaciae
GACCAGAAGAAGATGGACCGGTTCATCCTGTTCGCGCTGCTGGCCGCGGCGGAAGCGGTGGCGCAGGCCGGCTGGATGCCGGCCGAGGCGCGGGCGCAAGAGCGCACCGCGACCGTGATCGCAACCGGGATCGGCGGGTTTCCCGCGATCGCGGACGCCGTGCGCACGGTGGAGAAAAGCGGGACACGCCGGCTGTCGCCATTCACCGTGCCCGCCTTCCTGGCCAATCTCGCGGCCGGGCACATCAGCATCCGCTACGGCTTCAAGGGTGCGATCGGCGCGCCGGTGACCGCTTGTGCTGCGAGCGTTCAGGCGATCGGCGATGCCGCGCGCCTGATCAGGTCCAACGAGGCCGACGTTGCGATCTGCGGCGGCGCGGAGGCCTGCATCGATCCGGTGAGCCTCGGCGGCTTTGCGGCGGCGCGGGCGCTGTCGACGTCGTTCAACGACACGCCGGCGCGGGCCTCGCGGCCGTTCGACCGCGACCGGGACGGTTTCGTGATGGGCGAAGGCGCAGGCGTGCTCGTCATCGAGGAGCTCGAACACGCGCTGCGGCGCGGCGCGCAGCCGATCGCCGAGCTCACAGGCTACGGCACCACGGCGGACGCCTATCACATCACCGCAGGTCCCGAAGACGGCGACGGTGCCCGCCGCGCGATGCAGGCGGCATTGGAGCAGGCCGGCTTGCGGCCCGGCGAGATCCAGCATCTCAACGCGCATTCGACATCGACGCCGGTCGGCGATCTCGGCGAGATCGAGGCGATCAAGCGCGTGTTCGGGAGCGAAAGCGGGATTGCCGTCAGCGCGACCAAGTCGGCGACCGGACATCTGCTGGGTGCTGCCGGCGGCGTCGAGGCGATCTTCACGATCCTGGCGCTGCGCGACCAGGTCGCGCCGCCGACGCTCAACCTGGAGAATGCCGATTCCGCCGCTGAGGGGATCGACCTCGTCGCCAATGTCGCGCGGCCGATGGCCATCGAACACGCGATCTCGAACGGTTTCGGATTCGGCGGCGTCAACGCCAGCCTGGTGTTTCGACGGTGGGCTTGAGGCGGGCTGGCGGTTCACCTCTCCCCGGCGGGGTCGAGACGAGCGAAGCTCGCTCTTAGGTCGATTTGCGAAGCAAATCGGGTGAGGGGCCGCAGGTCTCACGAGGGACCGTAACCCCTCACCCGGCGCGGAGCCTCTGCTCGGACGGCGCGAAGCGCCGATCCGGGTGCGCCGACCTCTCCCAAGGGAGAGGTGAACCTCCGATGCCGCTCAACCTCACGGCTTCGCTACGCTGGCATCGATCAGGAGCTTGGCCGCCGCGAGCGCCGACTGCGCCGGGCCCTCTTCCGACTGCTGGCCGGTGCTGTAGATGCCTTCGATCAGCAGCAGCAGGGCATCGCCGAGCACGGCGGGCTGGCGCGCGCCCATGCCGGCGGCGAGATCGCGCAGGCGCTTGCGGAACACCTTCTTGTGCGCTTCGGCGACCTGCCGCGCGGGATTGTCACGCGCCGGATATTCGACGGTGGCGTTGCTGAGGCCGCAGCCGCGATAGCCCTTGCGCACCGCGCGCGTCGACAGCACACGGATATAGGCCAGCACATGCTCGCGCGGATCGCTGTAGGACTTTCCGCCGGGGTTCTCGAACTTCTCCCAGAAGTCGAGGTCGTAGTCGCGCATATAGGCAGCGGCGAGATCGTCCTTGGAGGCGAAGCTGCGATAGAGGCTCGGCTTGGTGACGCCGGCGCGCTCGACCACCTCGTCGACGCCGACGGCGCGGATGCCCTCGCGATAGAACAATTCGCTGGCGGAGGCGCGGATCCGGTCGGCGGCCCGGACCGGGCGTTCCGGGCGTTCCGCTTGTGGTTCGACGGCTTTCTTCATGACGTTCTCCGGATCCTCTCCGCAGGGGCCCTTGACAATGTTACTAACCGGTACGTATACACGCCGCATCGCAATACGTACCGGTTAGTAACATGACCCAGACCCCGCTTCAAGCCGCCCCCGTGTCGAGACGCCCGTTCGGGCAGAACTATGCGTTCGTCGTCGTCGCCGTGATCTTCCTTTCGCTGCTCGCCTCCGCCGGCCTGCGCGCGACGCCGGGCGTGCTGATGCTGCCGCTGCAAGCGGCGTTCGGCTGGGACGTCGGCGTGATCTCCTCGTCGGCCGCGGTCGGCATCTTCCTGTACGGCCTCGCCGGCCCGTTCGCAGCAGCCGTGATGCAGCGCTTCGGTATCCGCCGCACGGTGCTGGGCGCGCTGCTGCTGATGTCGGCCTCGACCGGCGCGAGCTATTTCATGACCGCGCCGTGGCAATTGTTCCTGACCTGGGGCCTGCTGTCGGGCATCGGCTCGGGCGCGGTCGCCAACGTGCTCGGCGCCACCATCGTCAACCGCTGGTTCACCACCAATCGCGGCCTCGTCATGGGGCTTCTGACCGCGTCGACCGCGACCGGCACGCTGATCTTCATGCCGGGCCTCGCGGCGCTGGTGGCATGGGGCGGCTGGAAGCCGGTGGTGCTGACGGTCGCCGCATGCTGCGCGGCGCTGATCCCGCTGGTGTATTTCCTGGTGCCCGAGCGGCCCGCGTCGGTCGGCCTGCGCTCGTTCGGCAGCCGGCACGACGATCAACCTGCGCTGCCTGCTGCGGGCAATCCGTTCGTCGCCGCGCTCAGCAACCTCGTGCGCGCCGCCAGGACGCGGGCGTTCTGGTTCCTGTTCGCGACCTTCTTCATCTGCGGCTTCACCACCAACGGCCTCGTCGGCACCCATCTGATCGCGTTCTGCGGCGACCATGGCATCGTCGAGGTGCAGGCGGCAGGCCTGCTCGCCCTGATGGGATTCTTCGACCTGTTCGGCACCACGCTGTCGGGCTGGCTCACCGACCGCTTCGATCCGCGCAAGCTGTTGTTCCTGTATTACGGGCTGCGCGGCCTGTCGCTGATCTACCTGCCCTACTCGGATTTCTCGCTGGTGAGCCTGTCGGTGTTCGCGGTGTTCTATGGCCTCGACTGGATCGCGACCGTGCCGCCGACCGTGCGGATCGCCAACGAAGCCTTCGGCGACAAGAACGCACCCTTGGTGTTCGGCTGGGTCGTCGCCGGCCATCAGCTCGGCGCCGCCTGCGCCGCGTTCTTCGCCGGCTTCATGCGCTCCAGCCAGGGCGACTATCTGCAGGCCTTCATGATCGCCGGCCTGACCGGCATCATCGCTGCCGTGCTGTCGCTGATGATCACGAAGCGCCCGGCGCAACCGGTGCTCGCCGCGGCGTGAGGCCGCGGGGACGGTGTGATGATGCTGGAAATCTGGTGGAAATGGCGCTCCCTGGGCGAGCGCGCAGGGCGACCGGAAGCCATTGCTTACGCGTTACGACATTCCAGCATCGATCGGCCGAAGTTGAGCATTCGTCGCACAAGCGCAGTCGGTGCACAGCCTGATTTGAACGCGCCCAGTTCGAACACAAAACCAGCGATCGAAGGTTCAGTCGAGGAGGCGCGACCACTGACACATTCAGTTCTGTTGCGGTCTAACCTGTGCGCTCGGAGGCCGCAGCCGAGAACCAACAGGTCGGGATGACCCGGCGCTTACGCTGGTTCATGTCCCGCTCGCGATGAGACCGTCACTCGTGCGCCAGCTCCGGAACGGGCGTCGGCGTACGCTGCCCAGCAACCGGCTGCGGCCAAATGGCATCTTGCTCCCCTTCCCCGCTGCCCGTTGCCACTGATTCATCGCCGCGCTCAGGATGGATCCTGAACCACGCCACATACAGCGCCGGCAGGAACAGCAAGGTCAGCAGCGTGCCGACGATGATGCCGCCCATCATGGCATAGGCCATCGGGCCCCAGAAAATCTCCCGCGCGATCGGAATCAGCGCGAGACTTGCAGCGGCGGCCGTCAGCAGGATCGGGCGCATGCGATGCTCGGTTGCTTCCACCACTGCATCCCAGGCCGGCCTGCCCTCCTTCTTCAGGTCCTCGATCTGCACGATCAGGATCACGAATTCCGGATCAGGATGCCGATAAGGGCGAGTACGCCGAGGATGGCGACGAAGCCCAGCGGCGCCCCACTCGGCAGCAGCGCCGTGACGACACCGATCAACGCGAGCGGCGCGACCGCGAACACCAGGAACAGACGCGAAAAGCTCTGCAGCTGCACCATCAGCACGGTGGCCATGACGAACAGCATCAGCGGCACGACCGCGACGATCGGCCCCTGGCTCTTGGCACTCTCCTCCACCGAGCCGCCGATCTTCACCGAGTATCCCGCGGGCAGCTGCTTGGTAAATTCCGCCACCTTCGGCGCGAGCTGGTCGACGACCGTCTTCGGCTGAACGTTGCCGACGACGGCGGCTTTCAGCGTGATGGTCGGAATCCGCCCGCGGCGCCAGATCGTGGGCTGCTCCAGCTCGTAGCGCAGATTGGCAACCGCCCCTAGCGGAACCGATTGGCCGCCAAGACCCGTCAATTGCAGGTCGCGCAGCGTATCGATCGAAGCGCGCTCGGGCGCGGTCGCCCGTCCCGTGACATTGACCAGATAGATGCTGTCACGCACCTGCGTGACCGGCGAGCCCTGGAGCACCGAATTAAGGGTGGTGGCGATGTCTTCCGAGGTGACGCCAAGCTGGCGTGCCTTGTCCTGGAGCACGTCGACCTTGACGACGCGCGCCGGCTCCATCCAGTCGAACACGACGTTCCCGAGATCAGGATTGCTGCGAATAATCCCGGCAAGTTTCTGCGACAGGTCGCGGACCTCAGCGATATCGGGGCCGCTCAGGCGATATTGCACCGGACGTCCCACGGGAGGGCCAACCTCGAGCAGCTTGACGTAGGTGTCGGTGCCCGGGAAGGTTTTCCGCAAGTAGTCCTCGAACTGCGACTTAAGGCGATCGCGCGCAGCAATTCCCCCCTTGGTCACGATCACCTGCTGGCCAAACCATGTGTTGGCGGTCTGCAGATCGAATGACAGCACGAAGCGCGGTGCGCCGGTACCGACAAACGTCGACCAATGCTCGACGGAAGCGTTGCCCTGCAATTGCTCGCGCTCGAAGCGCGTCATCTGCGTATTGGTGTCGGTGATCGAGGCATTCTGCGGCAGATTCCAGTCGATCACGAGCTCGGCGCGGTCCGACGAGGGAAAGAACTGCTGCTGCACGAACTGCAAACCGAACACGGCGAGCAGGAAGGCGCCGGCCGTCACCGCGACGGTGCTCCAGCGGTGATGCATGCAGAACAGCAGCAGGCGCGCGAACATCTGCGCCAGCCGGCCCTTCTGCCCGTGATGCCCCTTCATCCTGGCCGGCAGGATGGTGACGCCGAGCAGCGGCGTGAACAAGACGGCCACGATCCAGGAGACGATCAATGAGACCGCAATCACCACGAACAGGGTGAAAGTAAACTCGCCGGCATTGCTGCTGTTGAGCCCGATCGGGATGAAGCCGGCCACGGTGACAAGCGTTCCCGTCAGCATCGGGAACGCGGTCGACGTGTAGACGTGCGTTGCCGCCTTTTCGAGGGGATCGCCGATCTCGAGCCGCGCCACCATCATTTCGACCGCGATCATGGCATCGTCGACCAGGAGGCCAAGCGCGATGATCAGGGCCCCAAGCGAAATACGTTGCAGCGAGATGCCGCAATAGGCCATCACGACGAAGGTGATCGCGAGCACGAGCGGAATGGCGATGGCGACCACGAGACCGGCCCGCAGGCCAAGGCTCAGGAAGCTGATGCCGAGCACGATGATGACGGCCTCGAACAACGCTTCGGTGAAGCCCGAGACCGCATGTTCGACCACGACGGGCTGGTCGGCGACGCGGTGCACGCCAACGCCGATCGGCAGGTCGGCGATGATCCTGGTCATCTCCTCCTTCAGCGCCTCGCCGAACTGGAGCAGGTTGGCACCGGATTTCATACCAATCGCGAGTGCGATAGCCGGCTGACCTTTGTATCTGAACAGGGTTGATGGCGGATCGGCGTAGCCGCGCGTGATGGTCGCAACATCGGTCAGCGGGAAGAAGCGATCGTTGATGCGGAGATTGACTGCCTTGAGGCTCGCCTCTGAGGCGAACTGGCCGTTCACGCGCACGCTGATCCGCTCCGGCCCCTCCTGGAACACGCCGGAGGGCGCCACCGCGTTCTGCCCTTGCAGCGAATTCATGATGGCGTGGACATCGAGGCCGAGGGCCGCGATCTTGCGGGTGGAGAATTCGAGATAGATCACCTCGTCCTGCGCGCCGAGAATGTCGACCTTGCCGACATCAGGCACGGTCAGCACCTTGGCGCGGATGTCCTCGACCTGGTCGCGGAGCTGTCGCTGGCTCAAGCCGTCGCTGGTGAAGGCATAGACGTTGCCGAAGACGTCACCGAAGCGGTCATTGAAACCGGGTCCGATCACGCCTTGTGGGAAATCGCCCCTGATGTCCGCGATCATGTTGCGGACGCGCACCCAGGTCGGCTTGACGTCGGCCGCCTTGGTCGAATCGCGCAAGTAGACGAAGACGGTGGTCTGGCCTGCGACCGTCACGCTCTTGGTGTAGTCGAGCGATTCCAGTTCCTCCAGCTTCTTCTCGATCCGGTCGGTAACCTGGCGCGTCATTTCCTCGGGCGAGGCGCCCGGCCACTGCGCCTGGATCACCATTGTCTTGATGGTGAAGTCGGGATCTTCCTGCCGCCCGAGTTGGAGATAGGCAAACAGGCCTGCCGCCATGAAGGCGATCATGAAATACCAGACGAGCGAGCGATGGCCGAGCGCCCAGTCCGAGAGGTTGAACGACTTCATGGCTCTTGATCCTGTTCGATACGGACATGTTGTCCGGGCTTGAGGCTGTGAATTCCGGCGGTGACGACCCGGGTGCCTTCGGCAAGCCCGCCGGTGACGCGGATGCCCGCCTGTTCGGCGACAGCATTGATCTTCTGCAGCGAGACGGTGCCGGCGGACCGATCGACCACCCAGACGAAATCGGCGCCGTCGCTGGCGAGCACCGCTGATGCGGGCAGGCGCAAGACCCTGCTCTGGTCCTTCCCGAGCCTTGCCGTGACGGTCGCGCCAAGACGGAAGCTTTCGGGCGGGTTGTCGAGCGCAATACGGACACGTCGCAGCCGCGTCACCGCATCGGCCTGCGGCGCGATTTCGCGGATGCTGCCTTCGACCTGAACCGCGGGAAGGAGCTGCAGGCTGACGGTGAACGGGAGACCGACTTCGAGCGGCACAGGTAGGTCGTCCCCGATATCGACGACCGCCTCGCGAATGTCCGGCCGCGCGACCGTCACTACGGTTTGACCGGGCGAGACCACCTGGCCGACTTCCGCGCCGACGGCGGTAACGACGCCGCCGAAGTCCGCCTTGATCTGAGCATAGCCGAGTTGCTCGATGGCTTTGGTCAGGTTCGCCTGCTCCTGCGCGACGCTTGCTTCGGCGCCGGCGCGGGCCTGCTCGGCATTATCCAGCGTCTGCCTGGTGGTCGCATCGCTGGTGATCAGCGTGCGCTGCCGCTCCTCCGTGGCCCTGGTCGTCGCAAGCTGCGCCTCGGCCTTCGCAAGCTGGGCTTTGGCCGCACGAACGGCGAGATCGAGTGCGGTGGGATCGATCGTCCCGATGATTTGTCCTTCGCTGACGATGTCGCCAACGTAGACCGGGCGCGAAGTCAGCCGTCCGAGCACGCGAAAACCAAGGTTGGTCTTGTAGCGCGGCTCGACCACGCCGACGGCAACCGTGCCGTCACCGCTGTTCTGCTTGGCCACCATTGAGAGCACGGGGCGCACGGGCTCCGGCGCATTCGTCTCCTGCTGACAGCCGGTGAGCAACGAGGCCGCCGCGAGCGTGCCAGCGATCATCATGACCTGTCGCTTCATGACTGACCTCCCTCCTCAGTGACCGACTGGCCGACGCTCAGAAGCTTGCCGCCGTCGACGACGACGCGCTCGCCGGGCTCGAGGCCTGCCTTGATCAGCACCTGACCGGCTTCATAAGCGCCGACCGTGACGGGCTTCAGCGACGCTGTCTGCGTTTTCGGGTCGACGGTCCAGACGGCCGGCTTCCTGCCCACGGCCATCAGCGCGCTCCAGGGCAAGGTGATGTCCTTCTGAGCTTTCGTCGTGACAGTTCCCGCGACGGCGCTGCCCAGCGTCATCGCGGCCGGTGGATTCTCGATGGACACTTTGACGCGGATCGTGGAGCTCTTCGCGTCGATCGCCGGTGAAATCTCTCTCACCTCACCCATCGCGGTCACGCCGGGATCGGAGACCAGCGCCAGCGCGACGCGGCGGCTGTCGGTCTCGCCAAGAAATACGGATTCATAGACCTCAAAGACGGCATCCCGCTCCCCATCTTGGGCAAGCGAGAACACAGGTTGGGCAGCCGGAACGACCTGGCCGACCTCGAGGTTTCGAGCGGTAATGACACCGTCGGCTTCAGCGCGCAGGACGGTATAGCCGAGCGCATCCCCGGAGGTGCCCAGCTGAGCCTTGGCGGCTTCCAGCACGCCCTCTGCGGTGCGTAAACCTTCCTGGGCCTGATCGTACACGGTCCGGGTGGTGAAGCCGCTCGCGATCAGCGCTTTCTGCCGCTCGAACGTAGCCTTCGCCACCCGCAGCTGAGCTTCGGCCGAGGCCACTGCCGCGGTCGCGGCATCGACGTCGGCTTGTTGCTCCGCCGGATCGAGCCGGGCGAGAACGTCGCCTTTGTTGACGTGAGCACCGACGTCCACGGTGCGGGCAACCACGCGTCCACTGACGCGGAAAGATAGATCGGCACGGAAGCGCGCCTGGATCTCCCCGGTCAGCGTGAGGGAGGCTTGCCGGTCACGCGGCTGAACGATCGTGGTCCTAACCAGTGTAGCGCGCGTGGCCGTCTGCGCCGCGCGGTCGTTGCAGCCGCTCAGCGCGACGCCGGCAAGCACGGCCGCCGCGACGAGGACCGTCGCCGCTGGGAGCGTCCGAAGCGGATCGGTCGGATTGGAAGGTTGGGTTGTCATGAGGCGTCCGTAGGATGGAAAGGCGACAGCAGCCCGCCAAGGACATCGGCGAACTGATTGGGGACGACCAGGTCGCGGTCGTGCTGGCGCAGCAATCCCGCAAAGGGATCAATCGCAGCGGTAGGCCCGCGTTGATCGGCCGCTGCGCGGGCGTTGAACACCACTTCGTCTGGAGCGGCAGCTCTCGTGCGGCGCGGAACCCTCATCTGGCGCGTCGCGATTGACCGGTTTGGACCCAGCTCGCGCTGGCTGAGCGGAAACGAGAGGACAATCGAGGTGAATTCGGCGCCAAAGCCTTGCTCGATCCGGCCGCCGAGAGCCCTGGCAAGATCTCTCGCTGTTCGCAATTCGCGGTCAGAGACGTCGCGCGCCGGGCGCGAGCCGTTGTCCAGGACGACGCAATTCACCAGCGTGCCGGCGCGCGTCAGCTTGACCTTGATCTGCCCGGCCCGCGCGTCGAAGCAGGCATGCCTAGCCGCGTGCATCACGAGTTCATGGACGATCAGTCCCAGGTGCCAGCAGCGCTCCGGCTGAAGCGCGAGGCAGTGCGTCGCGAAGGCCAGTTGAATGTTCATCCGGTCCAGCAGCGCCCGGCGCATGCCACGTCCCAGTTTGCGAATGTAGGTGGCGGCGTGAATCAGCGTATCTCCCGCGGGCATCGCCAGAGCGCGATGCACGTCGGCATAACCGTGCAGCAGTTCCACGACATCGCTGAGTGCGCTTTTGGCTTCCTTCCCCTCAGCCCGAATAGCGGCGGCGGAGACAAGACCAATGGCGAAGGCAACCCCGTTGGTGACCCTGTGATGCAGTTCGCGCAACAGAACGCGCTCCGGCAAGCCGGACGGGTCTGGGCTCAAGACAGTCACGACACTCTCCTCATTTTGCTCGGACGATTGGGCTCGAACGCCCCACCTCTGCGAGCCTGATCGTCGCGGAAGCATTCGCGAGGCCCACAACCATCGAGGCCCGCTTTAATAAACTATACCGTATATTTTCTTTTCATTGCCTTTCTTCGCAGCTCATGTCAAGTGGGAAAGCGACGCGCACAGACTCGTGATTTCGGAGGTCCTAGAATGAAGAAGACGAAGCGAGGCAGACCGCCCAAGGATCTTGCCGGCGACGCGCCGGCACGAATTCTCGATGCGGCCCAGCAACTGTTTCTCGAAAAAGGCTTCCGCAGCGCAAGCATCGACGACATTTCCGAACTTGCTCCCGCGAGCAAGCCGACCATCTATGCTCACTTCCCTGGCAAAGAAGCGCTGTTCGCGGCCGTGGTGGCCCGCAGCATCGACGGGCTAACGGATTTTGAAGGCTTCTCACCCGAGGGCCGCACCATCGAGGACAAGTTGATGAGCCTCGGAACCGCCATTATCGACAGAGTTATCGAGGAGTCGCTCGGCATGGTCCGGGCGACGATCGCCGAATCTCAGCGGTTTCCCGAACTGAGCCGCAACGTCCACGACGCCGCACGCGATCGCTCCCTGGCCGCGGTGTCGCAGTTGCTGGACAGCGCCACGCAGAAGCTCGCCCGTTCACCAAGGGGTCCGTTCAGCGCCAAGCGAAGCCGCGCCACCGCGCAGATATTCCTCGACCTGATCCTGCTGCCAATGCTGTTTCGCTCGCTCATCGGCGAGCCGCCGAAAGACCTGAAGAAGGAGCTTCCCGGTTTCGTGCGCGAACGGGTCGGCTTCTTCCTGGCGGCGTGCGAGTCGGATTGGTAGCACTAAGGCGCGATGAGATTGGGTTGAATCGTCATCGCGCTTTAGCTCCTTGTTTGAGCATGATCTTTTCGGAAAACCGCTTCACACTTTTCCGGATCATGCTCTAGTTGCAGGCTTGCCGTCTTATCGCGAGGCGCCGGAGCCGATCCGTCAGCGGCCTACCGTCAGTTCCAGGTGCGACGCTATCTTGAGCGCTTGCACCGACGGCGTGCGGCGCAGCGCACCCGTACAGAAACTCAACATTTCGTCGAAGCTTGGTCGAAGCGTCGTCACACCGGTCCGCGAGGGATCGAGGTAGACATCCATGGCTGCCAGAAGACAGCGGGTCAATGCCATCGGATTGCCGTCCCGTAACTCCCCGTTTTCTTGCCCGGTGCCGATCACTGGCCGGACCAGCCCCCTGATCTGGTCTTCGTAGGCTGGGGCGACGGACCAATTCTGCCGAACGGCCAACGCCACAAGGTCCTGCAGTCTCCGGTCCTTTACAGCTCGACCTTCGTTACATTCGGCAATCGCCTTCAGGATTGTGGTCAGGCGCCGCAGCGCCGAGCCGCCGCTGCGCCCCGCCTCGGCTGCCGCGCTCAGGATGTCGTCGAGCACCTCTCCTACGACAGCTTCCTCGATCGCCCGCTTTGAGTGAAAGAAGCGATAGACGTTGGCTGAGGACATCGACAAGCTCCGCCCGATGTCGGCCACGGTGGTCTTGTTGTGACCGATCTGACAATAGAGAGCCTTGGCTGCCTGCACGATTCTGTAGCGCCCATCCGCATTCCTGGTCCGCTCGTCAATCTGCTCGCGCATGATGCTTCTCACCGGGCCGGCAGGTTCATGAGCTCGCAGCGGCAGGCTTCGCCGAAATCGCGCAATGGGTCTATTTCCTCGATAAAGTTGGGCAGATCCACAAACGTGCGATTTGGCGACAGGTAGGTTTCGATGATCAGGCGCCCGGTGCGCTCGGCGGCCTGAACGACCTCGTTGCTCGAGAGAATTCGCATTCGTCCCACCAACGTATGGAGACTGACGAGCTGCGGAATTTCTGCCTGATCATTGATCAGGGCGTCGGCGTAGAGCCGTGATGCTTCCTCGATGAAGCTGCGATACAGCCGCTCGCGCTTCGAGAACGAGCGGGTGTGATGACGCTCACGCAATCTACGTCGTCGGCTGAACCATCCACTCACGATGGTCGAAACCGATCCGAAAGCGGAGCCGCCGAATGCGGCCAAAGCCGGAATGTACATGGTACTCATGGTGTCGCTCCTGTTTCCAAAAAGGTTGATGCAATCAGCGCGGAGCTGATCTCGCCCCTCTGAAGCTGCTTCTATTTGGCCCTGTCTGATCCGGTGCTCGCCTGCTCGAACACTGTTTTGCACGCTTCGCTGAGATCCGACTTCCTGAGCTCATCAGGTCGAATCCTTTCACCGCTTGAAGCTTCCGGCTCGCCGGAGCAGAGCCTCGCTTCGCCGTAACGCGTTTGTGAGGCCCATGCCTTTGACATCAACCGCGAAGCATGGTCTATATGAAATATACGGTATAGTTTATTAATGAGGTCGAGAATGTCAACTCTTCTATTCGCGTTGATGCGTGAAAATCCCTTACCGGGGCTCGCCGCTGCGTCGCTGAACGTTGTCTTCGCTTTGTGTCTCGTGGTCCTGAGCCTGCTGCTCGGCATCACGATCTCGATGGTCGCCTGGGTCCATACCCTCGGCGCCCGCCGGCTCAGTACCGTCAGGCTTGGCCAGGAACGGAGGACATTCGCATGACGCCGGCTCTGCTGATGGCCCGGAACAGCATCATCTACTGGGTCAACGCCTGGCTCGCGCCGCTCGAATGCATGTTCGACATGATCGAGTCCGAACTGGCGCGTAGAGGCGTTGCGCCCGACGAAATCGACTATCTCCCGCACACCGCGTGAGACGACGTCCGGAGTCCTGGCGTGCTGAACTTCGCCGAAATGAAACTGCAAACGCCGAGCACGCGAAGCGGCATCGCGCCTTTGGAGTATCTGACAATGAGACCGACTTGTCGCTGCCAGGGGACGCGGCCGTGAACCGACGATCCCTCGAGTTCATGCACGCACGCCGATCGACTGATCACGGCCTTCCCTTGCGCGGCTATCTTGTCACGGTCGGCAGTGTACTGGCGTGCTTGCTTTTGGCGACCGGCTGGGCGCTGCCTGCGCAGCTGCCGAACCACTTTGCAGAACCGGATCCTGTACGGCCTTTAATTCGCATCTACTCCGACCTCAAGGGACCGGAGCGTGTCGTGATCGATGCCAATCAGCTCCTGCCGGCATCCGCTGACAAGGAGATCGCCGCAGCCACTTCGCAGCCGGATCATGCACCCGATACGATTCAAAGCACGGGCTCGGACGAGCAAACCGATGAAAACGAGGTTTCTCCCGTGACGATGCCTGCAGAGGTGCGCAACAGTCTCGAACAGTCGGCGGTCGAGGACGTCTCCCGAAATTCCATTGCATTGGCTTCGCCGGAGATAACCCGCAAGCTTTCTCACCTCTCTACCGAGAAACGACGTCGAGCCGCGCGGCGCACGACACCGCATGGCCGTTGCGGCTCGGCAGCCCACGGCTCTTGCAGCGATACATTCACTCTCACTCGCCTTTGGTAGGCGATCGACCAATTTTAGACGAGGTTCACCAATGTCGAAGAAGCATTTGTTTGCCCTGATTGTATGGTCCGCCGCGCTCACGGCGACCGGCGCCGTTGCCGACGTGGCACAAAATCCCGCAGACGCGGACAGGCCGGGCGCGACGGCGCAAAGCGAAGCCGAGGACGCTGCGATTCGGCGCGTGCTCACGGAATTCCGCACCATACGAGTCCCGCTCAGCCGGGCAATTGAGGTCGCCGAGCGCCTGCATGACGGCTCGAAGACTGCCGACATCAGCTTTGAGCTTGCCAACCCGCCCGTCTACCGCGTTCGCACCATGAGAAATGAAAGCGTGTGGGAGAACGCCGTCGATGCAAATTCCGGAAGCGTTACGGGCAAGGAGGTGGAGTCTTCCCTGAAGGAGCTGGATCGGGACGTTCTCGCCAACATGATTGCCTTGAAATGGATCAAGCAGGAAATGTCGGATGCGGTGCAGGTCGCCGAGAGAGCTGCGAGCGGCAGTGCGCTGGCCGGTGGTCTCGTGAGACAGGACGGCAAGCTGAATTTCGTGGTCGTCGTCGCCGCCGGGGACCATTTGAAGGAAGTGATGCTCGAGCCGCCCAAAGTCGGAAAGCAGAGCGCAAGCCAGCGCTGAAACGCGTGTTCACATCGCAAAACTCAAGAGCAACCGCACCATGAACTTCCAGCCTCGATCCGAGCTCTTTTCCGCGCAACGACGATTACCCTTTGATTGCATCGCGCTGCTGTTGCAAGGCGGCGGCGCGCTCGGCGCCTATCAGGCGGGCGTGTACGAAGCCTTGGCCGAAGCCAGCATTCATCCCGATTGGGTCGCCGGCATTTCGATCGGAGCCATCAACGCCGCCATCATCGCCGGCAACCCTCCTGAGTCCCGTGTCGAGCGCCTGCGCGACTTCTGGACCCAGGTCACTTCAACGGCGCCCTGGGACGTATCCGGAACACCTTTCCTAGATTGGGCGAAGAGCGACAACACGCGCAACCTCATCAATCAAATGAGCGCCGGCCTGGCAGCGACGTGCGGCGCAGCCGGATTTTTCTCCGCCCGTCCCATCCCGCCCTGGCTGCAACTCGGCGGCGCCAACGATGCAACCAGTATTTATGACACACGCGCACTCAAGACCACGCTGGAGCGTCTGGTCGATTTCGATCGTCTCAATGATGGAACGACGCGCTTCAGCGCGGGCGCGGTCAACGTGCGAACAGGGAATTTCGTCTATTTCGACAACACGACACATACGATCCGGCCCGAGCATATCATGGCAAGCGGCGCGCTGCCGCCGGGCTTCCCGGCCGTGGAAATCGAGGGGGAGCACTATTGGGACGGCGGTCTCGTCTCCAACACACCGCTGCAATGGGTGATCGACTCAGATGCCCCGCAGGACATGCTCGCGTTCCAGGTCGACCTCTGGAGCGCACGCGGTCAACTTCCGCGCAACATGGCTGAGGTCGTCACGCGGCACAAGGAGATCCAGTATTCGAGCCGCACGCGCGCCAGCACCGACCAGTTCAAGCGCGTCCAGCGCCTGCGGCGCGCACTCACGGATCTGCTTGGCCGGCTCCCTGACGATCTCAGTCAGCACGAGAACGTAAAGCTCCTCAGCACGGCAGTATCCCGCAACGTCTACAACATCGTCCATCTGATCTATCGCGCGCGCAATCACGAGGGGCACTCCAAGGATTACGAGTTCTCGCGCCTTTCAATGCAGGACCACTGGCAAGCCGGCTACCACGACGCGCTGCGCACACTGCGCCATCCCGAGGTGCTCGCGCGGCCTTCGAGCCCCGACGGGGTCTTCACGTTTGACCTCGAACAAGACGGCCGCGAGTAGGCCAACCCAATTCCTGGAGAGCACAGATGCGCGAGATTGACGTGAAACAACGAGCCTTTGCGATGCCGCTGACCAACCCGGCCTACCCGCCCGGGCCGTACCGGTTCGTCGATCGCGAATACCTCATCATCACCTATCGCACCGATCCGGCCAAGCTCCAGGCGGTGGTCCCGGAGCCGCTTGAGGTCGACCTGCGAGAAGCTCTGGTCAAATATGAATTCATTCGCATGCCGGATTCGAACGGCTTTGGCGATTACACGGAGAGCGGACAGGTCATCCCCGTCTCCTTACGCGGACGCAAGGGCGGCTATACGCATTGCATGTTCCTCAACGACGAAGGCCCCATTGCGGGCGGGCGCGAGCTATGGGGCTTTCCGAAGAAGCTCGCCCAGCCGACGCTGCGAACCGAGATCGACACATTGATCGGCACGCTGGATTACGGCCCGCTCCGGGTCGCCACCGGGACGATGGGCTACAAGCACCGCGCGGCCGACCTGTCGAAAATCAAGGTGGCTCTGAACGAGCCGAACTTCCTGCTCAAGATCATCCCGCACGTCGACGGCAGCCCCCGCATCTGCGAGCTCGTCGAATACCATCTTAGGGACGTGGTGCTGAAGGGCGCCTGGACCGGACCCGCGGCCCTCGCCTTGACACCGCATGCCTTGGCGCCGGTTGCCGACCTGCCGGTCCTGGAGATCGTCTCTGCCGTCCACATTCGCGCCGACCTGACGCTCGGCCTCGGAAAGGTGGTGCACGACTATTTGCAGCAGCCGGCTCGCGGCTCGATTCGAGCCGGCGAGAGAGCCTTGGTCTTTTAAGTCCAACTGGGCGTCGCGAACTGCGGCGCAGTACCTATCGTCATTCGCATGTGTAGTGAAGAAAGTGTACGAAATGGGATTTCTGAACGGAAAGACAGCTGTCGTCACCGGCTCGACCAGCGGCATTGGCCTCGCGTGCGCGCGGTCCTTTGCCGGGGCGGGCGCCAACATCGTCATCAACGGCATGGGCGCGCCCGGCGACATTGAGAAGGAGCGTGCCGCGATCGAACGCGATTTCACGGTCAGGGCGATCTACTCGCCCGCGGACATGACGAAGCCGAGCGAGATTGCCGAGCTCATCGCTCTCGGTGAAGAGACTTTCGGCAGCGTTGACATTCTGGTCAACAATGCCGGCATCCAGCACGTTTCGCCGATCGAGGACTTTCCCGCCGAGAAGTGGGATGCGATCATCGCGATCAACCTGTCTGCCTCTTTCCATGCCATCCGCGCGGCGGTACCAGGCATGAAGACGCGCGGCTGGGGCCGCATCATCACCACGGCCTCGGCGCATTCGCTGGTCGCCTCGCCCTTCAAGTCGGCCTATGTCGCAGCCAAGCACGGCATTGCGGGCCTTACCAAGACCGTGGCACTGGAACTCGCTCGCTCGAAGATCACCTGCAACTGCATCAGCCCCGGCTACGTCTGGACGCCGCTCGTCGAGAAGCAAATTCCGAACACGATGGCGGCCCGGCGCATGCGGCGGGATGAGGTCATCAATGATGTCCTGCTCGCCGCGCAGCCGACCAAGGAGTTCGTCACCGTCGAACAGGTTGCTTCGCTGGCACTGTTCCTGTGCAGCGACAATGCCGCTCAAATCACGGGCGCCAACCTCTCGATGGATGGGGGCTGGACGGTCGCCTAGCCGGTTCAATTCACGGAGCTTCCAATCATGTCCCCTGTCAGGCGAGCCAACCGGAACAAGACTATGCGCCGTTTCCAGCTCAACCCTTCGGAAGATAAGGTGCGCAATCAAACGATGCTCCGTTGCCTAGCAGGTTCAAATCCCGGAGCCGCAACCACCGATACCGACATTACGTTCGGGTTGCGATTTGACAGCGCCCGCTGCCTCCCGGAACCCAGTGGTCACCTTCTAAGCTGCTGATATTTCTCGATGTGACGGTCGTTCCCATCCCGCCTTGTTCACAGTGGTTTCACTCGAATTCTAGCGATTTTCATTGCGGCGGGCTGGAGAGCGTATTGCATCGCTGTTTCATCGGCATGGCAATATACGCGCAGTGAATTCGGCCTGGCTCCGATACGCACCGGCCGGGCCAGTAAATCGCCCTAACGTTGCTGGGTCCGCTCGACTCGAGACCGCCTCATCGGTGGCCACATTAACGCGTAACCGCCGCCGATGTGCTCGCAAGGGCGGAGCCTCGAAGCACCAGCAGCAAATAATCGGAACCTCCCCGCCCTCAGGCACTTATCACGCAGCCGCCCGCCCGGCGGGTACTTCGAGTCTACGGTGCATGATCGACGATCTCTGGTACAAGAACGCCATCATCTATTGCCTGTCCGTCGGCACCTTCATGGATGCCAGTGGCGACGGGATCGGCGATTTCAAGGGATTGTTGCGCCGGCTGGACTATCTGCACGGCCTCGGCATCACCACGATCTGGCTGATGCCATTCCAGACCTCGCCCGGCCGCGACGACGGTTATGACATCGCAGACTATTACAGCGTCGATTCCCGCTACGGCACGCTCGGCGATTTCGTCGAGTTCACCCATGGCTGCAAGCAGCGCGGCATCCGCGTCATCATCGATCTCGTCGTCAACCACACCTCCGACGAGCATCATTGGTTCAAGGAAGCGCGGCGCGACAAGCATTCGCCTTATCGCGACTGGTATGTCTGGTCGGACAAGAAACCAGCCAACGCCAACAAGGGCATGGTGTTTCCCGGCGTGCAGAAATCGACCTGGACGCGCGACAAGGACGCCGGCGCCTGGTACTTTCACCGCTTCTACGATTTCCAACCTGATCTCAACACGTCGAATCCGCATGTTCAGGCGGAGATCCTGAAGATCATGGGCTTCTGGATTCAGCTCGGCGTCTCCGGCTTTCGCATGGACGCGGTGCCCTTCGTGATCGCGACCAAAGGTGCCAAGGCGACGAAGCCGGTCGAGCAATACGACATGCTGCGGGTGTTCCGCGAATTCCTGCAATGGCGAGAAGGCGACGCCATCATCCTGGCCGAGGCCAATGTGCTGCCCGAAACGGACATGGAGTATTTCGGCAAGGATGCCGACCGCATGCATATGATGTTCAACTTTCAGGTCAACCAACATCTGTTTTATGCGCTCGCGTCGGGCGACGCGGGTCCGTTGGGCAAGGCACTGAAAGCAACAAAACCGCGACCCGCCACGGCGCAATGGGGCCTGTTCCTGCGCAATCATGACGAACTGGACCTCGGACGACTGACCAAGGCACAGCGCGACATCGTGTTCAAATCGTTCGGCCCCGACAAGAATATGCAGCTCTACGATCGCGGAATCAGGCGTCGGCTCGCGCCAATGCTCGGCGGCGATCGGCGACGACTCGAACTCGCCTACAGCCTGATGTGCACGCTGCCGGGAACGCCGGTCATCCGCTATGGCGACGAGATCGCGATGGGCGACGATCTCTCGCTGCCCGAACGCAATTGCGCGCGAACGCCGATGCAATGGTCGACCGAGGCCCATGGCGGGTTCACCAAGAGCAGCAAGCCAGTGAGCCGCGTGATCGACGAGGGGCCTTACGGCTACGAGCACGTCAACGTCGCAAAACAGCGGCGCGATTCCAATTCCATGCTGAACTGGACCGAGCGTATCATCCGCATGCGCAAGGAGGTGCCCGAGATCGGCTGGGGCGATTTTTCCGTGATCGCGACACGCGATCCTGCCGTGTTCATCATACGCTACGACTGGCGCAACAATTCTGTGCTCTTCGTGCACAATCTCGACGAAAAGCCGCGTGAGATCGCGTTCACGACGGGCCTCTCGGGCGATGCCGGCGAGCATCTGATCAACCTTCTCGCGGAAGACCACAGCCATGCCGACAAACGCGGCCAGCACCGCGTCGTGCTCGAGCCGTATGGATACCGCTGGTACCGGGTCGGCGGCCTGGATTATCTGTTGAAGCGAAGTGACATTGACGGAAATACGGCAGCCAACCAGCATCCCGGGTGAGGTCGGTGGTCCGCAAGCATCGCTCGCTGTCGGTCCTACCTCCGTCATTGTCGAGGTGAAGGACCAAGTCGAACTGCGCGAGGTCCCGGACGATTATCTCTTGCGACATATGAGATCGTCGATCGCCGGCGCTGACCGCCATCCGCTTCGCGTTGGTATCAACCAGGACAGAAAGCCAGGCGATCGGATCACTGAATTGGTGTGGCGGAGTTCGCCAACGTTCGTCGGCGCCTATTCAACGGATATTCGACGACTTTTCGATGCAAGTTCTAAGTCGTTGAAATCGCTGGCGCTCCCTAGGAGCCTCTGGTTGATATTCCAGGTAACACGAAGGTAGCGAATTTCCTGCACAAGTCCAACAATTTATCGCGGTTCAATTCATTTAGTTGTTGTGAGATTTTCTCCGATGTTGGACGCGATGTTGGACGTTTTTGTTGGACGAAAATTGGTTGCGGCGCTGCAGCCGGTTGACCGACACACTTGCTCGTCTCCTGCATTTCGGAATGCGCGGCAATCTTCAGTACGCTTCGATAACCCGGCCTCGCGTTTGCGACGACGATACCGCCAGAGTGAGGGCTCCTCCCCTAGCCCTGGAATATCGCCATGACCGAATTCTATCCGTTGCATTCGCTTTTGGTTCGCTGTCCCCATTGCCAGACACCGTTCATGGTCATCGAGCCAACTCGACATCTTCTGCTGCGCGAACTTCCCGTTGGCACGGATGGCGATACAGTACCGTTTGAATGCGGGGAAATGACGCCCCACCTTATGAGCGACTGCCATTTGCTTCTTGGCTCACAGTCCTGCTGCAACAAGCCGTATTTCGTTCTGACCGTTAGGATCGGACGGAAGGACCCACATAAGAAGGCTGATTGCAGTGTGCTTTTCGAAACGGACCCACGAGGACCAGCAGATCGGTGGGTAGCTGTCGGTCTGCAGGGCGTGTGGACCGTCACCTGCTACGAATTGTCGTGTGGCCCCGTCGAGGAGCACTGGATCGGACCGTTTGGTTGCGGGGACACCAACTGGGTCGGTCCTTACGGCGTCGCCGCCTGCTTCGACCATCCGTCCTCGCCCTTCCCATTCGCCCGCGACTATCTTGCCTCTCACTGGCTCGATATGACGGTGTCCTTTCGGAGGGAACCTGACGCGACCTGACGCTCGAACGATGTGCTATCAGCCCAAATAGTTGGTCAGAGTCGAGAGGAGCGCCTAGGAATGCCAGACGCTCCTCCGAATTGCCGATTCAAATCCGCGCCCCATTGCGTCTCGACAAGCAGGGCGAGTACCCATTGAGGGCGCTCTTTAGCCTTGGGGCTGCGGTGGCGCTGCTGCGGCCGGCCTCCGGCGCCGTGGTCTCGGCGCTGAGCTTGATCGACCGCCTTTCCCTGGACCGTCCACGCTCGGTACTTCCCCTCGTACTGTCGTGGCAACGAGGTCCTCAACTTCCGAAAGCATAAGCTTACTTTGGGTATTGCCGTCACCGTCCTTCCACATCAGCCGCGAGACAAATGGCTTTGCTGGTTGAAAGTCCGCTGAAGGCTCAAAACGTTCGACCGTGAAACGAATTGTCGGATTTGTCGCCACGCCATCGTTGGGGAGGTGACGGAAGCCTAATTCATCTGAAAGGGAAGGCACATCTCGTTCTGACAGAATGCTATCGCGACCAACCATGACAATGCGCGTCTTAAATGGACGCGTACTCTGCATATTCTTTTGAGCTTCTGGATCGAACATTTCGATCAAGGCAATTTGCTCGACGGGCACCACACGCCTACCAATTTCCACAGTCTTCGACATAGGCATCTCCTTTGTGAGTTGAAGACACCATTGTGGCCGCACGTCCTACCGAGAGGCATTGGTAAACTTTCTAGAAAGCAATTATCGCTTAGCAAGGCGCCACCTACTTTTCCCTAACCTTTTTGGGTCTTGGTTTCTTTGGCGCTGCTTGTCTTGGGGCTGGTATTTGTTCCTGGCCAGCCACCACCACGTCTGAAAGGATCATGCGCTGCCAAGGTCGAGGCGGATAGAACTTTTCGGGTGCTTTTTGCACAGGCACATCTCGGCAATGCATTCTCAACACAGTCTTTAGTGTGTTCGCGAAGATGGGTTCGGGCAACTTTTGCGCTCTAAGCGCGCAAGTATAAGGCTTCTCATTCTGAAACTGACGTGCGTGCCCCAGTATGTCCGCGGTTGGCACTCTGTCCAGAACCGCGACCTCCCAACGCATGATGATCCTCCCGTCCGCGGTCGCAAATTGAAGGACGCGCCCACTCATTATTGCCGTGCCAGCAATCGGCCTGGTCTTAGGGCGCCTTGGATCATAATCAGCATGACAGAACCACTCGAAGCTGCCGTACCGGTTGGTCGCCAAAAGATCGGTGGTGAACTTGACTCGGACAACAGAGAGTCTGAACACGTGGGCAGACTCATCGTGCTGGATTACACGCCATATTCCTTCTAGCACGGAGGGAATGTAGCGGTTGTCGCCCCAATCAAACTCCTCTTCCCTCGAGGCAAAGAAGCGGTCCTCATGCAACTGCGCCCTCACGAAATGATCGGAACTGTCGCTTTCATCTCTTTCTTCCGCCGACGACACAGGCGAAGCAACTTTCGATTTGGACCGGGCGTCCGTCAAGGCAGCTATGAATGATCGGGCATCAAGTTCGCAGCAATGAGGGACAAATGAAGCAACGCCCACCGATTTCGATGCGATAAGCAGTAGCGGCCCCGCATCGTTTTCGCTCTCGCGGACAAACAACGCCCGAAACAGCGGGTCGCATTGAACAAGATCGAACCCATCGTAAAGAGTTATTAAGATTCCATCGGCTCCCAGCCGGACTAAGCGGCCGAGATCATGCAAGAACGGAATGTCGTCTAACTCCGATCCAAAATCCGCCACGGCCTTTCTGAAAGCCGGCCATCGCAAGCCCGGATGAATTGCCTGCGCGAACGTCTTCTCGCCTAAGTTCGCGGTGCCGTTGAAGTTGCCCTTGAGGAGCAGACGACCTTTCCATTTGCGATAGAACTCCGCGTACTCGCCGGCAAACTCCGCCCCTGCAGGAGCGCGCGCGGATGTAGCCGCTCGCGCAACAGCGCTGAGGATATAAGCGCAAAGTGAACCAATTTCTCGGCGATCAGGATGTGGAGGAACAATGCGGTCTTGATCGATTCGCACACAGATCTGCTGCGGCAGAAACAGATTCAAATCGGCGCCAAACTGGCGAAGGTCGGCGGGATCTCGCGCGACGACGCATGCAACGCCTCTTTTGGAGAGGTTCATTTGTAGCTCGTGGGTCGCGGCGGCCTTACGCAGGACCGATCGAATAGCTTCGTTGGATTGAAATGGCCTTAAAGGATCGAGCAGTTGATCAATCCAAGCCTTCCAGCTGCGCGGTGAATTCGGGTGGGTTGTCGTGCGGCCAACGCGTAGGGCAGCAAATGTCTCGTATATTGCACGGAGATGCGCATCACCGATCGGCTTTGTGGCTCTGGTTGTCTTACCTCCCAAATACTTGGTGGCGTTCGACTGATCCCCGAATCCGAACAGGCGGTACCAAAGCCCCTTGCGCTCCGGGTTTAATGGCTTGTCATCAGGGACCTTTGCGACACTCCGCACTACGGTTTCCCAGCGATTTCGGTCGATCCGACCATCGCTGATGTAAGCTGGCATGTCGGCTATAAGCTGGCGAATTGATGCCCGAAGCTCATCCATCTGCTGATGCGATAACACGGCTCAGTCCACCGAAAATGGCCAAAATCAACGCCTTGCGCGCAACGTTCTGAGGAAAATAAATAACCGTATGACGGATTGCAATCTAGTCGTCTATCGTAGCTACGGAAGGTTTTCTCCCCCTCCAGAAGAAGGAGCCTGTGCAACGCATTTTTCAACAGACGTTCGTGTTTGATCCCGAAAGGACCCTAACGCTCCGGGTTGACTCTAAAACCAACAGTGTCGTCCGGATCGAGTATATGAAAAATGGGAAAGAGCACCGCGAATGCCGCCAGGGCCCTGCAATCATTCAATGGCATGACGGTGGGTTGCTATTTGAAGAAGCTTGGATGGAATTCGGAAAGCTGCACAATTCGGGCGGGCCAGCACAGCGCGAATATGACGAAGGAAAGCTGTTCATGGAGGCTTATTATGTGAATGGCGTTTTGCATAGGGAAGACGGCCCGGCACTGCTGGAATATCCAAGCCCCAACCACGCTCGCCGTGCCGAGGCCTATTACCGCAAGGGCCTTCGACATCGCCCATCGAAGGACGGTCCTGCGATCACCGAGTGGGACGCAAATGGGCACGTCGTGCGCCAGGAATTCTGGGTCGCTGGCAAGCGCGTGAAACAACCGATGCCCTCGCGACCGCACCCGCAAAGAAGTCCTCGAAGAAGCGCGGCGCCGCGGCCGCGCTAACGTACGGAACGTACTGAAATTCGTTTGGATAGGACCGCCTCGCGGGTACTGAAGGTTCTGATGCCTCCTTTGAGCCTCTTCAACCAGAAGGAGGCTTGAATGCTCGTTATTCGAAAAGGCTCACCGGCCGCGGAAGCTGAAACTTGCTTCGAGGCTATGGTTCGGCACCACGTTAAGAAATCGGCCGATGGCGGATCTCGTAATGGCGGTACGTCCCCGCCGCCGCCCTCTATGCCGCTGCCAAATTTCGATGACGACAGCACCGAGTTCGCTTGGGGCGCGCGCGAAGTAGCAGCCGTCATGATGGGGGCCAGCGATAACGCCACGGTGATGAATCGCCGTACGAAGCGTGTGTTCAACATGTGGGAGGAGCACCGGAAGGCCTTCGCTGAAGCCCTGTCACGGGGCAGGCCGCCGCCGCCGAATCCATTAGGCTTCATCAATTGGCCGGATTCGAATCGCGTGATTCTTCATATTCCAACTTTCCGCGCCTTTATCGCCTCACAACTGACGGGGGCGCGTCATGGCTGAGAAGGAAACCAACAGCGCGGCCCGTGAGGGCCGCGCACTCAGCCTCGTGACGCGCATCCTCATCGCGCCGACCTTGGTCCATCATGACATCGTCCGGGCCTGCCCGGACGGTGACCTCCGTGTGCTGCGGGTCCTTGGTCTTCTGATCTACGTGTCAGCGGCGTGGCAGGCGGCCCTCTGGTCGAACGCAGCGGCCATGATGCTATCGACATCAGTTTGGCACCCTGCTGCCATTGCGATCGGCGTGCTCGTCGCCGGCATTGTTGGCCTGATTGACGTGTTGGTCTTCATCGCGGCATCATGGAACGCTCAGGGCCAGGCCGAGGTCGAACGGACATATCTCTTCAAGCTCCCGAGGAAGCTCAGCGACACCATCAAGAAGTTCGCCTTCAGCGGCGGCCGCTTCTTGATGGTTCTCATGATCGGCACCGCGATGGCGACCGTTGCGGGGACAATCGCTTTCAAGCCCGAAATCGACCAGCTGCTCGCAGCCCGCTACCTTGAACGCAATCGCCCGCTCATCAAGGAAAAGGCCGCGGGCGTTGACGCCGAACTCGTGAAGAATAAGGCATCGCAGTCGCGCGTGACCGCACTTCTGCCCTCGATCGAGGAAGAGGAGCGGACGCTCCGCGCCTTCAACCTCGATCCCAAGGTAGACGAGGTCCTGCTACGTTCTGCAAATCAGCGCGCCACCGCGGCGCAGAATGCTAGAGCTGCCGCCGAGCGTGAATTGAAGGCTGCGCGTGCGGTTCTCGCCCGTGCGGGCGATCGGCCGAACCGACGCGCCGCCCAGGAACGTCTGTCCTCGGCCGAGCGTGAGTTCGCGGCTGCCGCGCGCGGCAGCGAAGAAGCCCAACAGCGGGTACTGGAACAGACAGAAGCACGCGGAAAAGAAACGCAGAGGAAGGAAGCCCTCGCCGCTGACCGGCTGAGAGAGGTCACCGATCACAGGCGCGAATTGGAGCAGCAGTTGGCAGAGCTGAGGGTTGTGTATGACCGCACAATCGCCAGCCGCGAAGCAACTGTCCGCCAGCTAGCCCAGCAGGACCCGCGACATGTGGCTCGCGACGATGGCTTGCTGGCCCGGTTGAAGGCTCTACATGAGCTATCGAGAGACGAAGTAGTCGCCCGGACCTTGTTCATCTTCGAGGCTATTCTAATTCTGCTCGAACTTGCGGCGGTCTTGGGAAAAACGATCACGCTTATCCCAATGACCTATGCGACGCGACTATTCGAGGCTGATTTAGTGCGTGCCGTCGAAACCGCGGGACGCACCAAGAAGGCTATCGAGGGGCCGTCTCCTGTCCCAGAAGCACCCCCGATCGCTCCTGCACCGGAGCCGCCGCGCACACCGAGTGTCGTGACGGTGCCGGCGGCACCAGTCGGGAAGCCTGAGACTTCCGCCCCGGACAAGCCCCCTCGCCATGCGCCGCGCTGGAAGCCGTCACTCCAGGCGGGGCACAATGAACCTCCGCGCGAGCACTAGGGCAACGCGGGAATAACGCGGGCGGAGCCTCCGGGACCTCCGCCCGTTTCTTTTGACGACTTCTTTCGCCGCGCTCCGAAAACTTTGAACAGGCCGTAGCGGCCGATGCCCTGCGAAATAGGCTCGATGACGGTTGGACCCGCGAAGCACTCTCTTCTCGCTCCTCTCAGCTGCGCGCATTTCGGCGACGAATGCTTCGAGGGCCGCGTCGCGCTCGCGGAGAAGAGCCTGGATGGCCGCTTCCGCTCCCCCAGTTCGAGTCAGGGATGCCGCGGCGAGTTTGGCGCCGAACAGCATCAAGAGGCGAGCGCGGCCCGCAGAAATCAGATGTGTGTATGCTGCGGTACAGGCCGCCATACTTTCCCTTCGTGACGGTGAGCAAACCTGGCGCGCAGTGCGCTTGAAAGCCCGTTGGCGGGAGCCCGGTTTTTCGAGGGACCGTCGCGCGCTCCTTGGCGAAGATCCCGGCTCAGCCCCGACGCCGCTCCCTGTCCTGCCAGAATTCCTGGTCGCGTTGCTCCCGCTCAAGGCGTGCTGTTTCGATCGCCTCCTCGACGCGCTGCAACCGACCCGCCTCTCGCTGCCTCCCTCCGTCATGATCCGGCTCGGACCGCGGCTTCTCGCGTTGGACGGGTTTTCCACCGAAGAACCCATCGAACAGGCGCTCACCCAATTCTGCGACGCCCACAATGAATGTCGCCCCGATCTCGCCGATGCTGTTGGCGAGCATAACCGTGCCGTATGACAGATGCAGTTTTTGACGCGAAACCTCTTCTGCCGCTGGTTTGGCTTCATCAATTGTCGCTTCGTTTTGATTTGCCGGCGTTGTCTCTTCTGGCGGCTGCTGTTCTGCCGAGTTTGCGCCGACGCGTTGCAACAGATCGTAAGAGCGGCGTCCATCAGATTGCGCTCGCGCCAATTCCTGCCTGTCGCTCCGATGTTCGGCGAGAAGTTGCTGGTATTCTTCCTTCCGTATCTCGCGAAGCATGCCGAAGGCTTCGGTCGTCGTCTTCTCTAGCGTCTCCTTCTGGAGGTCGACTAAGGTCGTTTTCCAGTTGACGAGGGTTTCACCATCGATGCCGGCGCGAACGGCGGCGTAGTAGTTGCCCCAATCCTCGCGGAACTTCTCCCGTACTTCGCGATAGACCTCCGTACGCAACTCCTTATAGGCCGCTTTGCTCTCGGCGAAGAACGCTTCGCGCTCCTTGCGCTGGTCATCTTTAAGAATATGCCATTCGCGGCTATCGAGCATGTGTTCGCGATCGCCGCGCTTGAAGTAGTTTTCTTCCAACCGCTCGAGGCTCGCCTTTTCATCCTCGACGTATTTCGACTCCGCTTCACGGAGCTGGCGCCAGGTCTCCCGCGAGGGCGCGGGCGTGCGTTCGGACGGATCACGCTCGCGATCCTCACAGTAAATCTTGCCGCGGTCGCGTTCGTACTCGTTCGCCCAATCCGACGCTCGATTGCGCTCGAAATTGTCATTCAGCGCCCTGCCCGTTTCAGGATGGATTCGGTTGAGTTCTATGTGAACATGCCTGTGCGCCTTGTCCTGATGCGCTACCAGAAGGGCCTGATGCTCGTCCCAGCCCATCCGCTTCAAGAACTGCTCCGCGGCCTCAATCATATCTTCCCGTGTTGGCTGCTCGGACGGGTGCCAATTAAGGGAGATGTGTTTGACTGGCTTATCCACCACGGTCCCGCCCGCATGGACGCCCGCTTGCTCCTTCAGGTATTCGGCTTGGCTCGCCGTGATGTAGAGCTCATTCACAACCGATTTAACGTCGTCATTCGCGCAGTTCAGCGAGTGGGTCCAAGCAACCCGGTCCTCATGATTGATGAGGTAGTTGGTCAGGCCCTTGAATGACGAGCCCGCCTTCTGGATTTTGACAATCATGACTGGCCGGTCCTGTTGATCGCCTCCCGGATACGCTGCAGGAGGGCTTCGAGGCTCGCCGGGGGCGGGGTCCGGGTCGAGTGGCAAAGGCGCACGAGTTGGTTGAGGTTGTTGCCGAGCCGCCGCAACTCAGCGAACAGCCCGTCGTCCATCCGCCGCGATGCCGAAGCCGGCACGATGGGTTGCGATGCACCACCCAGGAGCCGCCAACGCGCGTAGTCGACCATCCGCATGCTGGAGGCCCGCGCGCGCCAGTAGACTTCCGCAAACTCTTCCGTCGTAAGCCCGACGTTGAGTTGCTGGTCTCGTTTATTCTCAGATCGCGGTCGTGCCACGAGTATCCCTTTCAGCTGAGCGCATGCGTCCCCAGGGAGTTTGAGGGGGCATCTCTGCCGCCCCCTCAACCAGAGTTTCGGCTAGCCGAAACACATCTGGCTGCTCTTTTATTTTTTCTAATTCTCAATCTACCGGAATTGCATCGCGCTCAGAATTCCAAACTCCCGGACAATCAATAATCGTTCGAAAGAATGACGGCGCGTGCCAACCCATCCTTACCATCCCTTTGCGACTGCAACCGTTGTCGATCGTTGCCAAGGATTCCTCTCGCCCCTCTTTCGCGCGCGCGTGAACCTCGTTGCGTGACTTCACGTAACCAAGGGGAATGCGATGCCTGATTTTCTGGTGGTGTTGATTGTCTTCGCCTTCATCGGCGCGCTGGTCTGGGCGCATGGCTGGCCTCAAACCGAGACTCCGCCGCTCCCGCCAACGGCTCCCCCGCCCGAGCCGCCTTCCGATCCGATGAGTCCTGGCTATGGGTTGGAGGACAAGACGTTCGGCGACGCGCGGATGGCGGATTTCTCGCTGCCGTCCGACGCCCCCTTGATGAAAGACGTGTTGTCCGGCAGAGACGGCGTCTATCTCGGCTCGGCGATGGGCAAATTCGACCGTGACTGGATTTTTCATAGCCAGCACGGCCTCAACTACACCGGACCCCGCCACATGATGACCGTCGCGCCGACCCGTTCGGGCAAGGGTGCGTGCGCGATCATCCCGAACATTCTGACGATGAACCGCTCGCTCATCGTCACCGATCCCAAAGCGCAGAACGCTGCGGTGACGGCGGGATTCCGGAAGGCGGTCAGCAAGACCTTTCTCCTCAATCCCTTCAATGAGCTTGGGCTTGGCACCTCGCGGTTCAACCCGCTGGCCGTCTTGTCCATCGACGATCCGCATGTCTTTGCGAAAGTTGCAAGCCTGTCGGAATCCTTGATCATCACCGAGGGCAAGGACCCGCACTGGCCCGATAGCGCGCGCAATCTGGTTGCCGTCCTAATCCTCCATCTTCTCGCAACGCGCGGGAACAAGGCGACGCTGCCGCAGATCCGCGAATATCTTGGCTTGCCGCAGGCGGCCTTGATCAAGGAAATCGAGAAGATGATGCGCAGCCCCTACCCGTTCATCGGCGAGTTGGCGGGGCAGTTCCTCGACACCACCGATGAGATCAAGAACATCGTCTCCTCGGCCCGGACGCAAACCAAGTTCCTGAGCGATCCTGTGTTTTCCCATCCCGACACGGGCGTATTGACCGGCGATGATTTTCGTCTCGCCAACTTCAAAAAAGAAGTCTCAACGCTGTACCTGATCCTGCCGGAGCAGCACATGGCGGCCTATGCGCGCTTCTTCCGTCTTATGATCGTCAGCGCACTCGATCAACTCATGGCCTCGCCCGGCGGCGGCAAGACCCTGTTCATCCTCGACGAGTTCAAGATGCTGGGCCATCTCAGCGCCATCGAGACCGCCTTTGGCCTTGCCGCCGGCTACAACGTGCAGCTTTGGCCGTTCCTGCAAAATCTCGGGCAGTTGCGGGACGTCTATGGTGACGCGTGGCACAGCTTCATGTCCGGCTGCGGCTTTACGCAGTTCTTCGCCCCCAACGACGATTTCACAGCGGAATTCATCTCCAAGCGGATCGGCGATTTCACGCAGTTCGTGGCGAACACGTCGACGGGCACTTCGGAGGGCTGGGGCGACAACACGGGCTTCAGCCATGGCTCGGGCGGCAAGCACCCGAATTTGCAGAACGGGCGCAGCAGCAATTCCGGCACGAGCAGCGGCGTGAGCTGGTCGAAGGTCGGCCTCCGCCTCGTAACGCCGCCAACCGTCATGGCGCTGCCGGAGGACAAGCAATACATCTTCCTGAATGGCCTCAAGTACCCGATCATGGCCTTCCGCCGACCGTATTGGCGGCTTCCCGGCGTCGCGGAATGCGCCGCGCCGGACCCGTTTCACCAAGGCGAAGCTGCGGAGTGAACACGAAAAAGCCCCCGGCCGTGGCCGGGGGCTTTGACGTTCCGGCGGATTACTCCGCCTTCGCTTTCTTCTTCGGGCGAGTCCAGACCAGCGTCGCGCTGCCATCGCGATCCGGGAACAAGGCCGCGTTGAACGGCGCGGAGAGAAGCGGGCCGTCCAGCGATACCGAGACGAAGTCCTGGCCGCGCTCGCTCGTGCGTTTCCACGCCGCGCCGAGCTCGATCGGACCGCCTTCGGTTTGCACCGTGACGCGGTAGTCCGGCTCCTTGTCGCCGTTCTTCTCGACGGGCGTGAAGGTCACGCCGCGCTTTTCGAAGCTCAAGGCCACGATGTCGCCCGTGTAGGTTTTCTTCTTGGAATCGAGGCTGAAGTTTCCGATGATCATGAGTGTTCTCCTTTTCAAGTTACGGGACCGCCACCATGGCGATCAAGTTGCCCTGATCCCGCAGCCGGGGCCGAACGCCAAACGGCAAGAAAAAAATGGAGCGAAGCCGAACATTTTTTTCTCTGCGTTCCTAGCAGGCGCGCGTAGCGCGTGGCGTTCACCGGCTGCATCATGGGCAACGACGATAAATCGCCATGGCGGCACGTCCCGTTGAAAAGGCCGGTCATGTTCGGGAATGAAGAGGCGATTCCGGGAAGTACGGCACGGCAAACATCAGCGCCTAGGAAAAGTGGCGAAAACTTCACACCCGCCAGACAGGGCGCATGGTGCCGGGTCGCGGTGCGGTGCCAAACTTTGCGATCAACGGGGCTAGGCGCTCCCGCACGGCGGGGTCGGCGACGATGATCGGCTTGCGTATCGGAGCGCGCGGGCGCGGTGGGCTTGGTTTGACCGGCTTCGGCGGCGCTGGCGGATTCGGCGTTGAAGTGGTTTGCGGGCGGGGATGCGGCACCGGAAGAGGCGCGGGCACGGGTTCAGGCGGCAGCGGAAAATTCTCGGCTAGGAGCTTTTCGGCCCACGGCGAAAGCACGTGATACGGGACCGCCTCGCTTTGCAGCAGGTGCATATAGACGACGGCGGTTCGCCCATCGTGCATGGCGGCGCGGATCAAGGCCGGGTCGTCCTTTATGATCTCGTAAAATTTCTTCCCATAAGCGAAGCTACTATCCAGCGCGCCCAAGACACCAAACCGGAAGGACAAATGGATTTCGGCGGTGACCGCTACGATCTCTTCCCGAGCCTGCCCCCTGCTTCCGGCTGGTTGCCCCAAGACACGGTCAAGGCGGGTCGCATGCCCGGTCCAATGGGCATGTTCATGGAATAGGACCGAATAATAAAAATCGCTGCTGACCTTGCCCTGCGGGAATAGCTGAATGTGATCGGTACCCGAGAAATAATGTGCCTTGTCCCCATCCTTGTGAACGATACGGGCACTAAGTCGAGAGAAAAAGGCATCGATATTGGGTCGAGGGATAAAGGTCGGCATGGATGGGCTCACAACTGGTTGCGAGCAATTCAAACCTCGATTGGGTTGCGGCGCGACCGCCCCTTGCCCAATCTCTCCAACCCTTCCCAGACATTCCCGCGCAAAAAAGACCGAAGCCGCCCCGGTGGGCGGCTTCGGCGCGCGGCCTATTCGGCGGCTTCCTGTAACGGTACTTCGCGGGGCTTCAGCACGGACGGCAACCAGCCCTTACCCCTGAGCCTTGTTGCTGCCGCCTCCGCCATGGCCTGTTTCTTGAGCCCCGCGATGTTGTCGGCAGCTTCGACGGATGCGCCTTCGCGCACTGCTTCAAGAATGCGCTCCTTGGAAACCCGCCCGAGGTAGTTTTCGGGGGTGGGCTCCCATGCAGCCGCCATATCGAACCCGATGGCGGCGGCAACCGCATCGCCGTTGTGACGCCGCCGCTGCTTGGGAAGCTGGATCGTGTCGAGCGCAAGCGAGGCGCAATGCGCTAGGAGGTCGATCTGCTCGGCGAGCGACAACGTGCCGAGGAACTCCCAAAGCGTGTTCGCCTCTTCGGGAAGACGCTTCGCCCAACCCTCATGCCGCGCCTGCACTTCAAGTTCTGCCGGGGTCGCTGCAATCGCCTTCGCTTGGGCATGCGGGTAGACCTCGCGCAGGCTGATGCGCAAGCACGATGTCTGGCCGATGTGAAAGAACGCCTGTTCGGTCAGCGCGTGCACCACCGCGCGCAAGGCAATAGCGGAGTGCTGGGCAAAGGCATTGCGGAGCGCCGCCGTTTGGTAGGCGGTAAGTTCCGCCACCAGACTTTCCGGGATCGGCGCAGGACCTTCGCTTTTTGTCTTCGCAACCGTGCGCGTGGACTTGGTATCGTCCTCGGGCCTCAGGAAACCGCGCTGGATCGATAGCTCGCCCTCCTCTCCGATGGAGAGGATCGCCCCGCCCCGCGCGATGTCGGCAGGATAGAAAGCATCCTCGCCGCGCAAAGCCGCGATTTCCCCTTCGATGCGGTCGAACTCGGGGTAACTATCCTCGTCCTCGCTGTCGAGGTTGTCGTATTGCGCTTCAAGGGCGTCGATCTGCTGTTGCACTTCCTCCGAGACCTCGGGCGCTTCGGGGTAGACGCGGCGCATGTCCGAGACGGCGGCATAATCGAACTCGGGCATGATCTCGACCCACTTCCAGCCTTCCGCCCGGACGGCTTCGGCACCGGCTTCCAGCTTGTCGCGGGCGAGCCGCTGGAGCAGAGCCGCGTCGGTAAAAAACCCTTCGTGTTCGTCGTCAAACAGGTCGCGGCTGATTGCGCCACCCGCTGCCTGATACGCTTCCACCCCGACGAAACGCGCGCGGGGATCGGTGGCGGCGACATGCTCACCCTTCACAAGCTCAAGGATATCGTCGCGCTCGCAATCGCCGCCGAGTTCGTCCCAGACACGCTCCTGCAGGGCGTGATCGTCCGTGAACGCAAACGCGCTGAGTTGCTCAAGATCGAGTTGCTCCTCGCGGTAGGCTTGCATCAGGACCGGGCTGATCACGGCAAGCTTGAGGCGCTGCCTGACCACGGCGGGCGTCACGCCGAACCGGGCGGCGATGTCGTCGGCGTTCATGCCTTCCTTGGTGTGAAGGTCAAAGAACGCCTCGAACTGGTCAGCCGGGTGCATCGGCGTGCGGATGGCGTTCTCCGCAAGCGAGATTTCCGTGGCGTTGTGCTCGGTATCGATGACGCAACGCACGGGCGCGTCCTTCGCGATCTCCTTGCGCTTGGCGCGAAGAAGCTGCGCAAGCCGCCTCCCCTCGCCGATAGTGACGAGATAAGAGCCGGTGGGCTTGCCGTCCTTTATTTCCGGTTCGACCACGGGGCTTTGCAGCATGCCGTTGGCGGCAATGCTGGCGGCGAGCGCCTCGATGTCGGCGGCGGGATGCGGCACCTTGCGGACATTGCGCGGCGACTTCTTGAGCTTGTTAAGCGGAATGTCGAGGACGGTGCCGCTTGCAGGAATCGTGATGGTCTTGGTGTTGTTCTTCTTGGTCATGATGTTCTCCATAGAGATATGAGTTGGTTTCGTTTGAATTGTTGGTAAGCAGCGGACGCCGCGCGGGATGGGCTCATGCGGCCTCCTTTTCGGAGGCCGCGCCGGGCTGGCGGGCGTTGAGAAAATCGGCGGCGGCTTGCGCATGCGCGGCGGCAGTGAAGATCGCCCGCTTGTCCTCTTTGAGGACTTTCAGCCAGTGATCGATGTAACTGGCATGCTCGCCGCGAAGCACGGGGTTGAGGTCGAGCGTGGCGCATGTAAAGGCGCTGCCGAGTTCGGCAACCAGTTCCTCCATCGCATAGCCCGCATCGCCGAAGCGCTTGCGGCCAAGGTCGCGGTCAAGGCGCGAAGGGTGCCGCGTCCAGTGCGTGCATTCATGCGCAAGCGTGGCGTAATAGCTCTCGGCATCCTCGAATGCCTCGAACGGCGGCATCTGGATATGATCGGAGCCGATAGCGTAGTACGCATCCGCGCCCCCATGGCGGATATCCGCGCCAAGGGAGGCGAAATAGGTTTCGGCGCGCGCGATGCGGGGGACGGGATCGGCGACAGGCTCGGGCGTCACATAATAATGTGTAGGCAAGCCGTCGATCTGCTCGGCATTGAACACCGAATACCCCTTCATGTAGTGGATTTCGGCGCTGTTCTCCTCGCCCGTGGCCTCATTTGTTTCGGTGCGCGTGATGGAATTGGCGTAGACGGTGAGGCTGGCGCGTTCGCCTTTGCGCACGGCACCGCCAAGGTCGAGGGCTTGCTTAAAGGTCATCCAGATCGGCGAGCGATAGCCCTTCGCAAGGGACGCCATCCAGAGCGCAAGGACATTCACGCCGCGATAGGGAATGCCGTTATGGCGCAGGGGAAAGAGTACCTTCCCCGCCATGTGGTCTGCGCTCCACGGCTTGCGCCATGGCCGGACGCCGCGTTCCAGTTCGGCGATAATTTGATCGGTGATGGCTTGATAAACGTCGCGGCGGTTTGGGGTTGTCTGCATGGTCGCCCCCTTACGCGTTGATGCGCCCGAGGCGGCGCGCCTCGTCGGCATAGGCGGAGAGGGTTTTGTCGGCGGTAAAAGAAAGGTCTCGCTCGATACCGAGGCCGCGAAAGCGAAGGCTCTCCATTTCTTCGAGGCTCACATAGCCAAGTTCAGGGCAACCCATGCCGAGATCGCAAAGGCCGAAAGCGATATCGGGATTTTCGGGATCAAGCTCGGTGAGCAGCCACGTTGCCGCGCCCCACGGGAAGAACAGCTTGACAGCGGGCTTGAAGTCGATGGTTTCTTCGCGTCCGGCGTTGGCCCTTCCGTTCGCGAGCAACGTCTCGCGGATTTCATCGGTAAGTAATTTCATCTTCGCCTCCTTGTTTTCTGGGTGCAGCTGCTGCTGCACCCCTGCCCTCGTGGCGAGCAGGCGGTAGGCAAGTGCAAGGAGGGTCCGAACGCGAAGCGCCGAGGGTCCACACGAGGGCCCCGCCCTTGCGGGAGACGTGTGGAGGCGGCGCGTAGCGTTTGGATGCCTTGCGCGCGCCAAGGGCGCAGCCCTTTAGCTCTTCGCTGAAAAAAAGAAAGCGAGCGGCGTGCCGCTCTCCTTATGCGCGCGAGTGGGGATCGAAGCCGGATGGCCGAGACGCGCTTGCGGCTCGGTTCACGAGAGCCTCCCGGTGCGGCTTGCCGCACGCGCCCAAAAAGCGGGAAAAACTCGATCTTTGATGGGGAAACTGTGAATTCGACTCACGGCCCGCCTGACGACTCGCCTACACTGCGTGCCCGCTTGGCGGTCTTTTCCTTCACGGGCCCATTGTGGATTTTGCGAACAAGCCTCTTCCGCGCGAAACGCTTACCTTCGATGTCGTTGACGACCTCGTGGGGGCCCATTTGCGCGGCAGGCTCAAGGGAGCGCCCCAGGTTCGATACGCGGCGACGGAAGTTTGTCCGCTCATCGAGCTCATGATGGAATCGAACAACGGCAGAACAGGCCCGCTGCTGCAAACACCGTGGCTGGATTCAGTAACGCAACTCGATTTTCGCAACGCCCTTGCAAGCAACCAGAACCTTTGGCTCGACGACGCGCGGCTCCGCGGCTTCATGCGCACGACGTTCGATCCCCGTGTCGAGGCCGACGATGTCCAGCGCAATCGCTTTCTCTTCGCGGCGCGGACGGCGGCGGAAACGTCCGGCCTCGTCAAGCCCGTCGCGCAAAGCCTGACGGCCGCGCTTCGTGAAATGGAATCCAACATCCACGAGCATTCCGGCGCGTCATCGACCGGCATTCTCGCGTTTCAGGCGCGACCATCCGCCTTCGAGTTCGTCGCCGCCGACTGCGGGTTGGGTATCCTTGCGACCCTGCGCGAAGATGAAGAGTTCGCCGATCTCACCGACCATGGCCTTGCGATGCACGCGGCCTTGCAGGAAAACGTGTCGCGGTACGGGCGCATGTCGGGGCACGGCAACGGTTTCCGTGATCTGTTCCTGGGCCTTGCGCATCTCAACGCTGACCTACGGTTTCGTTCAGGTGATCACGCGTTGCTCATCAGCGGCCCGCAGCCCGAGCTGAAAACCGCGCGGCTCGCACAGAAGGCGCCGTTCAAGGGATTTCTCGCCGCCGTCCGCTGCCAAGCCATGATGCCGGGATCGGATACGCGTCACTAAGCAGCCGTGTTGCGCTTAACGCAGCACGCTCTCGATCCGCGCCTTCATGGTGGCGAGGTTGTCGACCAGGAGGCCGTCGATCGGCTGGCCGTGCAACGTCAACTCGGGATACTTTTTCATCTTGCCGTCGTTGCCGAGATAGAGGCGCTGCCGGTACACCGCGTTCATGAAGGCCGAGGTGTCGATGTAGGTTACGCGGTGAAAGGCGGCGGCCAGCTGCGGCAGCACCGTGATGCCGCCGACCATGGTCAGGCTGAGGGGCCGGCCCGCGCCCGCCGCGATTTTCGAGAGTTCTTCCACATGGAAGGGAAGCCGCTTGCGCCACGACGCCCCGGTCTTGAATTCAAAGGCGACGTCGGTCACCTCCGGGCGCTCCGCGATGAACGCGCCGAGGCGGGCGTAATCCGTCGGCGTGCGGGCATTGAGATGGTAGGCGCCCGGAACGCCGGCAGCGACGATCTCCTGCCATGCCTTGCCGATGCGCTTCATGGCGTGCATGTCGTTGTAACGGACCTCGTCGGTGAACATGGAATAGTTTGGCCCGGTGATGAGCGCGACGCCGAGCGCGCGCAGGCCAGCGAGGATGGGAATGCGGCGTTCGCTCAGCTTCCACCACGCCTCGATGGGCTTATCCCGGCCGCTGCCGATCAGGACAATGCGCGTATGCGGGCCGATGCCGAAGGTCGCCTCGACGGCGGCGCGGCTGGTGAACCGCAGCCGTCCATCCGGCGTGTGGAAGCGGCGCAGCGGCAGCGCCACGGCCTCGATGTCGAGCGGCACCGCGCGGCGATTGCCGTGATAAATGTAGGGAACATAGGCCGGGAGTGGCTCCGCCGGGCGCGGCGCGGCGCGGGGAATGTTGTCGAGCTCGAGACCATTGACCTCGCGCCACCGTTCACGGAAGCCGACCGGGTTGTTGGGGCACATGCCGTCGCAAGTCGCGGGATTGCCGCAGCAATCGTCGAGGCAGGAAAACGCATCCTGCCGCTTGCGGATGCCGCCGCAGGTGCCGAGATCGGGACAACCGAGGCAACCCAGCGCCATCGGCAAGGCTTCGCCTTCGTCCCAGCGGCGGCGCTGGCGGCGGAGGTTCGGCGTAGCCGGTTGTTCCTGCGGACGGGTGATCACTCGCAAATTCCGACCTCCAAGGTTTGGCTGAGGGGCTGCACCGACGTGATTTCGCCTTCGCAGATACCGGCACCGGAGCGCAGGATGGCGACGAACTCGGCCGGTGCATTTGGGCATTCGGCGATGACGACATTGAGCCGCTGCACAATCACCTTGTTGTTCACCACGCGGAGCATGACCTTCTCGCCAAGCTTCGCGGTGACCTCGCCGCACATATCGGCGCGTGCCGTGCGCGCGATGATCGGCACGTCGCGGCTGAACAGCGTCGGCGAATGCATCTCGACCAGGCGGCGGTCGAGCACGCGATTGAAAGCGGGAGCCGCATTACGGATAAAGTCGAGACCCATCAGGCAACCTCCAGAACAGGCCGGTACCGTTTGGTCCGGCCCTGCAAGATCTCGACAACGAGGCTTTTCGCGGCCAGCGACGAGAGACGGTTATTCCATGCGGTCGCGCCGACGGCGTCGACATTGCGTGTTTCCTCGTGCAGCTGTGCGGCGGTGGTTTCGCGCTTCGCGCTGACCAGCTTCAACGTCTCCAGCAGCTTCTCGTCGAGCCGCCCGCAGAGCTGCACATCGGCAATGTTGCCTGAAGCATCGGTAACGCAGGTCAGGAACGCATCGCCCGACCGGCCCAGCATCTCCTCGATCTCTTCGCGCACCTTCTCGTTCAGGTTGGCGGCGACGGCGTAGCCGGGATGGCGGCGCATGCGCAGATGGTCGCGCAGCGGCATCAGAA
This sequence comes from Bradyrhizobium acaciae, assembly GCF_020889785.1. Taxonomy (GTDB): domain Bacteria; phylum Pseudomonadota; class Alphaproteobacteria; order Rhizobiales; family Xanthobacteraceae; genus Bradyrhizobium; species Bradyrhizobium acaciae. The sequence continues at coordinate 37,720 of NZ_JACMYK010000013.1, forward strand.
CTTCATTGAGGTAGGAGGATGTGGCGAGGTCGACGCCAGCGAAGTCGAGCAGGACGATGGCGGGCTCGGTCAGTTCGGGAAACTGTTCGAGCGCGGTGACGAAGGCACGTTTGCCGGAAAGCCGCCCCGCGAGAATGGGGTCGATACCGGGGCGGATCATGGGAAGGCTGATGACGTTCATTTATCTCACTGCATTGAATGAGATATATATAGTGGGTCGACGCCTCGCCAGCAACAACTATTTGTGCCGGCCGGAATCCTTGGCAGTTTCAAGGACTTGCGGGAGGGAGTGTCTGCAAGCCGGAACCTGCCTGACCCAGAGACCGGCGTTCGGCCCGGAATCGGTCGGAGCGAGTTGTCAGGCCTAAGCTCGGCGCGGCGCGTCGCCCAGCACCGCTTCCGGCCTTCACCGTGCACAGATGGGCTTGCGGAATTCGATATTAAGGGGTTGCACTTCCAGATCCTATGACAGGCCGAGATACCGAAGCAGCCGAGGTCCATAGTTATTGACTGCGTTACCGGCGCGCCGTGCACAGGCGATTGCTTGCGGCAGGTCCTTGTCCGTTCCGATTCCCCACGCCTTCACATAGGCGAGGTCGGCATTCAGCATGCGGCTAACGGGCCCATGCAAATCCGCCTGATGTGCAATCTGCACACCATACGTCAACAGCTTCGCACCAGCCGCAATGGAAGCCGCATCGCGCGGCGGCGCGTTGAGCAGAAGGTAAGATGCTTCCTTGCAAAACAGGCACAGCGCCTTCGGAGACGACGAGGTCGCGAGGCGGCTCACATTGTTCGGCAGCAATGCAAGTTGGTCCGGCGTAAGCAAGGCGTGCAAATCCCCGGCGATAGCTTCGAGGGAGACCGACGCTCCCGGCGCGAGGGGCACCGCGTGGCCCGTTCTCGCTGGAACATCGGCTGGCGGTGGCGCCGGGGCGTGCGGAGGCTCGACGATCGGCGTTCCCGTGGCGGGATCGCTGTTCGGCGGCGGTGAGGCCGGCGAGCCAGTGGAAGTATGGCCCCACCAGCTTTGCAGATACTCGTGCGCGAACTGCATCGCGCTTGCGCCGAGCGCACCGCCGAGGGCACCCATAAGCGCGCCCTCGATAAGCGCTTTTCGTTTCCACCCCTCTTCTTGTTTCTTGGCACCGCCAAAGGCCGCCGTCACCGCTAAGCGCGACGCCGCACCTGCCGCAGCGCCTGCAATCATTGCCGTGCCAATGACGGTGACGATGCCGGGCGTCGTGGCGACAAACGCCGCCATGGCAAATTGAGCACCGAGACGGACGGCCGCGCCGGTAGCCGCGCCTAAGATCATCGTCGGCAGCTTATCCTTGGCCCAAGCGAAGATGGTCTTGGCGTATTTCCACTGCTCGCGCACGGTTGGCTGCGTTACCGGAGCCGGCCGTGCTTGCGTGGTATCCGTGCGCGGCATCGCAGCCGGAGCCGGCGGCGATGAAGCGATAGGTCGTGCTTGGGCGCCACCATTTGGCGGCGCGAATAGAGGCGAGCTTGCTGAAGGGGGTTGCGCTGGCGCTGCCGGTGGCGCGGCTATCGGGGGAGCGGCGCGCTGACGTTCTTTCACCTCAAGCGGAACTACGGCTTCATTGTCTGCGACCACAGGCGGAGTGACAACAGGCCCGGGCTGCTCGTCAGCAACCTCATGTGTGACCGGCGGTTTCGCGGCAGCGATCTTGGCTACGACCGCATCTTCAGTATCGCCGGGCTCATAGCCGATCTCGGTGACACCGTTGCTTATTAGCGCATCAAGATCACGCAGGGCGTTACGCGCGCGCTTTAGTTTTTCAGTATGCGGGTTGGCCCCGTCTGCGCCGTTCTGATCCTGGAATTCCCGTGCGGCGCTGAGGTACCCTTGCCATTGCTCCCGTATGAAAGCCTTGGCCTTCTCGATATTCGTTACCTGTGCCTCAACCTCACCGGGCTTCGATAGCGTCCGCTGGAATGCAAGACGAAATCCCATGCGGTCACCGGCGAAAGCGACACCCGGCATAAGTTGCGCACGTATTTCGGCAATCCGCTTCACAGCCTCTTCATAGGCTTCGGGGCGCGCTTTCGCGAAAACGATTTTCTTCACGCCGTGCTTCTTGAGCATGCTCAGCGCGGAATGGAGCAACATGCAGGCGTGATTTGATTCCGTCTCCCACCGATGGGCGTTTTCTTCGCCGCGAAGGGCGTGCTCGCCAGCCCGCTCCATATGGAGGGTCATCCGGCGGCCATAGAATTCGTGAAGCTCTTCCGTAAAGTAGGGCTTGATGTCGAAGTCCCCCGCTGTGGCCTCGGCTCGCTCCTGGGCGGCGCGGATATCCTTCTCGAATTCGCGCGCAAGGGCGAAGTAAGGCGGCTCCTGACCGGGCGCGAGTGTTTCCCGGATCACCATATTCTGGCGTTGCAGGGCGTCGACCCATCCGGCTGCGGACAGCAGAGGCTCCATCATCTCTTTCAGGAAGGCGTCGCCATGATGGAAAGGATAGAGGAAGGCTCGTTTTAACGGTGCGGACATCAGGATGTATCCGGCGTCGGTCGTGAGCTCGACGAAACCGGCGTTGGGCAAGAGTCCCTTCGTGCTCACGAGGCCGCGCGCATCTGTCTCTTTAAGAACCGCCTTCCGGTAATCGATTTCGCGCACGCGATTGAGAAAGGAATCGGCATAACCGCCCGACAACTTCGCGAGCTTGGCAAACCCGGGGAGGAGATCGACAAGGTCGCTCCAAAGCGCGCCCTTGCTGCCATTCTCGGTCTTCTTGTCATTTGCTGATTCAGTCATGGCCGTCTCTTTTCACAATCATTTTGGTTATGGAGTGTTTTGCTGAAATCGAATTCGTTTGGGTTTTCCGGCAGGCGCGGCAGGAGGCGTACGCTCAGCTGGGAGCGTCTCCAGGTCGCGAGCACGGAGGAAACCGGAGTAGCGCCCGGTCCGGGGGTCGATCGCCGATGCCCAGCGTTCTCCGATCGCATCGAGATAGTGCTCGCCAATGAGCAGCGGCGTTCCACCCGCAATTCGGGACACGAGCTGAGCATTTCCGCGCGGGCTCTGGTATGCCGGCGCTTCGCCCCGCGTCATCATCCATACCCGGCCTAATGAATCAGCCTGCCGGCCGAGTAACGGAAACGCGGTGAGTTTCTGGAGATCAATTGGCGCGACCGCGCTGTGATCGGTCGGGAGGATCACCTGCGCGTAAGACGTTCCCTGTGCCGTGCTGATCCGCCTGACCAGGACGGCATCACCCGGCTCAAAGTTCGTGGAGCGAGCCGCTTCCCCATCCTGCCCAGCGATACGGATGCTTTCTCGGGCATAGAGAACCTGTTGCTTTGCCTGTTCCAGCACAGGTTCCGGTAGCCGCACTGCCGACAAGGAGGCCGCTTCAGCGTAGCCGAGAACTTTGCGGCTCCCGAATTCGCGCGCCTCAATCCAGACATTGCCCCGCTCATCGACGGCGGTACCCGGTCCGGTCAGGACTCCCATCCCCTCGTCTACCCGAATTGCCGAGGACGTGGCGCCAACGCGAGGCTCTGTCTGGAGGTTGAAGGATCGCTTCGCATAGCGGATCGCCTCGCCCATCCGTGCCGACGTGTCTTTCGGTGGCGGCCTTGGAAACGTTTGGGGCGTCCACGACGCCGATTGGGTTAAGCTCTCCGCGGCCTTCTTGTACCAGGCCGACCATGGCACCACGCTCACCAAGCCGACCGTCGAGGCACCCACGATGCCCAATGCGGCTATATAACGCCGTGTGCGCCGCGATGGCAGGCGCTGCGCCAATCCATCTAAAATGCCTTCGACCAAACCGCTCAACTGATCGCGTGACGGCAACCGTTGAGCAAGCTTGGCCGCTTTGACGTTGACCACGCGGCGCACTTTGGAACCATAAAGTGCAAGCCGGCTCAATTCGCTCTGGTTAAGAAGGAACTGTGCGCGTTTGCTTGCCTTTGCATTCAGCCCGTCTATGAGCTCTCTGGAATCGTGAAGAGCATTCCCGAATGTGATTCTCGGCGGGATGACGTAAAGGCCTGATACGTCTGCGACGGACACGAGCGCAAGCGACCGTTCACCCTTTAGATAAGCGCGAAGCGATTTCCTGTCTTCAGGGCGGAGTGTCCCACCTTCCAGCTTCTTCACCCACGCGCGCAACTCATGAGTCTGCGCAGCAACATAGAGAAGTGCCTTGTCGCCGTCGGGCACGAGCGCCGCAATGACGAGATCCGCAGAGTTCTCCAGAGCGTTATCAACGATATGTTGCGCGGTTTCGTAATTGATCCCGCCTTGCCACAGCATCGACGGCGGAGCCGGTCTCGGTTGCGGTATAGGTTTCGGCGGCGGAGCCGGCTTTGGCCGGCTCGGAGGTGGAGGTGATGGCGGCACGGGCACGGGCGATGCTATGCCGCGCTTCAGTCGCTCAGCGCCTAGTTTTCTTTCAAGAAACGTCTTCTGCCGCACCAAGGCGGCAACGGCGGGCTTCAGATCCTCCACCGAGGATAGCAACTCGCGCTCGCGTTCCGCTAGAGCGCGCATCTCCTTCGTCAGGGCCGCTGTCTCCCGGTTCAGGATTTCGAGCTGGTTCAGGAGATTGTTGGTTTTTCGCTCTAGCTTAGCTTGGGAGTCGACCGCGTCGTCCTCGCGTGGATAGAAGACGTCCTGCAACACGAGTTTTTGCGACGCGAGATGCGCTAAAAGCGCCTCGAATGCTTTTGCCGCCGCAGGCTCTTCCTTATGATCTACCTGCTTGAACAACGTGACAGTGCGCGCGAACGCCGGTGACGCCTTCCCCGGCCTGAACGAGCGCTCATCCTCTTCGCCGAGCGGCTCGATGGTAGCCGCTGCCAACGCTCTTCGAGACGCAAGGGTTTTCAGCACCAACGGCGGCGGTTCGATTCCAAGATATCCGAACAGCTCGGTTTCCAGAGCATGCTCGGCCGCGCGGAGCTCATTGTGTTCCTTGGTCAGGCGCTCCTCTTGCGCCGAAAGAGCTTCGATCGACGAAGCAATCGCAGCCGTCTCAGAGACAAGCAGGGATTTGCTCTCTTGCTGAGCGGCGATGAAGGCGGGTGCCTCGCGATAAATACTTAAGAGATCGGGATCACTTAAAGGAATAAAGAGGCGACTGAAGCTGCTGCCGTTGTCCAGGACGACCTTGCGTGCCTTCTTGAAGAAGGCGGCGCTTTCCGCGCGCGAGCGATCCCCGGCCGCGCTAAGGAACAGCGTTTGAGCGCGATCGCGCCAGTCTTTAAGGTTGCGGGTGTGGCTTTGGTCGTTCATTGGTATCGCGGTCGTCGAAGGTAGCTCGGACAATCTCTCCTGGTTCTATGCGCGGCGGCGCCTCTCTCAATTCGGTGCGAAAGCGGAGCGGCGCACGAAAGTGCACCGCCCCGGCGGCATTATTTCTTGTCGTGCGATAGCAAAAGATATTTCTTTCGTTGTTCGAGAAAGGCGCGACCTTCTGCCGTGGTGACGCTGCCGGCAATGCGATCGACCGCCTTGATGTTGCCGCTCGAAGCCACCGCGGCAACCCTCAGGTAGTCGATCAGCTTGGCAATGCTCTTTGATTCCAGCGGAAGGTACACGCCTTCTGCGGCCTCGGCGGTTTCCCGGAAGATACGGAACGTATCCGGATGACGCCCATCGGAGCGGTTGCCATCGTCCATGATGTAGAGTTGGATGCGGTTCTCGTTCAGCTCGGACCCAAGAGCGCGCAACTGCGCACCATCTTCCTCGCATGAGTCGCCGATCAGAATGAGCCCATGCACCTTCCGCTGCGTGTTCTCACGCACGGCGTGCTTGAACACCTGCCCGATCTGGGTGTGGCCCGCTACGCAGTTTATGTTTTCCATGGTGTCGCTGAGGGCCTCGGCATCGCTGTGCCAATCCCCGGCGGCGACATCGCCAAGCTGGGTAAGGCCGGAATAGCTAACCAGCTGCGTCCGTACCTTCAGGCCCGAGGTTCCTACGGCGCTAAACATGGTCGACTGGATAAGCTTGCTCTCTTCCCAAAATCGCTCCCGGCTCGCCGTCGCATCAAGCGCGAAAATGAGATTGACATGCGTGCTCGCCAGTTCTTCGCTTTCGCGCCGCGTGGTTTCACGCTCCTGCTCGATGGTATTCCGGGTCTCTTCGATGGAAGTCCGGGTCGTAAGCGCGGTGGATTTTGCTCTTTCAAATAATGTAAGTGATCTCGATGTCATGATGTTCTCCCCTATTTTCTGTTTGTTATTGTGATTGAAAAGCCTACGGATGATCGGGCTGCGCTCGCGCGTAGCCGCGAAGCGGCGGCGGGGCGCGTTGCGGCGAATAGACGAAGTGCTCGATGCCGCTGTGAACGTGCTGGAGAATGCGGTCGCTCGGGCGCTCGTCGAGGCCAATGTGAACGACCGTCGCGAGATCCAGGAAATAGCGATGCGCGTCCTCTTTCGAGGTGATCACGGGGATCTCACCCGCATAGATGTTTTTCGGGACCGCGACTTTTCTGCCGGCAAGATAGGCAACTTCCTGCCACCAGGACGACAAGGTCTCCGCGGCATAGGTGCTCACGCGCTTGCCCGAGCCGCGACGCCATTTGTCCGATATCCGCAGGGCGCTCGCGTCCTTGCCGTCAAAGGCGTTCGTCAGCGTCAGCGCGACATCGCCGAACAACTCCAGCATCGTAAGGTGCGTTCTGAAGTGCGGTCCGAGCGCGACGACATCGTCCGATAAGCGATCGAAGCGCAGGACTCCCGCGGGAGTCAGGTATCTGCGCCGTGCGGCGGCAACGCCTTCCTTCGATTCAAAAAAGCGGGCCATGGGCGATGGCGTATATACCGAGAAGGCTTCGAACGGCATCTCGTCCGGGAATTTCTGGTGCGCCCGCAAGGTCGGAAACGTCCAGTTATCGACGAAGCGGCCGCCGACCGTCGCATAGAGCGCGGCTCCGCCTGCGATGGCGCACTGCTCGAGATAAAACGTCTTCTGGTTTGCCGGGATACCGACGCTTCTCCAGCCGTCGAGACCGGCTACGATGTGCGCGATTTCATGGGTCAGGGTGTGACCCAATACATTGTACTCGTGATTGTCGGAATGAAGTGCGCCGTTCCAAGGTGGATTTCCGTCACGGTAGAGGATATGTGCGGAGCCAAAAAGGCCTGGCCTGTGATACACGACCGCACTTGAAGGCGTGGTGCCGGCGTGCATCTTCTCCACGGTCTCGGCAAAGTCACGGTTCAGGCTCCAGCCCGTGGCCCGCGCAGCCGTGTGCGAGGTCATTGTGATCTTTGTTTGCAGGAGGGCTTCCGCCTGCGTCAGGAGATCGTGTGCCGTGCGCGGAAAGCGCGCTGCATCTGGCACGGTTTTAATGGCGTCAAAGAATTTCATATCAAAAATGAGTACACGTTATGAGTGCACTCATTCGTGCATATCCATTGATCTTCACTCAACAGAAATCGCTGTCTAAAAAATTCAGGGGCTAATGTCGCAATCGAACATTCAAATTGGCTAAAAAGAACAATTGAGCCTTGAAAACGAAGATTTTCAGCGGTGGCGGTGAAAGCCTCACCGAGAATTACTTTCAGCTTGTTGGCCGGAAACGAGAACCATTCCCCATCAAAGTAGAGAGCGCTTTCGCGACGCCAGAGCGGATACCCGACTTACGTCCAGATGCCTCTTACACTTTCGATAGAAATCAAGGCTCTAGCGCCAAATTAAGCCTTCCTAAGCGTGCGGCCGCGTAGACTCTCAGCTTTGCCGCGACTGCGGCGAGATCCCTGAATTTCGACGCTGGAGTTCGCTATTCTTTTCGACGATTTGAACCCACCTCTCGCTTCTGCTCCCGGCACAGCCGGTTCGACCGATGCTGCCGCGATGGTGCGTTATCTCGCAGGGCTAAAAAATGTGTCGCTCAATCCCAAACAGGCAGACGTTGCCACGGACTGGGCGAACAAGTGTTTAGCAGGAATGGGGCCGATCGTCGGTCACGAGGACGAGCTGAGAGTCAGTCCGCTGATAACCCGCTTCATCGACATTATCCTCAACATGATGGCTGCGATGCAGGTCATGCAGCTCGTCGAAGAGCTCGTTGAAGGCAAGGTGTCGCCCGATCCCAGAGTAACCCTGGAGCGCGGCCAAGCCGAAGTAGATCGCTTCACTGGCGGAGCGGCGCTCTACAGGTGGCCCGATATAGAGGAGATGTTCACTCGCCATTATGGCGACCTGCCTTGGGCGCCGATCGTTGCCACCGATGAAAGTGGCACGACCACCACCTACTACATGCGCAACTGGAAACTGCACCGTGATCCCGCCGAGGGGCGAGCACTTCACCGCAAGAACCGGCACGGGGAGCTATCGGAGTATTGGGTCGACGGCGTTCGCCATCGACCGCACGCGCAAGGCCCCGCGCTGATCAACGAGAACTTTGAAGGCGATAATGTACGATCCCTTCAGTTCTTCGAGAACGGTATCGTGCACCGTCCGTCGAGCGAAGGACCCGCGATCCTTTGCACGTGCAAAGAAACGACCCTCTTAGAGGTGTATATAGAGAACGACCGTGCACATCGTGATCCGCGGCAGGGACCTGCCATTCTTGAACGCGTGTTTGGGATGCAGAATTATACGACGATCGAATACCGCGAGAACGGGACGCTGAATCGCCCATCCGAGGATGGACCGGCGCTCCAGTGGATCGACGAGCGCGGCAAAGTGATCCGTGAAGTCTTCGAAGAACGGGGTATCCGCCATCGCAATCCCATGGAAGGGCCCGCTTTTTGGGCACTCGAAAACGGCCACGAAGAATTCGAGTATATGGTGCAAGACAAGCTTCACCGGGACGAAGCCGAAGGACCGGCCAAATTCACGCGTGATGCCGCAACGGGCATCGTCGTGCGGGAAGAGTACCGTCGCAACGGCGTTTTACATCGCTCGAACGGCCCCGCATCGATGGCGCGGGACACAGCGGGCCGAGTGACCCTCGAAGGCTGGTTACGGGATGGCCTGATGCACCGCGACGAGCAGGACGGCCCGGCGCTGGTCGAACGGGACAGCGAAACGGGCGTATTCGTTCTCGAATTCTATTACCAACATGGCGAGTTGCATCGTCGAAAGGGTCCCTCACGGATTGAACGTGACAGGACAACGGGCATAGTTTCCATGGAAGAATATCACCTGGAAGGACGCCTGCATCGGGAGGAGGATCAAGGCCCCGCTTATTTCTTGCGAGATACGGAAGCAGGCGTTGTTTTGTTGGAGTGCTACTATCGGGACGGCGAGATGCACCGCCTGTCCGGACCGGCAAGCATTTCGCGCGGCGCAACCGGGCAGATCATTGGTGAATGTTGGTATCTAAACGGTAGGTCGCACCGCGAGGACGGGCCCTGCGACATCTATCGTGATAACGACGGAAATATCGTGAATGAAAGCTATTACGTCGAGGGCCGGCCGCATCGCCTCGACGGTCCAGCGATCCTGGGGCACAACAAAGCGGGCCGGATCACGGAAGCGTGCTGGTACGTCGATGGGAAACTCCACCGTGATCCCAAGGATGGCCCCGCGGAGTTTCGCTTGAAACCAACGGAGCACAACACATACCGCAAGACGACCGATGAGCATGGCGAGACACGGGACGAACTGGTGGAGCGCCAGCTCGAGTGGACCGAGGCGTCCCAAACCGAGTTCTACTTAAACGGCGAACGTCATCGCGAACCGGCGGACGGGCCTGCCGTGATCGAGCAGGATGCCGCAGGAGACATCCTTCGGGAAGAATATTGGGTCGGTGGCAAACAGGTGGCGGCACCACCGCGCCTTACGAAGCCACCCCGCCTTTCCTCGCAAAAGACCAGGAAACGAGGAAAGAAGCCGAGCCAGTAGCGTTGTATTTCAACGGCCTAGATGATTAAGAAGCGCTAACACCCAATTAAGGGAAATTAAGCCCGTTCATCGGATAATTGGATCGGCTGCACGCGCGGTTTATTTGGCGCGTTATTTTCGACAGATCTATTTTTGAAGTGATTTCGCTGTGAGTACAGCAACCGACCAGTCCGGCGACACCTTTCTCGCACGCCGCTTCAACTTTCTTGGGTTTCCAGGTGAGAGAGACAAGACGCGCGGCGCGATGCCGTATACGTCTTACGCTGACCTACGTGCCGAGTTGGGTGACGATAACGCGGCTGCTCTCGTGAGCAAGGTTGGTGTGCTCGTTCAAAAGCGTGGGCTTGAAGCGCTTGGCGTGCCTTTACCTCACGCGGTCGATCGGATCGTGCAATCGCTCACCGCTGACGAACGCCGTACCATGGCTGAAGGTGGCACTGTGCCACGCGTGGAATCCCTCATCAGCGCGGAAGTTAGCCAGGCCGAGGCCCAACAGAAGCTCGCTCGCGCGAACGCCGATGACATCAAAGCCGCGGCTATTGGCCAATATGCCGCGCTTGGGCTTCTCGGTGGGCGTAAAGGTGACATCGCAGGCAAGGCGGACAATGGTAACGCGGGTAACGGCAGGGAACTCTCTTCCTACGAGCGGCAACAGGCTGAACAGGTTAGCAAGGCGCTCGCCGTGGCGGAGAAATACGGCCTCGGCTGGGTTGCCAACAATCCTGAGCTTCTGCGCCTTGGTCCGTCGGCGATTAAGGCCTTGGCGGATGTTCATCTTGAAAATGAAAGCTACGAGCGCTTCAAACGCGGCGGCTTGAGCGACAAGGGTATCGTTGGCGGTGCCCGCTATTTCAGGCGGACTGGTGGCGACTTCAACGAATACAGCAAGTCGTACGAAGAAACGAAGAAGAGCCTTCCGGCCGCAGATCAGGACGCTCACGCTCGCGCAGTCGATGGCTACTTCAAGGCGGTTGGTGGCGAAAAACCACCGACGCCCGTCGAAGAAGAAGCGGCGAAGAAGGAGTTCAACAAAAAGATGGATGAAATCGGGGAAAGAAACCCCGCAGCGCGGAAGCATATCGAGCATGAAAAGGAGCAGCTCAGAACGCAGAAGAAGGAGGAGAAAGCAGTAAAGGCAAAGGCGAGCGCGGATACGAGCGCTAATGACGACTTGTTGGCATCGATCAATTCGTCAAGCCCTGCGCCCGCCAATAAAGTATCAGATGCAAAGCCAGCTTCGGCCACTCATACTGCTGCAGCGGAAGCGCCAGCGACGGGCAAGAAAGATGACGCGGCAAAGCCCAAGCCGCAGCAAACCGCCAGCGTGGCAGCGAAACCAAAGGGTATGTCAGTTTAGTTCAATGACGCAGATGTGCGCGGCAGTTTAGCTGCGACGTCGCAGGCATTCTCGCGGGTGATCGTGCCAAGTCTCGCAAACTCAGCCGGCTGTGATTTCTTGAAGTCGGCAATCTGTACGAGACATTTCTTCAGGGCAGCCTCAACCTGAATTTGCGCCCTCGCATCTTCCGTACGTTTAACTGATTCACAAATGGCTTTCTTACCGATGTCCGAAATCGTCGAACAGTCCGGCGTGGTGTTACTCACGACATTGATCTGCTGGGCGGCGGCGGGGAAAGCCGAGACCGCTGCGAGCGTCACGAGGCCTGCGCCGAAAGCGGCAGTACGAAATTTAGTTTTGATCGACGGGCGAAAGAGCATGAGCAAGTCCGTGTATAATGTAGCACAGACGTGGGCTAAGTGCTTATAGTTACTTTACTTTCATCACTACACTACTGCGCATATTGTTGCTTTGACCTATAACTACTTGTAGCCTTTACCTTATATTTCTACGGCACCGCTCTTAACCAAGCGGAGCAGGGGAGCGAGTTATTTGAATCAATTGGCAAAATCCGCTTGCAACAATATGCGCAGGACTGTTGCGGCTCAGGGCCACAGCGGCGGCGGGTACAGTTTCAGCCTGTATGGCCCCGAGGGCGGGCGGAAATATCTCAACCGCGAGGAGCGGCGTCGCTGCCTCTCCGCCATGGCGACACTTGAAACGGACGATCGGCTTCTCGCAATGACTCTCGCATGCACAGGTATGCGCATCAGCGAAGCCCTCAGTATCGTCCCTCTCTGTTTTCAGATCGAGGCTTGCATCGTCGCTGTTCTGTCTTTGAAACGCCGTTCTGTCGTCTGGCGCGAGATCCCTATTCCGCCCTGGCTCATGGCCGAGCTTGATTCGCATTTTGGCATCGCGGAGGCGCAGCGTGATCCGGTACGTTCCCGACAACGCATATGGCCGCAACACCGTGTTACGGGCTGGCGCACGATCAAGCAGGTAATGATGTTTTCTCAAATCGCAGGACGCGCTGCATGCCCGCGCGGCCTTCGCCATTCTTTCGGCGTCGGCACGCTTCAAGCCGGAGTACCGCTGAACAGAGTTCAAAGCTGGCTTGGTCACTCACGGATCAGCACGACGGCCATCTACACTGCCGCATGCGGCCCGGAGGATATCGAGTTCATGGCTCAGTTTTGGCGCGATTCCGATTTGGATCGGAGGCCAGATGAAAAGACGGGCTAACGAAATCGACGGGATCATCGGCGAGAACCTGCGCTTCTACCGCGTCATGCGCAAAATGACCCAAGAAAAGCTTGGGCGGGCTGTCGGGCTCAGCTTCCAGCAGATTCAGAAATACGAGAAAGCTCTGAGCCGCATTGCCGTTAGCACTTTGCTCGATATCTCCAAGGCGCTTAACATACCAATGGTATTGTTTTGGACGGACCGACGAGGCCGCTAGCGGCGAAAGAGCTAGGGATAGTAAGTCGTCCGGCCGGGCGCTACCCGAGCGACCTTCAAAAAGCGAAGCGCTTCGGTCTTGTTGAGGTGAACCGCACATGCGTGCGGATTCCCCGGCCGGTCCCGATGCCTCTCACCGGTAGGTAGGAGGCAAGCCGTTAACAAGGTTGCAAACGATACGATACACTTCGTAGGTTCCGAGCTTTGGAAATCTTTCATCGATAGGCTCTGCCCAAAAGCGCGCTGCCGGGTAACCGCGCTCATGCCAGTAAGCCTCCAAACGCTTCGCCAGCGCCATTGCGCCTTTTCGGCTAAGCCAGTCGGAGTTATCAGTTTGTTCGTTTGTATTTGCTGCTTCTAATGATGAACAACCGCCCGGCTCGCCTACTCTCTTCATCAAAATCTCCCGCTGCATTTGTTTGGAAACGAAGTCGGACATTAGCGGGAGGGCTCGACGCACTTTCAAATTGAAACTTGATGCAAAGCAAGTTGATCAATCGGCATACGCCGATATGTACGATCCGAATTTCGATTGCTAGGATGTTTTCATGTGCAATCTCTACAGCATCACAAGCAACCAAGCTGCCATCGTTGCGTTGACGCGTGCAATGCGCGATGTGACCGGCAACATGCCCGCATTTCCCGGCGTCTTTCCCGATTACCGCGCGCCGATTGTCCGCAATGCGCCTGACGGCGTGCGCGAGCTATGCTTTGCGCGGTGGGGCATGCCGTCCTCTCAAGCGGCCTTGATGGAAGCAACAAAGAAGCGGGCAAAAAAGCTCGAAGCGAAGGGCCAACAGATCGACTTCAAGCAGCTGCTTCGAATGGAGCCTGACGGCGGCGTCACCAACATCCGCAATGTGAAAAGTCAGCACTGGAAACGCTGGCTGGGGGTACAGAACCGTTGTGTCGTGCCGTTCACGTCATTCAGCGAGTTCAACAGGGTAGCTGGTGGTGATGTTTGGTTCGCCTTCAACGACGATCGCCCGCTGGCAGCGTTTGCCGGCCTCTGGACGAATTGGACATCGGTACGCAAAGTCAAGGAAGGCGAAACCACCAACGATCTGTTTGGCTTCCTGACAACCGAGCCGAATGATGTCGTGGGCACCATTCATCCCAAGGCGATGCCGGTGATTCTGACGACACCTGACGCCATTGAGACCTGGCTGACGGCGCCACCCGAGGAAGCGCTGCAATTGCAGCGTCCCCTGCCGGATGGCACACTGATGATCGTGGCTCGAGGCGAGAAGGAACATGGCTTGACCAGCTAAAGTGCGAGGGGGCGACTATGAAGTTTGCACAAATTCTCGGGGAACGCATCGAAGCGCACCCGGGCAAATCCGCTACGTGTCCCGTCTGCGAAGCGTCGGTCATCGCAAAGTGCGGCGAGCATAGAGCATGGCACTGGGCACACCGCGGCGTCCGCAATTGCGATCCATGGTGGGAGCCGGAAACGGAATGGCATCGCGAGTGGAAGAACCGCTTTCCCGCGCATTGGCAGGAAATCATCCGTAGAGCGGACAGTGGAGAAAAGCACATCGCCGACGTGATGACGGACCGCGGCGTTGTTCTCGAATTTCAGCACTCGGCTTTGCGTCGGGACGAGCGCGAGGCGCGGGAAGCCTATTACCAGAACATGGTCTGGGTGGTTGATGGCCTGCGCCGTATTCGGGACAGGCCACACTTCTTCAGCGCGCTCGGATCTGGCAAGATCCTTGCCGCCAATCCCATGACGATCGGATTGCGGGTGAAAGGAAACGCCCTCATTCGTGATTGGGGCGCGAGCGCGGTGCCCGTGTTCTTTGATTTCGGCGATGCAGCCCAGCCAGACGATCCGCTAAACTTTATCAAGCCCATCCTATGGGCGCTGAAGCCGCAAAGCCCGTCGGACATGGCAATTCTCACACCAATAACGAAGGCCTCGTTTGGCGCATTCTTTGCCGAGGGCCGGCCCTATGAGACCTTCGATGTATCGGCCGCGTTGAACCGAGCCGGTCTCGCTCCGGCGTCGCCGCCCCTTCCGCCTCCACCATCCGGTCGCGACGTCTTGCGGGAGCATTTCGCGCGGACGTTCAACGCCCGGGCACGACGCAGATTCTGAAGGGCGACGGGCGTCCGCGCTTTCCTAAAACGAAACTGCCGCCAGTTCTGCTGTGACGTCGCGAACGCCTTCTGCACGCCACACGTCGTCATGCAGAATGAATTTGTGGCTATTCGTATGAGCCACATAGGTCGCGCGGAGCTTGACCGTAGCATGGGGAATGAGCGCGGCTCGAAAAATGCCGTAGGATTCATCAAAGAGAACGCCAGCCAGAAAATCGAAGTGCTCACCGTCGAGCGCGCGAATGGCACCGAGCTGCCGAGACCGGTTCATAGTTATTCGCCGGCCCTTGATCTGAAATCGTTGCCCGTCGCTTCCAATGGCATCGATGTTAGGGTGGGAGTTCCCCGCGCGCGTCCATCCGAACGCATTGCAGAAAAGGTATTCCGCAAGATCGCCCGTGGGATTGTTTGCGGTGCGGGTAATGCCCCGCGCGCGCAGTTGGTCCGCAATCTTCGAGTGAAGGGTCAGCAATTCCTTGCTTGAGAGCTTAAGCAATTCTTCCATAAGTCTCCTGACGGCTAAAAGTGTTGCTGCGGTTCGTGAAATGATGAGGAAACATCGGGTAGCGCTTCCAAGATCATATCCAACACAGCCAACGCATTCGTCATCAACGCCTCGTCCCGCTTGCGATCGGCCGGAGATAGTTTATTGCCATGAAATAGATTGTTACGGACCCGCCAGGTCGCGCCAATCAGATCGGACGTCGTCACCAGAGCGGCTGGCTGTGGACCGAACGCTACCCCGCCATCTCCATTTACGAGAAAATGCTTTGGCGGGTTTGCAATCAACATTTCAGCGACGTGGGCTTCCTCAACAGCTTGAAAGAATCCGGGCCCGAGCCGGGCGACCAGACGCGGGTGACCTATCTGCGCAACCTCTCCCTCGGCGGTCGAACGGAGCAATCGAAGCTGCTTTAGTGCGAATTCCATGCGTGCGAACGTCGCAAAGAATCGCAGCGTCAGGTCCGGCGATAGCCCATAGAGAAGTTCTTCGGTCGAGATCACTTTGCCTCCTCAGCAATGGTGGGCAAAAGCAGCTTAGCCTGAGACTGAAATGAGAGGTGCTCCAGCCAGTCCACCGGACCGGTACCCCTCCTACTACCTTAAGCGGTCACTTATCGCCGCCTCTCTGCCTCGTTGCAGTTCCTCCCAGAAAACCCGCGAAACCGCGACTTTCGGTAAGGGCGTTGACTCTTGGCCCAAAGAGAACAAAAGTAGAACATCTGAGTTTTCCGTTCAGGAGATAGCCCACGGATGGCCCTTGCCAGCCCGCCCATTCCTATTGCCGAATTACGCCGCTGGCTGGAGCGGGCGGAGGCGCATGCCTGCGGGGAACCGACGGTCCTTCCATTCGATGTGGCGGGAATCGATAGGCACTTGCCGACCGGCGGGCTCGGGCGCGGCCAATTGCACGAGGTCTGCGAAGGCGGAATCGCGAGCGAGTACGCCGGATTGGCGACGCTGTTCACCGCCGGCATTCTTGCGCGCATCCCCGGCCCTGTGTTGTGGTGTCTCAAGGGACGCGATCTCTTCGCGCCGGGGCTAGCTCGCGTCGGCCTTCATCCCGATCGCGTCATCTATTGCGAGACGTGGAAAGACCGCGACGTCCTTCCCGCGATGGAGGAAGGTCTCCGCTGTCACGGCTTGGCTGGCGTGGTGGGCGAACTTACCAAGCTTCCTCTGACGGCCTCTCGCCGTCTGCAGCTTTGCGCCGGGCAAAGCGGTGTAACGGCGTTCGCGATCCGGCGCTGGTACAACAGTGCCGAAAAAGCGCTCATTGGCGAGCCCAACGCCGCCGCAACACGCTGGCGCGTTTCTCCTTCGCCGTCTCCGCAAGACGGGTTTGATGGTTTGCAGCGGCAACACTGGAAAGTGGAGCTTCTGCGCGTCCGCGGCGGCGACCCGCATTCCTGGATTTTGGAGGCATGCGATGCGCAGGGTCGTCTCGCTGTACCTGCCGCGCTGGCCGACCGATCGGTTGCGACGCAGGCACGGCGGCTCGTTGCCGCGATCTAGGCACGTGGTCACAGCGCTAATGCAGGGACAGCGTCGCGCCATTGTGAGCGTCGACGACGAGGCTGCACGCCTCGGCCTAACCCCGGGCATGAGCGTGGCGCATGCGCAGTCACTTCTGCCCGATCTGATCGTGATGGATGCCACCCCGGAGGAAGATGAAGCGGCGCTGTTCAGATTGGCGATCTGGTGTGTCCGGTATTCGCCAGTCGTAGCCGTGAACCCTCCGGATGGCGTCTTCATTGATGTCGCTGGCTCTGCTCACCTCTTCCACGGCGAGAATGCTCTTCTCACCGATCTCGGTGCGCGGCTTGAGAGCGCCGGGTATCGGTCGAAGGCCGCGATCTCGGATACACCAGGTTGTAGCTGGGCGCTCGCACGCTATGGCTCGACCAGCCTTGCATCTCCCGGCCGCCAAGCGGAAGCGATTGCAAGCCTGCCGGTCGCGGCCTTGCGCCTTCCGGCGGAAGTTGTCTCATCCCTCCACGAAGTCGGCATTGAGCGCATCGCACAGCTCGCAAGCAAACCGCGCGCAAGCCTTCATCTGCGCTTTGGCGCCGATGTGCTTCTGCGCTTCGATCAGGCGCTTGGCAGCCTGACCGAGGCGCTGACCTCGATTATCCCGCCCGAATTGCCGCGTGTTGAACTGAAGTTTGTCGAGCCGATTGCCGATCCCGACAATCTTCAGCGCGTGATCGAGCGGCTATGCGAAAAGCTTTGCTTGCTTTTGGAAGGCCGCGGCGTCGGCGCGCGTCGTCTCGACCTTGTTTTTACCCGTGTCGACAATGTCGATCAGTCGGTGCGCATTGGTCTGTCCCGTCCCTACCGCGAACCCAAGCACCTCGCAAAACTGCTTGCCGAACGGCTTGTCTTGGTCGATCCCGGCCTCGGTATCGAAATCGCGGCCCTGACCGCTTCGTGGGTCGAAGCGCTTGCCGAAAAGCAGACCATCGGCCGCCACGTCGGGATGCGAGGCGCCGATGTCGATGTAAGCCAGCTCGTCGATACGCTCGGTGTGCGCCTCGGGCAGAACAAGGTGTTCCGGCTGACGCCCGTCGAAAGCGCGCTGCCCGAGCGCAGCATGAAACGTATCCCAGCCTTGGACCCGATCCAAAGCGTGGCATGGCCCAAAAACCTGCCGCGGCCCGCTCGACTATTTGATCGACCGGAAAAAGTTCATGCTATTGCGGCACTCCCCGATCACCCGCCGCGCATGTTCGTATGGCGCAATCGCCAGCATCGTGTCGCCAAGGCGGACGGGCCCGAACGTATCCACGGTGAGTGGTGGATCAGTGATGCCGAACTCAGCCTCGTGCGCGACTACTACCGCATCGAAACCGCAGATGGCTCCCGCTACTGGATATTCCGCAACGGTCCTGCCGGAGAAGGTGGCGGCTGGTGGCTCCATGGCGTGGGTGAAGCATGAATTATGCAGAATTGCAGGTCACCACGCATTTTTCCTTTTTACGTGGCGTTTCATCGGCTGAGGATTTGTTCGCGGCGGCGGCAGTGCTCGGCATCAAGGCGCTCGGAATCGTCGACCGGAATTCGCTCGCGGGGATCGTGCGGGCTCATGAAGCCGCAAAAGTAACAGGCGTCAGGCTTCTTGTCGGCTGCCGGCTCGATCTCCAGTGCGGCACGTCCCTTCTCGTCTATCCTACGGATCGCAGAGCCTATAGTCGGCTTTGCCGCCTGCTCACCGTTGGCAAGGCGCGTGCCGGCAAGGGCGCCTGTCAAATCGACTGGCCTGATGTCGCGAAATGGAACGAAGGATTGCTTGCCGTCCTTCTTCCGGACGGGCTCGATGATCGCTTGGGAAGCGAGCTTGCCCGGTTGCGCGATATCTTCGGCAACCGCGCCTATTGCGCGCTGACCCGCCTCTTTCTTCCAAATGAAGCCGAGCGACTGGAAAGCATCGAAAGCGCGGCTTCGAGAGTTCGTGTGGCCACAGTCGTCACCAACGACATTCTCTATCATTGCCCGACACGGCGCATGTTGCAGGATGTGGTCACCTGCATACGCCTGCACACGACCATCGACCGGGCAGGTTTTCTGCTTGAGCGGCACGCCGATCGCTTCCTTAAAACGCCGCAGGAAATGTTCCGGTTGTTTCCCCGCTATCCGGAAGCCGTGCGCCGGACCATCGAAATAGCGGAGCGCTGCCGCTTCTCGCTCGATGAATTGACCTACTCCTATCCGACCGAAGAACTCGAGGATGGGCTCACCGCTCAGGAACGGCTCGAAAAGCTCACATGGGATGGTGCCGCGCGGCGCTATCCGAACGCGCTCCCCGACAAGGTGGCTACACAATTACGGCACGAGCTCACCTTGATTGAACGCATGCAATATGCGCCGTACTTCCTGACTGTCGAAACCATCGTTCGCTTCGCCCGCTCCAAGGGCATCCTCTGCCAGGGGCGCGGCTCTGCCGCGAATTCCGCCGTCTGCTATGTGCTAGGCATCACGGCGATCGATCCCGTACGGCAGGGTTTGCTTTTCGAGCGCTTCGTGAGCGAGGAACGTCGCGAACCACCGGATATCGATGTCGACTTCGAGCACGAACGGCGCGAAGAAGTCATTCAGTGGATTTATGAGACCTACGGCCGGACGCGCTCCGCGCTCACAGCCGTTGTCTCGCGTTACCGCTCGCGCGGCGCCGTGCGCGAGGTCGGCAAGGCACTCGGCCTGCCGGAAGATGTTACGGCATCTCTTGCCGGCATGATCTGGGGCTGGAGCACGGACGGCGTCGCCGAGCAGGAAGTGAAAGAACTCGGACTCAACCTCGCGGACCGGCGGCTGCGGTTAACTCTCGATCTGGCAAAGCAGCTCATCGGCACGCCGCGCCACCTCTCGCAGCATCCGGGTGGCTTCGTTCTCACGCTGGATCGTCTCGACGAACTCGTTCCCATCGAACCTGCCGCCATGGAAAACCGGCAGGTCATCGAATGGGACAAGGATGACATCGACGCTCTTAAATTCATGAAGGTCGATGTGCTGGGGCTCGGCATGCTGGGCTGCATGCGCCGCGCCTTCGACCTTCTGGACAAGGCTAAAGGCCTGCGCTTGGACCTTGCTTCCGTGCCTGCCGAAGATCCCGCCACTTACGCCATGATCCAGAACGCCGACACGACCGGCGTATTTCAAATCGAATCCCGCGCGCAGATGGCGATGTTGCCGCGCCTTCGTCCGAAGACTTTCTATGACCTCGTCATCGAGGTCGCCATTGTGCGGCCGGGTCCCATCCAAGGCGACATGGTCCATCCCTATATCCGCCGCCGTGAGGGGCGCGAAGCTGTAACCTTTCCGACCGAGGCTTTGCGCAAAGTGCTTGGAAAAACCCTGGGCGTGCCGCTATTCCAGGAACAGGCCATGCAGGTCGCGATGGTTGCTGCCGGGTTCTCCCCGACCGAGGCCGACCAGCTTCGCCGCTCCATGGCGACCTTTAAGTTTACGGGTGGCATTCACAAGTTTCAGGAGAAGCTCATCACCGGGATGCTCGACAACGGCTACACCCGCGAATTTGCCGAACGTACCTTCAGGCAGCTCGAAGGCTTCGGAAGCTATGGCTTTCCGGAATCCCACGCCGCGAGCTTCGCGCTCATCGCCTACGCCTCGAGCTGGATGAAGTGCCATCATCCCGATGCGTTTCTCGCAGCAATCCTCAATGCGCAGCCCATGGGCTTTTATGCGCCCGCGCAACTGGTGCGAGACGCCCGCGAACATGGTGTCGAGGTCCGTCCCGTCGACATCAATCTCTCGGAATGGGACTGCACGCTGGAGCCGAGGTCCGGGAAATACCATGCCGTGCGCCTCGGTTTCTGCATGGTGCGCAGCCTGAACCAGAAGGATGCCGAGCAGCTTGTCGACCGGCGCAGTTTTGGGCGCATACGGGAAAAGCGCCTCGAAAGCCGTCTCAGCTCCATTGAAGAAGTATGGCGCCGCGCCGACATCCCTGTTGCCATGTTGCGGCACATCGCAGCCGCCGATGGCTTTGCCGGGCTCGGCCTCTCCCGGCGCGAAGCGAACTGGGCGATCAAGGCGCTGAGGGACAGTCCACTTCCGCTCTTTTCCGCAGCGGACGACCACGACGGGCTCTTGCGGCCTGAAGCCACGGAAAACTCTGTCGAGTTGCCGCCGATGGCACCGGGCCGGGCGGTCGTCGAGGACTATCGCACCATCGGCTTAAGTTTGCGCGGGCATCCTGTCTCGTTTGCTCGGGACAACCTGACAGAACGAGGCTTTGCTTCGTGTCAGACCATACGAACCGCGCCGAACGGCACTCGATTGTCGATTGCCGGCCTTGTGCTGGTTCGCCAGATGCCAGGCTCCGCCAAGGGCGTCATGTTCATCACCATCGAGGATGAGACCGCGAACGCGAACCTGATCGTCTGGCCTTCCGTGTTTGCCAAAAACCGGCGATCCATACTCGCCGCGAGCATGCTCGGCGTGCGCGGCCGCGTTCAAAGTGCCAGCAACGTCATTCATCTCATCGTCGCGGAGGTATGTGACCTCACGAATGATCTCAAGCTCATGTCTGGCGCAGGCGACGCGCTAATCCTGCCGGCGGGCCGTGGCGATGAAGCGAAGCACGGCGGCAGCGGGATGGATAGCCGTGAGCCCAAAGCACCGATCATTCGGCCTCGCGATATGTATGAGCCCGACCTTCACATCGATACCCTCAAGATCAAGGCGAGGAATTTTCACTAAGCGGCCCGGCCGGACGCTCGTCAGCGACAGATGATGCGCGTTTTACTGCTCGGCTCCATTCCGGCTGCCCTGGGAGGAGCGCTAGCGCGTCGTGAAGGCCAAGGTCCGCCGTGCAAAATCGACCAACTCCGTATCGTTAATTGCTTGGGTGCGGTACGCGGGGTTGCTATCGTGATGAAACCTGTTTGCGTAATCGGTCAGGCGGCGCAACTCGTCAATGTCCCCCTGATCCAAGATCTGATCGGGCGTGTTGACACGCTGTTCGCACAATCCGCGAAACGGTCCGAGCAAAAAGCCCGGAGTAAAATACTGCGGATAGGCCACGCGCATAAATGCTTCGAGGCTCGGACGAAGCGCTTCAGCAACCTCGCGCCGGTCACCCTGCGCTGTGTGCACGTAATCGCGGAGCAAGGCGTGGCGGCGGTCGTGGTCCGTGATCAGGTCTTGATTGACATCCCAGCCGCGCAGCGTTGAGCCGCTGGTCGCTCGTTCGAGCGTAAACGCAGATCGAAGGGTCGGATCGGTGCCCTCCCACAACGCACAGAGAAACGGCTTGCTGTGCGACAAGACGATGACCTGCGTTACGCGCTGTGCGAGCGCACACACTTCGTGTACCGTCGATAAGGTTCGATGGTCGTCAAGGCTCGACACAGGATCATCTATCACCACAATCTTGCGCGCCAAATTCGTGTCCTGATCGAGCGACGCGAAGAAAATGGCGAGTGCCAGCGTGTTGCGGTCCCCAGCTTTTAAAGGACGGCGCTCCGGCGGGTGTATTCGTCGCGGAAACAGCGATGGACTGGTTGTTGATCAGCACATTGTAGGTACAAGATGAGCCTCCGCGCGTATTGTTCGACGTCACGCTATCGAGCCGGAACCCGGCATTGAAGCGACGAAGACAGTCGTTGATCGCCACCTGATAGGCCGGGAAAATGTTGGTGCGATACTGATTGAGCGCCGCACGCGCCGCGTCGCGCGCTGCTTCGGCCGCAAGTTTGTTGCGGTTCTCCGCCTGATAGTTGTCGCATAGCGGCGCAATTTCATGGGAATGGCGACTTTTAGTCGCCTGAAGCTGCGATAGGTCGCTTTTCAATGCCGCCATATTCGCAGTTGCCGCCCGCTCCTTCACCAATTCGATAGCGGACTTGGTTTGCTGCAATTGCTCACTCAAGCGCGCGATCGACGCCGCTTGCAGGCGGTACTGTTCGATCGCACGGGAGGCATCTGCACTCAGTTCGATCCGATCGAGCGGCGCGGCGCGCTTAGCTTCGAGTGCAACTTTGATAGCATCACGCATATTGGTCCAAGCAGCTTGAATCGCGTCGACATCCAAGCTCACCTCAGGAACATCCGTGAATTGCGACCAAAATCCCCGGGCCTCGCCCCATAGCCGCACAATCCGCGCAAGATAGAGTTGCGCATCGGAGCTGTGTTCTGACACGAACTGCTGGAGCATCGCGTCTGTCGCTTGCTTGTGATCAGCATAGGAGGCTGCAAAATAGGAGCGGTAGTGATTGACGAGCTCCGAACCTCCGAGATCCTGCGCGCAGAACGGGCACGGCTTGTCGGCAGCATGATCGAGGTCGCCTGGAATGCGGCCGATGCCGTTTTCGACCCACTGTTCGCCACCGCGCCCCAATGACGCAAAATGCTGTTGCACTTGATTGGTCGCAGTCTGATCCAACCCTTCCAGGGTGCGCCCGAGGAGTGTCCGAATGGCTTCGACATCAACTTCCGGGAGCGAGAAGGATCGGAAATCCTCCCCCGCGCGGATAGCATCCTGTTGGCTTGCCGCCGCCACGGCGCGCTCGGCATCACGGATGGCATCATCAACTTCGGGGTTTGGCGGAAGCGAGCAGAATTGCTCGACTGGAACACCGAACCTCGCGGTTTCTGGAATGGCCGCAGCAAGGTCGCGCAATGACCGGCTTATCGTTTCGATATTTTGGACCTGCGTTTGAACCGCCAGGTTCAACGTGACGCCTTGGGCTCCGAGAATGAACTCGTGCAGATGCTGCCGATGCGCGGCATCTATCGCAAGGCCAGAACAAATATTCTGGTCGACGAAAGCGTCATCGAAGATGGCAATGTCGGGAACGTGACGGTTCCATGCACCGTTATCGTACATCGCGTGAGGCGGTCCGCCCGCACAGTCGACAATGACACGCGGTGCATGCGTCGCGCCAAGCCTGTGCCGTTCCCGGATAAGGACAGGGTCATTTGTCGCGAGCGAGCGAAGGATGGACGACAGCGTCGTCTTGCCTCGGCCGTTCTCGGCATAGCCCAACGCCAGCTTGGCAAGCTGCAAGCCTGCACCCGTCGAAACAGAGTCGAACTGACCGACATTTTGAAGAAGGCGCAAATTGTTCAGCATGACGAAAGCTCAGCACTCGCAAAGGGAACCGGGCGTCGGCGATCATCGCACCGCGCCCCTTGATAGAGTATTATCCACAGCTACAATCTATGGACGCAAAAGCAACAATTTCAGTAAGTTACACCGAAGTTGTCCGATCTGAGCTCAACCATACTCCGATCCTTTCCGTGATTTTCTCCAATTTTCTCTAGCTGTCAATCTGGAACTCGTGTACAACGGGTTTATGATAGAGAATATCCTGACAATTCGCGAAGTGGCCGATCTCCTCAAGATGAATGAGAAGACGGTCTATAAGCTGGCGGCCGACGGGAAGATTCCAGGCGGCGTGAAGGTTGGCGGCTCATGGCGCTTTGACCGCACCACCCTCACCAAATGGATCGAAAAGGGTCAGGCTCCAGCCAATGACCCTGCTCCCGCCCCGAGCGCAGGCAGCACGAGACCACCCGAGACCCTTGCCTCTGCTTACTACTCGCCACAACAGGCGACGTTTTTCGCGCACCGCCTGACGCTTGAGGGAGTTGGAGAGGACGCCCTAACGCAATCTCTCTCGACAGCGCGCGTTCAGATGAACCCGCATCAAGTGGATGCAGCCCTTTTTGCACTTTCATCGCCGCTGTCTAAAGGTGTGTTGCTTGCGGATGAGGTCGGACTCGGAAAGACGATCGAGGCGAGCCTTGTTATCGCGCAGCGTTGGGCCGAGCGTCATCGCCGTATTCTCCTCATTGTGCCGGCTTCGTTGCGCAAACAATGGAGCCAAGAGCTGCACGAGAAGTTCTCGCTGCCCTCCGTCATCGTCGAGAGCAAGACCTACAAGGACGCGCGCAAGGCCGGTGTCGCCCGCCCCTTCGATCATACAGATAAGGTTGTCATCACTTCGTACGAATTCGCCGCCCTCAAGGCCGACGACATCAAGCGTGGGTCGTGGGATTTGGTAGTGTTCGACGAAGCGCACCGGCTTCGCAACGTCTATCGTAAAGAGGGAGCAAACCGCGCAAAAAGCTTGCGCGATGCAACACGCGGCTTTTTCAAGATTCTTCTGACGGCGACTCCGCTGCAAAACTCGTTGATGGAACTTTACGGCCTCGTTTCCGTGGTGGATGAAAGTCACTTCGGAGATGAAGCTTCCTTCCGCTCCCAATTTGTCGCGGGTGCTGGCGCCAAGAACGGCCTTGTATTTCTCCGCAAGCGGCTTGAATCAATCTGCAAACGCACGCTGCGTCGCCAAGTGCAGCAAGCGGGCCACATCCGCTACACCGAGCGCCGACCTTGGACGGTGCAGTTCGAGCCGTCCCCCGCTGAAATGGACCTGTACACGGCCGTTTCAAACTATCTGCAGCGGACCGATACGATCGCGTTTGGAAGCAAACCGAACCAGTTAGTTACGATGGTCGTACGCAAGATCCTCGGCTCATCAACCTTTGCAGTGTCCGAAACGCTGACAAAGATCATCGACCGCTTAAAGGAAATGCGTCCGGTCGGGATTGACGCCGTCGACGACTATGATGTGGTTGATGAAGAAGCCGAGGAGATTGAGGACGCCGACGGATCGAGCGCCGGAGAAGTAGAGCCGGCAGTCGATCGCAAAAAGCTCGAATCCGAGATTGCCGAGCTTGAAGGCTATCGAGACCTGGCACGCACCATAGGCCAAAATGCTAAAGGCATCGAATTGGTGAGAGCCCTACCGGGGGTCCTTAACGAGATTGAAGCGAAAGGCGGGCAGCGGAAGGCTGTCATTTTCACGGAATCGGTGCGAACCCAAAATTATCTCGCCGAGCTTCTTGCCTCCAATGGTTACAAAAATGACATTGTCCTCTTGAACGGCCAGAACAACGATCCCGACAGCAAGGCGCTTTACGAGGACTGGCTTGCCAAGCACAAGGGTAGCGACGCTGTTTCCGGATCGAAAACGGCGGATATGAAGGCCGCCATTGTCGAAGGTTTCCGCGATCACCGTAGCATTCTCATCGCAACGGAATCGGGTGCCGAGGGCATCAACCTGCAATTCTGCTCGTTGCTGGTGAACTTCGACCTGCCGTGGAATCCGCAGCGCGTAGAGCAGCGCATCGGGCGCTGCCATCGCTATGGCCAAAAAATCGACGTAACCGTCGTCAACTTCCTGAACCTCAAAAACCACGCGGAACGCCGCGTGCACCAGCTTCTCGACCTGAAATTTAATTTGTTTAAGGGCGTATTTGGCGCAAGTGATGAAGTGCTCGGGGTAATCGAACGCGGCGTCGACATTGAGCGCCGCATTTTTGAAATCGTGCAGCGAGCCCGCAGCGAGGCTCAGATCGACGCCGAATTCGACGCCCTTCAGGACGAGCTGCAATCACAGATAAGCGAGCAAGTCATTGATGCCCGCAAGCGCCTTATGGAATCGGTCGATGAAAGAGTGATCGATCGCTTGCAGACGCGAGGTAAAGAGATCGATCGGCGCCTTTCAGAATTTGAGCGGCAACTTCTTTGCGTTGCCCGCGCCGAACTTCCCGACGCTAGATTCCATGCCGACGACATGCGGCGGTTCGATTATCGCGGCGAAACCTATACTACCGAGTGGCCGCTGGCAGACGAAAGGGGGTGGAAATTCTTCCGTTTGTTCGAGGGCACACTCGCAACCAGCCTCGTCGGTAAGGCCAAGGAACGTTCTTTCGATGCCCCATCGTGCCTGCGCTTTACCGTGGCGGATTATCACGGCGGGCGCTTGGCCGACGTCGAAAAACTTCGTGGCAAGTCCGGCTGGGCCCGCATTGCCAAGCTCAAGATCGCGACACCAGCGATTACGCGGGAGCAGTTAGTATTCGCAGTCACGGCAGACGACGGTTCGACGATCCACGCCGAAACGTTCGAGCGCCTGCTGCATGTCCCCGCGAGAAACGAACCGGTCTCTGGGGCGCTGCCCGACGCCGACCTCAAGGCTCGTGAAGCCGAGCATCGCAAGTTGCTTATCGACGATGCTGAGCAGCAAAACGCAGAATGGCTTGATCAGGAGAGCGAAAAGCTCGACGCTTATGCGGAAGACCTTGAGCGCGCCTTCGAAACTGAAATCAAAGCTGTCGAAGTGGAAATTCGCGACAGGAACAAGGCGATGCGCGGCTCCAATCTATCAATGACCGATAAAGTTGCCGAGAAGCGCCTCATCAGCAACCTTGGCGCCAAGCGCGACAAGTTGAAGGCGGAGTTCTTCGACCGGCGCTCGGCGATCCGTACGGAAGTCGAGGCTATGCTGGATAAGATTCAGGAAAGCCTGAAGCTAGAACCGACTTCCACTGACCTGTTCACTGTGCGGTGGGAGGTTGTATGAGCGACGCCGGAAGCAAAAGAACAAATAAGCGTCAGGGAGGCGCATCATGACGAACCGTAAGCAGCGCCTTGAATTGACGTGGATTGGGAAAAACGATCGTCCCCGCCTGGAGCCGCGCATTCTGCTGGAGGACAACGATAAGTCCTATCACGCAAGCGCGCGACTTACCGAACATGACATCTTTGATAACGTTCTGATCAACGGAGACAATCTGCTCGCGCTGAAAGCTCTATTGCCTGAGTACGAAGGAACCGTCCGCTGCATCTACGGAGACCCGCCGTATAACACGCGAAGTGCGATCCCAGAATATGACGATGGTGTGGAACATTCCCTCTGGCTCAGCTTGCTTCGTGAAAGGATCGAGCTTTGCCACAAACTTCTGTCCGAGGATGGATCGCTTTGGATCAACCTTGATGATCATGAAGGTCACTATTTCAAAGTAATGTGTGACGAGATTTTTGGGCGGGCCAACTTCGTAACAACGATCATTTGGCAAAAGAAATACGCCCCCAAAGCCGACACACGCTTTATCAGCGATTCTCACGATTTCATTTTCGTCTACGCAAAAAACATCGAGAAACTTCGACTGAACTGGCTGCCAAAGACAGAGAAGCAGACCGCAAGGTACCGCAACCCTGACAAAGACCCGCGCGGCCCCTGGAAGCCGGGCGATACATTGCGAAATGAAGTCAGAGACTACGCAGTCTTCCCCGTCCGCCTTCCTTCCGGTCGAGAGGTCTGGCCTTCTGAAGGCACAAGCTGGCGATACACGAATGAAAAGTTCAAGGAGTTGATCGCCGACAATCGTATCTGGTTTGGTGCGACGGGCGACAGCCGTCCCGCCATTAAGCGCTTCATTAGTGAAGTTACAGACCAGATGCCACCGGTGTCGATCTGGACTTATGACGATGTCGGACACAATGACGAAGCGAAGAAGGAAAGTAAGAAGCTGTTTGGGGAACGGCTCTTTTCGACACCTAAGCCAGAGCGCCTCATTCAAAGAGTTCTAACGATCGGTTCGGACTCGGGCGATCTTGTGTTGGACGCCTTCGCAGGCTCCGGAACGACAGGCGCGGTTGCGCATAAAATGGGGCGGCGCTGGATCATGGTGGAGCTGGGTGAACACTGCGATACTCACGTGGTCCCTCGACTGAGGAAAGTCATCGATGGCCTCGATGACGGCGGCATAACCGACGCTGTCGATTGGAATGGCGGCGGCGGCTTTCGATTTTACCGCCTCGCGCCGTCGTTTCTGGAGAAGGACGCTTGGGGAAACTGGATTATTTCGAAAGAGTATGATGGCGCGAAGGTCGCTCAAGCCGTCTGCAAACTGATGGGCTTCACTTATAAACCGGATGAAGGCCACTATTGGAAGCAGGGCTACTCGTCTGAAACTGACTTCATATACGTCACCACTCAGAGTCTTACACGCGCGCAGCTTGCCACGTTATCCGAAGCGGTCGGCGAAGAACGCAGCTTGCTTGTCTGCTGCAAGGCGTTCCATGCCGACGCCGACGGCTTTGCAAACCTTACAATAAAAAAGATTCCTCAGGCTGTATTGCGCAAATGCGAATGGGGCAAAGATGATTACAGCCTCAACATCGCAGCTCTGCCCGAGATTACTAGCGGGGCTGACTCAGCCAACGTTTCCGATTTGGGTACAAGGACCCGGAAGAAGCGGCTCAGCTCTACTTCCCAAAACGACCTATTCAGTGACGGAGTCGAAAAGTGAGCGACCGGATAGCCCGTACTATCACTCAGCGCTTGTCACTCCGCAAACCTCAGGCGGAATCGTTGGAGATCCTTGCTGACGTACTGGAGCGGATCGACCTTTCTAGGGACGGGACTGCTGATGCGGCACTAGCCACGATACGCGACGCCTACCCGAGTGTGGAAGCCTTTGAACGTGAATTCCCTTCACTGTGTTTCGCACTTGCTACAGGCGTCGGTAAAACGCGTCTGATGGGTGCGTTCATCACCTACCTGTATCTCACTGGTAGAAGCCGCCATTTCTTCGTCCTGGCACCCAATAAGACCATTTATGAAAAGTTGATCACCGACTTTTCGCCAGACAGCCCTAAGTACGTGTTCAAAGGCGTGGCGGAATTTGCGTCAACGCCGCCGTTGATCGTCACCGGCGACAACTATGAAACCGGCATCGGCGTTCGCTTCGACCGCGGCGGCTCTACCGATCTGTTCGGTTCGGACGTTCACATCAATATTTTCAACGTCGACAAAATCAACAAAGAGGAGGGCCCCCGCGGCAAGCCTCGCATGAAGCGGCTCCAAGAAACCGTGGGCGAAAGCTACTATGCCTATCTTTCGCGGCTTGATGACCTCGTCCTTCTGATGGATGAAGCGCACCGCTATCGCGCCAGTGCCGGCGCCAATGCCATTGACGGCTTGAAGCCTATCCTTGGCCTTGAATTGACGGCTACACCCAAGACCGTTGGCGCGCGCTCGCTTCCCTTCCGGAATGTCATCTACAACTACACGCTGGCGCAAGCGATGACCGAAGGGTTCGTCAAGGAGCCAGCAGTTGCTACGCGGAAGGACTTTGATCCGAAATCGGTGGGCGAACAGGAGCTTGAGATGATCAAGCTTGAGGACGCTGTTCATCACCATGACCACGTCGCGGTGGAGTTAGATCGCTACCACCGAACAACAGGGGCGCGCAAAGTAACGCCATTCATCCTTATCGTCGCGGCCGACACGACTGAAGCCAAGCGATTACGGGAACTTGCCGAGTCCGAGAAGTTCTTTAAGGGTCGCTTCAAGGGCAAGGTGGCAGAAGTCCACTCCAATCAAAAAGGTGAAGAGAGCGAAGAAGCGATGCAACGCCTCGTCGCGCTGGAGCATGACGGCGGTACTGAGATAGTCATTCACGTCAACAAACTGAAAGAAGGGTGGGACGTTACGAACCTTTATACGATCGTACCGCTTCGTGCGTCCGCTTCCGATATTCTCACCGAGCAGACCCTGGGACGGGGCTTGCGCCTTCCCTTCGGCAAGCGCGTTTCAAGAGGCGGCGACGACGAATTTTCCGCCGTCGACCGCCTAACGGTGATCGCTCACGAACGGTTCGACGATCTCATTGCGAAAGCCCGTGAACCCGGGTCCATCGTCATGAAAACGATCGAGATTGGAGATGGCGGCGATATTCCATCCGCCGGGACAACCCTTGTCACGGCCCCTTCGATTGCGGAAATGATTGTAACCGGCGCGCAACCCGAAATCCCTGGTTTTGCGCCCACCGAGAATGCTGGCTTCGTCTTTAATTCTGCCGAGGAAGGGAAGGCAGCAGAGGTAACGCTTGAGGTAATCAAGCGTTATGAGCGCAAACTTGGCAGCGCGGAAGCCTTGCGCGAGATTGGCGTTCAACAGCAGATCGCCGATGAGGTACGGGAGCTTATTCGTCCCGTTCAGGGAACCCTCGAAGGTGTTGTCCAGGAGCCGCGGATCGAGCAAATCGTGCAAACGGTAGCCGTAACAGTCGCCGACCGGACGATTTCGATCCCTCAAATTGTCGTCCTGCCCAAGAAGCAGGTCACGTTTACGTTTGAAGACTTTGACCTCGAAAACCTTGAGGCGGTCAACATGCGCCCCATCGAGGAAGGCATCATCATCGAGGATCTTCGGACACAGGCGCGCGTCTACCTTGCCCGCACACTCGATGATCCGCGCGAACCGCGGGCCGAAGATTACCTCGTCCGTTATCTGATCGAGCGTAATGAGGTGGACTACGACGAGCATGCGGCGCTGCTATATAAGCTCGCCGGTCAGATGGTCGCTCGGATCAAGTCGTATTTGTTCGACGCGCTGGATGTCGAAAACGTCCTGTTGCGGCATGGGCGACAGCTCGCTGATTTCATCTTCGCGCAGATGATGAACCACTACCGGGAGACGCCGCTCGGGGAGGATGACTACCAAGTGACGGTCACGCGCGGGTTCATGCTACTCCAGGCTCAGCCAATGAACGTCCCGCAGAACCAGCGCGTTCGCGACTTCAGGCAGGCCATTGCCCCCCTGTCAGAAACACGCAAACACGTATTCGGCGGGTTCAAGATCTGCTGCTACCCGCTCCAGAAATTCGACACCGACCCCGAGCGCCGCCTTGCCGTTACGATTGACGGAGACGCCAACACGGAAAAGTGGATCAAGCCAGGCCGCAACCAATTCCGCATCGACTATCGATCGGGCGAAGCCTATGAGCCAGATTTTGTGGTCGAGACCAAGACCAAAATGCTGATCTGCGAGGTCAAGGCAAGGAATGAGCTCGAAGACCCCGTCGTAAAGGCGAAGTCGGCAGCAGCCACGACTTGGTGCAAGACAGCCACGGCGCATGCCGGCGGCAAAAAGCCATGGATTTACCTGCTCATACCTGACGACCAAATCACGGGTAGCGCCACGCTCGACGGATTGGCGGCGAAATTTGCCACGTCTTAGGACAGGAGGCGATGACATGGGAATTGAGAGCCAAGGCGATGCAGAAGCTTTTCTGAATGAGCTTATCGGCAAGCGGCGTCAGCTTATCGACGGCCTCGATGCCAACAAGGACGAGGTCAACCTCGATATCTTCGAGGACTTCTATCCTGATCGTGCCCATTTTGTTTATGAGCTTCTGCAAAACGCGGAGGACGCAGGCGCGACCGAAATCACATTCACTCTCACTAACGATAAGCTTGTCTGTATGCACGACGGCCAGCGCACCTTCACGAGGGGCGACGTGACCGCGATCACTGGCATCCACAGCAGCAAGAAGGCAAAAGCAAAAAATCAAATCGGTAAATTCGGTGTCGGCTTCAAATCTGTCTTCGTTTACACACAATCTCCAACCGTAAGGTCTGGCGAGTTTTCGTTTAGGATATTGCAGTTGATACTGCCCGAACGGATCCCGCCTGATCCCTCAATTGGAAACAAAACGCGTTTCGAGTTTCCATTCGATAATCCCGACAAACCACCGAAGGAAGCTTACGCCGATATTGCCACCGGTCTACAGGATCTGGATGAGACGACCCTGTTGTTCCTGTCAAGCCTTCAGACCGTAAGATGGCGGGTCGGAAATGATTTCGGCGAAGTAAGCCGGCGCATGCACGCGGAATCGCACTTCGAGATTTTTAAGAGCAGCGGTGATCGCGTTACGGGTCGGTCCTACTTTCTCAAATTTGATCAACCTGTGGCCGGCCTAGATAAACAGACCGTATCCCTAGCGTTTCCTCTTGAATTCCTGGCAGGCGTTAAAGAATACGACGCGGGAAGGCCTCTAGCTCAGCAAATGCGCATCGTCCCAGCCTCACAGGGACGGGTAGCGGTGTTCTTCACTGCCGTCAAAGAAACGTCGGGGTTCCTTTTCCACCTGCACGGCCCGTTTGTTCCGGAGTTGAGCCGTGCAAGCATTAAAGAGACGACGGAAAACGAGCCGCTCTTCAAGCAGCTCGCAGAGCTCGCGGCTCAGTGTCTGTACAAAATCAGGGATTTCGGCCTGCTCACGGCTGAATTCCTCGCCGTCCTCCCAAACCCTCAGGATCAGATTCCCGCGCGGTACCAGCCTATCCGGACGGCGATCATCAACGCGATGAAATCAGGACCGTTGACGCCCACCCATGAGCGCGACCACGCGCCAGCCACGCAGCTTGTCCAGGCGAAGGCGGCCCAAAAAAGCCTGCTGTCGAAGGAAGACCTTAAATTTCTCATCGAACACAAAGACGTCCCGCCACTATGGGCCATCGCAGCGACACAACGAAGCAATCGCGTCGACAATTTTCTTTCCGGGCTAAGTATCCGGGAATGGGGCGTCGATGCCCTTGTCGGAGAACTCACGAGCAGGGCGAGCACGGGAACCCGCTACATCAGCGTATCGCCGTATTACGTGCAAGGCCCGGACAAGGCATTCATGGAATGGCTGGGACAGAAGTCGCCGGAGTGGCTTCAGCAATTCTACGGACTATTGCACGATGACACGATCCAATCTGGTCTCCACCGGCTGCGAGGCCTGAAGCTCGTCCGTTTGCAGGACGGCACCTTTGAGGTGGCCGCGAATGCGTTTTTTGGCAACGACGAGACCGACGATAACGTCGCGACGGTCGATCCGCGTGTGTTCACGTCGGGCCGATCGAAACCCGTTCAGGAGAAGGCACGAAAGTTCTTGTCCGACCTCGGCGTGCGCGAGTTGGGTGAGGCTGAAGAAGTCGAACTCATTCTCAAAGCCCGATACACAGAGGAAGCCGAGGTACCGGATGACAAGACTTATCGACGCGATTTGAAACGCTTTGTAGGTCTCGTCGAGCAGCAGCCTGCCACGGCGAAACTTTTCGGCCCCTACTACGTCTTTCAAGGTGAAAAAGAGCAGTGGCATACACCTGGTTCGATTTACCTCGATCAGCCTTATCAGGAGACTGACCTCTCCGCTTATTACAGCCGGCTTGGCAAGAACACCGAATGCGTGGCGTTACACGCGCGCTATCAGGATTGCGGCATAGCTCTGAAGCGGATTACCGCCTTCGCAAAGGCGGTCGGCGCGATAACGAATCTCACAATTTCCGAGGGCTATTGCCACAACAACCCCCAGTGGCCCTATTTGAGGTCCGTCGGCGGGGATCGCCACACCTCTCCAATCGACCGGGATTATTTCATCCCGATGATCATGGAACTCCTGAAGACGCCATCACTCGCGCTCTCGCGACTCATCTGGCGAACGCTAACCAGCATTTCGCCTGGGTCTCATTATTGGAAAGCCACTTATCAGCGCAACAATTCGTGGGGGGCCCGCACGGCCGAATCGCGGCTGGTGCATGAGCTGCGCGCGGCCAAGTGGGTCCCGCAACGCGACGGGCAGTTTGTTCGCCCGTCCGATGCGATGCGTCAATTGCTTCCGGAAGGCTTTCCTTTTGATGTTGGTAATGCCGGTCTCAAGGCCGTTGAATTCGGCGTCGAGGTGAGCCGTCAGGCAACGCAGCAGGAACAAAAGGACAGTATCGCCAAGAAAGCCGGCTTTGCTGATGCGAGCGCCTTGGAACGTGCCCAGCGGTTTGCGGCCTTGCCGGCAGAAGAGCAAGAGCGTTTCTTCGCCGAGCTGGAGCGAGCCGCGAAGGCAGCCGTGCCGGACCGAGACCCCGTCAATCCTGAACGGCGCGCACGAAATGCCGAACAGGCGGCCGAAGCGCCAGATAAGGAAACCGAGATCCGCGCCCGCTCGGTATCACTGGGCCGCGAAGACATGAAGGTGGAGGCGGAGCAGTATCTGCGGCAGCACTATCGAAACCGTGATGGTGAAATGACCTGCCAGATTTGCAAAGGGCCTCTTCCGTTCAAACTCGATGACGGCACTGAGTTTTTCGAGACGGTCGAATTTGTGCCCGGCCTACAAAAGCGCCACTTTCAAAATTATCTCGCGCTATGCCCCAATCACTCCGCGATGTACCGGCATGCGAATGCATCGAAGACGATGATCTGCGAAATGGTCCAGGACCTTGAAGGCGATGAGCTCGAGGTCACGCTGGCGCAGCAAGACTTGACGATTTACATCAGCAAGATTCACCTTATCGATATCAAGGCCGTTCTCGCCGCCGAAGATGATCTTCCTTCCGATGCAGAAGACGACTGTGCCGCCTAGCACCTCAAGAGAGGCGCTCTAATTTTGTTGCGAATAGAACATTCATTTGCTGATGCATCCCCTAATGCGGCACAATGAAATCACTTAGACTGACCCGAACATCGAGGAAAATGCGGACTGTGCGGTAGGCAAAGCAAGAAACCGCACAAGACGGAAGGAACAGCAATCTCCGTTAAATAAAAGGAAGGGCCTCTGCCATCATTACCACGGGCATCCATTATGACTCTTATGTCCGATGTACACCAATCTCGCCCCGCCAAGGCTGAAACTGTCGATGCGGATAGCTTACCGCTGATACAGCGCGTCGAGCGCGCCCTGCTTCTGCTCGCCTACTTCATCGAATTGGACGGTGACGTGCATCTCCCGCTGTTTGAGAGGCTCGAAGCCGAACTCGTTGAACTAAAACGGAGGGAGACGACGCGCGACCGGGCTCGCCGTCTGCTCCAGAGCTACAGCCGCGAAGGTGGCGTGAAGGCGATCGAGTGCAAAAACTTGAATTTGAGCTCCAGCGATGGCCCGTCCCCATATTTGGGCTTACCCGTGCTGTGACCCATCAAGCTATCGATGAGACTGTCCGGCGCTTCCGCTGCGATCAACCGATCTTTGAAGCTATGTCGCAGAGAATAGACCGTGTGCGCCTTCGTTGGCCGAAGATGGTTTTCTAGAAGGAACTTGTTCAGCGTTGCGGACAACGCTGAGGACTTATCCCGATAGCGCGGAAACCCGTCCGGTCGCAATTTCATGGCCGCGAGTGCCGCACCCACCAACGGGATTTTACGCTCCGAATCTTGAGTTTTCAGCACTCGGCCTTCGGGGACGATGTCAACATAAGGAATCGGTGCATCTAGATGAATTGCTTTTGCCTGGAGGTTAACAAGCTCAGAGGGCCTCAGCCCCGTATCCGCCAAAATGTAAAGGATCAGCCGGGCGTCCTCATTCAATCCATCTAGCGCGTGCTCGGCCATTAGCTTGTTTTGTATGAAGTCGGTCTCGTACGGCTTTCGGACACCTGCCCCGTCGGTATGGAGGCGCAGTCCTTTAAATATCTCGGGAACTCTAACACGACGGCGAATGCTAACCTCTTTGAGCATGCGGCTTAACATACCCATCGATTTATTGGCACTGCCTGCTTGAACCTCCTCTGCAAGGACGCGTTCACGCCACCATTCGACGTAATCGAGACCATCATCTTCGCTAAGTTCGGTTATAAGCTTGTCGCCAGTGATGCCGACAAGTTCGTTGACGACACGGACGCGTGAATTGCGCCAAACTCGAAGTTGATTGCGAGAAAATTTCTTTGTGCGGTCCTGCATAAGGTCTTCGTATTCGGTGAAGACCGTGGAGAGTAGGATGGACGGGCGAGGCTGTGTCCCGAGCAACGCGGCTCTCGCACCCGCGTCTACCCTCAAGTCACGCGCGCCCAAAGCGTCCAGCCGCTCGATGATCTTCTCAAGCGACGCCGAGACCAATTGGTCATTCTCAATATAGTCAAATCCCATGGCCCGCGCCCGGTGACGGGCTTGATCATGGCCTGCCGCTACTAGCTCGTCCCTTCCCGTGATCTGCGCCCAGAAGGCCTCCAATTCGCTATTCAGCCTCTCGGCTACCCGGAACGCTTGGCGGCCGGTTCGATCCTTAGCGACCCGGATTTTTGTGGACTGACGAACGATGCCCCGTTTGTCGTACTGGGAGAACTCTGCGGGGACCCTGCGCACAAAGTGCCATGTGCCGTCCCGGCGGGTAAGAAAGTCAGGCATGACCCACCCCGCTGTTGGACGGATTGTTAGACGTTTTGTTGGACGCTTTTGGGTTCAGGGCCATGCTCCGAGCCGGATAATCCGGATAGAGCGTACCGTCGCCATCCTGCGAAATGGCGGGAATATTTGGTATTTTCAATTTTTTGCCTCCGATTGGAGGCTCTTAGAAACGCCACGCGCTCAAAAAAATTGGCGGACGGGAGATCCGTCGTGTGGCGCTCCCTAGGGGAATCGAACCCCTGTTTCAGCCTTGAGAGGGCCGCGTCCTAACCGCTAGACGAAGGGAGCGTTGAGGGGGAAGGCAATAGCCTCGAAATCGCCCCGCCGCAAGATGGCTTGTGCATTGCGGCGTGGATTTTGTCATCCATGCTTACCATGCCGTGCCCGCGGTTTCAGCACGGAAAGGGGTCCCGGAGCGCCCTGCCCAAGGCGCCCCGCGCGGATCAGCGATGCGGCCGCACACCATCATCGATTGCATGATGACCACGTCAGGATGTCATCTCTGCATCATGCACGGCCCTGCTTTTGACAAACCGCAAATGCAAAACAGCTCCCTGTAAAACACCTGCCTGTGAAGTCACCCGGCGACTGTCTCTGCTAACATCGCAGCTATTCACCATGCTGCGCCTGCACGGCGCCGGACGAGCGAGAGGAGTGCTTGGAACAAAGCGCAGACCTTGGCGCACGGCAAATTTGGCTCACGAATATCTTGGCACAACAAACATCAGCGCGGCCGCAGGCGATGGAAGACGTTCCGCAGCTCGCGCCGCAACCGGTCAATAGCTTAAGCAGAGCGAGGACAGACCATGATCAAACTAAAAATCAACGGCCAGGAACAGAATTGGGACGGCGACCCGGATCTTTCGCTGCTGTGGTATCTCCGTGACGAAGCCGGCCTCACGGGCACCAAGTTCGGCTGCGGCCAGGCACTGTGCGGCGCCTGCACCGTGATCGTCGACAAGGAGGCGGTCCGCGCCTGCATCACCTCGGTCTCCGACGTCGTCGGCCGCGAGGTTACCACCATTGAGGGGCTGCACCCGACCGGCGACCATCCGGTGCAGAAGGCATGGCGCCAGGTCAATGTTCCGCAATGCGGCTACTGCCAGGCCGGCCAGATCATGCAGGCGGCGGCGCTGCTCGACCAGAACCCGAAGCCCGACCACGACCAGATCCGCGAAGCCATGTCGGGCAATATCTGCCGCTGCGGCTGCTATCAGCGGATCGAGAATGCGGTCCATCTCGCATCGACGGGAGTGTGACATGAACATCATCACCAATCCCAGCAAGCTTCGCGGCTTCGAGAAGCACGTGAAGGTCGAGAACGTTTCGCGCCGCAGCATCCTCAAGGGGCTCGGTATCGCAGGCAGCTTCGTGCTCGCCGCACCCGTGATGACGCGCCAGGCGTTCGCCTATGAAACCGGAGCCGGCAAGATGCCGCACGGCGTCGTGGTCGATCCGCGCGTGTTCGTCGCGATCGCCCCCGACGGCACCGTCACCATTCTCGCGCACCGCTCCGAGATGGGAACCGGCGTCCGCACCAGCCTGCCCTTGATCGTCGCCGAGGAGATGGAGGCCGACTGGTCGCGCGTCCATGTCCAGCAGGCGCATGGCGACGAGGTCAAGTTCGGCAACCAGGACACCGACGGCTCGCGCAGCACGCGGCACTACCTGATCCCGATGCGCCAGATCGGCGCCTCGGCGCGTTCGATGCTGGAAGCCGCCGCCGCCAAGAAGTGGGGCGTGCCGGTCACCGAGGTGAAGGCGCAGAACCACGAGGTGGTACATAGCGCGAGCGGCCGGAAGGCCGGCTTCGGCGAACTCGCGGCCGACGCCGCCAAAGAGTCGGTGCCGAGCATCGAAGGCCTCAAGCTGAAGGATCCGAAGGACTTCCGCTATCTCGGCAAGGGCCAGGTCTCGATCGTCGACCTGCACGACATCACCACCGGCAAGGCGAATTACGGCGCCGATGTCCGCCTGCCCGGCCTGAAATACGCCGTGATCGCGCGTCCGCCGGTCACCGGTGGCAAGCTCAAGTCGTTCGACGACAGCGCGGCCAAGAAGGTGCCCGGGGTCGAGAAGGTGATGGAGGTCAAGGGCTGGCCATGGCCGTCCAAGTTCCAGCCGCTCGGCGGCGTCGCCGTGATCGCACGCAACACGGGAGCTGCGATCAAGGGCCGCGACCAACTGAAGATCGTCTGGGATGACGGCGCCAACGCCAAATACGACTCGGTCACCTATCGTGCCTCGCTGGAGGAGGCCGCGCGCAAGCCGGGCCTCATCGTGCGCAAGGAAGGCGATGTCGATGCGGCGCTGAAGAGCGCCGACAAGGTCATCACAGGCGAATACTATCTGCCGCATCTCGCCCATGTCAGCATGGAGCCGCCGGTCGCGGTTGCCGACGTCAAGGGCGACAAGGCCGAGATCTGGGCCCCGGTGCAGAGCCCCGGCGGGACCCGCGAGGATGTCGCCAAGACGCTCGGGATTCCCGAGGACAATGTCACCGTCAACGTGACGCTGCTCGGCGGCGGCTTCGGCCGCAAGTCGAAATGCGACTTCGCGCTCGAGGCGGCATTGCTGTCGAAGGAACTCGGCGCGCCGGTCAAGGTGCAATGGACCCGTGAGGACGACGTCCATCACGACTTCCTGCACACGGTCTCGGTGGAACGGATCGAGGCCGGTCTCGACAAGAGCGGCAAGGTGATTGCGTGGCGGCACCGCAGCGTGGCGCCGACCATCGCCTCGACCTTCGCCGCCGGCGCCAATCACGAAGCGCCGTTCGAGCTCGGCATGGGCCTGATCGACAACCCGTTCGAGATCGCCAATCTGCAGTGCGAGAATCCGGAAGCGGCCGCATTCACGCGGATCGGCTGGTTCCGCTCGGTCTCCAACATCCCGCGCGCCTTCGCGGTGCAATCGATGGTCGGGGAAATCGCGCATGCGACGGGTCGCGACCAGAAGGAGATGCTGCTGGAACTGATCGGTAGCCCGCGGATCGTCAACCTGTCCTCGGTGAAGGATCCCTGGAACTATGGCGAGCCCTATGACAGCTACCCGATCGACACCGCGCGCCTGCGCAAGGTGGTCGAGCTGGTCGCCGAGAAGGGCGAATGGGGACGCACGGTGCCGAAGGGCCATGGCCTCGGCATCGCGGTGCATCGCTCGTTCGTCAGCTACATCGCGACCATCGTCGAGGTCGCGGTCGACGACAAGGGCAAGTTCACGGTGCCGCGGGTCGACACTGCGATCGATTGCGGCACTTACGTCAATCCGGAGCGGATCCACTCGCAGATCGAAGGCGCTGCGATCATGGGGCTGAGCCTCGCCAAATACGGCGAGATCAGCTTCAAGGACGGCAAGGTGCAGCAGAGCAATTTCGACGACTTCCCGGTGATCCGGATCGACGAATCGCCTGCGATCACCAACGTCTACATCGTGGCGCCCGGAGCGGACACGCCGCCGAGCGGCGTCGGCGAACCCGGCGTGCCGCCGTTCGCGCCTGCCCTGATCAACGCGATCTTTGCCGCCACCGGAAAACGCATCCGCGCGCTTCCGATCGGCAAGCAGCTGGAGACCTGAGGAACGTTAGGCGAGACGGGCAGTTCTCATCGATCGATACTCTGGAGCAGATCGATGAGAACCCCACCTCAGAAATTCGGGACGCTCGCGGCATTCTTGTCCGCGGGCGTCTTTGTTTTTGGCGCGCAGGCTTTCGCACAGACGGCTTCGCCGCCGAGCACAACGGCAACGCGTCCGGCCAAGGTGCTGCCCGACCAGACCTCGGCTCCGAGCAACGCTCCGCCGGCAACCACCGGCCAAACCACCGGTGAGGCCGCCAAGGACCCCACGATCAAGCAGATGAACGACGACGAGAAGCGGAAGGTCGACACCAAGGGCAAATAGAAAAGCAGATCGGGAAGCGGCCGGTCTCCCCAACCGCCGCTTCCCGATCGCATCGCCCCCTGTCGGCCGAACCAAGACCCCGAGTTTCGGCCCTGATTTAGTCAGAACCGAGGCTCAGGCCGCGTGCCTTACTTCTTGTCGAGCGCGAACACCCAGATCACGCCGCCTTGCGGGACGTTGTTCTCGAAGCCCTTGACCTTGCCGGCCAGCGCATCCTGGATGCGCTGCGCGTCGACGCCCCAACCCGACTGGACCGCGATGTACTGCGTTCCATCGACCTCATAGGACATCGGCATGGCCATGATGCCGGAGTTGGTCTTCTGCTCCCACAACAGCTCGCCGGTCTTGGCGTTGAAGATGCGGAACATCCGGTCGTTGGTGCCGCC
Organism: Bradyrhizobium acaciae; assembly: GCF_020889785.1. Lineage (GTDB taxonomy): Bacteria > Pseudomonadota > Alphaproteobacteria > Rhizobiales > Xanthobacteraceae > Bradyrhizobium > Bradyrhizobium acaciae. The sequence goes on from NZ_JACMYK010000013.1 coordinate 78,514, forward strand.
GGCGAGAACTAAGTCGCCCGCGGTCGCCGTCACCGAGCCGAACAGCTGCGAGGTCTTGAAGTCGTGCTGCCAGACCTTCTTGCCGGTCGCCGGATCCCACGCCTGCAACTCGCCGAAATGATCGGCGTTCGGTGCCGGCGTCAGTCCGATGTCCTCCGGCTTGGTGCCGAGCCAGAGCTGGCCGGGCACCAGCGGCTGCTTCTCGCCCGTGAAGCCGCCGCAGAAGTTCTCGTTGGCGGGAACGTAGACGAGCTTGGTGCTCTGGCTGTACGCCGCCGACGGCCAATCCTTGCCGCCCCACAGCGACGGGCAGAACTCGACCCGCTTGCCGAGCACCGGCTTGTGCTCGGGATCGACGATCGGCCGGCCGGTCTCGGCCTCGATGCCCTTCCAGACATTGGTCTTCACGAACGGCCAGCCGGACACGTAGTTGATCTTGTCGGGCTTGTTCTCGAGCACCCAGAAGATCGCGTCGCGTCCCGGGTGGATCAGGCTCTTGAACGAACGTCCGTCACGCTGCAGGTCGACCAGCATCGGCGCATCGACCTCGTCCCAGTCCCAGGAATCGTTCTGGTGATACTGGAAGTGCTTCTTGATCTTGCCCGTCTCGGGATCGAGGCCGATTACCGAGCTGGTATAGAGGTTGTCGCCGGCGTGCGCCGAGCCCGGCCAGGGTGCGGCGTTGCCGATGCCCCAGAGGATCGTCTTGTTGTCCTTGTCATAGGTGCCGGTCATCCAGGCCGATCCACCGCCCGACTTCCAGTCGTCACCGCTCCAGGTCTCGTGTCCCGGCTCGCCTTCGGCCGGGATGGTGAAGGTGCGCCAGAGCTCCTTGCCGCTGTCGGCGTCGAAGGCGACGACATAGCCGCGCACGCCGAACTCGCCGCCGGAGCCGCCGACGATCACCTTGCCGTCGACCACCAGCGGCATCAGCGTCAGGTACTGACCCTTCTTGTAGTCCTGGACTTTGGTGTCCCAGACCACCTTGCCGGTCTTGGCGTCGAGCGCGACGACATGGTCGTCGGTAGTGGCGAAGTAGACCTTGTCCTGCCACAGGCCGACACCACGGCTGGTCGGATGCAGCTGGAACAGATCGTCGGGAAGCTGCCGCTTGTAGCGCCAGTACTCCTCGCCGGTCTTGGCGTTGAGCGCGATCACCTGCCCCATCGGGGTCGCGGCGAACATTACACCGTTGTTGACGATCGGCGGCGCCTCATGGCCCTCGATCACGCCGGTCGAGAAAGTCCAGACCGGCTTGAGGTCCTTGACGTTGGAGGTGTTGATCTGGTTGAGCGGACTATAGCCCTGTCCGTCATAGGTCCGGCGATACAGCATCCAGTTGCCGGGTTCGGGATTTTCGAGACGCGCTGAAGTCACCGAACTGTAGTTTTCGATCGGCCCCGCGACGGCATAGGTCGAAATGAGGCACGTGAATGCGACACAACTCGACAGTAACCACTGCTTGCTTGTCATGAGATGCTACCTCCCTGCTCTGTTTTGATTTTTTCAGTCTTGCGCATAATTTTTCGGAAAACCGCTTCGCACTTTTCCGGATCATGCTTCAGGTCATGCAGAAATCCCGATCTGGCCTCATCCTCCCTGCTGAGCACCCACCTTCCCGACGAATGGCGCTGCGACCGTGATCGCGCCGTCGGCAACCGTCAGCGGCAATGCCGCGAGGCGACGTGGCGCCGGCCCGAACACGACCTGCGCATTCTGCCGCGGATCGTATTCGGAGTTGTGACAGAGGCATTTCAGAACGTTCTTGTCGCCCTGCTCTTCCTTCAACCAGGCGGTGATCGGACATCCGGCATGCGTGCAGACGACCGAGTAGCAGACGATGCCGTCGGGCGCGCGGGCGCGCGTGGCATCGTCGAGTTCGTTCGGATCGAGCTTGACCAGCACAACCTCATTCAGCCGCGAACCTTTGCGGACGACGGAGGTCTTCGGATCTTGCGGCCAGGCGCGAACCGGCGGACCACCGAGCTTCAGATCATCCGACTTGATGACCTGGCCGGCCTTGTCGCCTTCGGCGCGCACCAGCACGTCGGCCTTTTGCGGTCGCTCGCTGGCGCCGGGCTGTTCGTCATCGTCGGCGGCCGCAGGCTCGATCGCGGCGAGACAGGCGCAGCCTGCGAGCGCCGTCAACACTGCGCGGCGCGTCGGGTCGGCGCACGAGCCCGACACATCGGACTCACCAGACTGTTCGATCGAAGCGCTGGAGTTGGCTTGCGACATGGCGCAAGCTGAACGCGCAACTCAGCCGAAAAGATGGCGGCACACCTTCTCGATGCGCGAACGCATGCGCAAAAAATACGCTGCAGCTTTCGGTTGATCGACCGCGCGGCTTCGCGATCGCTGCGATCAGGGCTCGTTGACGAAGCTCAGCCTGCCGGCAGGTTTCAGCGTCTTTGCATCAAATGTGCGGATCTCTGTTGCACCGCCCACATCGAGCGTGAGGATCAATCGCTCGCCGGCGACACCGGTCGAGACGATGCGCGCGCCCTTCGGCAACGCAGCAGTGACGTCGGATACCGAAACAGGGCTTCCCTCGCTGCGATAAAGGCGGTAGCCGATGGCAATCAATACGACGGCCACGGCCAGTGCCGAGGTCAGGCCCGCGATCAGCATCATGCGCCGTACCCGCGCGATCAGCGCGGCCTGGTCGGGGGTCGGTTCGGTCACAGCGGTGTCGGTCATCACAAGGCTCTATATCTTTGCAACAGGTCGATTTGAATCAGGTCTCTTCGAATGGCGGTCGGAAGCTGGAGGTCATCGTCGCGGGCGACGAGGGCTCGGCCCGGCTTGACCGCGTGCTCGCGCAGCGCACTCCGGAGCTGTCGCGGTCCCGGCTGAAGGCGCTGATCCTCGCCGGTTCCGTGACCGTCAAGGACGCCGTCGTCCGCGACCCCGCTTATCATGTCGTCCAGGGCGATACGATCATAATCGACGTGCCGGAGGCCGCGCCCGCCGAGCCGAAGGGCGAAAACATCGCGCTCGATATCGTGTTCGAAGACGACGACATCATCGTCATCGACAAGCCCCGGGGCCTGGTCGTGCATCCGGCGGCCGGCCACGCCACCGGAACGCTGGTCAACGCGCTGATCGCCCATTGCGGCACCAGCCTGTCCGGCATCGGCGGGGTCAAGCGGCCGGGCATCGTGCACCGGCTCGACAAGGACACCACCGGGCTGATGGTGGTGGCCAAGAACGACCACGCCCATCAGTCGCTGACCGCACAGTTCGCCGACCATGGCCGCACCGGCCCGATGGAGCGCGGCTACATGGCGTTCGCCTGGGGCGTGCCGAACCGGCCCCACGGCACAATCGATGCGCCGATCGACCGCCACCCGCACGCCCGCGAGAAGATGGCGGTCCGCCAGGGCGGCCGCGAGGCGATCACCCACTTCGAGGTGCTCCAGAGCTTTGCCGGCCGCGGCGGCAAGCCGGTCGCCTCGCTCTTGGCCTGCCGGCTCGAGACCGGACGGACCCATCAGATCCGGGTCCACCTTGCTCATCTCGGCCACCCCTTGATGGGCGACAGCGTCTACGGTCCGCACTTCAAGACCAAGGCCGGCCATCTCGGGCCGGAAGGTAAGGACGCACTTACCGCGCTCGACCGGCAAGCCCTGCACGCCTATCTGCTGGCTTTGGAGCACCCCCGCACCGGGGAACTTTTGCACTGGGAAGCGGCTCTGCCGGAGGATTTGCTTCTCCTGCAACGGGCGCTGGCAGCGGCGGTATGACGCACCCCTCCCGGAAAAGCCACGCTATGACAATAGGTTATAGCTGGCACACGGGGACGTGACGTCAGCAATCCTTCCCTATCACGGACGGTTTAGTGTATGTTGCACCTGCGCTGAATATCCAGCGCGGAACATCGCAGCCTGGCTGGCTTTAACCCAGCGGCCACCTGCCGGGCCCGCCGCTATCGGGGGTCTGAACCACTGGAGGGCGCTCGAATGGCCCGTACAGCTACGTTACCGGTCCTCAATGGAGAATCCGGTCTTTCCCGTTACCTCGCCGAGATCCGCAAGTTCCCCATGCTGGAGCCCCAGCAGGAGTACATGCTCGCCAAGCGTTGGCGCGAGCATGATGATCGCGACGCGGCGCATAAGCTCGTCACCAGCCATCTCAGGCTCGTGGCCAAGATCGCCATGGGCTATCGCGGCTACGGCTTGCCGATCTCCGAGGTCGTCTCGGAAGGCAATGTCGGCCTGATGCAGGCAGTGAAGCGATTCGAGCCCGAGAAGGGCTTCCGTCTCGCCACTTACGCCATGTGGTGGATCAAGGCGTCAATACAAGAGTACATTCTGCGTTCCTGGTCGCTCGTGAAGATGGGCACCACCGCGAACCAGAAGAAGCTGTTCTTCAACCTGCGCAAGGCGAAGAGCAAGATCTCCGCACTGGAAGAGGGTGATATGCACCCCGACCAGGTGAAGCTGATCGCCAAGCGCCTCGGCGTGACCGATCAGGACGTGGTCGACATGAACCGCCGCCTCGGTGGTGACGCGTCGCTCAACGCCCCGATCCGCGACGACGGCGAGGCCGGTGAATGGCAGGATTGGCTGGTCGACAACTCCCCCAACGCCGAAGCCATGATGGCCGAGAGCGAGGAGTTCGATCATCGCCGCCAGGCCCTGAACGGTGCGATCGGCGTGCTTAACCCGCGCGAACGCCGCATCTTCGAGGCGCGTCGTCTGGCGGATGAGCCGATGACGCTGGAAGACCTCGCCGCCGAGTTCGGCGTGTCGCGCGAGCGCGTGCGGCAGATCGAGGTCCGCGCCTTCGAAAAGGTGCAGTCGGCCGTCAAGGGCACGATTGCCCGGCAGGAAGCAGCGCTCGAAGCCGCGCACTAACCGCGCGGCGAACGAGCCAACGAGAGATGAAAGCCGGCGGCAACGCCGGCTTTTTTGTTGCCATCGATCGGGCTGGCACCCTTGTCAGAGGCCCCTTGCGGGCGCCGCCGCCGCTCTTGGCCATGTCGGCTCAGGGCAACCGGGAGACACTGGCTCTCCGGCCTTCAGGTGCCCGGAAACGCCCAAACGTTTATGGTGGCGGCACCATCGCGCAGCTTCTTTATCGGCGCATAGTCAGGAGAATTCCAGAAGGCACGAATCGCCTGCATGTCGGGAAACTCGAACATGACCACCGGCCGCGTATCGTGATCGCCTTCGAACACTTCGACCTTTGCACCTCTAGCGGCAATTTTGCCGCCAAAGCTGGCGATGAAAGGAACAACCGCTTCGCGGTATTTCTGATATTGGGCCTCGTCCGTAATTGTTGCTTGAACAATGAAATAAGCGGGCATAGGCGCGCCTTGCTTAATTTGGATTGCGGTTCTGGGCGGTCTAAGCGTAGCGGGCCGGTTGTCGGATGTCGACACTGCCGATGTCGGCCTCGGGTCAGTTCATCAAACGCGTCCGTGGTCCGCCGCAAGCCGTGGCCGACAACTGTGAACCATTTACGGCCTACCGCGCTTCCGCAGAAATACGATAGGTTTGATGGCAGGCAACGCAATTCCTCATCGTATCGGCAAGCGCCTTGTTGATTTTGGCCGCCGGCGCGCGCGCAGTCGCCTGCTCGGCGATCTGGTCAAAGCCGCTCCGGACCGAGCCGATCATCGCTTTCCAGGCATCGCTTTCCTTGGCGGCCAGGGTCGGCGGCCGGGCCAGCGCGGCATTGGCCTTGCGGCCGCGCGCCGCTGCTTCACGCGCGACCAGATCCAGATCGCCCGAGCCAAGCCCTTCCTCGACCTCCACGATGGAGGCCAGGAACAGCCGCATCTGCTCCAGCACGAAGGCTTTCTCCGTGTCGGTTCGCTGCACGGGCTCTCGTGTATCGGTCGTTTCGTCAGCCCCTGCCGGACACGCAATTGCGCCAAGCAATGCAGACAGAGTGATGACGATCAGGGCGATCCGGTAACGCATGATGCAAGTCCAGTGTCTCATGGCCGGATCACTTTCGCTCCACCAGAAGCGCTCGACAGTCCGTGTCGCCGACGTTTTCAGCCGTATGCGAGGCAGTGATGGGCCCCGCGCTGGCCGCTCCGGCCCTGTTCTTCAGTTCGCGCGTCGTGCCGTCCGGATTGTGGACCCGCACGGTGCAATCATCGAGCGCGTAAACCACGAAAGGAAGCGGGTGCGAATGCGGCTTGTCCGTTGTGCCTTTCTTCCAGGTCGCCGCGATTACACGAAAGCTTTGATCTTCGAAGATGACCTTATAGACCGTCGGATCGGCCTGATAGGAGGGAGGAGCCTCCTGCGCCGAGGCCGAACCGATCCAGATCGCGGCAACACCCAATCCAAACATCGAACGTCTGACCATGAACAAATCCTTTTCGGAAAAAAATATCGAGGTTGAAGCGCTAAAGCAGACCTTGGGCGGCGGCGTTGTCGCGATCGACCTGCCGTTGCCGGACAATCGACAGCTCTCTGCTGCACGCAGCGAACGTGTCTGTTCCCACGCTCATTCCGAACATTCCACAGAACCGGCGATCCTCATCGGCGACCGTCCGCACGACGTCGGCACGTGCCGCGGCGTACATGGCAGGACCTGCGATCAACGCGGCATACAGGCCAAAAGCGGCCACGATCGCAATGAGCAGGCTGTATGCGAGCGAACGGACCGGCACGGCAGTGAAGCCGCGCGCGCCGCCATCGGTTTCGGTCATCAAAATTTTCCTTGAGCAATAAATTTAAGAAATAGACCGGCCCGTGGGGGCAACGCCGGGCCGCAGATGAGTCTAGCTTTTCCGGGCGATATGCAGTTGGAAAACTTTGCGCCTATCGAAGGCGCGGAGAAAAGTCACGGACAGGTCAGTCCACGGTCAAGAGGTGAGCGGCGGAGCGGCGCCGAGCCTCCGTCCAATCGCGCATCGCCACCAGATTGACCGCATCGTGCAGATACATTCCAACCGCAAGGCCACGATCGTAGCTCGCCCAGTGGCGCGGCGTGATCTCGATGCTCCGGCCGCCGCGCCCAATGATCCTGACGAGACCGGCCGCCTGCGCGGCGTTCATCAGATTGCGGATATGGGTTCGCGAGACGCCGAAGCGATCAGCCACATCCATGTAGGGGATCGCTGCGGTCGGATCGCCCGCATCGATCGCGGCCTTCAGGACGGCATTCTGAATCAGCGGCCCCGCGGCATGGGAAAAGAACAGCATCGTGTCCGGCAACGTCATCATGAGCCGAACGGAGACGGGAAAGAACGGCAGGCCCACGCGGCAGTGGGTCACGTTGAAGGCCTGATTTCGCGCCAGCACCGGGCGGTAATCATGATCGGGGTACAATTTGGCAAGCGGCACGAAGTGCGTCGCTAGCCACTCGGCGTGATGCGAGCGCAGCTTGTCCGTGGTCGCCAGCAGCCGCACGCGCCGGTCAGCGGGCGCGCGGTTCTGCTCGATAAAGCCGACCTCGCACAGCCGTGCCAGCAGATGATCCACCTGCCGGTCACTCGCGTGTCCATGCATACTGAGCTGCCGCTTCAGCGCGGAGACCGTGAACCAGGTTTCGCGGCGCGCCGGATCCTGTGCCGCTTCGAGCACCGCTGCGCTCAGGAAAACGAGGAATCGGCCGGCCTGGAGCAGCAGGCGGACCAGGAACGGATCACCCTCGTATAGATCACAGAAAGCCGCGATATAGGCGCGCCGCGCCTCCGGCAGCCGAGGATGGCTTACGATCTCCTCGAAGCTCAGCCGTAACCGGCGGCCCGCCAGGCGCTCGAGTTCGTCTTTTTCCAAGCCTGCCCCCAGTCTTGACCTTGACGAGGGTATAAGGCCACCGCGAGCTGGGCAATGCTTTCCTGCAGCTTTAGCCCGCAAGATCGCGTGGCGAACGAGCCAACGGACACGAAAGCCGGCGGCAACGCCGGCTTTTTTGTTGCCTCCAGGATCGGCGGAGCCAACGGCTCCGCGCAGCGCGCGGCCCGATGAGAAACTCCGCGATACCCATGTTCCCACCGCGCAGCACGTCCACCTGGCTACGAATGTCCGCATCGGCCTCGGGAGCTGACAAACGAGGCGCTGTTGGTCATGTCTGCTGAAGACCAAAAGGAGACTGAGACGAGGCAGGTCCCTTTCGATCGGTCCATTAATCGTTGCCATACCCCTTGAGCGTGGCCGACATCTGTCCTTTCTCCTTCAACCAGTTGGGCCAGCTGTCCGGACGGGGTGTTACTGGATCGGTAGTCAATTCAAGGATAACACGCTTGAGTTCGACCCCTTCTCCAAAGCCGCGAGCCAAATTATCGGGAGGGAGAGTCAGGTATTTGTGCTCACCGTTCTCATCTACAAATCGAATGAGTTGGGTCAAAGCGATGAAAGGCACATCGCGCGGCCCGCTTTGACGAAGCAACTCGTCAAGTGCTGCCTTCTTCTGCTTGAACTCGATACCGCCGCCAGATTTGCGATAGGCTGCAAAAGGCAAACATCCGAGATCATCAAATAGACAGAAGACCTGCTTGTTGCGCTCAAGCTGTTGCGCCGGGGTTCGCGCTGCATGGTCGAACGTCAGGAAGAGCATGCCCTTCTCGCCGAGATCGACGGTTGGCGCATAGCCGACTGGCACAGGAAACGAATTGAATTGGCTCGGAGACCAGCTCGGCTCAATGTTGTAGGACAGGTCGATGACGCTCGACCCGGCTTTCAATTGGTCGCCATCCTGAACTTCGACGGTCAAACGATAACGCACATGAACGTTGTAGAAGCTGAACCATCGCGACTATGATGGCGACCGAACCAAAGAGTATTCCGAGAACGGTCGTAAAGCAGCCTCTCATTCGATACGCACCTCGCGGCCCGGTCACGCGATCACGCAAGCCAAGGGCGCCTCAGGTTGCAGTATCTTGTTGAATCAACGTTTAAGACGCATGGAAAATTGCCGGGGCTAATCCGGTGTGGTGTCCGCTACGAGTCCAAAAAGGCGACATTCGCTACCGCGTTTTGGCCTTCGACTGTCAGCACGAGTCGAAGCAATCTTGCCATGGCTTACTTCCCAACCGTCTTTTGCTAAATTGCAAAGCCGCGCTAACGACTCTGGAAGGAAGGCCGCCATGGCAGGCGGCCTCCTGGTTGGCTATTGCGGCACGCGGTCCGAGGCTACTTCTCGACTTCGACGGCATACCGGCGCACGACCTTGACCGCCTTGTCACGCTGGGGAGCAAGGTCCGTCCAGGCTTTCGATTTGTAGAATGCCACCGCGTCATCTACGCTGTCCCATTCCGTGAGCGCTGCACTCTTGGGAGGTGCGCCACCCTCTATCTGAACAACACGTCCGCCCGCGGTACGCAAAGCGCGACCATGAGCTTCTGCGATGAGATTACGAGCCGTTGGCAGGTAAGCGGCTTGGGCCGAAGCATCGAGGATTTCATTTTCGCTGATGACGTAGGCCTTCAACTTTGCCCCCTGAGCGTGGAGGCCTTGAACCGCGATAGCGCCAATTGCCACGCCTGCGAGCATTATCATTACGCTCTCAAATTTCGGTCTCATGGCAAATTCCCTCCGTTGGGTACACAAATCGACAGTCGTGTGGCTAGGGCAATGGTGCCCTAGCGTGAGTCGCGATGGCCGACTCAAAGTTCATCAGTTTGGCGACGGAGTGCAGCACTTCCGTTTGGGGTCGGCCTGAACCGCCAACTGCCTAACTGGTTCGACAGCAACGGAAATGACCGGTTCTAAGCTTGTGGGCTTGGGAGCTGATTGGCTAAGGCGACCTCCTCGGGGTCAGATCGGGTTTCCGCTTCGCCCCGAAAAGCAGGCATCCCGGATTAGCATCCACCCTGCTCGCCCCACTGCCGCGACATGCTGCGATCTCGGCGTCGGTCGAGCAGGCGCATGGTTTCGGCGCTCCAATCAATCGACAATACATCGGCATCTGTGCATCATCATCGATGGACACGACGTTCGCCTGTCCCTCACCGACAGCCATTATGCCGAGGAACGTCTTGAGACAGGATTAGGAGCGACCCATGATGCGGCGCAGCTTTGTCGGTTTCATCTGCGCAGCTCTGCTGTGCTTGTTTGAGCAGCCGGCTCTCGCCCAAGTCACCTGGCAAATGGCAACGGAATATCCGCAAACCAACATTTCGGGTGTGGGGCTGACAACCTTTTCCAAGCTCATATCAGCACACACCAATGGCTTCGTCACGGTAAGGACGTCTTTCGACAACGAGCTGAAAATCGGTTCGGCTGAGATGATCGGCGCAGCTCGCGATGGTCGGGTCACCGGCGGTGATGCATTTGCAGCCTCGCTCGAAAAAACTGATCCCGTTTTTGGTTTGCCGACATTGCCATTCCTGGTGCAGTCGTTCGAAGTTGCGCGCGCTTTGAATACAAGGGCACGGCCACTTTATGAGAAAGCCCTCGAGGCGCAGAATTTGAAGCTTTTGTACATGACGATCTGGCCGGCGACGGGCCTCTGGTCGGATCGAGCGCTCAACAGCGCGAATGATCTTAGCGCATTGATGGTCAGAACCTATGACAACAATTCGGCCGAGGTACTCCAGGCGGCCGGTGCTCACGCCGAATATCTGCCGTTCAGCGAGGCGATTCCCCGACTAAAGGACCATAAACTGAATGCGATCCTCTCGTCCGGCGATGGAGGTGCGGGCCGGAAACTTTGGGAAGATTTGCGGTACTTCACGGCAATCAATTATGCCACTTCGGTTTCGATCGCCTTTGTCAGGCTGGACGCATTCGCCTCGCTTTCGAAGCCTGTCCAGGAACAGGTGATGGCTGCCGCGACGGAAACGGAAAAGAGCCAGTTCGATCTGATCGACCGCCGTACCGCTGATAACTATGCTCGAATGAGAGCTAACGGCGTGAACATCTCAGACCCCGCCCCGCTGCCTCTCATTGCCGCTCTCAAACGGGCGGCTGCCATGCCGATCTCCGCCTGGAAGGCCAAGGCACCGGTTGAAGCCGTGGCGATAGCCGACTGGGCGAGCGAGCAGAAAAACTAGGATTGGGTTGGGATCAGATTTCCGGGTCAATCGCGTCGGTTTGGAGTGGTCGCGCTGACGACCGGTCTACCCCACATTGCCGACATATGGGCGACGGGCCGTGACCAGAGCCTCGCGGGCGTCGCCGCCGCAAAAGCGACACGAAATGATTGCGCCATTGGGCGTCGTTAAACCATAGGTGTCAGCTCCCGTGACCTTCAAATATGGCTTTGTCGGCCTGCTCGTGATCATCGCTCCGTGCGCCCATGCACAATCGGACGCCGAGATGGCAGCATGCGTCGATCGTTCGGACGGCGTTTCAAGCAGGATGCTGGATTGCGGTAAGACCGAGATCGACAAATGGGATGCGCGGTTGAACGCCGCATACCAGTTGCTGCTGCATCGAGAAAGCGGCGCAGGGCGGGCGAAGCTGCAGGCAGACCAGAGGGCCTGGCTCCATCATCACTTGAGCGAAACCCGCCGTCTCGCCAGCGACCCGGACGCGGGCTCCGGGGCCTTCATGACCTCGCAGAGCTTCGAATTGGATGACATCGCCAAGCGCACGCGTGAATTGGAACGCGCCCTTGGCAATGCACGCCAATCTGAAGCGTCTCAACCACTGAGATGACCGCATCTGCAGGATGGTGGGGCCAACGGGTCCGCGCAGCGCGCGGCCGATGATAAACTCCGCTACACCCATCATCCCACCGCGCAGCACAAGGTTGATGGGTATCGCTTCGCTCCACCCATCCGGAGCTACGAACGTCCGCAGCAGCCGCGAGAGCGGACAAACGAGGCGCACCTGGCCATGCCGGCCAAGAGCCAGAGCCGGACTTGTCTCAAACCGCTGGGCCATCTTGGCAAACGCCGCGGCGGGGGACAAGCCACGATCATGGCTGGCAGCCAGGATCGCGGGAGCGTTCTCTTTTGGCCGCCGCCGGTGTTGGGTCGTGACCGGCGGGAGGATAGGCGATGCAGGGATCCCTCGGCGAGAAGATCAACCAGGGCGGCACGGCTGATATCCACGCCTGGGCGCCAGGTCGGGTCGTAAAACTGTTCAAGGAAGGTTTTCCGCCGCGGCTCGGCCGGCAAGAGGCGCGGATGACCCGGGCAGTCTTCGCCGGCGGGCTGCCTGCGCCGGAGGTGTTCGGCGAGGTGACGCTCGACGGACGCTTCGGCATCGTGCTCGGCCGCCTCGACGGACCGACGCTGCTGCAGCTCACGCGCAGCGGCGGCGTGACGTTCGCCCAGGCGGGCGCGATCCTTGCGTCCCTCGGCCTGTCCGTTCACAGGATGGCGCCGCCGCCGGAGGCCATCGATCTGCGCCGCTGGATGGACACCGCCTTCAGGCACTCGGGCGGCATCGTGCCCAGGCACATCGCCTCCGGCATCCTCGCGCTGATCGACGACCTGCAACAGCCGGAGGACGGGCTGTGCCATGGCGACATCCATCCCAACAACGTGATCATGACGGCGGATGGTCCGCGGCTGATCGACTGGACCTTCTCGATCCGCGCGCCTGCAGCCCTCGATCACGGGCTCACTCACATCGGCTTGACCGAGTTTGCCCTCGACACTACCGACAATCCGCAGCGGCCGCTTGCGGTCAATGCGGCCGCGCAATCCGAATACGCGCGGCTGACCGGCACGCCGATAGCGGCTCTGACGCAAGCGATGGAGACCTGGCTGCCGATCGCGATCGTTCGCTACTTCCTGATCATGGGCGGGCCGACAAGCGAGCGATGGCGGCGGATGATGCAGCGCGCCGAAGCGGCCCTGCGCCCGCAGGACTGAAGCGTTCATCGCGCGCGCGTGGCCGATAGCGACGGACCTCCGGTTCACATCGGAGAGCCGACGTTCCCGATGGTCATACAGATCGTCGGCTAAGGGCCCAACACCAGACGCTTACTCCGCCTTGGAGCGCCTACGCATCGCGATGTCCGGGACGAAGCTTATTCGCATCAACAACACTCGCCCCCATGTGCTTGACGAACACCGCCTCCAGTAGCCTAAGTTCAGAACGATTGAGTTGGTCGGGATCGAGACCGTCCGCCGTTACGAGCCATCTGGCGAAGTCATCCGCCGCCACTGGCCCAATTTCTGGAAATGAAGTCGGAGACGTGCAGTCGCTTGCCATCCCTGACGCAGCCACACCAACCCAGCTTCACGCAGAATTCGTGCATCATCCCGTCAAAAGCATTCGGTCGTCCCATCCAAGACTCCCAATACTACACCGATGGACGATAGCCCATATTCATCCCCGGCGTCCGCAATGGTCACAAACCGATATCCTTGAGTCCGGATGGGATTTCCGCTTCGTCCCGAAGACAGGCATCCCGGATTTCGGTGAGTACCCGCCCCTACTCGCCCCACTCTCGCGCCATGGTCGCGAGCGCGCAGCCTTCGCAGTAGCGGGCGTCCTTGAAGTCGATCCAGTTGTGCGCATAGACGCGGTCGAGCGGAATGCCGTAGCGCGCACGCAGCACCTTCACCAGCACGCGCCACGCGGCGATCTGGGCGTCGGTCGGGCCTTTGGTGACATCTGGAAAATTGCCGGCGAACTCGACGCCGATCGACGTGTCCTTGTTCACCTGGTGATAGGTCTTGCTGTTGTCGATGTACTTGTTGTCGTTGCGATCGGCGCCGTCGGTGTGGGTCGGAACCAGGTTGTCGGCGACTGCCCAATAGACCGTGCCGTCGGTTTCGACCCAGACCATGACGCCGCGCCTTGTCGGGTTCTTGTGCTGCTCTTGCGCGCCGTAGCGTGCCGAGCCGGTCGGTCCCTCGGTCTGGTGCACGATGATGTTGCGCCAGGGATGCGATCTGGCGACGTCGCCCCAGGGCGACAGCCAGACCATTTTCAAGCCGGGAATCTCGGGCGAGCCTTGCGACCGCGCGATCGCTGCGAGATCGGGGGATTCGGCCAGGGCTGCGGACGACAGGACGAGTGCAAGGAGTGCGGCGAGCAGGCGGAGCATCGGAAGGATCCAGTGTGGTCCCTCGTTAGCACGCTCAGGCGCGCTTGCGCAGGGTCGCCTCCAGCGCCTCGACCGTCTCCGCCGGCAGCTTTGGCTCATAGGCCGCGTAGCCGTTCTTGCCGCCCTTCTTGGCGTCGTAGAGCGCATGGTCGGCGGCGGCGATCAGGCGGTCGGGATGCATGCCGATCTCGCGGGTCCACTGCGCGACGCCGATCGAGACCGCGATCGGGATGTCGTTGCCGGTGCATTGCTCGGCATCGGCGCGGCAGACCTCCAGCACGCGGCGCGCGATCATCGCGCCCTCGCGCAGCGTCGAGGACGGCAGCACGATGCAGAACTCGTCGCCGCCGGTGCGGGCCAGCATGTCGCCCGGGCGAAGCCTGGTCTGTGCCATCAGCGTGAAGTGCTGCAGGCAGGCGTCGCCGGCGGCGTGGCCATGGGTGTCGTTGATGCCCTTGAAGCCGTCGAGATCGATCACCAGCAGCGCGAACGCCTCGCCGTTGCGGTCGGAGCGCGCGCATTCCTCGGTCAGCCGCTGCAGCAGATGACGGCGGTTGCCGACGCCGGTGAGGTCGTCGAGCAGCGCGAGGTCGGCGACCTCGTTGCGGAGCCGGTCGATCGCCATCAGCAGGAAGCCGAAATTGAGCGCCATCGACAGGAACACCATCAGCAGGATCACCAGCGACTGGCCCGCACTGAAGCGAACGAAGGAGTACTCGCCGGGCTGCAGCAGGGCGCCGACCAGGCGCAGCGCGTAGATGGCGATCAGCACGGAAGAGACGATGCCGGCCAGCCGCGCGCCGGGGCTGACACGGCCGTTCTCGGGCGACAGCAACAGCTTCAGCGTCAACGCCAGCGGCGTGACCTGCGCGACAGTGTAGACCAGGATGCGCATCGGCATGCTGTCATAGGCAAAGATGAAGACGCCGAGGCCGATGAAGGCGAGCGCGGCTGACAGCGCGGTGCTGCGCCAGCCGATCGGCTTGCCGTAGAACCGCTCGATGCCCATCGCGGCAAGGCCGGCGGCGAACGTCATCAGCGTCCCCGCCCCAAGCAGCGGCAGCAGCGAGTCCGTCATCATCACACGGAGCATCGCGCTGGCCGCACCGGCGGAGGCGACGAAGGCGGAGGCGGTCCAGAACCGCGCGGCGCCGAAAGCTGGATAGCTGCGCGCGACATAGGCCCAGATCAGGCCGAGCGCGAGAAAATTGATAATGAATACCGTCCAAAGCGTCGGAACGCTCAACATCGCCCCTGTTCGAGACCCGTATCGGCCTCGCCTCTCCTGAAATGACCGTCCGCCCCTAGGGCGTTTCCCCGATGACAATCCCCGTTGTCTTGCCGACAGGATGCGGCCGCGCCGCTTAACGGACCGTCACTCGCCTCGCGTCAATCCGTGCTGTGGTTTTGAATTGATGAACACGCGCGCATCGACCGTTTGCGCATCGTTAAGCATGACCGATGCGACGACGCTGCGAGCGCGACACGCGCATACGTGCGAAAAAGCTGGCGAAAACACGTAACAGCTGTGGATAACACGATGACGGCGCCGTGACAGCACGCGGCAGCCGCCTCCGAATCTGCTGAGTTTGGTACTGAGGATGTTGCGAGGCTGGCCCTCCGCCAAGCATGCCTCGGAGTCGCGTTCAATCCATGAAACCTTGAGAGGATACTATGGCTAAGAAAGCGAAGAAGGCGAAGAAGGCGAAGGCGAAAAAGGCGACGAAGAAGAAGGCCGCCAAGAAGTAGCGAATTCCAGCCCGGGTAGCGGCTCCTGCCCTGCCCGGGCACCCGGACCGGGACGACCGGCCGCAACGACGCCAGCCGCGAATTCATCAACCCGAAATTCACCAGTCTTCAATCGATCGGCCTCCGGCAGGTGGGGGCAAGGCAGCAGGCGCAAGGCCTGCTTTTTTATTGCCTCGATCAGGACCCGAGCGAATGCCGCGTCAGCGCTCCGCGAAGGCGAGCTTGGCGCCGAGCAGGGCAAAGCCCGCGGCAAAGCTGCGCCGCAGCCAGGCCATCACCTTCGGCCGGGTGATGACGCGGTCGCGCACCGATGCCGCGAACAGCCCGTAGACCGCGAACACCGCAAAGGTCATCGCCATGAACACGAAGCTGAGCTCGACCATCCGCGCCAGCGGATGCGGCTCATCGACGGCGATGAACTGCGGCAGGAAGGCCAGGAAGAAGATCGACAGCTTCGGATTGAGGATGTTGATCAGGATCGCGGTCACGATCACCCGCCCGCGCGAGCGCGGCTTGATCTCGGTATCGACGGCCAGCGCGCCGCGCTCGCGCAGCGCCTGCCAGGCCATGTAGAGCAGGTAGACCACGCCGCCCCATTTCAGCGCCGCGAACGCCATGGCGCTGGTGTGCAGGATGGCGGCAAGCCCGAGCATCGCCGCGATCATCTGCGGCACGATCCCGAGCGTACAGCCGAACGCCGCCGCCACGCTCGCCCGCGAGCCCCGGGTCAGCGCCACCGCGAGGGTATAGAGCACGCCGGTGCCGGGCGAAGCGACCACGATCAGGGTGGTCAGCAGGAAGGACCAGGTCATTTCAAATCCTCAAGCCTGCCACGGGCGGTCGGCCGTCGGAAATATCACGGTGGCCGGGCGGGCGGAAGCAGCAACCTTCCGGCAGCCGTCCGCCCGTGCTGACAACTCCGTTACGAGGGCCCGCGCGAGCCGCGGCCGAACAGCGCCGACGCCTTGGTCTCGGCGAGGCGGATCACGTCGAGCGGCGCCCAGGGCTTGGACCAGAACATCGCGCCATCGGGCAGGCGCTGCCGCAGCGGCCGGCCCGAGGTGACGACCACATCGAGATCGGGCTTGTATTTCTTCGCAGCGTAAGCGAGTTCGATGCCGGTCATGTGTCCGGCCAGCTCGACATCCGTCATCATCAGCACGACATTGTCGCCGTTACCCTGCAGCACCAGCTCGGCGGCCTCGGCGCTCTCGCACGAGATCACGTCGAACTCGCTCTCCTCCAACAGGAGGCTGATCATCTCGCGCTGCATCGGATCGTCCTCGACGATCAGGGCCTTCGCGCGATAGGGCTTTGACTGTCCCACGGTAGGCCTCCCTTGGTTTCAATGCTTCGGTTCGAGCACGTGACAAATGTTAAATGCCTAAAATCGCTGGATGGTTCAGTTCCAATTTGAGAAAAGCAAGGAAACCGCCATGTTCCCGCCTCGCAACCGCCCCCTCGTTCAAATGGAGCTGACCTGACATGACCGCGATCTCTGGATCCGCCGCCGCCGTGACCGGAGCCGCCAGCGGCATCGGCCGCGCGCTCGCGCAGGAACTCGCGTTGCGCGGCTGCGACCTCGCGATCGCCGATCGCGACGAGGCCGGGTTGCAGGCTGCCGCGGCCGAGATCGCCAAAGTGAGCCGGCGCAAGGTCACGGCGCATCGGCTCGACGTCAGCGAGCCCGGCCAGATCACGGACTTCGCGCAAGCCGCCGGCGCCGCGCATCCCGGGCTCAACATCGTCGTCAACAATGCCGGCGTCGCACTGCTCGGCCAGTTCGGCGAGATCGAGCAGGCGCAGATGGAGTGGCTGTTCAATATCAATTTCTGGGGCGTTGTGCACGGCACCCGCGCCTTCCTGCCGCAGCTTGCGCGGCAGCGCGAGGCGCATATCGTCAACATCTCCTCGATCTTCGGCATCGTCGCCCCGCCCGGCCAGAGCGCCTATTGCGCGGCCAAGTTCGCGGTGCGCGGCTTCTCGGAAAGCCTGCGCCACGAGCTTGCGGTCGCGGGCAGCCCGATAAAACTCTCCGTCGTGCACCCGGGCGGCGTCGCCACCAACATCGCGCGCAACTCGCGCACCGGCACCGGCGTCACCGACAATGCCCGGCGCGTGCAATCGATCGAGCGTTTCGACGCGTTGGCCAGGACCACGCCGACCGCCGCCGCACAGCGCATCATCACCGGGATCGAAAAGAACCAGCCGCGCATCCTGATCGGCAACGACGCCCGCTTCATGGACCTGCTGCAACGCTTCCGCCCCGGGACGTACTGGAACGTGCTGCAGCGGCAGATCGAGAAGGCGACGGCGAAGGTGGCCGGGGCGAGTTGAACGCGCGAGGACGCGCAGTTGCCCTGTGCACATTAACCGGTGTCGTCATTGCCTAGAGTGATGAGA
>NZ_JACMYK010000014.1 GCF_020889785.1 Bradyrhizobium acaciae
CCTCCTTGGCGACGGCGACGCCGTCCTTGGTGATGCGCGGAGCGCCGAACGACTTCTCGAGCACCACGTTGCGGCCCTTCGGACCGAGCGTGACCTGTACCGCGTTGGCGAGGATGTCCACACCACGCAGCATGCGGTCGCGCGCGTCTACTCCGAATTTGACTTCTTTGGCTGTCATAACAATTCCCTTGGTTATTCTTTCATCCTTCGGCGCGCCGGCAGGCGCCCCTCGGAGTGAGATGTGCGAGTAGCCGGGTCAGGCGGCCTTCTTCTTGGAAAACACATCGGTGAGAACGCCCATGATGTCGCTTTCCTTCATGATCAAGAGCTCCTGGCTGTCGATCTTGACCTCGGTGCCCGACCACTTGCCGAACAGGACACGATCGCCGACCTGGACGTCGATGGGAATCAGCTTGCCGGTCTCGTCGCGGCCGCCCGGGCCAACGGCGATGACTTCGCCTTGCGAGGGTTTCTCCTTGGCTGTGTCGGGAATGATGATACCGCCAGCGGTCTTCTCTTCAGCGTCGATGCGCCTAACCACGACGCGGTCGTGAAGCGGACGGAAATTCATACGGACCTCCTGAGCGTTTGAACGAGCTGGCGTTTCGCCACATTGCAACAGTATCGGTGATAGCAAGAGCCAGGCCAACGATGAGGAGCGCCTCTTGCCTGCGGTTCTGCTGAATCGTGCACCTGGACTGCGTGTGTTCTAGGTCGGAAGCAGACGTCGTCATGTCTAGAGACAGTCAAGCTGTTGCGAAAATGACATTGCATTTCGTCAACACAACCACATTCCCCTATACTCGCAATCTCTGGATTGTACGCCGCGGGTCCCGCAAACTGAAGGGTAGCGGAACGTAGCGCGACCCCCAGGCGACGGTCCGAATTGGCGTAGCCTTCCGGAACCGAGCCGGTTCGTCGGGAACGCCCGACCACGTGGAGGCCGCGTGCCCCGTCGGAGTGGCCATGATCGATGCTCCTTAGCAGTTCGCGCCGCACCAAGGCTGTTTTCTCCGAGCGCCGCTACAGGAATCGGTGAACGTTGCGGTGAGTTCTGCGACTATCATTCAACGGCGGTCAGCGTGACCTGAGGCGCCCTCAGCAACGTTCGGCGTATTTGCGCTCCTTCAGGCCAAACAGCCTAAAAGTTGTGAGCCGGAGGATCGTGAGTGCGCTAATCTGGAACGCCGGCTGTCAGATGGCAGGGCGCATTGGCTGGGCTGCATTGCGATCGAGGGTGATCGGTCATCGTTGCGCAGGAGCGGTCACTCTGCCTTCGACCGCTCCATCGAGAGCTGCCGGCAGGTAATTTCCGGTCTCCAGGATAGCACCGTCGCCCTAGGACAATCGCTGCGGCTGCCGACGCGACAGACCCCCCTTTGGTATCACCGTCCAGATGGCCATTGGATAAAGGGGTGACGGGCATATGAATTATATACGTTGATATGCATTGTGCGGGGGCGTCTGGCATGTGATTGCGGCTTCGAGCACAAATCTCAACTATTGGGACAAGACCGGTGTCTTCTGTGGAAATACATCAACACATTGTTTCGCTTCTTGAGAAGTCGGATCCGGTCATCCTAGATATCGGATGCAACGACGGAACCGACACGCAACACTTTCTCAACCTCTGCCCGCAAGCGCAGCTTTACTGCTTCGAGCCTGACCCCAGAGCGATCGCGCGCTTCAAGAGGAAGCTGGGCCCATCTCTCGACAAGGTGAAGTTACTTGAAATCGCGATCAGCGATCGAAACGGGATGATCGAATTCCATCCAAGCAATGCAGATGGTGATGCGAAGGAATGGGATCTTTCTGGCTCGATACGCCGCCCGAAAAATCATCTGACTGAGTATGATTGGGTTCGTTTCGATCGTCCCGTCCCGGTTCAAACGCGGCGGCTTGACGATTGGTGCAACGAAGCCGGGCTGAAGTGGGTCGATTTCATCTGGATGGACGTCCAGGGAGCCGAAGCCGACGTCATCGCCGGAGGCATGCAGACCGTCAGCAACACGCGCTTCATCTACACGGAATACAGCGACCGTGAGCTCTACGAAGGGCAGCTATCTCTCCAGGCCATTCTTGACCTGTTGCCATCGTTCGAAGTGGCGGCGCATTATCCGCGCGACGTGGAAGGCGATGTACTGCTTAAAAATATCCGCTTCTAGCGGCTACTTGAATGCGGCGGTCATTTGTAGCTAAAAGACTGATTTGCGCAGTTTATGCCGCCCAAAGCTGCACAACCAGTGATCAATAGGACGAACAAATATAGCTGGTCGGAGGCTTGCGAGCGTCCTTTTGTTCGCGGCTATTGTTGCAGATCCCGCCTATTGCGGCCAGTTCGAGGCTTTGGAGAGAGTCTGACAATCACCCGCTTAGCGAGCCGGGACGACCGGCGATTTTGCGGTCAGTCGCCCGAGCCGTTTCAGACGCTTGAACCAGGACTACCAGCCGGCGCTCCAAGCGTTTAAGCGTCTGAACGGCTGCTGTATGTTCTGGGCCTCTTGGAAGCTGGTGCACTCGTTCGAACAAATGCCAAAGCAATTGCATGAGTTCGCGTAACTCCCTGAGTTGGTCGGATTTCATCACGCACTTAACGCTGCTATCTTGTTTCACGTCGTGAGTTGATGGTCACGCCTTCCCCTGACGTCTTCCTTGTTCGAATGAGTCTGCATCTGCGGGCAACTTGGTCGTAGCAGGCTTCATTTGAAGCTTCCTTTATCCATGCGAGCATAACTGCAGCAGCCGATCATCCCGTAGGCCTCCTCGGCCGTTTTGGGACGAATTAATCTCACGGCCGAGGCTTGGCAAGGACTGTGCCATCGCCAGGCTCAGGGAAAAAAAGGCAGGTGACGATGCTGTGCGCCTTTTGGTCAGTCCGAAAGTCACAGCAGCGGACGAGCGCGACTGATGAAATGAGCGTGATCATAAATCGTAGTCCGCCACTGCGGCCACAGGTCTGACCCGGGCAAAGTGCGATTGTCCGTATAAGAAACCATGAACGGTCGCGCAGCGCGGTGCCGAGCACTCCATCGCTTTTGGAAATGGCACCTGAGCGTTTTTATTGGCTCGCTTGAGCTCGAGCCGCGCGGCGCGCAGGAGCTCCGGCAACGTGCCAGCCAGGTGGAAACGCACCGGGCTCATCCCGACATAGCATCCTACCGGGCGCATCGAGGGCAGATCGTACAGCGTTTGAGAGGGGGCAACGGCGAGGAATTCTCGTTGGTCCGCCAGTGTCTTCCCGGCGAGCGCCAGACGGGCGAATAATCCCGTCGTCGCGTTTCCGCCCTAGGACCTGCAGCCGCGATCGAACTCAGATACTTGTGCCACGTCGAGCAGCCACATTCGCCCTGTGCGTTGTAAAGTCCCCTCCGGCGCACCGAGTGGTAGCGGAAGATCCGGCAATTGACCGGCGTTTGCGGCGATCAGTTCGCGCCAGTGAGCGATAGCAGGATGATCATCGGTCAAATCGCCCAGTCGCTCTCGTTCGGATTCAGCGTGGTCCAAATAGCTGCTCACCTGCGTTCGAAGGCCGTGCCGAGCCAGCCGGGCCGGCCATCGTGCGCAAAGCGAAGATGGTCTTCCTGAACATGGGACGGACGGCGCGGGTCGGGCCGCCAACTAACCGCGTCGGGAACGCTCACCGCCACGCCATTAGCCGACCCGGCTGCCGATCAGTATCGCAAAATTGCTTGATGTCCATGAAGGGCCGCCGCGATGGTTATAGGTGCAAGCCGTGCAAGCGGCGCAGCGGCGAGCACCAGATCCAGAGTATCGAGGCAGTGCCTAGCACACTGCTCGTCAGCAACATGGTGCGCAGGCCCGTTGCAGCAGCGGCCGCGCCGCCGACCAGTGCGCCCAATGAGCCCAGTCCCCACACGACGCAGCGGATGCTCGCATTGACCCGGCCTTGCATCTGCTGCGGGACCAACGCATATCGAATTGGAACTTGCTGCACGTGGTAGAGTCCCTGGCCGGTCCACAGAATGAATTGGGAGAGCGCCACGCATGCCACTGCTGCCCACCAGGGCTCAGTGAGCATGCCTCCAAGACTCATGCCTGCCGCGCTCACCGCCAAGCCGGTCATTAATACGGGACCAAGCCCAATTGTCCGGCCCGCCCACGGTGAGACCGCCGCGCCCACCACACCGCCAAGGGCGCCGATACCGAGCACTATGCCGACGATCTGGCTGTCGAACGCGAGATTCCTGATCAGATGCAGCAGAAACCCCGCAGAATACGCATTGTGCCAAAAGATGAATGTGCCGGTGGCCAGGGTAACGGCCCTCAAAACTGGATTGCCGAATACACTCGCCAACCCTTCTGCCATTTGGACCAGCACAGTGCTCGACGGGGCCGCTGAGCACGAGGCGGCACGCATCGGCACCAGCGCGAGCAATGCGGCGGCGACCAGAAAGGAGACAGAGTCGGCCAGGATTGCGGTTGGAGCGGAGAACGCGTTGATGAGCCAGCCGGCCAGGAACGGACCTGCGGCCATCGCGGTCGCCTGGCTGAACTCCAATGAGCTCTGCGCCCGAACCAGCTGAGACCGGTCCAGGACTGCGGGTATGCACGCCAGATAAGTCACGTCGGCGATCACCGCGGCTACCCCCACCAGCACGGTTGTCGCGTACAGCTGAACCATTCCCAGATGTCCAAGGCTGGCGCACAACGGAATGGTGGCGAGCGTTACCGCCATCACCATATTGGCCGTCAGAAGGATTCGTCGGTGCGGGAGACGGTCGACGATGACCCCGGCGAACAGGCTCACGAAGAGGCACGGTGCCCGACCGCAGGCCAGCAAGAACCCCGCCTGCGCCGGTCCGGCATCCAGCAGGGTAATTGCAGTGAGCGGCAGCGCCAGCACGGTTACGTTGGAGCCCAGCAAGGAAATGGTCTGGCCGACGAGCAGCGCAAGGTAGCTGCTCGGCAGCCGGTGAGGCGCACCTGATCGGTGCCGGCTACTCACGCGTCGCCAGACGAGGTTGAGGTGGACAGATAGCCTAGTCGGGCCAGTTCACTTCCGGCGATCTCCTCAAACTCCAAAATCTGAGCTGGCGTCAAATCCTGGAGATGGCGACCGATCCGCCCCTGATGCAGTGGCTTTCCCGCAGCCTCGGCTGCCGGGTGGTCGTGTGGCTGTTCGAACAACGCGTGTTCGTATTCAGCGTGACGCAGCACGGCCTCGTCCCAAGGCAAGCCGAGGTGATCCAAAATCGTCGCCAGAGTAGTGCGGGGACTGCTGACAAGGTCCTCGTAACGCACCTCGAAGTAACGGCCAGGCGGCGCGATTCTGTGCGGCCGGGATACCACTTCAGCCCAGCCGCGGGCGGCATCGGCAATTGTTCGGTACCCCCACTCAGGAACTGTCCTCAGATGAGAGGCGGCAACGTCGCGACCGTCCCGCACGATATGCACGAAATGTGCACGCGGCCACAGCCGGGCGAAGTCGTCGATCCGGGTGATCTTCCGCTGCAGTTTCAATCCCCAGCGTCGGGCTCCGCTGCGCATCCGGCGCAACTCGCCGATCGCGTTGATCAGGTGGCATCGGTCGGCGAACGAAACAATGTCATTGCCCGTGGCGACCATGACCCTGCCGACAAGTTCGCGCACGTCATCGAAGTCGAGACCGAAGCGGCGACACTGCACCACAAAATGCGTCCCGTCATACCAGAACGGATCGATTGTGTTCTTGCCTGCGCCCATGTGCCGTGAATCGGCCGCAAGCAAATCGATGGCACCTAGAATGTGCGGCCCGAGATTGGGCGGTTCGAGGAAGTCGATCTCTGGTCCGGCTACTAGATCCAGATGCGAGTCGAGCACGATACTCAGCAGGGTGGTGCCCGACCGGTTGTCACCTCCGAGTAGCACCGGCGATGTGGAATATGGATCCGGCTGCGACATGGCCTTGCTCTCTGTTCGACATGCGTGCTTGTCAGTGGACGGGCGCATTGAACCAGCGCCGAACCGCTCCCGGAGTGGCAACGAAATGATCTCTGGCGAACCGTATCGCAGCTGCGACTGGATCCGGGTCGCGGGCCGGGTTCTCCATGCGGGACAGCGCCGCCGCAAGGGCCTCTCCGGCTGCTTCGACGGCGGCCTGCACATCGGTGTCGGACACTGCCGCCGATGGCATGAAACGCCCGCCATACTGCATCAGGAAGCCCCGACCCCACATTTCCTGGAAGAAGGCATGGCCAAGCTCGGCGTGAGCAAATACGACGTCGAACATGGTGGGCCAGGCAAACGCCCATGCCGCGACCTGCTGTCTTGTGAAGACGCCGTTGAGTCCCTTGATCAATTGCTCGCCGACCTCGCGCATCCGGCCCAGCGCGGTCCCGTCGCGCAGGGCGTGTAGGGTGCTCAATGCAGCGGCGAACGGGGTGACTTCGCGCTGATAGGTGTTTCCCATGTATGTCTTTTCGGCCGCGGCGAGTACGTCCGCACGACCCGCGACTGCCGACAGCGCCATTCCGTTCGCCAGTCCTTTGCTCAGTGTAATCAAATCGGGCGTGAGGCCGACCGCCATGTGGTACCCGCCAAGGGCGTAGCGGAATCCCGTCATCACCTCGTCAAGGATCAGCAGGGCGCCGTGCCGATGCACCAGCCTCTGCAGTTCCTGATGGTATTCAGGCGGGAAGAAGTTGACCTCCGGGGTGACGATCACCGCGGCGACGCGCTGGACACTTGCCAGTTCGTCGAGCAAGTCGAGGTTGTAGCGGAAGTCTACGCTGTCCCGGTCCCGATTGGGCAGCCCCATCTCGGGGCGGTCCTGCAACTGCCAGTCATGCCAGCCGTGATATCCGCTGGTCAGTACATGGTTGAGGCCCGTGAACGCGCGGGCAAGGCGCACGGCTGCGGTGGTAGCGCACGATCCGGTGCGGAAAAACATTGAGCGTTCCGCGACGGGGAAGATCTCCGCCAGCCGTTCGGCCAATTCGACCCGGTGCACGGACAGCGGTCCGGGCAGAATCCCCCCGGTACGGCGCATCTCAGCGGCGGCGTGTACCACGACCGGCTCGTATCCGGCCCCGAGCGGTGCGGCACCGCTACAGGAAGTGAAATCGATGTATTGCTTTCCATTGACGTCCCATGCATGCGCGCCTGACGCGCGCGTCAGCACCACCGGAAAACGCCTGTTGAGATCCCACTTCTGCGAGGCAGTGACACGCAGGGCGCGTCGCAGCGCCGATCCATGCCCGTCGGTCGCGGTCACGGTGGCAGTAGGCGTGCTGATCGACAAGACTCGTCTCCGTTGCGCTCGCTACGTCAGCTGTGTGACTATTCTTCGAGCGATCCGCAGCGCGTTCGCCTGAATGGTGAAGGTCGGGTTGACGCCCCCGGCATAGGGGAAGAAGCCGCCATCCGCGACATAGAGATTGTCGATGTCATGCACGCGCCCCCAACGGTCGACCACAGATTGTGTCGGATCGACTCCCGCCCGACAGCCGCCATGGAGATGGCCGCTGCCGAACTGATAATTGGAATCTTGATAATCGACTTGCTTTACCCCAGCCTCGGCCAGCAAGTTCGACGCATGTCGCGACAAGTAGCCTAGTCGGCGCTTGTCGAGGGGATGGGTCCGGTAATCAAGAATGATCTTGGGCAAACCCTGTTCGTTCCGGCTGGTGGCCAGCCGGACCGCATTGTTGCGCATGGGTTGATCGGCCGCCAAAAAATGCAGTCGTAGCCTCATTTCTCCCGAATGCGTGCGTTCAGGCGGACTTGCTTCGTAGATCATTCCGCCGAGCCCCGAAGGCGCCTCGTCGTCCAGGTAGTGATCGGACACCGCGACCGTGGAGAACGGGCGGCCGGCCTGGCGCGTGATCGGCGGATTTAACGTGGTCCTACCGGACACGTAGCCGCTGATCTTAAACGAGATACCACTGCCTACCATGCCAGATGCGTTGCCGATTCCGTTGGGTGCTGCCGGCTGCGCCGACCGTAGGAGCAGGGCGGCAGACTGCACTGCGTTGCCCGCGAGTACCACGCAGCGGGCGCGGACCCGAGCGCGTTGTCGGTTGAGAGTATCCACCCATTCCACCGAATCGGCTCGACTCACGTTGCCGAGATCGATGCGGACGGCCTTGCTGCCGACCGCAATCGTCAGCGCGTCCGGCGGCAGGGCGATACCTGTGAACGGCGAGCGTGCATCGGCCCTTGCGCCGCTCGGGCACAGATGTTCGTTGCATGGTCCCTCGCAGCGACAGGCTGGCCGGCCACGATATGGGATCGAGTTGATTGCCAACGGAGTGGGGAACGGTCGCTGGCCCAGGCGTGCCCCGGCATCGGCAATCAACTGGCCCTGCACACTGTACCGGTGCGGTGGCAGAACGGGAGGATCGCTCGGCGGCTCGAGCGGGTCGGCTCCGGCTACACGGGCCACTCCCACGCGCCGTTCCAGCTCGTCATAGAATGGGCGTAGGTCCGTGTAGTCGATCGGCCAGCTCGGGTCGAGCGCGTCCCCGGCCACATGCGCCCGTGCGTCAAAATCGATGGCGCGATAGCGGAAGGCTATTCCGGCATATAAGGTCATTCCGCCGCCGAGCGCGCTGACGGTCCACGGACGCCCCAACGGGGTCAACGTCCCTGCCGCTGACTGCACCAGGGCGCTATCCATGTCTTTTTGGACGCTCGCCAGCGAAGCTCCGGGAGGAAGTCTTCGCCCCTCCTCGAGAAGGAGTACTCGCAATCCGCGTTGTGCGATCTCGTGAGCGACCATCAAGCCGCTGGCGCCACTCCCGATTACACATACATCAACAATGTCGGCCGTCATTATCCCATCTTCTGGCAACAAATATCGCCGATGCGCTATCGCGCCGTATTCATTAGAGAGGAGGTGCCATCGAACTAAGTCTCGTCGCGAGCGTTGGACGCGCGGCTGATCCATCGATCGCTCCGGATTATCCGGTTTGGCTTCGCTCGTCTGCCAAGGATCATCTGAGATCGTACAATATGACGTCCCGTGCGATTCAAGCCCTTCGAGGCAGCAAACCGCATAAATATGAAGCGGCTTTTCGAAATGCGATACTTGATAGATCTAGAGCTCTCAAAGCAAATCGACCCACATGTGTCCCGATGCTCGCACCAAAGTATATTTTCGTGTTCGAGAGACGCTCGCAAGTTCAGCTTCGCGACGCCATGTGGAAGCTTTTAAGGCCGCAGTTCTGGAATGCGTCGATCGGTCGCCACTCTCGCACATCGCCCTTAATTGTACGCGGTTTGATCGCGAGTGACTCAGCCGGTCTGATGGACCGACCGGTAATTAAAATTCGTTCTCAACTCTCCGCAATCATCAGACGCCGGCAAGAACACCTGAAACTATGCCCTTCATGGGCAGCAAAAAATGCCCGGCCTCATCGATGGCCGGGCGGAGTCAGTCTGGGGGAGCGAGGCTGCTAAGCATCGCGCCAGCTTCCGTCGACAGAGGGAGGGCTGCCGGCGGTTATTTGCGGCAAAGAGTTCACCGCAAATTCAATTGCGAAGGATCGTGTCGGGCAAATCTGGCGGCGAGTATTCCTCCTTCGCGTCATCATCATGGATGATGGTTGCAACAGTGAAGTTAACCTCTGCTGCACATTTTCCGACCGCATCAGCGCTCATCATGGCAGCAACAGTGGGTCCTTTCGGGCTCCCTTGTTAGCTACTCTGAGATGATACAACGTGACGCCGCGTGCGATACAAGCTCTTTGAGCTGACCCGCATACATTCGAGCGGACGGCCTTTTACCATCAGCTAAGTGCTTCGAGAGGGGGCAGAGGTACGTGTTGCATCGTTATTTGATAGTCGCGTACTACACTGTAATCGAGACGCGATGCGCGTCATGTTTTCCATCTGATCTCGTGCCTTTTGACCTTTCCAGAAGCTGACGGGCTATCTGATTGGCGGCCGAGAAACTTCAGCGCACCTTTTGAGCGTCTTGTTAGCCAGCCGAATGACAAGGTCGGTGTCGACGATCCCAAATGCGCGATGATCATTTACCAAGACTAGACAGGATTGGTTCGAGTATGATGGGCTCGGTGTCCGATCCGAGCTTCTTTACCGGGGAGTTGCGCGGCGCGGCTCATTCGGCGGGCACATCACAGCTAAGCGCCAAAGCTGTGCTGGCAACACGCAAATCGCTCTCCCATGGCCGCGAGCTCCTGGCGATTGACAATGCAGATTTTCTGGATCTTGCCGGCGTCGCCTAGGAGCAATGCATTCGCCTCAAAGTCAATTACAACCCAGCGCTCGGTCTTGCCTGTCGAATGGTGAATGCCGCCTGCGATGTCTGACAAAGCTGCGGAGGCAGAAACGGCCGAAGCAATTCAGCGCATCAGGTAGGAGGGACGGAATTCTGCAAGCGATTCGAGCCGATCTCGCTGAAGAAGATCAACAGCATGTCCGTTCCATTCAATAAGCTTCCTGCGCCGAAGCTCCTGGATTGTCCGATTCACGTGCACCGTCGAAAGGCCGCATGCATCGGCGATGTCTTGCTGTGTGAACGGAACATGGAAGCGACCATTGTCCAGAAGACTGACGAGCTCAAGCCGCGCGGCGATCTCGCAGAGAAGATGAGCAAGTCGGGGCAGCGCTGCTCGGGAGCCAAGATTTTCGATCCATTCGCGATAGATCGCCGTATGGATCAACGTCTCCCGCCAAAACGCATGGGTGAGCGTAGCGGACTTTGCGAGGATATCCCTAAGGTAAGAGTGGGGTACAAGGGCAATGACGCTCATGCCGATGCTGCAGAGATCCCGATCCATTTCCGGGAAGTGAAGGGTGTGCAGGTCGGGGATGTCACCAGGTACATAGAATGACGTTATTTGAGTCCGATCCGATGCCACTCTTTGGCGAGACAGAAAGCCGCCCATCACGACCGCACAACTTGCAGGACGATCCCCCTGGCGTGCCAGGCACTCGCCCGGAGAAAGCCGTTTGATGGTGTGAGGCATGCTTTCGAGCTCAGCTTGGTCTCGCTCGGACAAGCCTGTGACGCCCCGTAGGCGCGCAATGAGCATTTGGTGCGGCAAGCGTACCCCGTTCTATCGCCGGGGTACGCCGATATCGACACCTTTCCCCACCAGCTATGGCCGCGGCCATTCTGCATGGTTCCCTTTGATGTTCAACATTTCTTCTACTCTCCTATTCGAGTTTACGCGATCTCTGGGGGGATACCGGATAGCCCACAAAAGTACCGGACGATGACCTATGGCCATTCCTGAAAGCTCGACGATAGACCACTTACTTCTGGAGAACGACGAAACATGGCGCGCGACCGCAGTGGACCGCCGAGCTGCGATATCCTCCGACCGAGCGTCAAGGCTCACGAGCGTGCAGCCAACGTCGGCTCGACACAGACGCCTTCCGCGTCGTGTCCTGGCGGCACCCAACAAAAGTTACCGGAGCCGGGGGCGCTCGTCTGGCTGCGCAAGAATGTATCTAATTTGCGGTCGATCATGAGTGAGGATGGACGTCGTCGAACGGGCGGCCGGCTCTGAAACCCCTGAAACACGATCGGCAGACCTCCTCAGCTGGGATGGCGATCGCCTCTGGGATAGGTTTCAGGGCGGTGCGCTCTGTCATCAAGGTGACCCAAGAGGAATCCGAATTGTTTATTCGTTCCGGCTCCAAGAGGACAAAGCTCGACGTCCTGCCGCGTCATGCCAGCAAGTTTACGTATGTACGAAACGGACCGATCTGTAGCGCGGATAACGCATTGATCGGCTCGGCGAGACAGTTGGATCGTTGCGTACAGTGTTTAGTGGCGTAGAATGGCCGATGTTCCCGTACAATTACGGGGCAATAGGGTGTGCTTGAATTGTCGTTCGCGGTTATTTGGTCGGATAGAGGGTCAAATGAATCATGCGGTTGGGAGCCGCTATGAACTGTCGACAACGACAGATGAAGAGCGTGAGCTGGTGCGCTGCAGACGGGAGATAGCGCGTCTCAAACAGCTGGTCGTGCAGCTTTCTGAACTCGTCTTGCGCAATGTCACGCAAAACGCAGAGGGCCGAAATTCGCAATCCGGCTGACCCGCTCGCCCGTATACCGAACGGTCAATCCGCAGGTGACGGACGTTAGGCAAGAGCCATTATGGTCCGCAGTGCGGCGTCGCCCCGAGGGAGGGGAGCGGCCCCGCCCTTGTTCTTCATGGGGCGGGGCCACGTAATCTCCGGTCGAACCGCGTGGATCGATGCACATGCGTGATCCGTGTCGCACGAAAGAATGTAAGTCTGCAGGCACTCGTCGGCCGATTTATCTTGTCGATCGCTCATAGACCTGCGCTATGCAGGTCTTACAGATTGCCTCGATCCCGCGCTGGTGTTGAACCCGGGGAGCGGGCCGTGCAAGGATCGGGTAAAGTCAACGATCAGCGTTTTGCATGCGGTGCTCTGCTTTATGCCGATGTTGATCATGGCGAATTTGGTGAAATTCCGTCAAAGAAGGTCGTGTCCTAGACTTGGCGCACGCGATCATTCTGTTGTGATGGTGCGCCTTGTGCACCCCCGAGTAGCCTCATGTTGAGCCGTCCGCCCGTTAACAGCATGTCATCCAGCGCCTGGTCGATATCATGGGAGATGACCGACTTCCCACCATCGCGCACGATGGATGATTGCGCGATGCGCCGCATCAATTCCTTTATGAAAGCCGCGGCGACTCCCTCGGTGCGGCGCAGGGCTTCCTCGACAATGGCGTCGGTGAGCGGCAGGGCTCTCCCATAGAGCCGTCCAGTTTGCTGCACACGCCCCTCAGCTGTTTACTTTGCTGGGCAACCATCACGCTCCCGGAGAGCATGGGTTTTGCGACATTAATCGCACCGACATTCAACGCAACCATAGTTGGACATGCGACGTGAATGAAGGGAGCGGATAGGCCTGTTTCGGACTTGAATTGCTTGTGCGTCGGACCACCGCTCGGTGGCGTGCGAAGCTGCACGGATCCCTTTCGGCCTGACAGCCATGGGCCTCTTCATCAGTGAATGTACGCAAAAGGTAGCGATAAAAACTGTGCGGCCAAGACATATGGCTAATAGCTGTCTCCGCTATCGATCACCGGCTGGTGGAAGCGGCTGTGCAATATCGTGCCGCTTGGCCCAGTCGGGCAGGTGAGAAACGACCAATCTTCTGACGCATGAATCGGCAAAGCGCCGCCACACGGAACTTAGCCTTGTGTTTTCGCTTACGATAGCTTTTAAAGGCACCACTTCCGGAACTTGGCAACGGCCTAACAATTTGCACGTTGCCATGCTCAATGTGAGGAGTACCGGCGGAGTTCGTCAATTCGAGACCGTTCTCTGCCTCGTCGAGAGGTGTCATGATGTCCAAGATGACCAAGAGCCAGCTAATTGACTCGATTGCTAATGGAACGCAGCTTCCCAAAGCTGACGTAAGGGCCGTAATTGAGCAGCTGGCGATTGTAGGCTACAAAGAATTGCATGACTGCGGGGAGTTCGTCATTCCCGGCATGGTGAAAATGTCAGTTGTGAGCAAACCTCCTACTGAAGCCCGCATCGGCGTCAATCCGTTCACGAAGGCGCCAATGAAATTTGCGGCGAAGCCGGCTCGTAAATCCGTTAAGGCGTCACCACTCAAGGTCGCTAAAGACGTATTCGCGGCATAGTCCATCCGTGCCGTGCCTCGATTTTCGGTTGCGAAGCTCCTCCATTAAGGCTGAGCTCAGCGGAGGATCATTGTCGCATCACTGACAAATTGGCTCAGCGTCCGCTCGGCTTCCTGGTTATGATGCGAGCAGGTACGTCCAGCGGCGCAGGAGCCGTACACGGATGCTGCAAAGCATTATCCTACCGCTTAGCCCGAGGGACTCCCGCGTACACCGAGCGTCTGTCGACAACAATAAGTTTTGTTCCGTGCGATCACAGTACGGCGTTTTCCCGCTTTGTACACATTGTCGCGCTTGGCTTACTTTCGATCGGTTTTGCGGTTTGCATGCTCGCGATAGACCGCAAGGGGCCGGACAGCAACAGGACGCCTATAGATCGATCACCACGGACAAAGTCGGATCCCTGCACGTCTTCGATCCTCCGCGACTGCCGACCGGACAGCCAAATTTGTGTGTGCGGCATCTTGTACTACGCATGAGCTGCTCTTCGCCGGTGAGAACTGCGTCAGTGCTCGAGCGACGCCGCAGGCATTAGTCAGGAGATCGTGTTCGCTGGCGGGCCGCTTTCGCTTAAACTAGCTCTACAGTCGGCCAAAACAGACCTCCTGCATCGAGCACATCCGTCCGACAGCGCTTCGCAGCTTCGGGCAAACCGGGTTACTTGGTTAGCCGAAGGCGCCAGCTACGCGCGTTTGCCGCGGTTGCCGCGTTTGTCGTCTTCGGCGACATTTCCGACCTCGCTTGCTCAGGCGAATCGTCCGTCCAGCGTACCGAACCGAATGGCCTTTCCAGCATGCGGCGAACACGTACCGGTGCAGGACCGATGTGGAAGTGAACGGCCCGCCGCTCCAGGGCACGTTCCGATTGGGTCGGGCGGTTGCGCCAGCGCAAGTAGTCGAACCAGGTCGGAAAGTGATAGCGTTCGGTCCACAATTCGGGATCGGCGATGTCGCGCGCGATCGACCAGCCATAGGCACCGTTGCGCTGGCGGGACACTTGCACGTCTTGCATGACGTTGTAAAACGCGCGGGCGTTCTCTTGTGCAATCCGGTATTCGATCTCGACGACGAGCGGCCCACTACGTCCAGTCAACGCGAGCCGTACTTCGGGATCGGCGAGCAGCTCGGGCTCTTCACCCCGCGCGCCGACACGGGGCATCGGTAGCCAATGGCCGATGAGTGTTGAGGCGAGCATCAGCGCGGCCGACACCAGCAGCGCGGTTTCAACGCCGGCCGCGTCCGTCAGATTGCCCCACGCCCAGCTGCCGACGGCAATCCCGCCTGAACTCGCCGCCTGATAGGCCGCGAGCGAGCGACCGGTCACCCAGCGTGGCGCCGACAGCTGAACTCCGATGTTGAACACCGCCCATGTCAGCATCCACACGGCTCCTGCCAGGACCAGCGCGGCCGCGGTCAATAGCGGCTGGCGGCTAAGCGCCACGGCAGCCATCGCCGCGCCCATTGCCAATGCACAGGCGCGAACCGCAGCCTCGCCGCTCATCCGCCTGCGGATCTCGGCAATGTTCAACGCGCCGACCACGGCCCCGACGCCAAAAGCACCAAGCATAATGCCGTAGGTCTGGGCGTCGCCATGCAATACATCCCGCACGACCAGAGGCATCAGCGCAGTAATCGCGCCGCCTCCGACGCCGGTTACAAGGGTACGAAGCAATACGACTTTGATCGATGGCGAATTGCTGATGTAGCGCACGCCAGATATCATTGCGCGGCTCAATCTTTCAGGCGGCAAGCGTGAGGGGGCACGGGCACGCTTCCAAAGGAATAATGCGGCCATCAGCGGCAGATAGAGTAGCGTATTGAGAGCGAATGCGGCCACTGCACCAGCGCTAGCTACCACCACGCCGCCGATCGCCGGGCCGACGCTCCGTGCGATATTGTAGCTGATGCCATTCAGCGCAATGGCCGCAGGTAGATGCGCTTCCAACGGCACTTGTTCGCTTACGGATGATTGCCAGGCCGGTCCCATAAGCGCCATGCCGCTGCCGACCACGAAGCAGAGTACGAGCAAGACGTTCGGTGTGGCCAAGCCAAGCCAGGCGGCCACCGTAAGGCCAGTTGCGCCGGCGAGCGCGACGCCAAGCGAAACCAATGCCACGATGCGGCGATCGTACATATCGGCGATTGCGCCCGCTGGTATTGAAATCAGCATCACCGGCAGCAACAGCGCGGTCTGCACCAACGCCACTTTGTCAGCCGATGACGTCATCTGCGTCATCGCCCAGGCTGCACCCACACCTTGTATCAAGCTGCCGACATTGGACAGGAGGCTCGCAATCCAGATACGACGGAAAGTTGCGTGCCGCAGAGGCGCCGCGATGCCGTCGGCGCTACGTGGCTGGGCTTTTGCTGAATCGTTCATGTTGGATCGCGATGATCTATCATGATTTGATTCTGGTACGGATCACAAGGATGTTCCCGGCGTGATGTCGCAGCGGAATGAGGCGCGACGATCTGATGACGATGTTTCGTTGCCTACGTATCTTCCATTGCACCAAGCGCCGTTCATTGGTGACTTTAATGCGGCATCGAGCCCATACAGGGACACATTGACAGACGCTGGATCGCTCACGCGCAATCTTTGTACGTAACGAACAAATGGTGAAGTCGATGAGTGCGGAATCGCTCGTCGGTGGGTAGAGTGAACTACGACCCTAAGAAGCCGAATGCCTATGGCACAGTACTATCCATAGTTCACGTGTTTCGCAGCGTCTGGGAGACCGTTGTTGTCCCTCGAGGTGAGCGGTTGCAAACAGAATAGGCTGGGCAGCGTCCCTCCGTCGCACGCTCTACTGCGGCGGGGATCTCCCTAGAACACAATGAGATGCAACAGAGTGCTATCCCGGCTCAGCCCGAGAGCTCTTTACCTCAATGGCTGCAAGTTTGTCGCAGGCTGCTGTTGGATGGCCGGTCCTCATGGAAACCCTGCCGGTGCTGAACTTCCGAGCAGGAGACGGCCAGCGCTCTGAAGTGTTCCTTCGTTTAAGGCTGCGTGCTGCGCAACCACGAAACTGTCGCACATCGCGCGCGCGAGATTGCTTGTCGAATAGAGTGATTGCGTTCCTGCGAGACTGCTCGCGATCTTGCAAACCTCAGCGCTCTCTCGGGCGGCGTTGGTCGCGGCAAGGCGCATCAGGTTCGTCGTATTCGACTGCACCGCATCCTGCAAAGCTTCGTTCCATAGCTCCTCGGTGGCTTCATAAAAGAAGGAGCGTGCGGAGCGCAGCATGGCTTCGGCTCTGGCGGCCTCCAGCTGAACGTAGCCGCGCTCTGCCATCACTGGCGCTCCAGTAATCGAGGCGCGGCTCCGGGCCATGACAATCACCTCGTCTAACGCGGAGCGCGCAATGCCGATGCCCACAATCGCATGCGCCTGCGCAGCAAAAGTCACCGAAGGGTAACGATGGAGGGGCCCGTCGAAAGCCGGTGGACCGCCGCGAATCAACGTCCATTCCTCTGGTACGATTACATTATCGACAACGATGTCATGACTGCCGGTGCCTTGCAGGCCGATGACCTCCCAATTGGGACGGATTGTTACCTTGTCGGCCGGCATCACGGCTATACGTGCAAGTCCGCCTGTAGGATCATCGTCGAGAGTGATTCCAACACCAATTAGCTCCGCGCCGGGTGATCCGCTTGCGAAGGGCCACACGCCGTTCACGACAAACCCGTCGGCACATCGTTGAGCGGGCTGGAGCGGGAAGACTGCACCCGCGTACACCACGTCAGGTCCATTGGTATATACGCGGCAAAGCGTGTCTTCGGGGAGAGCAGAGAGGTAGCGAGCCCCGTCGCCGAAGCTGGCGACCCAACCGGCCGATCCGTCCGCTTCGGAAATACGCTCGATCAGGCGACAAAAATCTGCAGGCGTTCTCTCGTCGCCGCCAAAGCGTTTGTCGGCCAAAGCCCGGTAAACGCCAACGCGTTTGAATGCCTGAATAACGTCATCTGGAACCTTCTGCGCGCGGGCAAACTCGCTACGGCGCGCGCGGATATCGGCCAACAACGGCGACAGATCATCACTCGTTGCAGTGGAAACGTCCGTTTCTGCCGCGATCGTTCCTGGTGGAGCGTTCATGTTTGTCCTCGGTGCTAAGACAACCAGCGGTGTGGCCGGTCATTGATGGAGATTGCGAAGCGCATGGCTGAGCCGGCCGTATTGACTGAAGCCGGAGAAGATCGCCGATTGCCGCAGTTGATATTGATCGTGACCAGCCCCGCAGACTCATCCCTCTCCAAACCGCTTGCCGAACTGGATCGGATCAACAACACGGTCGCGAGGGGTCCGAAGGCTGAGCAACACATGGCCAATCGGCGCTGCCCTTGAGGTTGGAACGGTAAGCAGACAACTGCGTCGGCGGCATCCGTCCTAATCCCTTCGACCAGGCTGCGAAAGTTGACGATAGCGCTTGGTTTCCATCTCTTCTCAAACTGGGAAGTTGGAGACTTGCGGACCGGATCCGTTTATCGTCTCACCAGCAATCGATGTGCCATCAAACAGGGCCTGTTGGCTGTGTTTCCGTGGAAGATAAATCGCGTGGCACGAGCCGGGTCAGCGGGATGTTAGCGACAACTGTGTCTGGTTCCAGCCTCATCGCGTCTTCAAGCGGACAGGACGCGAGGTGAATGACTGTTAATGGATCTCGACCAAGGACGCGCCCGCCTCGGTCATTTGCCGTCACTGCGACTTGGCGATATGGCGTATCGCTGCAAAGGCACCCAAGATACATAGCCGAGCCAAGAGACCGCGCGACCGCCTTGTGTCCGAGACGTGCATCGTTTGCCCAGCACCCTGCTGGTGAGATCAGTGCTACACGACAGCTCAGATAGCGATCGACGTTGGCGCGCGCGGGTGCCCGTATATGTCGCCGCTCTTTGTTGTAAGGAACGTTCGATGCAAAGCCAATGTTACCACCGAATGCCAGCACGCGCCGGCATTTGTCGCTGTTTACCCCTTGCACCACTCCGAAGAACGACCTAACTCCCGTGCCTCCTCGCTGCACGCGCAACGGGACCTGATTAGAGCTCGCCAGGTCCCCGATGGCAAGTGATACCACGAGCTGGCCAGGCGAGCAGATCTTCACGTTTCACCATCGGTTAAGCCTTGTACCGTCCGAACGCACGTACTGTACCAACCATTGCGCACGCAACGAGCTGTTCCGTTTCGGTTTCCGAAAGCGTTATGAGTTCGGAAGGAGTAGCTGCCTTGCGAATTAACGCTACACATCGGCGGGTTAAATCTAATCCAAGTTGGATTGTTCGACCTATCCCAGCGATGCGTTGCGAGTTCCGGTCTGCCGTCAGAACTCGCTCGGACTGAACTTATTCGGGGCAGTGAACAAACCATGTCACGAATCCTGACACGTCCGAGCTCGCGACCCGAACCGGTCAGAACGTGACTGTCGCATTAGCTGCACCGCGGCGCTGCTCCGGTTGCCGTGACGCGCGCCACATCAATCGGCAATGGCGTTGGAAAGGTTCGTGCGTATCGAACAATTGTGATGCAATTGCATCACACTCGCTGCCATGTTGCGCGTTTGTCCGTTTCGTGCCGAAGTTGCGCGCGAATGGCAAACAGTAATCTGCCAACATGACTTTCTGCGAGTGCAAGAGTGCCCAGCGCAAGGCTCGTCCTCTCATCGGGCCTTCCTGTAAAGCGTTTTTCGGGCGCAAGAGATTAGAGATTAAAGGCGCTAGTGTCTCTGTGCGATGTCAACGATTCAGCTGCGGCAGCAGCGCCGGAGTGGGCGAGCATGTGGAGATCAGGCCAGAAATGCCAGTTCTATTTGACTGGTGGCAGCTGTGGCTCGACTTTGAGAACGCTCATTTAGCAACGTCCCTGAGACGTTTGAGCCTGCGCTGGTGGTCGTGGTGGCCCAAATCGAAAGGCGCCTTCCCAACGCTCCTCTTCATCGCGTTGACCGACTCGGCGGTAAGTATCGCGGTGGTTTGCCGCTCTGCACAGCATGCCGTAGAACGTCCTGCAAATACGTCGCGCTCCAGTGGCCCGCGTCAGATTGCTGGACAAAGACTTGATCGATTCGGCGGCCGCGTGGCCAGGATAGCCGCTTGAGCGGACAAGATGTGACTTATAAAAGCCGAAGCGACGACCGCCGTTTACGTGATCGAAGCGTTCCGAGATCCGGACTGGCACCTCCGATTGACAGGCTGCAGCCATGGGAAGGCGCAAAGGTTGCCTGTCGCTCTGCTTGAGGGCAAGCAGCTGCGTTCTAAAAGGATCAAAGATTGCGCGGCGTTCCCTCGTCTTCCCTTTCGATGCCATAGGCTGGATCGAGCCATGAACTTAACTCAACCAAGCAAGCTTGAGCGCTATGCCGCGGCCGTCGATGCTATGAGAGAAGAGGGCCGGCGGTGGGGCCGCAGGTCACGCGCAGGTGTTGATTTTGCCTCCAGCGATTATCTGGCACTGGCGAGCGCGCCACGTATGAAGGAGGCTCTGTTCGCGACGCTCAAGGCTGGAACGCCAATCGGAGCTGGCGGGTCACGGCTCCTGCGCGGCAATTGCGAGGAACACGAAGCTCTCGAAACGGAAGCGGCGCGCTTCTTTCGGGCGGAGACAGCGCTGTTCTTCGGTAGCGGGTACATCGCAAACTTCGCTGTTCTGACAACGCTGCCGCAGCGAGGCGATCTGCTGGTTCTCGATTCGCTCGTGCACGCCAGCCTTCATGAAGGCGCGCGCGTCGGCCGAGCTGAGTTCCGGATAGCAGCCCATAATGATCCTCAATCTGTTGAAGACACGATTGGCAATTGGCGCGCCAAAGGCGGCGTAGGGCGCGTCTGGATCGTGGTCGAGAGCCTCTACAGTATAGACGGTGACTTGGCGGCGCTTGCAGATCTGGTTGAAATCGCTAAACGTTACGAGGCGTTCCTGGTTGTGGATGAGTCCCATGCCACAGGCATTTACGGCGAGCAGGGGCGGGGGCTCACAGCGCCCTACCAGGGACGCGAATATATTCTGGTGGTCCACACCTGCGGTAAGGCTCTAGGCGCGGCCGGTGCTCTTGTCACTGCGTCCAGCGTATTGCGCGATTTCATGATCAATCGCTGCCGTCCATTTATTTTCGCCACCGCGCCATCGCCCCTGATGGCAATCGCTGTTCGGCAGGCGCTTTTGATTGTACAGGAGGAGCCTGAGCGGCGGCGACGCCTGATCGATCTTATCAATTTTGCACACCGTCAGCTCGCCATCTGCGGCCGCCCGACCCGTTCGAGCTCACAGATCGTTCCCTACAGGGTCGGTAACAACGCTCGCACGATGCGGCTGGCCGCAGCACTGCAGGCGCGCGGTTTTGATGTCCGAACAATACGACCGCCGGTGCCCCCGAGCAGGGCAAGATTGCGGATTTCGTTAACACTTAATGTCGAGCCAGATGATGTATCCGAGATGATCGATGCGTTGGTCGAAGAGACCTGGGGTAAGCTACGATGAGGTTCCACAATCGTGATGCTGGTCGATATTCGGATCGGTCAACGATCCTCCAAGGAATGCGCCGGCGCGCGCAAATCCTCCCGCCGATCGGTGATCACAAGTCCTGCGCTCGTTAGTTCCGCTTTATGCGACGCAAATATAAACTCGACTTAAAGTCGACGAGGCTGCTCATTACGGTACTGGCGGCCGCTTCGTTGGCTGACGAAAGAGAAAAAGCCCCATGTCGACGCGAGTAGCACTCTTCGTATCATCGCTGGGCTGGACCGCCATCGCCATCGCAATTCTCCTGTATGTAATCTTTAGTCCTGCTTGATGGCCAAAGGTCGGACGATCCGCGTCGGATGGCTTCTCAGGCTGTTCGATATTGAAGGCTTACATGCCGGCCGATCGGCGGATCGCCCCGCGTCACGGTCGACAATCAGGTTCATGAATGTCGTTGGAGCAGCATCGCTGGGGCCCCTGTTAAGCACGAGTGATCGGGCCCCGAAGACGGCCAAGCTCGGCAGGTGACTATCATCTGATGATGGATCGAGAAAGCAACGCCGAGGGATGGCAGGTGCATGAGGAGACGGCATACGAGGCCTCATTCGCCGTTCCCCACGGCACCCAATCCGCCCCGGGCAAATGGTCGAGAGACTGAACCACTTGGGTCTCCTGCCTGACGCTGACCAGCCGAGATATGACCTATGAGATCAAAGGGCATCCCTATACAGCCGCGCTGGACCCCTCTAGCGGCGGGCGTCTCATTCATAACGCTCCAGAGGACCAAAATATTGGAGCTGGGGCCAGTGAGGTTACCAGATTTCGGAGCATTTATTTCGAGAGGCGTAGAGGGTTCCCGCTTAACACCGGCTGGGCGATCGCGCGAAGGCATCAGCGTCAGCTCAATACGTCGACCCTGCCGGTTTCGAGCCGATATAGACCGCCGACGATCTTTAGTGTTTTCTGCTCGACAGCCGGGTTCAGGATCGGGCTGGCGGATTTGAGCTTATTGACGTTGTCGATCACATTCTGCCGGATCACATCGGCCGAACTGTCACCTGGCTGGTGGCGCGCCCCTCTTACGGCAGGCGCGAGCGCGCTGACGAGGGAGCGGATATGTCCCGGCGCCGGCTTGCCTTCGTCAAGCGAGTTGATGGTAGCGTCTATCGCGCCGCAGTGATCGTGACCGAGTACCATGATCAACGGCGTGTTTAGTGCAGCAACAGCATACTCCAGGCTACCTAGCGTGTCATCGTTGACGAAGTTACCGGCCAGGCGGCATACGAATAAATCACCAAGTCCGCTGTCGAAGACAAGCTCGGGCGCTACCCGCGAATCGGCGCAGCTCAGAACCGCCGCATATGGATTCTGACCATTGACTAGAAGTCGGCGCTCGCGTTCGAGATCGCGCCCTCGCGACACGCTCTGTACATAACGGTCGTTACCCTCAATCAGCCGCTTCAGCGCAGTATCGGGCGAGAGCTGGTTATCCTGCTTCGGCGGTGCTGTTGCTTGCTTCGCGGCGACAATGTTGCCGGCAAACGGAACGACCAACGCCGAGACAGCGAACAGCAACAGCGAGCGGCGCGAAGGCGCGACGTCGGCCGGATAGGGGGTGCCCTGTGTATGGTTTGCATGCATGGTAGAACACCTATCGCGCGGCTCTATGCCACCCCATGGCTTCGGCCTCGTTTTCGCTGCAGAACCAGCGTTCAGCCGGCTTCTTCGTCATGTCGATTTGTCCGTAACTGATTTGCCCCGGAGAGTGATACGTGCGCTCACCAGTACCGTCGACGGTGCCCTTTATCAGGCAGTCGGGCGAGGGTGGGTCAGATAGCAGAGCGGATCCGAGCAGGAGTTCCTGGGCCTTGTTCGGCACCGAGCTCGCGCCGACAACAATCGTGCTCTTGTTGCGGTGGCGCCAGTCCCAGGGGGTGATGAATGCCCCCGACCACAAGCCGGCAAAGGCATTGCTCGCCACCACCTCATTGATAACGTAAACATGGGTGGATGGATCGGATGATAGTGCCCAACCGGAGCTTACCATCCAGGCGTTCACGTCCTGGCCCTCGATGAAGCAACTGCCGAGAGACCTGCCGTACTTGTCGACTCCTGCGGTCTGACAATCCCATATTCGTCCATTCGAGTAGTTGATAAGTGCGTCACGAGCAGCTACCCCGCAGGCCCATTTCCGACCATGAGCATCCAGGCAAATCTGATCGGTCTCAGGGGCCTCGATACCCGAGAGCCGAATCCGCGTTTGCTCGATTTCTATCATGTTGGCGTCGAGGATTTGGGGAGTACCGCTCAGTTTCGCCGCACAAACAGGAGACGCGATGATAGCGAGCAATGCTGCCATCATTACGCGGTACTTCATCCTGGTATCCTTTCGCTCTTGGTTCATCGGGTTACAAAATTCCAGCGATCTGGTGGCGTCACAGCCGACTGCTTGACCGCAAAGGTCCGTCATCTGGTCAGCACCGTTCGACGATGCTTTTGTGGAAGCTTGCTTTTCAGGCTACGACCTGACGCTGGGTGAGATTCAAGAGATTTCTTTTGGGAGGCATTTTCCGAAGTG
Organism: Bradyrhizobium acaciae; assembly: GCF_020889785.1. Lineage (GTDB taxonomy): Bacteria > Pseudomonadota > Alphaproteobacteria > Rhizobiales > Xanthobacteraceae > Bradyrhizobium > Bradyrhizobium acaciae. The sequence continues at coordinate 23,630 of NZ_JACMYK010000014.1, forward strand.
CTGCTGGCATCTGAAGCTCAACTCTGCCACTCCCCGATCAAATCTCCCGCTCTGAACCTGAAGAAGAGATCGCGCATGTTTCAGCGCGGGGCTCGCGTCCCAAGAATGCGGTGCTTGACACGGCATTTCTCCAAGGGCTCGGGAGAACCGAACGGGTGCTAGTCTTCGCCGCCAAGCGGAAGAATCCGCGTTGCTGAACCTCATTGACTGCTATCGTTCGACAGAACTGAACGCGGTTCACATGGTGGAGGCCTGGACAGGGCACGATAGGAGTGATTGCTCAAAGAGATCGGACTCCCGCTTGGTCTCACGGTATAAAGCCACCATGCTTCACTCACACGGTGGCCCGTATCCGCGACCTTATGCGCTCCGAAATGCTGCGGGCGAATAACTTCCACTACGCCTGGCTGGCCTTTATGCTCGAGCGGAAGAAAGCGCGGCTCGGCATTGACGAGCGTGCGGACTGACGAGACCGGTTTTTGCGGGCTTGCGGTGCAAAGGCGTCCTCGCGAGTGGGGACGTGGTTGTCATTTCAGAGCGATGAATCAATCCACAACACGTGTCGGCACTCAGGGCATTGCGGCAGTTAGCGCTGGCCGGGCTTAGGCGACTCACCCTAATACTCATGTTTAATTGCCTCGCTGCACAATGGGATTGAAATGATTGTGGCCACCCCTGAACTGCCGGTCTCATATTACGCGCTTGAAGTCGACGGCCGACTCAAAGCCGAATTCGTAACCAGAGATGGCGCCCGAGCTGGTGGAGCAGAACTAAAGAAGCGTTTTCCCACGCTTCAAATCAAGATCTATGACGCGCAGACGAATGCGCGCGAGGAAGTTTAGATCAGGCTCAATTCCATCTTCGATCCTCGCAGCAAGGCTGCGGAGCTCCCCGCCGGGGGCACTCGGGAAAGGGGCCCGCCGCCATCGAGGATGCCGGCGTCGCTATCACTGCCCCGTTCCCGGGGTCCCTCTTAATCCGGTCTCGTCGCTGCACTCGCTCCCGCGGGTGCTTGTTGGTCGCGCGATGCGCTGCGCGCACGCCGGATCTGGCTTGGCGTCAGCATCCCTCGCTTGGTCCATGAAAGGTGAATGGCGCTCTGGCGAGAGCTCGGACGTGTCTTTTTGTACCGGTTCCGCCGCGGCTACTCGTCTGAAGCGGCAAGAGCCATCCTGATGCCTGGCTTTTCCGATTGGGGCTTGCAGGCGGGAGCCAGGCTTGCCCCAGCTGGTATTGCTGGACGCATCAATTTCCAGCCCGGGGTCCTGCTGTCGGCCCTAAGCGCTCAGCGCTTAGGGCTGCCATCCTGATCATTTGTCGAGGCCTTTCGAACCCCCTCCAGCGCGTCCCGTTCGTTTGGCTCTATATGATGGAACCAGGAGCCGGGAGGAAAAGTCGCAATCCTCTTGGCAAGGAAAGATTGCGGCTCCCATTCGTGTCCCTCGCGCTTCTCGAAGGTGATGACCCCATTTTCGGTAAAGTCGCGGGGGCCTGGTATGTTGCAATTCACCAGCAGCAGAACGCGCCACCGGTGCGCTTTCTCGGCAGGCTTGTCATTCGCCGCCGTAACGTAATCCACGACAACAGGTTCGATGATATGACAACGGCCGTGCCGGAGAAGATTTCCGAGCTTGCCCTGCGCGGTCGTCACAAAGTTGAAATTGACCGGATCATGCAGAAAACCAAGGTTTACGTCTTTTTCGCCGTCGGTGACTTCACTGGCGATGAGTGAAAGCGCCAGGGCGCGCCAGCCGAGTTCAATGGGCTTTGCATAGGGAGACGCAACTTCAATCTTTCCGTCGGTCCCGACTTTCCAGGTAATAACGTAATGTTCGTCTGAACTGTTATCCTGATGTCTGGTCCAGGAAAGATAAACATACTCTGTGTGGTCGATGCCTTCGGCGATTCCCCAGTTTCGCGGGACGAAGTGCGCCACTTTGGAGACCTTTGAGACAATGTGTTCGATTGTCTCACCGTCTCGTGCTCGCCAGGTAGACTTGACGCGTTCGACGAGCGCGTTTTCGCCGGCTTGCGCACTGTTGACCGCCGCAACCAGCCCAACAAGGAAAATCAGCGATTGACAAAGACGGTACACGCCTCTTGCAGACATTCTCTTCATAACGGCCGGACCATCGGTTTTCATCTACGCGTCAAAGCGGCAGCCTTCAATCTGTCCTCGATTGGAAGAAGTTAGCGGCAACGTGACGCGGGCGCCTGCCGATGTCCCGCGCGAGCAGGCGCTGTCCGCTCGATGTCACGCGCCGCTAACTTCAGTGGGCCAGCTACAAATCATTTTGCTGTGCTGGACCTGCCCAGGGGGAGGAGCCTGGGCACCTTGAGCCTGCATCCTTCGTGCCAGGAAATACCTGGCAAATCGCGCCGGATTAGTGCAGCGTTTGTCCGCTTTCCGACCTCCGCTCGCTTCAATGTTTGCATTCCGCCGATCCGCGCGGGCTTGGCGCAGGCGAAGGCCGCGGTGATCTATGGATAAAAATCGGGAAGCATTTGTAAATGCTATCGACCGTCCTCGCGGTATGGTCACCCAAACGCCCGCGATCTCTACCGGCTCGCAGATGCTAATAAGTAAAAAACGCTCATCACCGGCGGGCGTGTGGAATCGTTCGGAAGCGAGGTATCGTCAGGCAGGCAATGATATGGAGCGCCCGTATCTGCCTAAGTGCTCGGCCAATCGTCCAGCCATCTCGGCTCCGCATTCATGGTTTGATCAGCCGCTGTTTCCAATCGCGCCGGCCGGTAAGCGAGAAACGATCTAATCGCGCTACTTCCTCTCGAGTTGCTCGACATTCTCGAGAGCATCTGTCTGACGGATTGATTCATGAACTCTTTCACCAACAACCCGAACAGGCGGACCGCAAAGACGGTGACAGCAAAGACGCCAACTGCGCTCCAAGCAGCCATTTTCAGTGCGGGTTTCCCAGTGCTCAAGTTCCTGCGCATTGTCGGCATCACGGACCGCAAGTCGCCTACTAAGATTGGTTGGCACGCAGATCAACATGCGCGCCGGGCATGCTGATGGTTTGCGGCATTTTTTTGCGCCGAGGCGGCCGTTCTTGACTGTCGAAAGACAGGAATGCCCGCACGCTCGAAGCGCCGCGACTTGAGCCTTCGACAATCCTTTCGACAGCTATATTGGAGAGAGCTTCCACTCGTGGTCCGCCTTCGATGAATCGCCATTTGAGTCGTCGATGACGGCAGCATTAACGTGAGAGATTCATGTGAGAGGTTGACGGAAGAGGTCTGTTGCAGATAATCGAAATGTAGAGGTTCTCCGGTCCCGCTGGATCCGGAGCTAAGAGGGAAGCCGGTGAACAGGCCGGCGCTGCCCCCGCAACTGTAAGCGGCGAGCCGCTGTCCAACAAAGTCACTGAAGCCCGTGCGGCTTCGGGAAGGCCGGACAGCGGCGATGACCCGCGAGCCAGGAGACCTGCCTCAACCACATGTACGTCCACGGGCGGGGTGTCCCGGTGGTACGCCAAGCAGCCGCCCTCGGGCGATCGTGCTTGCGTCCGCCATGGCCTTTGCCCCCAACTACGGGGTTAGCGCTATGTCTCTTCTCTCCCTTCCGGTTGCCACGCTTGGAACGCCTCGGATCGGTCCAAGACGCGAGCTCAAACGCGCGCTTGAAAGTTACTGGGCCGGCGCAATCAGCGAACCGCAATTGCTCGAGGACGCAGCGGGCCTGCGCGCTGCGAACTGGGCCCGCCAAAAATCCCTCGGTGTCACCGTCATTCCGTCCAACGATTTCTCGTTGTACGATCAGGTGCTCGACACCTCTGTCATGGTTGGTGCCATCCCGGAAGTCTACGCGTCGAAAATTGAGCCGGTTTCGCTCAAGACGTACTTCGAGATGGCCCGCGGTTCACAGTGGGACCGCCAGAATGCGAGTTGCAGCCCCGGATCGGGCGGATATGGCGCGCCCGCACAGGAGATGACCAAGTGGTTCGACACCAACTACCACTACATGGTCCCTGAATTTCATCGGGGACAGACGTTCCGCCTATCCTCTCGAAAACCCATCGAGGAGTACGAGGAAGCCAAAGCCCTCGGATTCCAGACCCGCCCTGTGCTGATCGGGCCGGTCACATTCTTGAAGCTTGGCAAGAGTGCGGATCCAGCGTTCCAGCCACTGTCGCTCCTGGACGAGCTGATACCGGTTTATGTCGAGGTTCTGCAAGAACTAGCCAAACGGGGAGCAAACTGGGTTCAAAGCGACGAGCCCTGCCTGGTCCTTGATCTGGAGGAGGGGACGCGAAAGTCTTTGCTGCACGTCTACGATCGGCTCGCCAAGGAAGTACCCGACGTCAAGATCATGGTCGCGAGCTATTTCGGCGATCTCGGCGATAATCTGGACACAGCTTTGAACATGCCCGTTGCCGGACTGCACGTGGATTTGGTTCGCGCGCCGAACCTGTTGGACCGGATCATTGCTGCCCGGCGAAGTGACCTCGTCGTGTCTCTCGGCGTCATCGACGGACGAAATGTATGGCGGTCGAACCTGTCGACGCTCCGCCAGCAACTGGATCCCGCCATTGCGAAGCTAGGCAGGGATCGTGTCCAGATCGCTCCGTCCTGCTCGCTGCTTCATGTGCCCGTCGATGTTGAACTCGAGACCGGACTTGCATCCGATCTCAAAAGCTGGCTTGCCTTTTCGGTACAGAAGATGCGTGAGCTCGCGATCCTGGCGCGGGCACTCGCGGGTGATCAGAATGTTGCTGAAAGTCTCGCTGAATCGGAGTCGGCCGTGACGTTCCGCCGGACTTCACAAAAGATCCGCGATGCCAATCTCGCGGTACGGATGCGAGCGATTGACCAAGCCATGCGCCGGCGCGCCAGCCCATTTGTCCGTCGAGCCGAGATCCAGCGCAAACGCTTTGGACTGCCGGCCTTTCCCACCACGACGATCGGATCTTTCCCGCAAGCCCCAGAGGTCCGTAACGCCCGCGCAGCACATGCGCAAGGCGCCATGAGCGACGAGCAATACGACAAGTTCCTCAAGGAGGAGACCGCGCGCGCTCTGCGTTGGCAGGAGGACATTGGGCTGGACGTCCTCGTGCATGGCGAGTTTGAGCGCAATGACATGGTGCAGTACTTCGGTGAGCAACTCGCCGGATTCGCATTTACCAGGAATGGTTGGGTACAATCCTTTGGCTCGCGCTGTGTCAGGCCACCGATTCTGTTTGGCGATGTTTTGCGGCGAAAACCGATTACCGTGGATTGGTGGCTCTACGCGCAATCACTCACCAGTAAGCCGGTGAAGGCGATGTTGACCGGACCAGTAACGATCTTGAACTGGTCGTTTGTTCGCGATGATATTCCAAGAGGCGAGGTCTGCCGGCAGATCGCACTGGCGATCCGCGACGAAGTCCGTGATCTCGAGATAGCCGGTGCGAGCATGATCCAGATCGACGAAGCGGCCCTCCGCGAAGGGTTGCCATTGCGCCGATCGGAGTGGGCGACCTACCTTCAATGGGCCGTCGATAGCTTCCGCATATGCTCATCAGGCGTTGCAGATCAAACCCAGATTCATACGCACATGTGCTATTCGGAGTTTAATGACATCATCGACGCCATTGCTGCAATGGATGCGGATGTCATCTCGATCGAGACGTCTCGCTCGAAGATGGAGCTGCTCGACGCGTTCAGGAATTACAAATATCCCAATCAAATCGGGCCGGGCGTATACGACATCCATTCTCCCCGCATTCCCGAGGCAGGGGAAATGAAGGAGCTGATAGCATTGGCTCGACAGCGGTTGCAGGACTCGCAGCTTTGGGTAAATCCGGACTGTGGTCTGAAGACGCGCAAATGGGAGGAGGTTCGCCCGGCGCTGATCAATATGGTCGCCGCCGCCCGGCAACTGCGCGCGGCATCCGATCGGCCAAGTCGTTGATCCTGCGCTTGGCTCTCTCCTCCAGGACGCTGATCCGCTCATCGCGCGTTTGCGCTCTGGATCGTCTCGACCGAGCTCGGACAAAAAAACGCCCGGCCGCGTTTAGCAGGCCGGGCGAAAGTTAAGTCTGAGAGGAGCGACGCTGACACATCGCCGACTTCCACCGGCGCAGGGAGGACAGCCGATGGTCCGATTCCCGGCGAGGACATTCGCCGTAAATCTGAACCCAAGTTAAAGCACGGCTCAGCGTGGCTCAATCATGCTGTGGTATGCGACCAACGTAGTCGAGTATGGGAAGACTAGACCAAGGTTTGTCCGCGATGAGCCCCGTTCACAACGGTTTGCCGAGGCGAGCGAAGACCACGGCTGGCGATGCCCCGGCCGCCTTAAGTGCAATTAGCGGCGCCTGCCTGCCGCTGGATCGGCGCGACGATGCGAGCAAACGCGACCGCAAGGATTACTCGACCAATCAATGCATGAGGGGTTTCTTGTTGATCTAGCTGCGCAGGCAGTCTGTCCGGTTCCACTCTGGTGAAGGTTTGGAACTCTGTTTGGAATGGATGGGCAGGTCGACGCGTGACCATCAAAGTGGCGGACAAATAGGATGCTCCACGATCACGAGATCAGCCCGAACCGGGCATACCAGTTCACTGGTCGCTGAAGTGCGGGATGATTAGAGTGGCACGGCCGCCGTTCGCACGATTAGACCGCCGCGCTGTGCGTAGCCCCGCACCGAGCGAGGTGAGCGTCGAACGCGGAGGCGACGCTCCGGACCAGAAACCGGGCGCCGCCGGCTACGGAAAGCCGGCCATTGTCAAACACGACGGCGCCATCTGCGATAAGGCTTTCAAGCCGGGAATGATCGACAACGGCCGAATCCGGATCCCTGCCGTGACGGCGAGACGTCTCGGAGAGATCGATTGTCATGTCGCACATAATTCGCTCGATAATCTCCGCTCGGTAGCGATCATCATCAGTTAGTAAATAGCCCTTCGCCGTCGCGAGCCGATCCTCGGTGATGCGAGCGAGATAATCCCTGGTCGAGACAGCATTCGCGACGAACCCCTGCTGCAGCCGGCCGATGGCGCTGGCACCGAGGCCAATCAGCGCGCCTGCGCAATCGTCAGTATATCCCTGGAAATTGCGGCGCAACCTGCCTTGCTTCGCCGCCACAGCGAGATTGTCATGCGGCAGGGCGAAGTGATCGAGGCCTACGCGTACGTATCCAGCGTCAACCAAAGTGTCAGCTACCATTTCGGATTGGAGATAGCGCTCGACGCTGTCGGGCAGAGTCGATTCGTCGATCTTGCGTTGATGCTTCTTGAAGGTCGGAACGTGCGCGTAACCAAAGGCCGAAAACCGGTCCGGATACAATTCGAGGCATTTGCCGACGGTATCCAGGCACGAATCGACCGTCTGCCCGGGCAGCCCATACAACAGGTCGAAATTGATCCGGCAAATGCCGGCGTGGCGTAACCGCTCGACCGAAACGGCGGTCTGTTCGAAGCTTTGAGGGCGGTTGATGGCCTGTTGGACGACCGGATCGAAGCTCTGCACGCCGAGGCTTGCCCGGTTGACCCCGCTATAGCCCAGGGCTTCGGCCATCGGATTGCTCAACATGCGGGGATCAATCTCGACGGCGATCTCAGCATTAGGCAGGATGGCGAACGAATAACGCAATGAGCCGACCAAATCGGCGAATGCTTCAGGTGTCAAGATCGTCGGCGTGCCGCCGCCGAAGTGGACATGAGAGATTGCCTGTCGTTGGCCAATGGCTTCTGCAACGAGGTAGGCTTCAGTGCGCAATCCAGCCGTATAGATCGCGATCGGATCGTCGCGCTTCGTGACAGATGTATGGCAGCCGCAGTACCAACACATGCTTCGGCAAAATGGCACGTGCAGGTAGATAGAGGCGGACTGCTGGCCGTCGAGAGACTTGAGCCAAGCTTGATAGTCGAGCTCCCGAACTGATGCCGAGAAATGAGGGGCGCTCGGATAGCTGGTGTAGCGCGGTAGTCGGTGCTGCCCGTACGATTGTGCTAGGTCCGGTCGCATTGCGATGCCTCTCTCGCTCTCTGGGCGCCCGATTATCGGACAGGGGCCTGGTAAGCTTTGCGCTGCCTCAAATATCGCGGTTACTGATGGGCCGGCCGGTAGGTCATGCCACCGGCGCAAACATCATGCTTTGAATTATGATGAAGCGGTCGCGGCGGCAGGAATGAGCTTCCTTGGCAATGCACCTCCCATCATGGTCAAATCGAGCGAGAACGAGACGAACGAAGCAGCAAACGGATCATAAATTGACATCCGACAGCCCTGCTGAGAAATGTCCGTTTCGCGCGATGCCAATGCTCATGCTCGAGCCTGTTACGGTCACTGCCGATTATGTCGAATCAGACCGCCTTTAACGTCGGCCATGCCGCTTGTGCCCCCAGTTAAAGCAAAGGGCGATCTTCATTTGAGCCCCATGAAATGATGTCCACTTCCTGCGCAATGCGGCGGCGATCAATGTGGTCCATCCCTCTCCGCATTGTGTCGCGGGTTGCCGGCCAACGCGCTCGAAAATGCAGTTGCGCTCCGTTCGGCCTCAGCTTCTTGTTCCAATTGTAGAATATGGGCTCTTAGCGCGTCGGAAGCCGCTTCAGCTGTCTCGCTGAATAGCGGATCACCATGATCGGTGAGGGCGGAAGCGACTTCGGCCCAATCCTGAGCCGATAAAGCGGTAACGGCGGCGGGGAAGAAGTCCCGTTCTTCCCACATCATGTGGTGCCGCTCGCGTACTATAAAGTCGCGTACGATCTTGCCGACGTCTTGCCGAAGGACTTCACGATCTGCCAGGACGCCATCGATGGCGCGAGCGAAGTGGTGCAAGCGGTCGATGACTTCCTGATGCTCATGCGCGAGATCGCCGACCATCGCGGCCGCATCCGGATCGCACCTCTTAAGCTTGGAAAAGATCAAGTCTTCTTGAGGATGATGGTACACCTCAGGGTAAACCTCGAAATAGCTGATAATCGCGCGGATCACCTCATAGTCCGGACGATGTCCTTGCTCAAAAATCTCCAATTCGCGTTGAAGGGCGACCAAAAGGAGATCGATATTGCGATGCTCTCGAAGCAAGCGACCGATGATCATTGCGGTGCTCCATGGAGGAAAATGTAAGCTGGCGGCGATTTGTGTGCCCGGTTCCCAAGCCGCAGTCGGATGTCCTTCTGCGCTGTATTTTCCGGCACGGCTCGGCGCACAGAGGCGTGCGCCGCCCAGCCTGGAGCTGGCGCAAATCACGTTAGCCAAAGTTCTGCGCAAAGCGGTTGGACAATGTGTCCTTGCGGAGCTCGACTCGGCGCGTGGTCGGCAGGGCGATCGCGCCATTCTGCTCAAGCTGAGTGAAAGTGCGCGACACCGTCTCAATGGACAAGCCAAGGTAATCTGCAACATCCTGCCGTGACATGGGCAGATCGATGGCCGCGCTTTTCGTGGTGCGGCGAGATATGTCGAGCAGGAACGTGATGACCCGTTCCTCTGCGCTGCTGATCAGGAGCATCGAATGCGCCTGGAAACGGCGGAGCTCAAGCGCCATCGCGTCCCAGAGCTGCCTTGCGAGTTCCCTCTCGTGGCTGGCGCGAAAGATGACAGCGGTGCGCTTCACCATGAGCAGGTGCGTCTCGCAGATCGCCTCGGCCGAAGAGATGTGGCTTTCTTCGGCCTCAAAGCCAAAGATGTCACCAGGCAAATAAAACGCGCCGATCTGACGACGTCCGTCCTCCAGAATCTTGTAGGTTCGCACAGCCCCCGAAACCACCTGATAAAGGTATTCGGCTGCTTCATCCTCTCCGTAAATCTCGCTATTGCGTGTGAACCGCATCGGTGTCGCAATCATACCAAGCGGTCCACGATTGTCAGATTTCCCACGCAAGACGTTGGGTGGATGGCGGCTGGTCTCAGTAAGGTTGGCGGCCCGGGCGTGCATGGCGGACTTTGCTTGCGAACGTCGATGACTCGCAGATTGGACGCTCCTGACAAACTGTGAAATCCAGATGTTTTACCTAAGTAGAAGCCACTAGGTATTTACGCGTAAGCTCATGATTGAGTTCCTCTTGAACGACGCGCGACGCGGGGCCTCTGCTACTCGAACATGCTCAAATCAACTTAGGCCAGCTTTGGATCAGAAGGCTGACCTGGCCGGCCGCCACGAAAACAATCGAAACCGCGCGGCCACACCGGTGGAGAGTTTCAAGAGCTGTCTCCACCGTCACTTTCAGCCCGCAGCAGGAAGTCTGCTTTGCAAATCATGACTCTGATTCTGGTCGGCCTTAGAATGACCAGCCGGGATCATGAGGATCCAAGTATGCTCATCGACGTGGACGACGGCCCGGTCGTCACGTCATGTGGTCCGAGTTGGAAATTAAATCGTAGAGCTAGGCTCGCGCGACATATTGACCTGGCTCAACAGTCCGCTCTGCCGCACCTCCGCAATCGTAGGAACCGAAGGACAATCGTGATCTAGCCTGATGTTGAGCTCGGGCATCGCCGGATGCGCCGATCGCGACAGCATGTTGATGGCATCTTCGCGGATCTGGCGACGTGCCGTCCGTACCGTCTCACTGTGACATCAGGACCGGGATGTTGACCCCGCGGAGCATATGCCCGGCGATTCCGGGCAGCCTCTCCTGCAGCTGAGAGCAACCGTAGCCTCCCATCACCACCAGGTCGAAGCTTTCGTCGGCCGCAAGGGACGGGAGAGCGCGCCGCGCTGCCCGGGATGCCGGAAGTGACACGATCCTCGCAGGAAGTCCTGATTTTGTAAGATACTCTCCCAGATGCGCGGTGGAACTCTCTGCCGGGACTTTGTCCGGGGCGGTGGTCGCGATGATTGTGAGGGTATCGGCTTTACACAAAAGTGGCATTGCGTCGTGCAACGCACGCGCCGCACGGCGGCTGCCGTCCCAACAAATCCCTACTCGTCTAATCGAGAAGGCGCCGTCGAAGGTAGGTGGCAGATACAGAACTGGCCCGCCAGCCTGGGAAAGGATCCCCCTGAGTATCAGATTGTCGCAACTATCGTAGCCGCCCTGAGGCTGGGTAACGATGGTCATGTCGTGGACTCGCGCGCTCGCGCAGATGATCCGGCGCGCGTCGGTTGGAAGCGCGCTCAGCACCCGACTCGTATAGGAAATGCCGGTATTCCGTGCCTGTAGATCGAAGGCATGAAGTGCTACTTCGGCCCGCTCCAACGCACGCGCCTGCTCAACGTCGAAAACGGAAGTAGCCGCCGTTAGGCCAATTGCAAGAAGCGGAATAATTGTTCTCTCGTAGCCGATGGCTACAACGTCAAGATGGGCGCCGGTACTCTGTGCGAAGGAAATCGACCCGTTGATTGCGGCCCGCACCGGGAGCTCCGTCGGAAGGTGGACAAGAATGTTCCCGAGCATTGTCGTTCTCCGAAGTCAAAGACCTGCTGCCTCGTAAGAATCCGAGCCTCAAATGATCCGCACAGTTGCCGCCGCTGAATGTTTTTGAGCACGAACAAACTGGTAAGGAGCGGGCCCATAATAGTCCACGGCTAGGAATAGTACTCGCCTGTGTCGCACGATTTACGCCCTGCAAAGAATATGCAGGCGATTTAAAGCTCCACCGCATCAGCGACATGACCATCCCGGCGCGACCTGCTCAGTTGAAACAGACAACTGGATGCTTGAATAGGACATTCCGTCGCTCGGCGATGTTGCTAGAGTCCGGCGGCGATGGCTATTCGCATCAGCTCGGACATGCTGCGAACATTGGTCTTGGCCATGACGTTCGCCCGGTAAACATCGACTGTTCGCGGGCTGATACCAAGATCGTGGGCGATCACCTTGTTGATCTTGCCGGCCAGTAGTCCCTGCAGGACATCACGCTCGCGCGACGAGAGCTCTGCCAGGCGGGCTTCAGCTTGTAGTTTCGCCGTATGGTCCGCTGGCTCGGTTGGCCCTGCTTCCAAGGCGCTATCGATTGCGCGCAATAGCACCTCGTCTTCAAAGGGCTTCTCAATGAAGTCGACCGCACCCGCTTTCATCGCTTCGACTGCCAGCGTTACGTCGCCATGACCAGTTATAAGGATGACGGGACAGTCGACGCGATCCGCCTTCAGTTTGCGGACCAGTTCCAGGCCACTCATGCCCGGCATCCGGATGTCCGACACAATGCAATCAACCGGTCCACGTGCGGCGTCACCGACAAAGCCGCTCGCCGTCTCATAGGTTGCCACGCAGAAGCCCTTAACATCAAGCAGAAACGCGAGCGAGTCCCGCATCGCGGCGTCATCGTCGATCACAAGAATGCGCCGCATGGTCATGCTTCCTCATTGGCCTCCGCAAATGGCAAGGTGAACTGAAACACCGTGCCGCCGCCCGGATTGGCTTCCACGACGATGTGGCCGCCAGGGACTCGATGATCGTGCGGCAGATTGATAGTCCCACACCCATGCCATGTTCTTTGGTCGTGATAAAGGGGTGGAACAAGCGATTGGCGACATCAGGGCTGATGCCAGAGCCCGTATCGGCGACGGTAAACCTGGCGAGGCCGCCGACTCTGGTAACTCCGACGGTCAATTCGCGACACGGGCTGGAAGCCATCGCCTCGATCGCGTTTTGTATCAGGTTCAGCGCGACCTGCCGGATCTGGATCTTGTCCACGATTATCGATGGCAGATCGCGATCGCTGCGGATCGTCACCCGCACGCCTTGCTCCTTGGCGCCGAGCAAGGCGAGAGCGACCGCTTCTTCAAGCAAGGTGAGCGGATTCTCCATTGTATGCTCCGTCTCGCCTTTGGCGACGAAAGGCGCTTGATGATATCGTGGGCGCGCAGCGCTTACTGGGTGGCATTTTCGATGGCATCAGCAATACGATTGGTGTCCGGCTTGTCTGATGCCAGCAGCGTCTTGGCGCCGCGCATGTAGTTTGTGATTGCGGAGAGCGGCTGGTTGATCTCGTGGGCAATAGACGAGGCCATCTCTCCCATGGCGGTCAGCCGCGAGACGTGCACGAGCTCAGATTGCAGTTCCTGCAATCGCCATTCCTGCGCTCGCCGTTCGGCGAGGTCTCGGATGAAGCCGGTGAAGAATCGTTCCCCGCGCACTTTGCCTCATCGACGGTAAGCTCCATCGGAAAGGTCGAGCCGTCGCTTCGCTCGCCGACCACAATGCGCCGATGCCGATGGTGCGCCGCTCTCCGGTAGCGAGATAGCGTTCATATAGCGTTCATGCTCGGCGCGGTGGGGTTGTGGCATCAACCTGGATACATTCCATCTGACCACTTCGTCCGGAGACCAACCGAATCAACGCACTGCCGCGGCGCTGAACGAGCGAATGATTGCCCGCTCGTCAATCACCATCATGGCTTCCGGCACGGTGTCCAGGATCGACTGCAGATGGGCTTGTCGGTACCGTGCCTGCTCTGATTCTCGCCGCAGCCGATCGCCCATGAGGCCGAGGAGGGGGCCAAGTACCGCGAATCCGGCTATATCGATCATGTTTGCGGAATCGGAGATGAGGTTGTTCCCAAGACATGCCGCGCTGATGATGAGGCAGAGATACGGATTCAGCGCCGCACGAAGCACGACCGCCCGCGCGGCGGCCGCCGCGGCCGTGCCATTGCGGTACCAAATATGGTCGGACATGTTCCGGGCAGACCCTCTCATCGATCGAATGTACGTAGTTTGTCTATGTGAGGCGGCCGGATGCAGCCGCGTTTCATTGCGCTACCTATTGTGCAGGGCGGCCGCCGCTATCTCGGCCAGATGCGCCAGTGCGTGGGCTGCACAGCGACGTGCTCCCCGGTCATGGCCTTGACCCAGCCGCCGAAGATCCGTCGGCAAGGAAAGACCAGCCGGTGGATGGCATTACCCTCGATCACCGCGATCTCCAGCTCCCGGTCAAAGGGCGCCGTTTCAATTCGCTCCCAGGTCAAGTTGCCAATAGACCCTGGACGGTGTTCATCGCCGCCGACTGACAAAATCAGGTAACCTTCCGAATACTAGCGCCGAGATCGCTCGGCTGCTGCGCCAACAAGCTCAGCCGATCTCGCCCAAGCGTCGCATGGTCTCGATCAGGCCAGTTATGGTCCGCATGCTTTGGGACGTAGCAACCGCCGGTCGGATTGTGCTGGGACGTGATCCGATCGCCGACCGAAGTATGAGGGCTGCGAAGCAGTCCCCGGGGTCCGGTCGTGTCGAACCGGATCCAATCAAGCCAGTGCCGGTTGTTATTGATTGCTGTTGTACAGCAGCTGGAGTGGACTGCAGTTCCCGCAGGCGTGGCCGCGGCGGGACAATTGTCGCCGTGGTCTGTCATGTCGAACATCCTTTGTCGGTCGGACGGTTCCCAGTCCCACGAAGTCAGCGTGGGGCGTGGAGCCTTGATGCCGTCGAACGCGCTCTTGCGAGTCAGGCGCCGTGTCCGTGCGGGAACGGTATGACGCCCGAATTCGCTCGATGGCTTTCAGATGGATCAGCTGCGCTTGGCCAGAGCATCGTGCCGATCCGCGGGTCGATGAAGTGGCCAGCATCACACGCGGCGCAGGCGACGGGGTGCACTTCGCTCGGGTGCGTCCGGCAGCAGTCCTTGAGCCCCATTGCCAGTATTTGGATACAAAAAGATGATAGGACGCCAAGTCTTTCAATCTGCCACGTGTCTGAGCTTGACTGGAACGTCCTTTCTATCTCAAGCCGCCACCACTGTATTGATGCAGGTCAAAAAGAAGTTGATGCACGTTAAGATGGCGATTATCGATCAATCCCAACTTCAATCGCCGCCAATGTGGAAGCTTGTGCCGCCGCGAAACTTGCACGGTGCTTGGTCGTCTCGCAAGGCATTCCCGACCGCTCCGCCTGATTGCAAGGCGGCGGGCAAAGATATTTCCGACCGGCACGGGCGGCTGAAGACTACCGGCGGCGGCTAGAACTGCCCGCACGTGGGCAAATGAGGCGAAGCGGCTTCATCTCGCTCGTGATGGTCCATCCTATCGCAGCAACCGAAAAACCGATGATCAGGCTGGCCGCAACCAAGGTTTCGATAAGCCCAAGCTTAAAGGCTTCCGCGCCATAACCGATCGCTACGATCAGCGCGGGCAAGACCAACGACAATGTGAGGCGAGCAATCAACTTACCATCTCCTTCGACTCTCGCAGCTCAGTGACACGCGGGCGACATGATGCAATGCCCGTACGCTGCGCGGCCTGAACACTCGCACATTGCGCGTCCTAGATTTTGATTTTCATCAAACCCGCTACATGCTGGCGTATTGTGTGGATCGATGCGCGGCCCCGCCGGATGACCCGGTTTGCTAGGTGTTACCGGCAACGCACTGGCAGTTGCCACTCGCCCTCGTCCCGTTCCAAGCCCCCAATCGTCTCATGACAATTTTCTGGATCAGCGACTCAACTCTCCCGGCCCAACGCACAGGAAGACGAGAGCTGTTGTTCCTGAGCCACCTCAATCAGATGTGATCCGCAAAGCCGACGCTTGTTGATTTGGAGCTTCTTCGGACGAAAGAGCACACATCACCTACCCAAGCCTCGACCTTATCTCGATGGAGCGGTAATCTTTTTGGGTGCTGCTTGAGACAAATCAAATACTCGCCTGACGCGGCTGGCAGAATGCAGCATAAGAAACGCACTGGAACAAGGTATCATGCCTTCATTTAACGTTCGGTTCATCAAGACCGTTTCTGACGACACCGGCCACGAGCATCGTGCCTGTCAGGCAGCGTTCCGAGTGGATGCGGCCTCGCTGAGTGCTGCTGCACAGCAGGCAGAAACTGATTTCTGCAAGCAAAAAGGTGTCCGCGATTGGACCATCTTCGCCGATGCGATGGAGCTTCAAACCGCGCTTGCAATGCCCCCAGCATGGGGTGGCTAACCCGAGCTCGGCGAGGGAGGTCTACGAATTTGGATCGCAGAGATACTCCGCGAATCCAGGCACCCAGCACATAAAACGTCTTTCCGAGTGTCGATCGAGACAACAGCTCGCGATGCTGCCGCCAATTGAGCAGGCGGGCCCTCTTGTCCGCGACATTCTCCGGTTCGCCGATTTTCTCCCACAGACGGGCCTTATTTGATGGATGTCAAAAACAAGTCTGCCGCCGGCAGCTATGGCTGCTCTGAGGGGTATGACACATGGTTAGCCAATCTGGATATGTCCGTCGCCCTTGGAGGTTCAAGAATCTGCTCACCCGGTTACGAGCGAAGCTGTCCCGGACAGCCGAATTGGCCTATTTGAGCGCGCAGGACATCGACGCGATCGCACGTGAACTTAATCTGTCCACATCCGACTTTCGAAAGATGGCGCAAAATCCGGGCTTTCCCGAACTCTTAAGCAAGCGCCTCGCACGTGCCGGCTTTTCCGAGAATGCGCTATCCGCCCGCTATGGAGACGTGTTGCGCGATTTGCAGCGGGTATGCGGCCTGTGTCAGACCAAGATCCGCTGCGCGGCCGACCTCGAGCGGCATAAGCCTCTAAATCCCCTCAAAGGCTGCCCCAACGAACATACTCTGCGCGCGCTCGTACCTGATATCGGCAGCGGTCCGCAGCGTTTTGGCGATTGATCGCGCTCGATCGTCCCGTCCCCCGAAAATGTGATCTCCTGGCAAGCCCGCTTTCAAAGAGGCCAAGACATGACAAGCCCATCCATCGCCTCGAAATCCATGACCATGGGCGAAGCAGGCCTGATGTCGGTATTCGCCGTTTCTGCCTATGTTTGCTATTTCGCAGGAGCGATGGGGCACGATCCTGCGTTTACCTTCCACGCATTGATCTCGTCCGCCGCCAGCCTGGCCGCCGCAAGCGTTATCCTCAATCGCTACTACGAACGCCCGGCGCAATTGCCGCCGGCGCAGATCAAGGGGAGGCCGAATTACAATCTCGCTCCGATCAAATTCGCCTCAGTGATGGCGATGTTCTGGGGTATCGCAGGCTTTTCGGTCGGTGTGTTTATCGCCTCGCAACTTGCCTGGCCCGCACTGAATTTCGATCTGCCTTGGACGAGCTTCGGCCGACTCCGCCCGCTGCATACGTCGGCCGTGATCTTTGCGTTCGGCGGAAACGTGCTTATCGCGACCTCCTTCTACGTCGTGCAGAAGACCTGCCGCACGCGCCTTGCCGGCGATCTTGCGCCGTGGTTCGTGGTAGTCGGCTATAATTTTTTCATCTTGATCGCGGGCACCGGCTATCTGTTCGGCGCCACCCAGTCAAAGGAATACGCCGAGCCCGAATGGTACGCCGATCTCTGGCTCACCATCGTCTGGGTCACTTATTTCATCGTGTTCCTGGCGACATTGGTGAAAAGGAAAGAGCCGCACATTTTCGTCGCCAACTGGTTCTATCTCGCTTTTATCGTCACCATTGCGGTGCTCCACCTCGGCAACAATCCAGCATTACCGGTCTCCGTGTTCGGTTCGAAATCCTACATCGCCTGGGGCGGCGTGCAGGACGCCATGTTTCAGTGGTGGTACGGCCACAACGCGGTCGGCTTCTTTCTGACCGCCGGCTTTCTGGCCATCATGTACTACTTCATTCCGAAAAGAGCCGAGCGCCCGGTCTATTCCTACCGCCTCTCGATCATCCACTTCTGGGCGCTGATCTTCCTCTACATCTGGGCTGGCCCTCACCATCTACATTACACCGCGCTGCCGGATTGGACACAGACCCTGGGCATGACGTTCTCGATCATGCTGTGGATGCCCTCATGGGGCGGCATGATCAACGGCCTGATGACGCTCTCGGGGGCGTGGGACAAGCTGCGCACAGACCCGGTGCTCCGCATGCTCGTGGTCTCGGTGGCCTTTTATGGCATGTCGACGTTTGAGGGCCCGACCATGGCAATCAAGGTCGTCAATTCGCTCAGCCATTACACCGACTGGACAGTCGGCCACGTGCATTCCGGCGCGCTGGGCTGGGTCGGATTTGTATCGTTCGGTGCGCTCTATTGCCTGATTCCCTGGCTTTGGAAGCGCGAGCTGTACAGCCTCAAGCTCGTCAACTGGCACTTCTGGATCGCCTCGATCGGGATCGTGCTCTACATCTCGGCGATGTGGGTGTCCGGTGTCCTGCAAGGCCTGATGTGGCGCGCCTATACCTCGCTAGGGTTCCTCGAATACTCGTTCATCGAGTCGGTCGAGGCTATGCATCCCTTCTACATCATTCGCGCCGCGGGCGGCGCAATGTTCCTGATTGGTGCGCTGATCATGGCCGCCAATCTCTGGATGACCGTGAATGCAAAGCAAACCGATCAGATCCAGGACACTGGAGCGCTCCAAGTCCCGGGGAATAGGTCATCGCATGTCTCTTTGGAACCGACACAAGATCTTTGAGAAGAACTCGATCCTCCTGATCGCAGGCATCCTTGCCGTGATCGCGATCGGGGGGCTGGTCGAGATCACGCCGCTGTTCTACCTCAAAAGTACGATGGAGGTCGTGGATGGCGTACGACCGTATACCCCGCTTGAGCTTGCAGGCCGCAACATCTACGTACGCGAAGGTTGCTATCTGTGTCACTCGCAGATGATCCGGCCATTGCGTGACGAGGTCGAGCGCTACGGGCATTACTCGCTGGCCGCGGAGAGCATGTATGATCACCCGTTTCAATGGGGCTCGAAGCGTACCGGCCCGGACCTCGCACGCGTCGGCGCGAAATATTCCGATGAATGGCACGTCGCGCATCTGACCAATCCGCGGGCCATCGTCCCGCGGTCCGTCATGCCCGGATACCCGACGCTGGCGCACACCGAGCTCGACCTGACCGTCATGGCCGCACATCTGCGCACCAACCGGGCGGTCGGTGTCCCCTATACCGAAGATCAGATCAAGAACGCGGTCGCTGACTTGAAGACCCAGCTCGATCCTGACAGCGCGGACCTCGCCTCGTTCCAGAAACGCTATCCGAAGGCAGCTGTGCGCAATTTCGACGGAAGTGTTGGCAATCCGACCGAACTCGATGCGCTCATCGCCTACCTGCAGATGCTCGGTACGCTGATCGATTTCAAGCTCTACGACGAAAAAGCCAATCTGCGCTGAAGGACCTCGTGATGAAAGCCGTCATTTCCATCGAGAACCTGGCGTCAAGCTTCGTCGTGAGCCTCTGGACGCCGTTGTTTGTCGGCATCTTCATGGCCGTCGTTGTTTATGCGCTGTGGCCCGGCAATAAGCGGCGTTTTGACTCTGCGGCGCGCATGCCGCTGTGCCGGGATTGACAGACCATGACTGACCGCTACGACTTCGATCGGATCTCCGGCCGTTCCACGACGGGACACGAATGGGATGGCATAAAGGAGCTCAACACGCCGCTGCCGCGCTGGTGGATCTCGACCTTCTACGCCACCATCCTGTGGGCAATCGGTTATTGGGTCGTCTATCCGGCCTGGCCGCTCCTCTCCAGCTACACGACCGGCGTATTTCAACATTCGACCCGCGCGAGTGTCGTCAACGATCTTGCCGGGCTCGAGAGGCTGCGGGGCGAGAAGATGGCGGTTCTCGGCAAAGCGTCTCTGGCAGAGATCGAGACGGATCCGGCCCTGCTGGCACTGGCCCGTGCCCGGGGCAAGACGGTGTTCGCGGACAATTGCGCGCCATGCCACGGCAGCGGCGGCGCAGGTGCCAAGGGTTATCCCAATCTCAACGACGATGACTGGTTGTGGGGCGGATCGCTCGATCAGATCCAGCGGACCATCCAGTTCGGCGCACGGTCCGGGCACGCCCAGGCCCATGAGGGGCAAATGCTGGCCTTCGGCCGCGACGGCATCCTCCGGAAAGATGAGATCGCCACAGTAGCGAATTACGTGCGATCGCTGTCCGGCCTGTCAACAGTCGCCAATTTCGATGCCGCGGCCGGCACAAGGATCTTTGCCGACAATTGTGCGGTCTGCCATGGCGAGAACGCCAAAGGCAACCATGAGCTCGGCGCGCCGAATCTGACGGACCACATTTGGTTGTACGGCTCGGACGAGGAGACGCTGATCGAGACGATCAGCTATGGCCGTGGGGGCATCATGCCGGCCTGGAACGGGCGCTTCGATCCCATCACGATCAAGGTACTTGCGGTCTATGTGCACTCGCTCGGTGGTGGACAATAGGTGAGATGAGCCGAGAAGCCACCGGCCCATCGACGAGGCGCTAAATCACTCACCCGTGCCGGATGTAAGGTCGGCCATGAAGCTAGCCCTGAAAAAGACTGGTTCGCGCGATAACCCGTCGATCGGCGAAGATGGGCCTCTCTATACAGCTCATAAGAAGGTCCAGCCGCAGAGATGGCGGCTGCTGGTGGTGTGTCTGGGCATCTACTATTTGCTGCCGTTCGTGCGTTGGCGTCGTTGCTTAGGCGTTCCTGACCAGGCGGTGTTGCTCGATTTACCGAACCGGCGATTCTACTTTTTCTTCATCGAGTTGTGGCCGCAGGAGCTTTACTACTTCACGGGGCTACTCGTGCTTGCCGCGCTGGCACTATTCTTGATGAACGCGCTGGGCGGACGTATTTGGTGCGGCTATCTCTGTCCGCAAACGGCATGGACCGATCTGTTCTATGCGGTAGAGCGTTGGGTCGAGGACGATCGTCGCGACCGACTGAGGGCCGCCGCACGCCCGATGACAGTGGGACGGGCGCCAAAGCGCGTGCTGAAGCACGCGGTCTGGTTGATGATTGCTTGGTGGACCGGTGGTGCCTGGGTGCTCTACTTCGTCGACGCCCATACATTGGTGCGCGATCTGGCGACATTCCAGGCGCCCGCGATCTCCTATATCTGGATTGGTATCCTGACCGCTACAACATGCTTGTTAGCCGGCTACATGCGCGAACAGGTTTGCGTGTACATGTGCCCCTGGCCACGCATCCAGGCCGCGCTCGCCGACGAGTGAGCACACTCAATGTCACCTACAAGTACGATCGCGGCGAACAGCGCTGCTCGTTGAAGAAGTCATTCGATCTGCGCGCGCGGGGCGAAAAGATCGGAGACTGCTCGATTGCAATCGCGCCCTCGCGGATGATGAGCCCGACGAGGCGCCGGTCCAAATGCGTAATTGCGACGGTCCCCGCTGGGACGAGAGTGCTAGCTCGGCCGTTCCGGTGGACCGCGGCGCAACTGAGAGACGCGCGGTCCAAGGAGAGGCAGCGACAACTTGTTGAGCAGGGCAATTCGTGCAGACGCGATGCGGGAAGATTTGGCGATACCGGGCGAGGACGTGGGCGAACCAAGCCTTGGGTTGACCTTGTTAAGGCGACAGATCGTGATCATCGTCAACATGATGGGTGGCCCGGTTGGCGCCGCGCTGGCTGCCGGCAAAGGTCCAGTTCCACCTTCCAAAACGATACCTCTCAATGCACGCTCGGCACAATTGTGGTCATGCAGATCCTGCCATCGTCGAGGAAGCAGGCGAAGTCGTCCCAGCGCACTCTCCGTGAATAGCCGATGAGAGGGCGAATGAAGGAGGAGCGAATCGCGAAAGGCTCGTCGCGGATTTGCGAGAACGATCCGGATCAACTGTGGCTTGGCACCCATGCGTGCACCTGCGGCGCCGCCGTATGCCGCTTTGCAACCGGAGCGATGACGAGTCCTCGGCTCCCATGCCGGCGGAAGGCGTCATCGGCGGCAAGGAAGGCGCGTCCTGAAACCGATGAAGCCCCGCGACGATCGAGAGCCGCGGGGCAGTTCCATTTTGCGGATGTGCGATGCAATGTTTCCCGCGCGACGGCCTCGTCAGCTTCTGGAAAGCCTATCCAGATAGGATCAGCTCAATTGATTTCTTGGACGTGAGGCTAGCGTGGACCCGTACAAGTCCGATCCATCCAATGTAGCAGCTTGGTCCCAGGTGCAGCACGCCGTCTTGGAAGAGCACCAGGGCGGCCATGCCGCGCAAGAAGGGTTTGAGCAGCACTTGGCCGAGGCGCGTTCACCCGATCCGGGTCCTGTCTCCCGTGGCGGCCGCAACTACCATCCCGATCTCTCTGCAGAACATCGAGACATTATCGATAAGGCGATTGCCCAATATGCGGATCAGAAAAAGCCAAGCCCGAAGACGGTTAAGCGCTATACTCAGGCGCTTCGCCGACTTGGAAATCATCTTGGCGCTCATCGCCAAACGATTGTGCTGGGGGACCACGAGTCCTTGGTCCGTTACGTCAAGACTTACTTTCCAAAGGACGAGGACGTGAAGAAAGGGTTGAATATCCTTCGTTCGTATCATGATCCGAGCTATGTAGCTTCTGGTGGGCGGCCGCGCACGATCCCCTCAGCGGAAGACGCGCCCCTCTCAGAGCGGCTTAATGCCAGCGGCATGACGTCGGGCAGCGCTGCTCGTCATGATCGTAGTCTTCGCAGATTTTCTAACGCCCTTAAATCTGCGGGCTACTCGATATCCGGGCTAGACCACGCTGCGCGCATTGAATTTGCTCAGAAGTTGTTCCCAAAGGACGAGCATCTATTGTTCGCGTTAGGCAAGGTCGGCGATGCCGGCCACGTTTCCGGGGTGGGTGCGTCTCGGAAACCCCGCGGTCATGCTGTCCCGTCGCCCACATTGCATCTTTATCCCGATGACGCCCGCATCATTGATAGCCTGGAAAAGGCAGAGCTGAGCCTGCTCAAATCCGAGGATACTAGCCGGAGAACAGTTGTTCAAAATCTGGCCGGCAACCAACGAAGATTCGGTGCTTGGCTCCAGAGGAACGGGCGAGGGAGCATAGTGAGCCGGCTCACCGGCACCAGTGAGCAGCAAGAGTCGTTGAATGACGATCACAGGGACTTCAAAAAAGCCAGTCGAAACGATGACATGGGCTTCGATCGTCTTCGGAGCTACCTATGCCTCGTCGAGGCGAACGCTGCGCTGGGCGTCTCCCCTGAGCAGGCGGGTGGGGAGCCGCGGCGTGACGAGCCGGGCTCAACGTGGTCGCCGCACCTGCCGCACGATTTTGAGCGGCCGACGCCGGAAGCGGTACCAGAGGGGTCGTCGGCGATCTACCGAGGTCTCGACTCTTTCGTTGACCTGCCGCACACCTCGCAGGAAGTGAGAGACGATGCTCAGTCAGCGCCGGTGGGTAGGGCTGCCGCCAGACCGCCGCTCGTCACCGGACCATCGGACGCGCCAGCTCAGTCGGCAGACACCTTCCGCGATCTTCAGTCTTTCGTTGATCTGCCGTACACGCCACAGCAGATGCGTGACGATGCTCAGTCAGCGCCGGTGGGTAGGGCTGCCGCCCCAGCTCAGTCGGCAGACACCTTCCGCGGACTTCAGTCTTTCGTTGATCTGCCGTACACGCCGCAGCAGATGCGTGACGATGCTCAGTCAGCGCCGGTGGCTAGGGCTGTCGCCAAACCACCGCTCTTCACCGGACCATCGGACACGCCAGCTCAGTCGGCAGACACCTTCCGCGGATCTTCAGTCTTTCGTTGATCTGCCGTACACGCCACAGCAGATGCGCGACGATGCTCAGTCCGCGCCGGTGGGTGGGGCTGCTGCCAAACCACCGCTCTTCACCGGACCATCGGACGCGCCAGCTCAGTCGGCGGACACCTTCCGCGGTCTTCAGTCTTTCGTTGATCTGCCGTACACGCCGCAGCAGATGCTTGACGATGCTCAGTCAGCGCCGGCGGGCGGGGCTGGCGCCAAACCGCCGCTCTTCACCGGACCAACGGACGCGCCAGCTCAGTCGACAGACACCTTCCGCGGTCTTCAGTCTTTCGTTGATCTGCCGTACACGCCACAGCAGATGCGTGACGATGCTCAGTCAGCGGCGGTGCTCAGCCCTGCCGGTAAACCCGCGTTCTTCGTCGGGCGATCGGGCGTACCTCAGGCGCTTGAGGTCATCGGACACCGAGTCGACGCGGATTGGCGGGATGGCCGCCAGCCGGTGCCGGATTTCTTACGCGATGTCCTGGATAACATCGGGGTCCTGCCGCCCCGGTCCAGCGGCCCAACCCAGGTCTCCGTCAATGGTGAGACCCGCTCGATCCCATTGGGGCCGCTAGGACGCCGCGGTGCGCAGGTCATCCATCATCCTCGCCCGTCTCCCGTCCCGGGTGCTCAGATCGGCCCCGCGGCGACCGTTGCCTCTTCCGGCCAGCGCAGCGGAGCCGTGCTGGGCCCCACGCAGTGGCTGGGTGACGAGCATATCCAGCGGGACTATGAGCTCCTGGCGCAGGAGTTGCTGCAGAACAATCCGGATCTCGCCGCCCGGACGCGGTTCGTGGATCCCCTGATAGCCCAAATGTTGCGATCCCCCTCCACGGAGATAGCCGAACGAGCATTAGGGTGGGTTCGTCATGATACCGCCGACTTCCTGTTTCTGCCGGTAAGCGATGCCAGCGATACGGATAGACATCAGCGCGGCAGTCACTGGTCGCTGCTGCTGGTTGACCGCCGCAATTGGGGAGGGCCGATCGCCTTTCACTATGACTCCACCCAGGGATACAATGACAGGCCCGCAGCGGTACTCGCAGGACGGCTCGACGCTAACCTGCAACAGGCCCCGATAAGACAGCAGCAGAACGGTTATGACTGCGGCGTCTTTGTCGTGGACGGTACCCGGGAACTTGTAAGACGATTGGCAGCAAGGCGGCCGGACCTGAACCTCAACAATCTTGTCATCAGTCGACCGGCACTGCGGGACCGACTAGGCGCTGGTGTCGGCTGAATAGGTCGCGCACCCGAGTGAAATGCGCTTCTGACCGATCGAAGATCCGCAATCGGTGTGTTCGCAAAGCACATAGTGTCTCACGTGAAGAACTGAGTACGCATACGACGAGACCACCTGAGCATGAACGCGGGCACAGCGAACTCCATGGATGCCATTGCGTGAAGGTCAGGCGACCTGCTGATCGGCTGGCTTGTCGGCTCGGCGCAGGAGCTTCCATTGCCAGGGCAGCAATGCGCCATGATCAGCAACAAATGCTCGGCAGCACGTCGGGCTACCGAGACACGCGAGGTCGCATTGTCCGGCAAGTTTGAGGACGGCCTCGCGGTGAGGAAAAAGTCGATCGGTAACACCGGTCAGCTTTGGATCGGTCAGGCTAAGCCATCTTATCGCGCCTTGGCCCAATAAGGCGGCCGCATTTTTCGCGGCGCAACAGCACCGATCGCGGACTAACAGGCGTCGGCCTCACCTTTCTTTCGCCAATATGCGTACATCACATTAAAAAGAAAATTGGAGGGATCGCGCCATTAAGGCTGAAGCGGTGGTCGCTCATCTTAACGTCAGCCGAAGCCTCTCTATGAGAGATCATCGCGGGGGTCAATCGCAGCGTTCGCGGCTCGCGTCAAGCGCGGTGAAAGCTGCCGTTCATAGCGACAGACTCGTCCCTCCAACCTTGCGCCGAGACCGGACGACGGCTACGAAGAGGAGCTTCGATCTGGTGTTCTCGCCAGCGCAAGGAGGCTCTGACAGCCTAGACAGCGCAGCGCGCCAAGTGTAGTAGGGCGACCGTGGCAGAGACTGCTACGATGTCTCATAGTCCTCGACCGTTGAGCCTCTACGCCTAATACAAATCACGAACATGCCTGATTCGGAGTTTGTTCAAGCTTACCACACCCTGCTTGCTCACTTCCTTCCAGCAACACGTTAGTCTGCGGGCTTAGCTTCGAATAACCAGGCGAAGCCTCTCAAGGCGGCATCTGAACTAAATTTACAATAGTCGAGCTGCGTTGTCTTCTGACCACATATCACGGCGCGAGTTCCCATGATTGCCTCTTTTTTTACGATCGTCGCTCCTAAAAAACTATGTTACAAGCCGCTCCTCTCAAAAGGAGCATTCACTGTGAAAAAAGCAACCAAGAAACGCGTTAAGCGGCGCGAGTGGACCAAGGCAGATATCAAGGAGCTCAAAGTCCATTCGAAGGCTCGGACTCCCGTCATAAAAATTGCAAAAATGACCAAACGCAGCGTCGGTGCGTTGCGCCAGAAGGCGTTAAATCTCGGAATAGGACTCGGACATCAGCGGTAGCTTACTTAGCAGCGCTGGTAGCCGGCACAAAAGGGCGGCTCGCAGGCCGTCCTTTACGGCCGTTGAAATTGTTTTGCACGGGCTGCCAATTGCTTTGTGGAAAGAGCTTTTCACGCGTTTGGTCTGTCACTCTCGAGGAAAGGTCTCCAGTGCTTCGTGATCCTTGAGGTTTAAAGGAGTACGGCTGCGAAGGCCGCTTTGCCCGGTATGATCGAGAGCGACGAGACAATCGCATGACCGGTCCTGCTTCGAATGTTTCAAGGTTGGAAATTGTTTCGATGGTCGCTCGTTCCCGTTAAGGGGTCGAGGAATGCGGCGGATGGCTGTCAAGGGCCTCGATTGTTCTCGGAGACGGCGAGAAGGGGCGCTCCAATGAGCAAACCGCATCGCTGCAAGTCTTGACACCCACGCCGCCGCAATTGAAGCTCATGCTAGGCTAAAGCTTTGGCGTAAAGGGTGGCCGCGGAGTTTGTTGGTGAACTTGAGCTGCCAAGCGATAAGGCGCGCTCAGCAGCAACTGAAAAAGCGCTCTGTTGGCTTGATAGACGGCGGCGGAGCGATTGCGTGCGAAACCCATCATCACCTGCGCGCCTTCGGCGGTGTGGACGGACCATAACCACCTTCGACCGCGCCGCCTCACGAAATATTCGAAGGCCGGGAGAGTCGGATGGTTAGCCAGCTTCATTTCTGACGATTGCTCGTTTTGGTCTTCTGGATGCCGGAGCGGGCCTTCTCCAAGCGATGCCTCACTGCGGCCAGCCCGGCAATGAACTCGCTTGATCCGTCAGGGCCGAATTCGTCAAAAGCCTGTACATCCTGCGCTTCCTCTCGAGGCGTCAAACTTGCGAGATGCTTGCGCGTTTTGGCGGTCAGCGACATCTGAACTACTCGCGCATCGGCTGTGGAGGGTTTGCGCCGCAGGAATCCCTTTTTCTCCAAGACTTTTGAGTGGGTCGTGACGAAAGAAGGATCGACGTGCATCAACCGTGACACCAGGTTGACGGACACACCTTTTTCTTTGCCCAGATAGTCCACTGCCATCAGGATCATCCACTGTGGCCCAGTGATGCCAAGCATATTGGCACGGAATTTGGCGAGTTCTTCGAGGCAGGCACTGATCGATCTGATCTCCCACATGAACGGCCGGAATATCTCCTGTCCCTCAGTGGAGATACGATAAGGCGCGGTTGCTGGACTAGGTAAATCCGGCGGCATTGTGGGCCAGGGTTCCATCCTTTACAAACCTTCCATTAGCGCGGATTAGAAATCGGGACAACGCCGCGAGAGCAAGCGACTCAGATACTTGGTACAGATCGGACGGATTGTGGGACTTGCGACAGCAAGGTTGGTAGACGTGCAAAACGCTGATTGTGTTGGCCGAGCAGCGGCAGGCAGTTGCGCCGGGACCGATATCGCGCGCTGAAGAACTTCTCCGGTGTACGCCGAGCATCAGCGAGGTGCATGTCGCATTTATGTTTTCAATGGCCTGGCAAGCGGCATCGCGTCGATCGTATTTAGTATAGTCCCATGCGCCGCGGTCGTTACCCGTAAACTTCCGTATAGTTCATTCCATCCTTCCCATATGCGCAGCAAACCTTCGTGCAGTTGCCTGGTCCTTGACTTGGTCTCTACTGTCGAGCAATCGGGGGCGACCGCAGCTGGCAAACGCTAGCGATCCCGCCCAATCGATTGAACGTAACGGCTCTCAAATCATGAGTGGCAGGCGTAGCAGTAACGCTTGGTATGCGAGCGGCCGCCTCAACTGGCCGTTCGCTCAATCGAACGCGGTTCGCATTTCAAGTATGGGGCCTGAATTATGAGTTGTGCTTTTGGCGGTTCGCCTGTGGTCTGCTTTCTCCTCGGGCTTCCACGAGCCGGGACAACACTCCTGGCACACCTGCTCCAAAGCCATCCAGAGGTCATGGCTCCGCCTGAACCCTGGTTGATGTTGGCACTTGAAGCCTTCGGAAGGGTGGATAAACGCCACCCGGCAGGATCTTTGCTGATTGAGAGCGCAACCTCCGAATTCCTGGGGCGCATCGATCGGACGACTGCCAGCCGCGCTTTCGCCGATGCAGCATACGGTCAGTATCTGGCAGCAGCGGGCAAGCGGATCATCGTAGACAAAACGCCACGTTACTGGGCGGCGCTCGAATTCCTTGAACGTGTCTATCCAGAAGCGCCACACATCCTTTTGATGCGCAATCCTTATGCCATCGCGGCTTCACTGAAATCCACGTGGGGCATCCCGCTTCGAGCCGAAAGCTCCTACTCGGTCAGCGTATCTAGTCTCGCCGATCTCATGCTTCGTCTGCCCGATGGCCTAATATCTTCATTTGCCGATTTGGTTCTGGGCCTTCCGAGGCTCGCCGCGCACCGCACGCGCCCGCGCACACAGCTGGTGCGATATGAGCTGCTCGTGACGCAACCAGACGAAGAGATTAGGCGCCTGCTAAGCGGACTCGGCTGTGATCCCGCGGCGGCCGCATCGGCGAGCATGGGACAAGTAGATTATCTTCGATCCAGCAGCTTTGGGGATCGAAAGATCCTGGAACGAAACTCGGTCGATCAAAGCTCTGTCAAGACATGGCAATCCCAACTAAGCATCGAAGAAATGCAAACCGTGACCGATCTGGTCGGCACCGAGCTCTTGAAAGAACTCGGCTATGAGGCGGAACTGCTGCATGCACAGCAAGCCGGAGTTGTGGATAGGGGGCCTCAGCTAACTGAACTCTATCGACACACCTTCCGAACCTGGTGGGATTTGCGAACTGGCAAGGCCGGAGCATCGTCCGGGCCATCACAATCCGAGCAAGTCCACACTGCTCCGCAGCTTCCAGAGAACCTTCGTTCCACGTGCGACATGTCCGTGGTGCAGGCGCAAGATCTGTCCGCCGCCAGCGTTGCGGAAAATTTGCGCCTGGCCGATCCAATGAAAGCGCAGCTGCAGCAGGCACTTTTGGCGTCAGAAGCTGATCGAGCTGCAGGGCTGGATGCTATTCGGACTCGTGATGCGGCTATCGAGATCTTGCGTGGCGAGGTCGCGCGGCTTGAGCAGATCATCAATATGGCTTAGGGTGATCTGGATGCTTGCGATCAAAACACGCTGGCTGATTTAGCCAGGATTCCTCCGCCCAACGAGCTGATCTGCGCCAATAGCGTGTGAGGCAGGCGCCGGCGGTACGACGGTGGAATGCGACATGCCCGGAGAGTGTCAGTCAGTCCGCCGCCCAACCGGCATTTGATCGCTTGGATAGCGACGCGCACCGGCGAGCTCGCACCTGACGTTCCTCCTGGGCCGGGGCTGCAGAACCGAGATCCTGCATCGAAAAGAACATATATGCTGCCAAACCATCTGCGACGTCTTGAAGCTGAATCGATCGAAATCATGCGTGAGGTGGCCGCCGAGTTCAAAAGGCCGGTCATGCTTTACTCGATCGGAAAGGACTCGAGCGTGCTGCTGCACATTGCAATCAAGGCGTTCTATCCGGCAAAATTGCCTTTCCCCCTGCTTCACGTCGACACGACTTGGAAGTTCCGCGAGATGATCAGCTTCCGGGACGCGACGGCCAAGCGGCTCGGCGTCGAGCTGATCGTCCATGTGAATGAGGAGGGCATTGCGCGCGGGATCAATCCGATCGACTCCGGCTCGACGCTTCATACCCAGGTGATGAAGACCGACGCCCTGAAGCAGGCGCTCGAGCTTTACGGATTTGATGCCGCTCTTGGCGGAGCCAGGCGTGACGAGGAAAAGAGCCGCGCCAAGGAACGGATACTGTCCTTCCGTTCGGCCGGACACGTATGGGACCCCCGCAACCAGCGGCCGGAGCTCTGGAGCCTGTTCAACACGCGGATACGCCAGGGCGAAAGCATGCGCGTGTTCGCGATGTCAAACTGGACCGAGCTCGACGTATGGGAATACATCATGCTCGAAAAGATCCCGGTCGTCCCGCTCTACTTCGCAAAGCAAAGACCGACGGTGCGCCGAAATGGCGCGACGATCATGGTGGACGACAAGCGATTGCCGCTCAACTGCGATGAGACGCCGCAAATGCGCATGATCCGCTTTCGCACGCTGGGATGTTATCCTTTGAGCGGGGCAATTGAATCCGATGCGACGACGATCGAGGACATCGTCGCAGAAATGCGGACAGCGACGGTGTCGGAGCGTCAGGGACGCCTGATTGATACGGATGAAGCCGCTTCGATGGAGAAGAAGAAGCGGGAAGGCTACTTTTGATGACTTCCATAGCAATGTCGAAACCTGTCCACCCTAGTGCAAGGGACCAGCTGCGATTCATAACATGCGGCTCGGTGGACGACGGAAAATCGACCCTGATCGGTCGGTTGCTGCACGACAGCAAGATGATCTACCAAGATCAGCTCACGGCGGTGAAACGCGACAGCATCAGGCACGGCAGCGCCGACATCGACTTCGCGCTGCTCGTCGACGGGCTCGAGGCTGAGCGGGAGCAGGGCATCACGATCGACGTCGCCTATCGCTTCTTCACGACGCCGCGGCGCTCTTTCATGGTGGCTGACACTCCCGGTCACGAGCAGTACACCCGCAACATGGCAACTGGCGCCTCGAATGCGCAGCTCGCAATCATCCTGATCGATGCCCGCAAGGGCGTGTTGGTTCAGACCCGCCGCCACTCCTTCATCTGTTCGCTGCTTGGCATTCGCCACGTTGTTCTGGCAGTGAACAAGATCGACCTTGTCGCATACAGCAAGGTTGCTTTCGATCGGATCGTCGCCAGCTATCTGGCCTTTGCCGCTGGCCTTGGCTTTAGCTCGATTGTTCCGATCCCGATCTCTGCCCGCCACGGCGACAACGTCGTTGACCGGTCCGCTCATACCAAGTGGTATCATGGTCCATGCCTGATGGAGCATTTGGAGAGCATCGATATCCAGTCCGACACTGCAAGCCAGGCTTTCCGCTTTCCGGTCCAATGGGTGAACCGGCCCGACCCGGATTTTCGCGGCTACGCCGGATCGGTGGCTTCCGGCAGGATCTCGGCAGGCGACGAGATCGTTGTCGCCGCATCCGGACGGACCACCCGCATCAAGCGGATCGTGACCCATGGTGGCGACCTTGTCGACGCTGAAGCCGGCGATGCCGTCACCATTACGCTGGAAGACGAGATCGATATCGGCCGTGGCGATCTTCTGTCGCGGCCAACCGAACGACCCAGCGTCGCCGACCAATTCGCCGCTTATCTGATCTGGATGGACAACGAGCCGCTGGCTCCCGGACGAAATTACATCCTGCGGATTGGCTCGCAGACGGTCGCCGGCAGCATTACCGCAATCAGGCATCGGATCGATGTCAACACATGTGAGCACCTGGCTGCCGAGACGCTTTCTCTCAACGAGATCGCGTTCTGCAATGTTGCGACCACACTGCCCGCCGCATTCGATCCTTACGACGTTAACCGGAAAACCGGATCATTTATCGTCATTGATCGTTACACCAATCGTACGGTCGGCGCCGGCATGATTGCGTTTCCACTGCGGCGGGCCACCAATGTTCCCTGGCAGGCGCTTTCGGTGGGCAGGGGTGAGCGCGCCGCGCTCAAGGGTCAGAAGCCTTGCGTCGTCTGGTTCACCGGTCTGTCTGGCGCGGGAAAGTCGACGATCGCCAACATGGTTGATCAGAAGCTGCTCGCAATGTCGCGGCATGCCATGCTGCTAGATGGTGACAACCTCCGGAACGGATTGAACGCGGACCTAGGCTTCTCGAAGGCTGAGCGGGAGGAGAACATTCGGCGCGTCGGACACGTTGCCAAGTTGATGCTGGATAGCGGCTTGATCGTGATCTGCTCGTTCATCTCCCCCTACAGGTCCGAACGAGACATGGTTCGCAGCCTGATTGGCAAGGACGAGTTCATCGAAGTCTTTGTCGATACGCCAATCGAGGAATGCGCAAGGCGGGATCCAAAAGGTCTCTACTCAAAGGCAAAAGCCGGTGAGATCAAGAACTTCACAGGCATCGATGCGTCCTACGAAGCGCCGATAAGGCCGGAAATTCATCTCAGGACGATGGAGCAGGCCCCAGAGCAAGCAGCGGAAGTCGTCGTCGACGCCGTGATGGCGCGCGCACTCCTCTGCGATGAGCGGCGATAAACCTGTCGCTTCGTCGTCGCGGATGCCGCTCACCAGCCTACTGGTCCGGCAAAGGCGACTCGGGTTAATTGGGAGCATCGATCGGACTCGTCGATGCTGAAGGATTAAGATGGTTGCATCCATCTCGTCGATTGCCCGCTTTCGGCTATGTGTTCGCAGTCGACGGTCAATTGAAAACCGAATTCGCGACAAGAGACGGCGCCTGGGCGGGAGCGCAAGAGCTCAAGAAGTGCCGTCCCCTGCTCCAGGTCAGAGTCTATGACGCCATGAACGAAGGACAGAGAGGAAGTCAGCTTTCCAGTCGCACGAGGGTTTCAACCGACCTTTTTTCTGCATGTGCGGCTAGCGCGGCGCCGGGTCCTCGTGCAGCAGAGCCGCAGTGTCCTGGCGCCTCGATCTCGTCCGCAATCCGGGATTGAGGAGCAAAGTACCTTTTTTCCTGGGCCACGGTGTCTCTCGATCTTCGCCAACGAGTCGCGCGACGCCGGCTGACGGCGGGATAGAAGCCGCACGAAGCGGTCCAGCGCGTTAGCGCAGCAGAGCGGCACGAAACCTGCACCGCGAGGGTGCACTAGCCCTGAGAAGTAGGAAATGCACTCATCTCCACTGCCGTTGCGACCATCGCGATTGTCCATTTCGTGCTGCGAATGGTCATGATCATCGGATGCTGTATCCGTCGGTTCGTCTTCAGCCTGAACGAGCCGGCTTTGACGCGCGCGGCACTTATGCAACGAGGGACGTTCGTGGTCGAACTCATCCTTGAATGCGCTGCCGAGGCAAGATCATGTTCGCATATCTAAAGCTTGCCATAGACGACGCATCGGCTGCCTCGCGTAGTCGAATCATCCCGCTCTATGCCTTCTTGTTGGCCATCAATTGCTTCGCCTGGACCTGGGCCATCGTGGCGCTGTCAGAGCGGCCGACGCTGCTGGCGACAGCGTTGTTGGCCTATGTGCTCGGCCTTCGGCACGCCGTCGATGCCGATCATATCGCGACCATCGACAATGTCGTTCGCAAGCTGATGCAGGATGGCAGACACCCCCTCGCGGTCGGACTTTTCTTCGCCTTTGGCCATTCCTTGTCTGTTGCAGTGGCGGTTGCCGCGATCGCAGCTGCGGCGCTCGCGCTGCAAAGCGGTTTCCAGGAGTTCCGGGCGGTTGGCAGCATCATCGGTACCGGTGCATCGGCCTTCTTCTTGCTGACAATTGCCGCCATCAACCTTGTGATCCTACGGGATGTCTGGCGGAGCTTTCAGCGTGCGCGGCGTGGCGAACACATCGGAGAGAATGAGTTCGGTCTGCTTCTGTCCGGTCGTGGCTTGCTGTCCCGCCTCTTGCGTCCGCTGTTTCGCATGGTGACGGCGAGCTGGCAGATGTTCGCGATCGGTCTGTTGTTCGGCCTCGGATTCGATACCGCGACGGAAATCAGCCTTTTCACCGTCGCAGCCGGGCAAGCTTCGGGAGGACTGGACTTCAGTACGGTGATGATATTTCCGGCTCTCTTCGCCGCCGGCATGATGCTTGTCGACACGACCGACAGCGTCTTGATGGTCGGCGCGTATGGCTGGGCTTTCCTCAACCCGATCCGCAAGATCTGGTACAATCTGACCATTACGGCGATCTCTGTCGTCGTGGCGCTGCTGATCGGCGGCATCGAGGCACTTGGCCTGCTCGCCAACAAATTAGCGCTCGAAGGCACTTTCTGGAGCGCGGTGGACGATCTCAACGGCAGCTTGGCCAATTTCGGTTATCTCGTAGTCGGCATCTTCCTGGTCAGTTGGGCGCTGTCATTTGCGATCTATCGCTGGCAAGGGCTCGAAAAGCCGCTCGAGCCGGGGTGAGCTCATACAATCGGATGAGCTTCGGCACGCGGAAGCCTCCAAGCTTATGCGCGACCCGATGCGCGAAGGCATCTCGGTTGGCGAGCCCCGCTCGTTGTGATGCGGCATGGGGAGTTCCTGCATGATTCATCCCTCTAGTCTCAGACTTGACAGTTTTGTGGGAGCTGTCCCGCTATCGTTGATAGCAGACAATATATCTGGTACCTCGCGACTGCAGGGGCACCGGTACACACCGACATCAGGCGGATGCACGTTCTGGAGCACAGCAAGATAGACGGTTGGATCGTGACGGTCGCCATCAAGAAAATAGCTACGACAAACGGCTTCGAGCACACAAGCCGCGTGACTAGTGTCGCCGGCGCGACCCAAGCTGTGGGCGGACCAGAAGGCGGGCATACTAATGCTGCAATCCTCCTGTTCGATGCAAGAGGAGCAACTGCGGCGGTCCGCGTTCGGCTGAGGCGACTATCGTTGCACATGATGACAGGATCAATCTAATCGTCGCACGTCTTCGGCGTCATCAGCTTCGTCTGACATCGAACAATGTCGGGTTCAATACCACCGGCGCACAAGCGATACAAAATAGCCGATCGCAAGCATTCAGAGGCGTAAATAGTGTGCGCTCTATGGCCAAGCGCGCTTAGTTCCGGAGCTCCACTGGTTCGCTGCGTCCGTCATCGCCGGCGAAGCGGCTTGGTTGTGCGACTAGAACAGAAGCCTCCGATATTGAGTTCGAGAGTCACCATGGAACGGCGGCAACACCCTAAGAGGACATCAGTCATCGTGCGGCCTGCCTCACATCTGGGGTAGTCCGCTTCTCCACCTTTCGATGTCGTGAAATGTTGGCATCGCTCTTGCTGGTGCACAACGGACTCAGTCGAGTGCTTGAGAAGTCGCTCAAGGGTCTTCGTGTCGCGTGATCAACTACGTCGCTTTCCGTCGAACGGTTATGCATGTCCGGCAAGCGACGCCTCCAGGAATGAAACATCCGCGTCTTCGACGCATCGAGCCCTGATCGACCGCTCGCTAATAGTCGCCAGAGGTGACCGGTCGTTGGTTCATCAACTCAGGTGTACTGACCAGCTTCTGCGTTTGAAGCGATCGCGAATACCGACCTCTGAATGCGGGGATACTTAGCTATGTCTATTTTATCGACGAGGAACGACGCGGTACAGGACCAATGTAGGAATGAGATGATCGAAGACGGTCTCGCGGGCGCACCGCGGCAGTGCGACCAGTCTGCACCGCAATGTACGCACGTTCTTGAAACCGATCGCCCGAGCCGTTTGTCTTCGTCGGAACGAGCGGAGGGGTGAACGCAGGTGCAGAATGAATCGGTGATCAGGCGACGGGATCTACTCACGCTGGTCGGCACCATCGCCGGCAGCTCGGCGATGTACCACGCGATGACGAGCCTCGGCTTCGCATCGGAGTCCGCCTACAAGGGGCCGGTCAAGCTCGCCGGCGACGTCAAGGGCGCCTCGGTGCTGATCCTCGGCGCTGGGCTTGCAGGCATGACGGTGGCGCTGGAACTGCGCAAGGCCGGCTACAAGGTCCAGATCCTCGAATTCAACAGCCGTGCCGGCGGTCGCAACTGGTCGATCCGTGGCGGGGACAGCTTTGTCGAGCTCGGCGGTTTTAAGCAGGCCTGCCAATTCGAGCCGGGGCTCTATCTCAATCTCGGTCCGTGGCGGATTCCCTGTCACCACCGGGCGCTGCTCGATTATTGCCGCCGGCTCAATGTGACGCTGGAACCCTTCATCCAGCTCAACCACAACGCCTATCTGCACGCGACGCGTGCATTCGACGGCAAGCCGCAGCGCTGTCGCAGCATCAAGGCGGATGTCCAGGGCGGCGTGTCGGAGCTACTTGCAAAAGTCAGCCAGCAGGGCCGGCTCGACGAGTTCGTCAGCAAGGAAGACCAGGAGATCCTGCTGCAGGCGCTGCGCGACTGGGGCGCGCTGGATCGCGATTACAAATACAATGCCAACCTCGTCGCCGCCGAATTCCGCGGTTATGCCCGCGGTCCCGGCGGCGGCTTGATGGGAGATCCGCTGCCCAGCGACCCGATCTCTCTGCAGGAGCTGTTGCGGTCGCGGATGTGGCGCTATCTGCGGAGCTATGCGCGTTACGACTTCCAGACCACCATGTTCCAGCCGGTCGGCGGGATGGACATGATCGGCAAGGCATTCGCGCGCGAGGTTGGCGATCTCATCCGCTATAACGCCAAGGTCACGCAGATCCAGCAGAACGGCTCCGGTGTCACCGTGAGCTATGCCGACACCGCCAACCCGTCCGCCGTGCAGCAGGCGACCGCCGACTGGTGCATCTGCACCATTCCGCTGTCGATCCTGAGCCAGCTGCCGGTCGATGTCGGCGGGCCGATGAAAAATGCGATCGATTCCTTACCCTACCTAGCCTCCGTGAAGGTCGGACTACAGTTCAAACGCCGCTTCTGGGAGGAGGACGACGCGATCTATGGCGGCATCAGCTACACTGACCTGCCGATCCAGCAGATCGCCTATCCGAGCACGGGCTTCGACCGCGGCGGCCGCGGCATCCTGCTCGGTGCCTACATGTATGGCGGCGCCAATTCGTTCGAGTTCACCGCGATGACGCCGGCCGAGCGGGTCGCCAGTGCGGTTGAATTCGGCGCCGCAATCCATCCGCAATACCGAAGCGAATTCGAGAACGGCGTCGCGGTGGCCTGGCATCGCGTGCCGTTCACGCTCGGCTGCGCCGGCGCATGGACCGAGGCCGCGCGGGCGCAGCATTACCGCAATCTCTGCCAGATCGACGGGCGCATCGCGCTGGCCGGCGAGCATGCCTCGCAGCTGTCATGGCAGGAGGGCGCGATCCTGTCGGCGCTCGACGTCATTACCCGATTGCACGAACGCGTGGTGAAGACCTGATGCAGGAGCAGGTGTCATTCCTGCGCTGGTGCTGCTGCCGGCAAGCGCGACCGTTGGAGAGGACAGCGCTACCGGCAAGCGCACCTTTTCCTCGGACTGTGGACCTTCAACCAGCGATGAATCTGTCGACCTCCCTGCGGAGCTGGACACGCGCTGGGTCGGCGATGGTTACGACCGGCGTGCGTCAGGCAGCCTTGCTTGCCAAATGTGACGTCGATAGCGCCGTCTACTGAGAAGGCAACCGGGCTCAACAAGGTAAAGGTCAGGCGCGGCGTGCATTCGATTGAGTATGGCCCGATCCGAACGGATAACGGCTCGCCGCCGTCTTTTCAAACCGTTCTCTTAAGGCATGAGCGAAATCGATTTCGGGAGAAGTAAGCGGATGGAAAATCGTTACATGCCATATATTGGGATGGTTGCGTTGGCTAGTCAGCAGTATCTGGCGATCGCGTTCATCTATTCGGCCATTCCCGTGATCCTTCGGGGCAACGGTGCCAGCTTGGAACTAGTCGGCCTATATGGCACCGCTTTCTTTGCATTCACCGTTAACTTCCTTTGGGCCCCGGTGGTGGATCGATGGAGCCTTAATCGTCTCGGGCTGAGACGTTCGTGGATCCTGTTGACCCAAGTCGCCAGTACCATCGTGCTGGCAGCGATGGCGTTCTTGAATCCAAAAACCGATTTTGTCTCGCTTTTCCTTGTTTCCCTGGTACTTGCGACCATTGCTGCCACGCAGCGGATCGCGACTTTGGGCTATATAGCTGAAGCTCTCGATTCCGGCGAACGGCCGCTCGGGGCCGCGCTTCTGGGTTGGGGCCGGGCCATCGGCCATGTGATCGGTGGCGCCGTCAGCCTCCAATTGATCGAGATGGTCGGTTGGCGTCCAGCTTTGTTGGGCTTGGCGCTGCTGCTAGCCGTCTTCGCTGGTTGGGTGTTCGCTATTTCTGAACCGCTCCAACGCGGCGACCGATCGAGCGCGACGCAACGCCCCTCGATCTCCGCGATCTTTCGCTACCGTGGCCTGTGGACGACGGCCGCATTGATCGCGCCGGCGGTTATCGGGATCGCTGTGGCGTTCGCGACGGTTCAGTTGCGGCTTGTTGACCTCGGCTTCGCCGCAGCAGACATTGGATGGATCGGAGCGCTTTCGAACGTATTGACGTATACGCTGGTAGCGCCGTTGACCAGCGCAATCATCGGCCGAATGGCGCCGCAGCGAGGCTTGATCTGGGGCTGCGCAGTCATGGCCATAAGTTTCGGCGTGCTTGCGACGGTTGATCGCTACGTCAGCGTTCGCCTGAGCGCCGTTGTGAGCGTCGGCATCGTGTTCGCGGCACTCGCTGTTCAGCATGTCACGTTCACGAACTGGTTTCTCGGGCTCGCCCGGCCGGGCAAGGCGGGGACAGATGTCACGTTTCTGACTTCGGTAATGTCGGCGTCAGCGTTGGTGGGCTTCGCAGCGAGTGGGTTTGCCGTGGCGAGGTTCGGTTATGCTGTCACGCTGATACTGCCGGGCCTCGGCTCTGCTCTCTCCGCCTTGCTCGGCCTGGCATTGCTCCGTCAATCTGATAAAGAAGGGCCGGCGAGGGTTAGTAGGCCCCTTTCTGCGGAGCAAATTGTCGGCGCGAGGGACTTACGGAATGAACGACGATGATGCAGTGATCACGCTGATTGGCCGCACCTATAGTTTTGAATCAGCTCATCGCCTTCCCCATCTCCCCGATGGCCACAAATGCAAGAACCTACACGGCCACAACTATCGTATGGAAGTGGTGATCCGCGGAGGGGTGGATGCGAGGGGCTTCGTGAAGGATTTCGCTGAGATGGATGCCGAACTGGAGCCGCTGCTGAAGCTCGTCGATCACCGACTGCTCAACGATGTCGATGGACTGGAGAACCCGACCGCCGAGATCATCGCCCGTTGGTTCTTTGATCGCATTCCCAATTGCGCGAGTGTGCGGATTTATGAGACCGCCGATTGTTGGGCGGAGGTTTCGGCTGATGGCGGCAGTCCAAAAGGCGCGCCGAGTTAGTCGGGGGCGGTGAAACGCCAACGCAAGTGCACCATGGATGCCGGGCAATATGGCCGGTGTTCGGCGGCGTCCGCGTGTGCCTCGGCATGGAACTCGACAGATAGATATACATCGGCCGTGCCGCTGATCCCATTAGCCTGCCACGGTGGAAGGATTCCCGCGCCCAGTCATCGGGCGCTCATCCGGTCGAGATGCAGTGGTCTAAGCTCGCTACAGACTTGTCTGGCATCGCGGCCGTCCACGCTACATTGCCCGGATGGCGTGACGCGGCGCCGACATCCTACTCGTAAATCAGCGAGCTAATTGGCATCCAACGGCCGGATACTGCGATTGCCCTTGAGCACGCAGATCTACTATGCGCTTCACTGATGTCGCGTTGCTCTCGAACTATTCTCGAAGCAGCTGCTCTGCCCATCGTCGATCTCGAGCCACAGCCTCGCCTTTTGCGCAACGTCCACGCGCACGATCATCACCCTCTGGAGGCGCTTTGCCGAACCCTGACGAGCACTTCTTGGAAGTGTGTGGAATGACGAGCTTTGCGCCTCGGGCGAGGGTGACGACTACTCGATCCGGTAGCTTTGTCGTTCAGCCGCATGAGCTAGTGGTTAGGGCCGTTTTGGCAGACACGCCTCGCACACCAAGAGGGGGCGCGCCGGGGCAGGAGAAACGCGATGAAATTGACCGCTCCGGGTCTCACCTCTCTTGCACTGATCCTATTCACCTGCGGGGCGACGGAGAGCGCTCGGGCCAACAATCCTTTCCCCGCCCCGGTCACAATACCGGCCGGCCAGAAGGGTGGTGGCGGTCAAAACCCGAGTACGTCGTCACTGACCGAGCAGCATCGCCTGCCGACGGACTCCAGCACCAGACACACCCTTGAGCTGCCTGGGCGGACGCTTTCTTTCATCGCGACCGCCGGTTCCATCCGCCTGTTCGACGATAAGGGTGAGCCGCAGGCCGATATCGTCTATACCTCCTATCAGCTTGAGGGCGCTGATCTCGGCACGCGCCCGGTGACATTCTTCTTCAACGGCGGACCAGGCTCATCATCGGCGTGGCTGCAGCTCGGCAATGCCGGACCGTGGCGGCTGCCGATCAATGCTGACGAGGTCACGCCATCGACATTTCCGCAGGTGAGGCCAAACGCGGAAACCTGGCTCGATTTCACTGATCTCGTGTTTCTCGATCCTGCAAGCACCGGCTATAGCCGTTTCGTGGCGGCCGGCGATGACGCGCGCAAATGGCTCTATTCCGTTGAGGGCGATGTCAACGCGCTCGCGCTGGTGATCCGTCGCTGGCTCGAAAAGCATGACCGGCTGTTGTCGCCGAAGTACATCGCGGGTGAAAGTTATGGCGGCATTCGTGGGCCAAAGGTCGTCGACCAGTTGCAGATGCGGCAGGGCATAGGCGTCAGGGGCCTGATCATGGTCTCGCCAGTGTTCGACTACAGCGCCGGCAGGAGCGTGCTGCAGTACGTCGCCACGCTGCCCAGCTATGTCGCGACCCTGCGTGAAGCCGAAGGTTCGGTAAACCGAACCGATCTCGCCGACGTGGAAGCCTATGCGCGCGGCGAGTTTCTGGTCGATCTCATCAAAGGCCAGGCCGACAAGGAAGCAACTACGCGTCTGGCCGACAAGGTCGCGGTGCTGACCGGCATCGAGCAAGCGGTCAGCCGCCGGCTCGCCGGCCGTTTCGAAGTCGCCGAATTCCGCCGTGAGTTCGACCGCAAGAATGGCAAGTTAATCGGCCGGTATGATGCCTCTGTGCGTGGCCTCGATCCATATCCGGAGTCCGATTTCCAGCTTTCAGGCGATCCCTCAAGCGATCCGCTGGTGGCGCCTCTAACCAGCGCCACTGTCGATCTCCTTACGCGCAAGCTTGGCTGGCGGCCGGAGGGATCCTATGAACTGGCCAATCGCAAGGTCAGGGAGGCCTGGGATTTCGGCCGCAGCCCTCCGGAGTCAGTTTCGGAGCTGCGCAAGATCTTAGCGACGGACCGGAACATGAAATTGCTGGTCGCACACGGGCTGTTTGACCTCGCCACGCCATATTTCGGATCACAGATCGTGCTCGATCAGCTGCCACCATTTGCCTCCACACTGCGCGTCAAACTTGTCGTTTTTCCGGGGGGCCACATGTTCTATTCACGAGACGCCTCGCGCCACGCTTTTCGAGCAGAGGTCGAAGCGCTGATGAAATGAGGCCGACACCAGGCCTCGTCACGAGCAAGCCCGCGTTCGCACAAACATAATGTCGCTGATGCTACGGGACAGAGCACAAGGGACCAGTCTTGGATTGCGTCGTCCGGCCGCTAGACGACGCAGTCCCAAAATGGCTGCGAACAAAACCCGGTTTGATCAGCCAAGC
Organism: Bradyrhizobium acaciae; assembly: GCF_020889785.1. Classification (GTDB taxonomy): domain Bacteria; phylum Pseudomonadota; class Alphaproteobacteria; order Rhizobiales; family Xanthobacteraceae; genus Bradyrhizobium; species Bradyrhizobium acaciae. The sequence goes on from NZ_JACMYK010000014.1 coordinate 64,775, forward strand.
AGCAAGCTCGCGGACACCATCTGATGCGCGCTCTCATGCTGGGCGGGCGGGCGTGACGCGCTTCGCCGAAGATGGCCGAATCGAGCTGGACGATAACGCTGCCGCGCGCGATCCGCGCGATCGCATACACGGAAGAGCGCATCATTCGTAGATCCTGACGGCGACGCCAAACACCGCGCTGTCATCGTCTCCTCGGCCAAAACCAGTAAGTGCTGAATTATACCGACGGCGGACCTAGAGCGCCGATGTTATTGCCAGGGTCGTGATCCGAACTAATTCTCGACAGTTTTGTTGCCACAGGCCCAGGGAATCAGTTGGAATTCGGCTTAAGCGAACCAATCAATCTTCTTGAGGTGCGTTGGTGAGTAACAAGACCATGTCATCGCGAATTTTGTTCGGCCTCAAGGCGCGCGAATCGCTTTCCCAGTGAGACGCCCTTTTCGGAGTTGGTAGAGCGAAGCGCTTCCTGGACAGCCGAAATGAATTTGAGCCCTTCCCTTGCGGCACACTTCCGTGAAGTGATCGTGAGCGGCTGGCTCATGAAGCAAGCTTTTATTCGCCGCAAGTACCAGGCGAGCTTCGATCTGCCCTTTCGAGCACCCAAAACCCGCATGCATTCTACATGCCTCCTGCGGCCATGAGTTGATCTTCTCAGCGCGTCTGTTGCCGAAACTCTCCACCTTTACAGCGCTTCGGAAAGAAGGCGCGGGTGTTTGGAGGAGCCACCCGCGCCAAGTTTGCTTCGCCAGCTTGGCCGCCTTGGGGGGCGTGAAGATAAACAGCCAAGCCGATAAGATTCGCAGCAATTCATGTGCCAAGTGGGTCACGATGCAAGAGTAGCAAACAGACAGTACCCGACAGAGCGCAGCGACCAGGCAGACAGGACGGAAAATCGTGCGGTCGGTTGCTGACCGACCGCGCATGACTTGCGATCCAAACGCGCGGCTCTCAGGAGGCTTAATCAACAAGCGATTTCCTAAGCAACCCGCGTTCTAGACCACCATCGTTCTGTCAGAAGACCTGCCTTCGAACCCGCGCAAGCTGCTTACTCTTCGCCATCCGGCCATGCGCTCATTGTCTTGTTCCAAAGTCTGCGTTCCGGACGCTCCATCGAACGCAAACAGACCCCGTGTATCTGTTTGCCGATGTGGCAAAGCGCCGCGCACGCAAGGCGGGCGGAGCACGTCAGCTGACCTGTCCGTGGTCATCGAGCTCAAGTGAATTCCAGCAGCGTCATTGAACTCCAGGCCACTACGGAGCTCGTCCGAGAATCTCCGCACCCGTCGTCTTGTCTCCCGAAGGTGGAGGCGTACGTCAGGAAAAATTCACACGAGAAAATTCCAGAGAGGGTTGAAACGCACCTAACGTCAAGTTGTACGATCTGAAAAATGGACGGCGAGGGTCGTCAGCTTACAAAAACCTCCAACGAGCGACAGTGTGCGAATGTCTCAAATCTTAGGCTCAGGTAGGAAGCGGCAATCATCAAAAGCGCCATGCCGGGATCGGAGCCGGCCGCCACCTTCCGGCGCGCACTGCTAGTTTGATTTCAACATTGCCGGAGTGGCGCACGACGCACGTAAGTTGGCCAGTTGGACTGCCGATGCGCGGCGACAAGCCGGCACGCGCGCTCAAATCTTCGGGATGCGTATGGCGGGATCAGAGTGAGCCGTCGCGCCGAATGGGTTCGAGGAGCGGTCAGGGATCTGAATGACATCGCTCGAGGCTCTATCGCGCAGGGCTCCAAGCTGTTGAACGGCGCTCGTCGTCTCTTTGCTGGGGCGGTTTTGCTCCAAGTCCATCGATGAATACAACTGAGGGGGAATAGTGTGACAAGACAGCGCTCTTTGTTGACGCCTGGTCCATTGTCGTTATCGCTGGACGTCAGGAGCCAAATGCAACTCGACCTTGCATCGCGCGATTGCGAGTTCAAGGAAGTAACCGCCCGCATGCGGCGGCTGATCCTCAATTTGCTGACAAATGCCGATGACTATTCGGTGGTCCCGATTCAGGGCGGCGGCTCTTTTGCGATGGAAGCCGCTCTGTCTACATTCGTGTCTTCAGCCCACAAGCCGCTCGTTTGTGTAAATGGCATCTATGGCGAGCGCATATACAAAATGCTGCGGCTATGGGGTGTCGAAGCGCAGACGCTTGCCAAACGCGTGACCGACCCTCTGGACCCTCAGGAAATTGGCGAGCATCTGAACCGAAATCCCGGCGTTACGCACCTGTGTTTCGTGCATTGCGAGACCACGACCGGCATCGTCAATCCGCTGGATGCGATCGTGGACGAGGCGAGGCGGCACGGCGTGAAGACGATCGTCGACGGGATGAGTTCTTTTGGCGGCATCGATATTGATCTGAGCAGCGGGGGCCCGGACGTCCTGGTCACGTCGAGCAACAAGTGCATAGAGGGGCCTCCGGGAGTAGCGTTTGTCATCGCCTCTCGCGAACTGTTGGAGAACGCGGTTCAAGAGCCGAGGTCATTTGTGCTCGACGTGAGAGATCAATGGCTCTCGCTGGAGCGCACAGGTGAATGGCGTTCGACGCCTCCCACCCATATCGTTCAGGCAACGACCAGGGCACTGGAGATCTTGGAGGAAGAGGGCATTCCTGCCCGCCGCCGCAGGTATGAAAAGGTCAGGGACGATCTCATCAAGGAGCTCGAGGGAGTGGTCTCCCCGCTGCTAGCCCCGAACGTGCAGTCACCGGTCTGCGTTGCGTTCGTTGCGCCATCGGGGATGGCGGATCAGGCAGCATTTGATGGGCTGTATCGACACTTGGCGAGCCACAACCTTTACATCTACTCCAAGCTGCACGTTGCGACGCGGAGTTTCCGGGTCGGTTGTATCGGTGAAATTCAATCCAGTTGGATCCAGCAGTTGGGTTGCGCCTTCCGGACATACTTCCGCCCTGGTCAGGGTGCGGCAGCGCGACCAATATCCGCCCAGGAGACATCCCAAGCGCTCGCCAAGGTGCCGCCTCGCGTGGCAGCGGGCGCGCAGGTGCCATGGTCCCCCGAGACTGCCGTTCTGCACGCGGGTTACCGCCGCGACCCGGTGACGAAAGCTGTGGCCGTGCCGATATATCAGAACACGGCGTATGAACTCGATGGCGATCTGAACCACATTGCGGACGTCTACAACGTAAAGGCTGATGGGTTCACCTATACAAGGATCATCAATCCGACGACCCGCGCGCTGGAAAGAAGGTATGCGGCGGTCGATACGGGAAGGGACTCGCTCGCCGTCGCATCAGGGCAAGCGGCAACCTTCCTTGCCATCGTCAACCTGGCAAGCGGGCAGGTCGGGGATAATGTCGTCGCGTCGCCCTATCTGTATGGCAATACCTGGAACCTGCTCCATAACACGCTGAAGCGTCTTGGCATCAGCGTCAGGACGGCAGACCCTCGAAGGCCTGAGACATTCGAGCGTGCCATCGATGATCGCACGATATGCCTGTTCGGAGAGGTGATTTCGAACCCCTGTCTGATTCCGCTCCCGGTCAAGCAGCTGGCGGAGATCGGCCGGAAGTACGGCGTTCCCCTGGTGGTGGATAATACCACGACGCCACTGGTATGCCGCCCGTCAGATCTCGGTGCTGCGATCACGACGTACTCCGCGACGAAATACATATGCGGCCATGGCACCACGTTGGGCGGGCTGATTGTCGACAACGGCAAGTTCAGCTACCGCGGAGCCTCCCGCTTTCCGTTGTTCAACGGTCCTGACGAGGCGCATGGCGGGATTATCTGGCGCAGCGCGCTGCAGGATGTCGACGATCTTGGAAAAAGCGAGTTTCTGCTGAAGGCTCGCATGACTTGGCTGCGCGATACGGGGGCTGCGATCGCTCCGTTTGCGAGCTTCCAACTGATCCAAGGGCTTGAGACGCTGCCGCTTCGCATGAAGCAGCACTGCGCCAACGCCAGGGTCGTCGCAGACGCTCTCCATAAGCATCCAAAGGTGCGCCGTGTCTTCTATCCCGGGCTCTTCGAAGGCGCCGATCGGGAAACCGTCGACCAGACGCTCAACCCGGCATACGGGCACGGCGCAATGGTCATGTTCGAGGTGGAGAACGAGCTGGCCGGACGCAAGTTCATCCAGAACGTCGACTTGATGTATCACGTTTCGAATGTTGGGGATGCCCGCACACTGGTGACGCATCCCGTCTCCACGACACACACAACCGTTCCACGGGAGAAGCGCGAGGCCGCGGGCATATTTGGCGGCTCGATCCGGCTCTGCGTCGGCATCGAGGACGTCGACGACATTGTCCGTGATCTGCACAAGGCGCTCTCCGCAATCTGACAACCTGGAAAGTGATCAGGAAGGGATTCTCATGAATCAGCCAGAAGCTTGGAAACTGAGGTCGTCACGCTATGAGGCCGTTCCATTTAGCCGCGAAATCAATAGGCAGCTCTCCGAGCTGAGGCCCGATAACATAACGGGTGCCGCGTATATCGCAAAAGACTACGTCGTGATCGCGGCGTGCACGTTCGCGACCGTGTCGGTCTCATGGTGGTTGTATCCGCTCGCGGTCCTTCTGATCGGCGCCTACCAGCGTGGATTGACGACGATCGCTCATGATGCGGCCCACCGCACGCTCGCGAAGAACACCACCTGGAACTACGTCCTTGGGATTCTGTTCGCTGCCTATCCCTTGTTCCAGCGCCACTGGGCCTACCGGATCTCACACGTCTATTTGCATCATCCCTATCTCGGCGACCCGGACAAGGATCCTGACCTCAAGTTCTTCCTGGCCAATGGTGTTTACGACGTGCAGCCGCCTGAGCGATACGCGTTCAACCTGATCTGGAAGCCGATATTTGGCGGTGCGACGCTGGCGTACCTGAAGTATCTCTGGACCAACCGGTTTTCAATCAGAGATGTCGAGGACGAGAGCCGCTCAGGCATACTTATCGACAAATATGGCTTCTATCTCTTCTGGATCTGCATCCTGGGCGGATCATATGCCCTTGGGCTGCTCCACATCGTGATCCTGTTCTGGATCGTGCCCTATCTCACCACGTTCCAGGTGCTTGGCTGGTTTGTCGAACTCGCCGAGCACTCACCGATGTGCGAGACCGAGACGCAGAACGTCTATCTGACCAGGAATCGCAAAGGGAATTTCCTGGAGCGCGCCATCCTGGGGCAAAACCTGGATGAATATCACCTCGAGCATCACCTCTCGCCCGGCATCCCGTTTTGGCTGTTGCACAAAGCCCAGAAAATCAGAATGCAGGATCCGGCTTACGCAAAGGTTGCCGCAAGCTGGGGAGGGCTCTTCGTCAAGGGGCCGCAAGGTCAGCCGAGCGTCATCACTCAGTTGAAGGAGCGAAACCGACGTCTTTATGAGCAGTCTGTGCGCGGTGGCAACACCAGCGGACAACTCGCATGATTTTGCAACGGCCAGACCAAGCCCGCGCCGTGGTCGGCATCACCTCGAACCGTCTGTTGGTCGATGGTGTGCACCGCGATTGGATGCGGCGCAAATACGCCAAGGCCCTGCTTCATCAGGCGGGAGTGGCGTGCGTCATATTGCCGACAATTGACGCTGAAGATGCGTCGGTTGAGACTTCGCGGGCGATCATGCGGGCTCTCGACGGGCTCGTTTTGACGGGAGACGAATCCAACGTCGATCCTGCCGTTCTGAGGGCGCCTGCGTACCGTCCGGGAACTGATCAGCAGGACATCGAGAATGGAATCCGTGATCGTCCCCGGGACAGGCTATCCGCGGTAGCGATCAAGAACGCCATTGCGCTCGGAATGCCGATCCTGGGCATCTGCCGCGGTTTGCAGGAGCTCAACGTCTATTTCGGCGGCACGCTTCGCTCATCCCTTAGCGCGTGGAGTCTGGGAAGTGGCCAGATGCATGCCGAGAAGCCGGACCGCCCGAGAGATCGCCAGTACGATGTTGCGCACAGCATCAGGGTATGTCCCGACGGTGCGTTCTTTCCGATCGCGCGCACCGTCGAAGCACAAGTCAACTCCCTGCACAACCAAGGCATAGAGGTGCTGGCCAACGCGCTAAGACGAGAGGCGTGGGCGCCTGACGGTCTGGTCGAAGCGGTTTCGGTGGTGGGCGCGCCAACGCTGCAGATCGCCGTGCAATGGCACCCCGAATGGCACGCCTCAACCGACCTGCTGAGCAAGCGACTATTCACGGCATTTGGAGCGGCGTGTCTTGCGTACGCCGAACAAAGAAGCACGAGAGGTGGACGGTGACATTTCAAACCAAGCGCGGTCCGCCCAGATCGAAAGGTGAGTTCACCGGAACCGACGCGCCGACATGGTTCGGGGGGCGCGCTGCGCCGCGGCAGCCTCAAACGAACGGCGGGCGATCGACAAGCCGCTTCGCTCTGGGAGTTCTCTTTGTGGCGCTTTACGTCGTTCTGAGCGCGGCGGGCGAGGTGTATGCGGCATCGTATTTTCAACAGGCGGACCTGTTCGTCGCTCTGTTGGTGTCCTTTGCCGCAGTATGTCTGTCGTTCAATCTGCTGGCTGGTCACGGGACGGGCAAGGCACGAGCAACGAAGCCAGCGCTCGTGGCATTTGTGTCGCTCAATCTCGTGACCGCGATCAGCTGGATCGGATTGTTTGTCGGCCTGAAATACGCCGAACCTGCGATCGTCGTCGCGTTCATGGTGGCGCTAGGACCAGCCGCAACGGTGTGGTTGAATGCACTGATCAGGCGGAAGGGTATCCCTCCAGCATCCGACATCATCGTGAGCGCCACGATTGCGATGATCGGCGGCTACATGATCTGGATCTCGGTCAGCGGCAATGCGGGCGTGCAGTGGGGACCGCAATCGTCCTTCGGCATCGTCCTCGCAATCGTGGCCGGCCTATCGCTGGCGCTTACAAATATACTGGTCAAACTACTGTTCGATTGCGGGTTTTCCGGCCGACAGGTATTGGCGCATCGGTTCTATGGAACGATTCTCCTGTTGCTGGGACTGGTCGACTATTCCTCCATGATGCTTGAGATCTCGCAGCATTGGCGTGCGATCGCGGCGATTGGGCTTTCCACGATCATTGTTCCGCTGCTCTTGATCCAGGAGGGCATCCGCCGCGTCGAGCCATTCACCGTCAACATGGTGCTGTCCACCGCCCCTGTCATCACGTTCCTGTTCCAGTACTTCGATTCTCGTATCGTGCCTTCGCTCCACACGTTCATTGGAAATGTTCTCATCACGATTGTCGCTGTCGGCAACGTCTACTCGCAATATCGGAGGACCGCATGAACGAACGCAAATGTGTAATCGTCGACGCATATTCGACTGGCAGATTTCTACCTGAAGAGTTCAGGCGGTACGGAATTGGAACGGTGCACGTGATGTCGGCTGCACAGATCCCAGCCATCTTCCAGTCGCATTTCGACGCTGACCTATATGATGAAGTCATTCGTCCCCCCGAATGCATGGCCCCCGACGAGATCGTTGAATTTCATCTTCAGGCGCTCCGCGGCAGTGAGCTGGAGTTCGTTATTGCGGGGTCCGAGACCGGAGTTGAGCTCGCCGATTCCATCTCGGAACGGCTGGGGTTGCCTTCGAATGGCACGGCTCTGTCAGCCGCCCGCCGTGACAAATCGCGGATGTCCGAAGCGTTGGCCGCAGCAGGCGTGCGATCGATCAGGCAGGTCGTGTCAGACAACGCCGTTGAGATCGCCAGCTGGAAACGTCAAGAGAACTTCGATGAGATCGTGATCAAGCCGCTGAATAGCACAGGCACGGAGGACGTGTTCTTTTGCTCGGCTGATGCGGATGTTGAGCGTGCTCTGGCTGCCATCGTCGGAAAGACGAACCGGGTCGGAGCGTTCAATGAACTGGCGCTTGCACAGGAGAGAATAAAGGGTCAGCAATATACCGTGAATGCCGTCTCGATCGATGGAGAAGCGTTCGTCACCGAGGCCTGGACCTATGAGACCGTTCCCGTCGAGGGCGCGTCATCGGTCTGCTCGCGCGAGTGGTTGCTGGGAGCCAAGGAGCCAATCGTTCTGGAGCTGTCCGATTATCTTGTCCGTGCGTTGCGGGCGCTTGGAATCGTCAACGGACCCTCGCATGCAGAGATCATCGTCGATGATCGCGGACCAGTGTTGGTCGACTTCGGAGCAAGACTGCAAGGAACCATGTCAGCAAAAGCCCGGACCATGGCGCTGGGTGACAATCATATGTCGCTAACGGCCTGGCGGTACGCAAATCCCAAGGAATTTGGTGAGTGTATGAGGTTGCGTGGGGCCTACAAGCGACAGGCTCATGCACTGTGCGTCTCGTTGATTTCCGATATGAGCGGTGTCGTTGCCGGTTACTCCGGATTAGATGCAATCCGTAACCTCGCGAGCTTCGCTGATGCCATCGCATTGGTTCCCATAGGCCAAAGGCTGGTCCCGACCATCGACCTGGTGTCCACACCAGGCATCGTGTACCTCGTCAACAACGATTTGGTACAGCTTGAGGAGGACTATCGCCAATTGCGTGCGCTGCGCATGAACCAGGTGTTCGATCTGATGGCGCAGGAAGGCGGCGAATGACCGACATTCGTGTGGCTCGCGCGAACTCAGCCCGTGCGGCGATGATTGGCGTGAGCGACTTTGACGGCATCCTTCGAGGTAAGCACATCCTGGGTGAAGATCTCTCGGACGGGGATAAAGTCGTCAAGTTCTCTGAGGCGGTGCTGGCGTGGGATTGTGCGGACCGGGTCATTCCCGCGGGATTTACCCATAAGCCGCTCTCAGCATTTGGAGATGCCGATCTGCGTGTTCTGTCCGGCACCGGCCGTTTGGTGTCCTATCTCGGCGATCAGGATCTCTACCTTGCGGAGTTTATGGGCGCACATGAGGACATCTGTCCGCGAGGTATTCTGCGCAAAGTCCTGAAAAGGGCAGCTGATCACGGATACGGCTGCACGGCCGGGTTCGAGTTCGAGTTCATGCTGTTCAATGAGAACGCCGACACAATTGAGGACAAGCCGTTCGGCCAATGGGCTCCGTTCACGCGAGGTCCTTTCGGTTACTCGATTGCGCGCTCTGTCGCGCACCAGGAGCTGTTCGGCGAGATCTTGGCGCTTTGTGAGAAGGCCAGAATACCTCTCAGCGGCCTGCACTTCGAAACAGGGCCGGGCGTGATTGAAGCATCACTTCATCATTGTGATGCCCTGGAAGCTGCGGATCGAGCGATCATCTTCAAGGCAATGATAAAGGCCTGGGCGCACACGAAAGGCATGATGGCAACATTCATGGCCAAGGTTTGTGAGGAGTGGCCAGGCCAGTCGGGCCATATTCACATCTCGATGTCCTCGGACGGTCAGAATGTGTTCTACGACAGTAACGCGTTTCGCAACGTCTCAAAGATCATGAGGCAATTTCTTGGCGGACAACTGAACTACATGAATGAGTTCTGCGTGCTCGCCGCGCCGAACTTCAATAGCTACAAGAGATTGGTCCCCGGCTACTGGGCGCCGGTCTGCCCAAGCTGGGGAATTGACAACCGCTCCTGCGCGGTGCGGGCCATTCCGGGAGAGCCGTCTGCACATCGCCTTGAGTACAGGCTGGCTGGTGCAGACATGAACCCATATCTCGCTCTCTCATGTGCTATCGGCTCGGGTATGCTGGGCGTCGAGACAGATGCGGACTTGCCGGCTTCGATCGTCGGTGATGCAAGCATGGAGATGTGTCCTCGCTCCGGAAGGCTGCCTCAAAGCCTGTCAGAAGCGACACATCGGTTTGCACAGTCTCCGGCGGCCAATGATGTGTTCGGGGAAAGGTTTGTTGAAGCCTTTTCCTGCTCCCGCCGGTGGGAGTGGGAGGCCGTTCAACATCGGGTCACCGACTTTGAACGGCGGCGGTACTTCGAGATCATCTAGCTGTTCGTCCTATTGAGCAGCCCTTGCGCTGCAATTGATCAGGCCATGGCGCCCGTCCGGGACAGCCGCGCAAATGCACGCTCTGGAACCTTCCTTTCCTTCGCCGTCGTCTCGAAGGCCAGCGACCATCACAATCTAGCTATCCGTATTGCTGCGCCTCAGATGAACCTCCGGCCGCAGGGCGCGACCGGAGGTTGACCCCAACAGGGCTTCGCGTCAGTGCCGCTTGCCGCTTATCGGCGTGCTGGTCGCAGTATCGTCAATCGCCTCATTGTCGGATGCGTTGCCCTCGGCGGCATTCTTTGCGCCCTTGGTCGACTTCCTGCCCGCCTTTGCACCCGTGGTCCTGAGCTTAGGCGGGGAGTCCTCGTCTTCGCTTGTCCCGCTCTGTGTGCTTGTTCCTTGCACGCCTTTGCGAGCCTTGGCATCTGCGGCAAGGCTTTGCGCAATGACTGGGTAAGCAAGGAAAGCCGTAAGGCCGCATGCGAGTACAGAGGTTTTCACCAATTTCATTCACGTCTCCTGGATCGATTTGCTTGACGGAGCGAGTTCGGCTCGACGGCCGGGCCGCCCGCCTGCGCCGCTTGCATCGCGTTAAGCGTACGTGCAGCGCGGCTTCATCTAATCTTTCATGTGTGGTCATCGTTTAGGAGATTTGGGGTAAATTCGGGAAGTTGTTGTCTTACCTGTGGCGATACAACGGTCCGCATCGTCGAACACTGCTCACGACCGGAGGGACGAGTCCAAGATCTGCGCTGCTGAAGTCGCCGCGGTCGGGGAGATAGACACGCGCGACTGGCGGCTTTGAAGTTCACACGCCTGGAGTCGTCTCAAGGCAGGCACCGCTTTTGTCGTCGAGCTTGTCAGCATCCTGTAAGCTAAGCTCGGCAATCTTCCGCAATCCGAAAACCCGCTTTCTCGGTCCTCAACGGGAGACTAGGTATGGAGTCTATCGAGCGAGCTTTGTCTACGCACGCTATGCCAACAATCATCGAGGATGAAGAAATCCAGCACCCGAGGACGGAAGCCTCTCCATCAACTGATCCAACGGATTTTCGCCATCAACCAGTCGCGCTGAGAAGTGTCGGATCATCCAACGCGGGCGACAATTCCCTGGGCAGTATGTCGCAGGAGTTTCGCGCGGTGGTGGCCGGGATTGTCGCCCGGAGTTTCGCTTGAATCGCCCCTGCGAACTCGGCTTTCAGAAACAAGAGCCGCCGGACCTCGTCTTCCGCCCAGCGTTCACGCCATCACCAGCGACTGGATCGCGCAACAACAGGGCCAATCAATGACTCCGGCCATCTGGACTTCGGCCCTGTGTTGTAGGTCCTGGGTTCATTGCCGTCTCCCTGCGGGAGCGGGCTGTCGGCTCACGCTGAAACCCCGGCTTGCGCCGGGTTTTCACCCTTCGGGCTTCCATCCCTGACGGGAGCTGGGGCGACGCGGAATGTCTTGGGCTTCGGCGGCCGATGAAAAAGGAGAGGCAGAGTGGGGTGGCCTTGGCCATGACGGGTTGAAGGTCGGAGGAGAGTCTTCCGGCGCCCGTCATGGAGATTGCTGCCATGAATACGCAGATGGTTGATGCCGGCCGCATTGCGAGCGGCGGATACAGAGTGGATGTGAGCCGCGGCGAGCGCGTCGGTCGGGTGTCCTCGGAGTGGTTTTCTCGCCCGGCGGATGAGCGTTACCTGTCGCTCGACGCACTGGCGCGCACGGTGCACGATCGCGCGAACCGCAGCCGGACACGCGTGGTCGAAAGCGCGCTCATCCATGTCGACGCAAGCCGTGCCGACCCTGAGCGGCTGGCCTTGATGTTGCCCGGCTCCGACACGCCGGTTGCGCCGACGCATTGGAGCTTCGGTCAGCTTGCAAGCCAGGTTGGCGCTCCGGCCGCTTACCTGCGGCAGCTCCCTGCGTCACTCGCAGCAATCAACTTGCAATATGGCTTGAACGCCAATCGCGTCGAGCAGATCAAAACGCTCGAGACCGAGGACAGCCGTGTCGAGCTTCGCGCTGTCACCGGCCCCGACTATGGCCGGATCTACGACCACGAGCTGGTCGAGGCCGTACAGCGCATCGCCGGCAATGGCACAGGCGATACACGGTGGAAGGTGCCCGGTGTACTCGACTGGTCGAGCGGCATCTACGATCCCTGTGTCGACATTTCCAAGGCCACGACGACCCTGTATGCATCGGACAGGGACGTTTTCCTCTTTCTGGTCGATGACTTGAATCCGATCGAAGCCGGTCGTCTTCGCGACGGCTCGCCCGACCTCTATTTCCGAGGCTTCTATTGTTGGAACTCGGAAGTCGGCGCGAAGACGCTCGGCATGGCGAGCTTCTATCTTCGTGCGGTTTGCCAGAATCGCAATCTATGGGGCGTGGAAGATTTCGAGGAGATCACCATCCGCCATTCCAAATACGCAGCCTCACGCTTTGCTCACGAAGCAGCCCCGGCGTTGTCGAACTTCGCCAACTCTTCACCCATGCCTTTCGTCAACGGCATCAAGGCGGCTCGCGAGCGGATCGTGGCACGCAGTGACGAGGATCGCAGCGAGTTCTTGCGCCGCCGCGGCTTCTCCAACGCAGAGACAGGCAAGGTGATAGACGCAGTGCTGGCGGAGGAGGGGCGCCCGCCTGAAAGCATCTTCGACTTCGTGCAGGGCATCACCGCCGTCGCGCGCGACAAGCCGCATCAAGACGTCCGCCTCGACATGGAGACTAAGGCCAAGAAGTTGCTCGACCGGGCGGCCTAATGTCAGCCAGGCCGGAGATCTAGGTGTCCGGCCTGGTACGTCTACCCTTTCCATTCACGGGTGAGGGGCGCCGCTCGCTCGCCGTCATGTCCATCGCGGGCCGACAGGTCTTGGCGGCTTCGAATTCTTGCGCGATTGAGACCTGCGAATGCGACTGCGACGACGACATCCGGAATATCTGGCTGCGCGCGTCGACACGATCGGCTGACTCATACAATCGCCGCGATGAACCGCTTGCGTTCGGCTTCGCGTCCACGCAAGCGTATTGGCTCAGGAGCCGTCAACATAACCGCCTCTGCCACCGCCGCCGGCCATTTTAAGCTTCATCTGATCCGGCGTGTGATGGCACGACCTGGGTTTTTCCGATAGCGCGGCACCCGCCAACGAACGCCATTTGCCGCCGAAAGCCAGAGCGAGAGCTGGACAGGCTTGTCCGCGAACGGGTTGGAGGCCGAGAGAGAGGCTCCCGGCCGCCCGGTTCGGAGAAGCTGACATGGCAAGCGCCGTTCAGAAGATCAAGCTGTTGCCGTCGCGCGACATCCTCTTAAGCAAACTCGTCTTGAGCCGTTTCGTTGAGCGGGAGGGCGCGTGATGGTCTTTGATGTCTCAGAATTGGTACGCCGCCTCGCACGCGAGGCCGATGGCGTATGCCGACACTATCTGTCCAATGGCAAGCGGGTGGGGCGATACTGGGTGGTCGGCGATGTCCGCAACACGCCAGGACGCTCGTTGTTCGTGCGGCTCCAGGAATCGACGAAGGGGCCCGCCGGAAAGTGGACCGATGCCGCCACCGGAGAACATGGGGACCTGCTCGACATCATCCGCGAAAGTATGGCTTTGCGCAATTTTCGCGAGGTGGCCGAGGAGGCAAGACGCTTTCTAACGTTACCTCGTTGCGAGCAACAACCCGCCCCGAATGCCGCCAGTCGAGCAGCGAGAGCCGGATCGCAGCAAGCTGCCCGTCGCCTGTTTGCAATGTCCAGCCCCATCGACGGTACGGTGGTTGAAGCTTATTTGCGGCGTCGCGGAATGGTCAGTATCCACCATGGCGGCAGCTTGCGCTTCCATCCACGTTGCTATTATCGGCCGGACGAGCATTTGCCGATGGAAATCTGGCCAGCGATGATAGCCAGCGTCACCAATCTTAGTGGCCGGATCTGCGGCGTGCATCGCACCTGGCTCGATCCGGACGGCTTTGATCGCATCCGGCTCGGCAAGGCTCCCATCGACACGCCACGGCGGGCCATGGGCGACCTGCTCGGTAACGCTGTTCGTTTCGGCCTGGTGGATGACGTGCTTGCTGCCGGCGAGGGCATCGAGACCATGCTGTCGCTGCGCTGCGTCCTGCCGACTTTGCCGATGGTTGCTGCGCTTTCAGCCAATCATCTCTCAGCCCTGTTGCTGCCGCCTGGCTTGCGTCGGCTCTATATCGCCCGTGACGCCGATGACGCCGGAGACGCTGTACGGGCCATCCTTACCCGGCGCGCGGAGGACGCCGGCGTTGAAGCGATCTCGCTGTCGCCTCGGCTCGGCGACTTCAATGAAGATCTGCATGTCTTCGGCCTTGAGGCTCTCCGGGCAGCGTTGCGGCTTCAACTTGTTCCTGACGATGCCGCCCGCTTCCTGCGCTCGTCCACGATCGAGGCCGGGTAGTCGCGGTAATTCGACCGATGGCGAAAGATCGGTCATAGCCGAGGCCAATTGGCGGAGAGGACGCGACCTTCGGCCTTCTAGTGGGCGATCGGACGGCGAGCGGTCCGGGCCGGCAATGGCTGCGTCCGGCTATTTTCCGCCGCGCGCAGGCAATGAGAAGACATGATCGCGATTTGGCGAGCGCGCTTTGCATCGCGAAACAAAATAGCCGGTCTTCGCCATCCTCCGCTGCCGCTTCGGCCCTGCGCTACCGCCCACGCCCTGCGGGCCTGGGCGGACAAGCCGCTCCGGGTTCTGGCCCGGTCCGCCCGCCGTCTGAGTGATCGCCACGAAGGCCGCGATGGGCGCGGCCGCTCTGCCACAAGGATCTCTTGCGATGACCGACCACGACGACATCGAACCGACGCACGCCCCGTCTCCGACCGAACACGTCCTCAGCGAATTGCAGCTCTTCGGCTATCGCCCCTTCGACGATCAGCCAGATCCAAGACCTCTCCCCGAGAGCCAGATGATCGCCGCTACCATCGTCGATATGTTCGACATCCTGGTTGCCGCGCTAAGCGATACACGGCTCGAACCGGATCTCAGCGAACTCCTCTGGTCAACCGTCAATCTGTTCCATCGGGCCGTCGATCGCATCGAACGCCAGCTCGACGACAATGAACAAGCGCAGCACAAGAGCCAGCGGGAGCAGAATGGGTCAGAGGTGCGATCGGTCGAGCTCGAGCGCCTCACGGCGGAGGGCATCACCTTGATCGAGCGCCGAAATTGCCTGGAACTCTTCCGCGACCAGGCGATGGAGCAATTTGAGGTCCACGCCGGCTCGTCCTGGCGTCCTCGTTCGGGCTCGCTGGTGAGCCACCGCACGCTCACGGCAGCCATGATCGACTCGCGGGACTTCATCGCTGCCAAGCGCCGTTCCCAGACCGAGCTCATGTTGCCGGCAGGACCGAAGATCGCACTCACCGGCGGGCTCGACTTCAACGACCACCACCTGATCTGGGATCGCCTCGACAAGGTTCACGCCAAGCATCCCGACATGGTCCTGCTCCATGGCGGCTCACCCAAGGGGGCCGAACTGATCGCTTCCAAATGGGCGACGACCCGCAAGGTGCCCCAGATCGCGTTCAAGCCCGACTGGACGAAGCACGCCAAGGCGGCACCCTTCAAGCGCAATGATGCCGTGCTCGAGCTCTTGCCGATCGGCGTCATGCATTTTCCGGGTTCGGGAATTCAGGATAACCTCGCCGACAAGGCGAGGCGTTTCGGCATCCCCGTCTGGAAATTCGGCGGGGCGTGAGCGCCGTCTTTTCGAACCATCGAGCGGAGCTGGACGCCTGGCACTCCGGCGCGTCCAGCCTTGTATCCGAAGTTGCGGCTTGTGATGGTGGTGGAAGACGCGATCGTCATCCACCCGGATGAAGCCGCCACCATGCTACCACATCACTCATTGGCTTGTTCTGCCGGGCGGTCAGTGGCGGCCTGGCCCTTTCGTCGCACCTGGTGCCCACGCTTGCACAGATCGGGCCGCTGACGCGCTTTGCGTTGGCGGCGCGACATGGACGCAGGTGACTGTTCCTGCTTGCGAAGACCCGCCTGTTGGAGCCGGCTGAACTGGTGGAGCAACAGTCTCAACGATTCTCATGGCCGCCATGCGCGAAGGATGATCCCTCGTCACCTTCCTCATCGAACAGGTTGCGCAGGATCGCCATATTGAGCCGGGGGACAAGTGACTCGAGTGAGAGGCATCGCGGCCCTCTTCGGAACGCTTCGACCAGCCGGCCCCGATCTCGGCCCGGCCCACCTCTTTGCTTGGCACGTTGAGTCGCTCTCGATCGTTCTCTCATGACGACACCGCCCTTTGCGGCAGGTTGTTTCTCTTTGTTCGCCGAGCCGTTCCAGCTTCTTGTGCAGCCCAACCGAGATTTGCCAAGTCTCTTCTCCCGAGCTTGCGATCCGTCCCGCGGACGCACGTGGCCTCTTGGATGGCTTGATCTGGCCGAAGACCGGCTTCGCCTCGATCGTCTGAGCCGCAACGCCGTTGATGCGACTTTCTTCCCCTGGGCTTCGCCCATTCCTCGCGAGGCAAGATAGTCGCCACAACGGCGTCCTCCGCTGCGCTCCGGCCCGCAAGGGGTGCGTCGCCGATCGTCCTCGGCCTTTAGATCGCCATCGAGGCCGCGGTGGTCGCGGGCTCGAAACACAACAGGAGAAGTGACATGGCTAACATCGGTACTTTCCGCAGGGCGCGCGTTTGATCGGGGTCTACGACAGCCAGGTCACTTTCGGCCAGTCACGCGTCCTACTCGTCTGGACCCGGCTGATCATGCCGAATGGACGTTCCATCGTTCTCGAGCGACAACCTGGCGCTGACGCTGCCGGATATGCAGGCCTCGAAGATCAGGTCGATAATCACTGGGGCGAGCTGTTCAAGGCTGCGGCACTATCGACGTTTCTGGCGGTCGGGACTGAACTGGGGGCCGGCTCGGACACCAACAGCAACGACAGCGCCATCATCCAGGCATTACGACACGGTGCCTCCGACTCCCTAAACCAAACCGGACAGCAGGTGGTTCGACGCAGTCTCAACATCCAGCCTACTTTGACCGTACGACCTGGTTTCCCGGTTCGTGTTCTTGTCAATCGTGACCTCATACTTACGCCGTATAGAGGGTGACAACATGCCAAAGCTCAAAATAGGAGAGCTTCCAGATGACAAGCCGGTCAAAGTGAGTGCGGAACTGCCGGCGGCCGTGCATCGCGATCTCATCGCATATGCAGAAGCCCTTACGCTTCAAGGTGGTCAAGTGGTCGAACCGACTAAGCTCATCGCTCCCATGTTGGCGCGCTTTATGGCCACGGATCGAGGATTTTCTAAATTGAAACGTGGCGGCCGCGTACCGGTCGCCGGCGAATGACAGTGATGCTCAAGGCTTCTCGAAGCTGCCGGTCAAAGCTTACAGTAGGATGCATCAACCGAGACGCTGCCGGGTTTGGCCCGTGAGCTAAGATATCGTGTCGGAAGCGTGTTCCTGCGTCCGCCCCGAATAGCGCCGATTACCGGGTCTTCAGACGCAAGAGCGCCTGGCGTCGATGGGCATTTATTCGGTCACCTTCAGGCGCGGTACACTACTCCGGCCATCGACGCTGATAGGCACGTCGCCCTCGATTGTCGCCCGACGCACGACGCGATGCCCGTCCCCGTAATCGTTAACGGCGTAATGCTGCGTTGCGCGGTTATCCCATATCGCGATATCGCCCTCTAACCAGTTCCAGCGCACAGTGTTTTCGGGCGCGGTGATATGAGACTGGAACAGATCGAAGAGCTTTTGTCCGTCGTATTTGGAGATCCCAACAAAATGCTTCACCAAAGCACCGAGCACTAGCGTCCGCTCGCCTGTTTCGGGGTGGACGCGCACGACGGGATGCTCGGTCTCAAAAACCGTTCTGGTGAATACCTCGTCGAAGTGTTTCTTGTCCACCTCGCGGACACGCGCGATCCCGGCGTAATCGAAAACGTTGCTGTGAACGGCCCATAGCTCCTCGGCAAGCCGTTGTAGCGGCGGCGGCAGATCGAGATACGCGGAAGCTGTGTTCGACCACACGGTGTCGCCTCCGAAAGCTGGCATTACTACGGCCCGCAGGACTAAAATCTTGGGATAGGCATCGGCGAAGGTCCCATCCGCATGCCAAACATCGGCGCGACCGCCGCCGCGAGTGGAGTCCAGTTCGAGGAGCGAGGCCGTCCCCCTGGCGGCGCCGAGCATCGGATGCGGCGTTAGCTTTCCAAGACGAGCAGCAAAGCGCTCCTGTTCAACGTCATTGAGATGTCGTTGGTTGCGAAAGAAGATCACCTTGTGCTCGAGCAGCAAGCTGTTTATCGCAGCGATCGCGCGGTCCGGTAGATCGCCCGATAGCTCGATATTTTTGACTTCGGCACCAATGCGCGCTGCACGTTTCAGAACATCGGCGCCCGGAATGACGTCACTGATCAAAGCCGTTGTGCTCATGTTGTTTTTCCAAGCCCTTGAAGTTTCTGCTTCTCGGGGCGGATGATCTTCAGCAAGCAACGTGCCAGGCGAAAGAAGAACATGTAGCCCCCATGGCAACGAATTGCGCTATTTGGCGCGAGTTCTCGGACCAACCGATGAGTCGACCGAGCGACAAAGAAGCTCGATCGTCGACCTCACCCACCGAATATGTGCAAAGAGAGCGGCGGCCGACGGAAGACATTCAGTTATGTTATTGCAATCACTCAACTGCCCTCAAAAAGGCAAATGCTTCCGTAAGATTGGTAATAATTCATGATGATCATAAATCGTGTAGTCGGGCCCTGCCGCGCGTAAGCGCCCTTCGGAAACATATCCTCCCACGATTGATACGTTGATAAGGCCAAGATTGCGGGCAATCTCGGTCTCAACTGGCATATCGCCCACGATGACAGTTCTTTCTGGGGATAGATCATTGGCCTGCATATACAAGCGCAGCCGTTCTTGCTTGCTCATGCTCCTAAACTGAGTTGCGCGGCTCTCAAATGCCAAAATGTCGGTGACGTGAGTGTTGATCCCAAGTCTTCGCAATTGTGTGCGAATTGGTCCAACAATGTGGTTGCTGACAATGACGGTTTGGATGGCTCGCTGATCAGCGGCGAGCAAAATATTTCGAGCCCCTTTACGTAAGGCCGCGTTGCGCGCCAGGAACTCATAAGTGTCGTGAAAAATGGCGTTGTCGTTGCTCTGTACGACTTCGATTTCATCTTTCGACATGTCCAGGTTGCGGAAAAGAACCGAAGGAGGAAGTTCGAACTTCTCACGAAGCTTGTGCATATCCACAGCTGCGCGACCGAAGCGGCTCAAAATTGCATTGATGGTTTTCAGCACCGCGTTGGCATCATCGAGCAGCGTGCCATTCCAGTCGAAAATAATTGCGGATTTCATGCATGAACCTAAGGCAAATGTGATCGTGCGATAGAATGTGTTCGAGACTTAGATATTTACTCGTCTACATGTCTGGGGCGATCGTCGCGGTTCGAACAGAGTCGTCACGGGTGCAAGGCGCGCCAGTGAGCTGAACGGGCGGACCGTTCTTCCGAGGCGAGAGGGCGGGTGGAGAGCGTGAGCATTGCTGCTTCTGTAGCTCTATTTCTGGATTGATTTAGTTGAAGCAATAGCCATGCCAGCCAGCGTTGGCATGCAATAAGGCCGGAAGGGCTTTGGAAGGTCTCAACGCTTACTATGCGCGCTGCACTGGACCTGACACGACGTTGCGTCTTTGTCAGAATACGGACAAGAGTCTACACGGTGCGGTAAGTTCGAGCTGACCGTTCCGTAAGTGAATTTTGCGAGTTAATCGATGGGCCAGGTTGATCTCTCCGAGATCGGTTCACTCTGGTGAGGCAAATTGGGTTCTCAGACTAAGTCGAAGCTCCGGGGTGTTGAACAACTTTCGACTGAGAGGCCGCCGCTGCAGCCAATCCTTAATGCCTCGACCGGCGTCACGGCAAGACTAATGCCGCTGGGGCCCGTGAGAGCTGCAGATGTAGGCTCGCTTTCTGTCGACCGGCCCTGTTGGCGCCAGTCATGCACATTGTCGCCTCAGCCCTGAATCAGGATAAGAGCTGCAACTTCCTGATCCCGTGGCAGTTTGCTCGCCGCCAAGCCGGTGGCGACACCAAGGCGGTCAGGAGCGGGGCGGTTTTGACTCATCTTGCGCTTGCCTTCGACCCTGGTGATGGGGATGCGCACGCCGACGATCCCACGCAACTGGGCGGCGATGAAATCCTCGGGAGCATCGCTGACGGCCCAAGGCGTCGCTCGTGACGTCTCATGGATATTCGTCAGACGCGTCACGATTTCAAGAAGGCGATCGGGATCCTCGAAGAACTCGGTCGGCCCATGGGCGTGGACCGCGATATAATTCCATGTCGGCACCTCACGTTCAGATTGTCGTTTGCTGGGATACCAGGATGGCGTCACATAAGCCTCTGCGCCAGCAAAGATCGCGAGAGCTTCTCCGATCGGGGGCGTGCGCCATTGCGGATTGCCCTTCGCTAGGTGGCCGTACAGCGCGCCGTGTTCGCCTTCGCTCTCATCGAGAAAGAGCGGAAGAGGCGTCGCAAGGGGCCCGTCTGACGTGGCCGTGATCAGGTTGGCCAATCGGGCGCACCGGATTGTCGCTCGAATGTTCTCCAGGTCGTCATCTCGAAAGTGGGGTGGTATGTACATGAAGGTTCTCCGTTGGAGGTCGTCGAGATAAACCCAGGTCAGTATGCTAAAAAACTGCCAGTTTCAGTCGGCCCGTAGAGGTTCCACGTTGGATCGAGCCGCCTTGCTCGTGGCCCGGCCGCTGATGATCGCACCCCTCACGCACTTCTGGGGCCGTGAAGAAGCTGAGCAAGGCAATTGTAATGGACCAGGCGGCAAGTCCGGGTGCACCGGTAGCTCGGTTTTATTCGTCGCTCTGAACGTCTGGCTTTCCTTGAACTGCTGCCCGTTGCCCGAGCCATATTCTTAACTTGGAATCTACAACAGCGGATCGCTGAGGGCAGAGAATACGGCGGTGCCTCACGGGTATGATTGCGAGCCGGCGCCACGCGAGTGCGCACTGGGAGGGGCCGCTGGACGCAAGAGCCGTTGGCTCGACCGCCGCTGGAGGATCTCGTCGCTTGGCAACAGCTTCGTAATACCGATGAACACAACATCACCATCTTCCTAAACGGGGATGGTTTATGGGGCGGCAGGCTCACCGAAAAAGCCGCAGGACGCTTCGTTACGGCGAGACGGCGATATGAATCCGAAGCGAAGGCCAAACTGGCCGCGTTCGACGGGATGATCTTCCTGAAAGATAGACGTGGCTGGGATGGATAGGGCGCCGCCTGTCGGTCTGTGAATTTTCGTCCGGTGGGCTTGTCGAATCGCTTTTCCCGCAATTCACCGATCCGATCCAAGAGTCGCTGGCCCGTCCCAACAAATATTTTTCTACCAATATCCGCATGAACATAGCTGGTTCGCGAGAGCCACCGGGGCGTAGGACCCCACACGATTCGAATTGTCTGTCCACAGGCGAACGACTATGGCATCCAACCCGGAATGGCGGGCTGCGGCGCGCCAATTGCGCGACATGTGGGAACACAAGGCTTGGCCCGACGAGCCGCTCGGCCCGGGTTGGGCCAATGCATTCTCCGATTGGATCGAGAGATTCGGTTTCCGGAGCGTCTCGGACGCGGTCCAGATGGCGTCGGCTCCCCGTCTGAGGACGGCGAGCGCTTGCCTCCGGACATTCGGGACATTCCGAGATACGCCGTGGTAGAGCGCGCCGAGGATCGGGAGCCCGGGATGTCCGCAATGCACCATGCCGTCGATGATAACACTACGCTTGAGGACTGCTTTGCGGCGATGGGTGTAGACCGCACGGCGTTCCGCATTGCCGTGGGGCATCCGATCGTCGACTTGCGTCCCAAAGGACAGCAGGTCTTCGTCCGGCAAGATCCAGAGTGACGAGATTGGGAGGCCTATCTGCGGAGGACGAGTGGCCGGGCGCGCCGATCAGCAGGCTGGGTGGCGGGTTTTTTCCGAGTCGTTTTCCACCGGCTGATCCCCGCCCAAGAAGGCGAGGCGGTGAGACCGCGCTCAGCTCGCGACACGCGCTATTCAATCCTCGTGGTCAGCGTCCTTTCTGCTAGATTTCTCGGCTGCTTCGACGATCGCCTGCCTTCCTCACGATATCCTTGCGAAGACGCTGTTTGGCGCACATGCGCCGATTCCTGACCGGCGCGCCGGGCGTCGGAGGCGCCGTGTCGGCGGCCGGAATCTTCGGTTCGGCGTCGGGCGAAGCCATCCTGGGAACCCGCATTCCAAGGATTGGAAATCGGAGCGGATCCGGAACCGGACCGCCGGCGGGACCGCTCGCACCCGGTTTCCGATTCCTGTCGTCCGTGGAATCGAATCCTTCGGACGCCTGGAGCGCCGGGCGGGCTCTCCCGTCGCATCGGCGTCAGTTCGCCTGTCGCCCGAAAACCCAGCTCGTCGCGCGGTGGCGCCTGAGCAACAGCAGCGAAGACGCTGCTGGCGGGCTCGTAGGTGCAGCCTGGCCAAGGGATCAGCCAAGCGCATTGATCGGCCTCGAAATCGCGGCGGCTGGGACAGGAGGCGTTCCAACCGTGCCGCAAAGCGATGTGCCCCCGTTGTGCCCCGACTCCCCTGGGGCACACGCTAAGAGAATCAATCCATTAAGTCTTTGAAATCTGGGCTAAATGGTGGACGCACAAGGGATCGAACCTTGGACCTCTCCCGTGTGAAGGGAACGCTCTCCCGCTGAGCTATGCGTCCGGGATATGTGACGTGCCGACGGCCGATGCCGGCCGGTCGAAATGCTGCTTCGTCAGAGCGTGCGATTTACGAAGTGCCGGGTAGGGGTGTCAAGCCAAACCCTGCGGGAATCAGGCCCCCTGCTGACGGGCGCGGGAGGCGTGGGACTGCAGCGCCCGGATGCGTTCGGCCAGCGTGCCGCCGCCTTCGGGCATCCCGCTGCCCGGAGCGACGCCATTTGCGGTGCCGTTGGCGGGCTTGGCGGCCGCCTTGGCCGGCACCGTCGGCTCGGCCGCCAGCATGGCCTCGATCGCCGAATTGGGGCCTTCGAGCTGGATCGCGAGCTTGGCCACCTCGGCCGCGATGTCGTTGATGCGCTCGCGCAGCAGCGCGTTCTCCATCCGCTCGGTCGCCCAGGAGCTTTCGGCCTGCTGCTGGATCGCGTTGATGTCGCGCTGCAGCTTGCCGCGCTCGTCACGGGCAACGCGCAGCTGCTCCTCGACGGCTGCCTTCTCCTGGCGCAGCTTCTCGAGCACGGACGATTTGCCGCCGCTCGTCGCGGCGATCTCCTCGCGCAGCTCCTGCACCGTCCGCTCGGCGGCGGCGTTGGCCTGCTTTAACTGGCCGTTCTCGAATTCACGCTCGGCCAGCAGCTTGCCCTGGGTTGCGAGCCGCGTCTCGAGGTCGGTGACGCGGTTGCCGAGCATCTCGGCTTCCTTGACCTGGACGATCAACTGACGGTCGAGATCGGTGACCCTCTGGCTCAGATTCTCGACCCGACCGCGCGCATCGGTGAGATCGCGCGTCGCGGTCTCCGACTGGCTGCGCTCTTGGGCGAGGCGGGCCTCGGTCGCCGCGAACTCCCTGGCGGCATCGCCGACCCGGCTCTTCAGCTCCTCGACCTGGGTCCGCACGGCAACCAGTTCGACCTGGCGGCTGTCGGCCGTCATCGAGCGGTTGCTGAGCTCGGCGTTGATCTTGCCGAGTTCGCTCTGCTTGTCGGTCAGAGCCTGCTCGGCGTTGCGCAACAGCTCGGTCTTGGCGCCGAACTCTTCCTCGGTGGCGCGAAGCTGCTCCTTCATCGCCTTCTCGCGCGCCTCCAGCGCGAAGATCGCGGCGTTTTTTTCGCCCAGCTCGATCTTCATGCGGTTGATCGCATCGGTCTTCTTGCCGAGCTCGGCAAGCTGGCTCGTGGTCTTGCTCTTGAGCTGGTCGACGCTCATCTCGAGCCGACGGGCGGACATGGCGAATTCGGCGCGGAGCTGGTCCTTGTCGGCCTGGATCTCGGCCATCGACAGCGGGGTCGCCGCTTCCATGCGACGCGTGGTCAGCCGTACCGCCCGGTTATGCACCAGCGGCATGATCATCAGTCCGCACACCATCGAGAGCAGGAAACCGACCGCCGCGTACATGATCATCTCGATCATGAAGGGTCACTCCAAGGAAAGAAGAAGGAAAGAAGGAATTTGTTAATCACAATGCCACGACGGGCCAGCCAAAGGCCAGCCCGTTTGCCGCGTTAACCTGAATCGCTAACCGCGCCGGAGCGCCGGCGGCCTCACCCGATCAGGGCTGCGACCTAGAACGGGTTCCAGGTCGCGCGCGGGGTGAATTTGAGATAGCCGACGCTGGCGCCGAGCCGCAAGCCGATGCCCGAGCGAATCGGGACCAGCACAATGTTGTTGGCGGTCAGCGCCGTCATGCCGAAGCCGCCGACGATATAGGCAGAGCCGTCGATGCCGACGAAGCGCTGGTAGATCGCCTGCGTCGAGGGCAGGTTGTAGACCAGCGTCATGGTCCGGGCGCCGTCGCCGCCCCAGTCGAAGCCGACCGAGGGGCCCTGCCAATAGACCCTGAGGTCGCCGGCGTTCTTGGTGTAGAGCGTGCCTTCGCCATAGCGCAGCCCGGCCACGAAAGCGCCGGAGCCTTCTTCGCCGAGCACATAACCATTGGGCAGGCCCCATTGGCTGACGGCGCGCTCGATGACCGAGGCGAGCCCGCGCGAGACATTGCCAAAGAACTTGTGTCCGGCGCCGACCAGTTCGTCTGGCCCGTAAGTATACGGAGTCGGCTCACGCTGTGGCGGTGGATATTGCGGCGGAGGGGGCTGCTGCGCGGACGCCCCTGCGCTCCAGCACATCAGCGCGGCGAACGCGACCGCGGCAAGGCGTGATGCGAAAGTCATAAAGAACCCCTGCTATCGAAATCTGGGCGTTGCCCTTTAACCTGATGCCAACAGGCACGGCTCTAGGTTGCGCCCAGTGTCCCCTCGACTCGGATGTTATCGGTATCAACTATGACGGCACAACGGCAGGAAAGATATGGATCGTGCCGCGGCATGGCCTTTTTCGGCCTGTTGGCGGGCATTTTGGCGGCCGTCTGGCCCTCTTTGCCTGTTCAGGCCACGACCACCGAGCGCGTGGTGACGAACCGCTACTCCGGATTGGCGATCGAGGGATTCGATCCCGTTGCCTATTTCACCGATGCCACCGCCACCCAGGGGCGGCCGGAATACGAGGCCGCCGACAGCGGTGTGGTCTGGCGTTTCCGCAACGAGGGCAACCGCGCCTCGTTCGTGGCGCATCCCGAAATCTATGGTCCGCAGTTCGGCGGTTACGATCCGACCGATCTGGTGCGGGGCGTGGCCTGCGCGGGCAATCCGCGATTCTGGGCCGTCGTCGGGAACAGGCTTTATCTGTTCAATCGTGAACACAGCCGCGACGCCTTCGCCGCCGATCCCGCGCGCTTCCTGAAGGAAGCCGCGGCGCGCTGGCCGGAGCTGGAAGAAAATCTCGCGCAGTGAGTCACGACGCCGCGGCCGGGTCGCCCCAGGCGATGAATTCCGGCACCAGGAAGGCTTCGCGGCCGAGCCCGAAATGCAGTTGGCTCCCTTTCGAATCGGTGACCTTGCCGCCGGCCGCAACGACGACGGCGTGACCGGCCGCCACGTCCCACTCCGATGTCGGCGACAGCCGCGGATAGATGTCGACCTCGCCCTCGGCGACACGGCCGAACTTGACGGCCGATCCCAGTACTGCGCGGACCGCACCGCCGCGTTCGTCGATGAAGGCTTCGGTGCGCGCATCGCCATGTGAGCGGCTGACCGCAACCGCCCACGGCGCGCCGCGCGGCGGGCAGGGGCGGGTCTTGATCGGTACGGCCTGCGAAACCGCGTTGTCCTTTAGCGTCAGTCGCTCGGCACCTTTGCCGACGATACCGCGCCAGATCAGCCCCAGCGCCGGCGCACCCACGATGCCGAGCAGCGGCACGCCGTGCGTGACCAGCGCCACATTGACGGTGAATTCGTCGCGGCCGGCGACGAACTCCTTGGTGCCGTCGAGCGGATCGATCAGGAAGAAACTGTCCTTGTAAGGAGGCGTCGCCAGATGGACGCGCTCCTCCGACAGCAGCGAGACATGCGGCGCGAGCCGGGTCAGTCCTTCGACGATGATGTGGTCGGCGGCGAGATCGGCCTCGGTGACCGGCGAGCCGTCGCTCTTGCCGGTCACATTCATGGCGGAACGGTTGACCGCAAGTATCGCCTCGCCCGCCAGGATCACCAGTTCGGTCAGTGATTCGAGCAGTGTGGCGGCCTTATCGCAGTCGAGGGCGGCCGATTGTGCCTTATTCATGAGCGGGTCTCATATCCTGTTCGTCTTCCCCTGAGATCATGATGCCGGTCTCGCCGCAAGCTGGCAGCATCCGTCTGCCCGGTGTATCAAGCCGACAGGCATGCGTGATTCGCACCCCTGCGGCGGCGTGCGGCTTTCCAGGAAACAATTGATGTCTGGCACTTCGTCTCCCGGTCCCGCTCCCGACGCGCTCGAACTCGCGGCGCTGTTGTGCTCGCGGGTCTGTCACGATCTCATCAGTCCGGTCGGCGCGATCGTCAATGGGCTTGAGGTCCTTGACGACAATCCCAAGCCCGAAGACCGCGAGTTCGCGCTCGATCTGATCCGCAAGAGCGCCAAGACCGCTTCGGCGCGGCTGCAGTTCTGCCGGCTGGCGTTCGGCGCGGCCGGTTCCTCCGGCGCGCAGATCGACCTCGGCGATGCCCAGAATATGGCGAAGGGGCATATCGAGGACGGCAAGGTGACGCTGACCTGGAATTTGCCGCGGCTGCTGCTGCCCAAGAACCGGGTCAAGCTGCTGTTGAACATGCTGGTGATCGCACAGCAGACCATCCCGCGCGGCGGCACGCTGTTGATCGATCCGGTCGGCGAGGGCGAGGCGATGAGCTTCCGCATCACGGCCGCGGGCCTCAATGCGCGGGTGCCGCAGAACATCGTCGACCTGCTCAATGCAAGCTCCGCGAACACGGTCGATGCGCATGCGGTACAGCCGCATTACACGCGCCTGCTGGCGGAGGCTTGCGGGCTGAAGGTGACGCTCGCGCTCGACGGCGACAAGGTGATTATCGCGGCGTCCTGAACGCGGCCGCGGCAACATCATTAATCAAAGGTTACGACGGGCCGTGCGATTCAATCGCGCGGCCTTATCTCTTTGTTGATCCCGTTCTTTTCCATTTACTCAACCAAACTTAAACGCTTTGCGGAGAAGCTGACCAAAGTTCCGTCCGGCGCGCCGATGTCGCGCGCCGCAGCGTTTTCGGCGTTTTTCGAAGGTTGG
>NZ_JACMYK010000015.1 GCF_020889785.1 Bradyrhizobium acaciae
GGCAGCGGGCGGCGGAGCGGCGGGTGCCGCAGCCGGCGTCGCATCGGCGCCGCACTGGGCCTTGCGGAAATCATTCCACTTCTGGCCGTTGAGGGTGCCGGCCGTCTTGGCCGCCTGGTACTTGGCGCTGCACTCCTGCGCGGTCAGGGCCTGCGCCGGCGCGCTCGCCGCAAAGACTGCAAAGCCCGACACCGCAATCGCACACAACAATCTGGTCTGAATGGTCATCCCTGGTCTCCCGTCATCCCTGGTTTCCCTTCGGTTTCCCTTGGGGGGCATTGGCGTAAGACCATTATCCTAGCGCAACCCCGACTTGCGACAACGCGTCGGCGCGCCCGCGGGCTAAAATATTGTGGCGGCAGGACCACCGCATGTTCATCCACGGTTCAGCATCGCCGCGCGACGTTTCGGCTCCTTCCCTCACGAGGTGCCCCATGATGACGATTTCCAAGCTCGCGACCGCAACCGCCCTTGCTTCCCTGCTGCTGGTGGGCGGAGCCTTCGCACAAACCGCCGCGCCCGCCGCCAAGGAGGCCGCTCCGAAGGCCGAGACCAAGGCACCGAAGGAAGCCAAGCCGCGCACCGCCGAGTCGCTGGAGTGCTCGAAGGAGGCCGATGCCAAGGGCCTGCATGGCAAGGAGCGCAAGAAATTCCGCTCCGAGTGCAAGAAGGCGGGCGGCGCTGCCGCTGCGCCGGCCGCGAAGTAACGCGTAGACAAATTTGACATCCTTCACCCTCCCCACCGGGGAGGGTGAAAATCTGTGCGCCGGCGAGCCGGGGCGCAATGCTGCAATCGCGGGACGCATTTGTCCCGAGATTGCGAATTTGCCATAAGGCGGCGTGACCCTGATCCGCGCTTCGATGGCATCAGCCATTCCCGACCGCAGCAAAGTTCTGAACGGGCTCGAGACCCTCGTCATCGGCGCCGGCGGCGGTTTGCTGTTTTTATGGGCAGGATTGCCGGGCGGGCTGATCTCGGGCGCGATGTGCGCGGTCGCGATCGCAGCATTGGCCGGACGGCCGCTCGCGGTGCCGCCGGTGCTGACGCAATCGGTGCTGCTGCTGCTCGGCATCTCGCTGGGCTCGCTGATGTCGCAGCAATTGCTTCAGCATATGAGCTCCTATCCGCTCACCATCGGCCTGCTGGCGCTGGCGACGTTCTGTTCGACCTTCGGCTCGAGCCTCTATCTGCAGCGCGTCCATGGCTGGGACCAGACCTCGGCCTTCCTCGCCGGCAGCCCCGGCGCGCTCTCGCAGATCACGATCCTGGCCGCGGAAAAGGGCGCCGACGTCGCCGCGATCGCCGTGGTGCAGACCATGCGCGTCATCATCCTGACCGCGGCGCTGCCGCTGGTGCTGGCACTGACCGGGGTGACGCATGCGGCGCCGCCGCCATTGCCGACCACGGTCGCCTCGCCGGTCGGCCTCACGGCCCTGGTCGCCGGGTCGATCGGCGTCTCGCTGCTGCTGCGCTGGATCAAATTCCCTGCAAGCTGGATGTTCGGCGCGATGCTCGCCTCCAGCCTGCTGCATGGCTCAGGCCTGGTCGATGGTGGCCTGCCGCCCTGGCTCCGCAATGTCGCGCTGGTCGGCATCGGCGCGCTGATCGGCACCCGCTTCGCGCGGATGAAGACCTCGACCCTGCTCAGCCACGTCAATGCCGGGCTCGGCTCGTTTGCGATCGCGATCCTGATCTCCGCCGTGTTCGTCGCGGTGATCGGCTTCACCACCCATGTGCGGCTTGCCGACGTCGTGGTCGCCTTCGCGCCCGGCGCGATGGACGCGATGCTGGCGCTGGCGCTGACGCTGCACATCGACCCGATCTTCGTCGGCGCGCACCATCTGTCGCGCTTTTTGTTCGTCACCATCTCGACGCCGGGCATCATCCATCTGTTCGGACGGCCGCAGGACGACGTCGACGATTAGGCGATCAGATCACTATCCGACTCGCACTTCGGACGCTGACTGATCCGGCCGATCGCGAAACGATCGCGCCAACGCTGTCAGTTCCCCGGGATCGAACCATAGCTCCTCGTCCCGGTCCGATTGCAGTTTCGCGACGGCTGCGGCGTGCCACAACGGCCCGGTGATCCGGGCATAGACCGAACCGGGCTGTCCTTCGTTCCACTCCTCGAGGCGCTCCCTGACGACTGCGCGCCAAAGCGCGGTCAGCCGGCTGCTTGCACCATGGATCTCGGAGATCGTATATCTCGGGCGCTGCTCGCTCATCAGAGTGGCGACGAGATTGCGTCGGCTCTTGAGGCGCAACAACGTCTCATTGGCCAACAGCAGCAACTCGACGGGGACGCGGTGCACGGTGATCAGCATGGGCTCGTCTGTCGCGCATGATCGGAACGGTGACGGCGGGATAGCCTCCACCTTGTAACACCTGACACGCGCGTCAGGGCCTTCGCACAGGGAATTCTCTACCTTGGCTTCCGGAAATCGATGCTGCGCAGGATGATCCGGGGCGGCGCCCCCTCGAACTCCTTCGCTTGGTACTTGCCCTCGGCGCAGGCCTCGATGCGCTCGCGCAGCCGCATGAACTGAGTCTCGCGGTGGCCCGCGCGCCCGAGCGCCCCGCCTTCCAATTCATCCATGGCGGACGTCGAGATCGCGCAATGGATCTCCTTCTCGTCGTCATGCATCGAAAACAGCACGACCATCCGGTCGTATTCGTAGCTGATGAAGCGACCCTGAGTAAGCGTCATGTGACCAGCTCCTTCAAAGCCGCGAAATGGTTCTGGTTCATTGCGGCTCGGTGAGCCGGACAAAATCCTCGAGAATTGCCGTGACCAGATCGCGATGCCTTGTATCCTCCGGCGGCAGGCTAGCGGCGTACAGATTCAGAACGTAGCGCGCCTTGGCGGCGACCTCCGGCCACGACGTCGCAGGTGCCGCCAGCAGTCCGGTTTCGAGCGTGACCTGCCGCTCGCGCAGCTCCCTCGCATGGGTCTCGATTTCCGCCAGCGCACGGCGGATGTCGGTGGCTTTCTGCGCCGCCATACCGCGGTGGCGATCGAGGTCGAGCGGTTCGTCAGCCATTGGATGCGCTCAAATCGATACGCCGGCTTGCGGGCAATTCACGATCGATGCCTCTGATCCGGAATGGATGCTGGAAGGTGACGACGTCACGTCGGGAGCGCATGGTCATGGGCCAACCTTTTGCGAAACGCCTTGCGCCGATGCGGCCCCGAAGCCACCATGCGCCCCTTCAGCCGCAATAGCCACCGCTTTCTCGGCTTTCCCGGCCCTGTTGCCGAGACCGGAGCGAAGGCCGCTCGCTATTGCACGGTGCGTGTCGTTGCCGCAGACCGCATTGGCGCTCGCTATTCGAGGGCGATCGGCCTACGATCGATCACGATCACTTCAGGCAAGCGAATCCACGTCGGCGTTCGGGGCTGCTCTGCAGGCAGGTTCTGACCGAGTCGATGATCTCGAGAAACAGAGGGAGACCGACATGTCCAAAGGTGAGCGACACGGCAACCGCGAGGTCAAGAAGCCCAAGAAGGAGAAGATCAAGGTGATCGCCGCGGCTCCCAGCCAGAAGGGCGGACAGCCGGCCTTCACGCCGGGGAAGAAGAAGTAGATCGGAAGAAAAGGTCGATTGAGTCAGGGCCTGTAAATCAGGCCTACCAGTCAAACCTTGGCCGCCTTCGCCACGCCCCAACCGGCAATCGCGGCCATCAGCAGCGAGATCAGCACGTTGTAGCCGGCGAGCGAAATGCCGAGGAAGCGCCACTGCACCTCGTCGCAGCGGACCACCTTGACCTTGTCGAGCTGATCCAGCAGCGAGCCGGCCTTGCCGAAATCCACCATCGGGCCGGTGCAATCGGTCGGCCCCTGCCAGAACCCCCATTCGACGCCGGCGTGGTAGGTGCCGAGTCCGGCATTGGCGAGCGCGGCGAGGCCGAGGATCGCAAGCCCTGCGAGCAGCACCGCTCGCGGCGCGCCGCGGGCCGCCGCCAGCGCCACCACGGCGCCGAGCGGGACCGCGAGGTAATAGGCATAGCGCTGCTCGAGGCAGAGCGGACAGGGCATGATCTCCAGCACGAGCTGGAAGAACCAGGCGCCGGCCAGCGTCGCCGCCGCGATCACGGCAATCGCCAGGGCCGAGGTCAACGCAGGATTGCCGGTGGTGGAAGCATCCGACGGATGGGCGGTGGCGAGCGTCACGTCGGTCCTCCTGCGAGCATCGTTCGGGAGGGGCATTGGCTGTCCTCCTTGCTCAATCCGGGTCGTATCGCGCCAAAATATCGCTGTCGAGGCGCGGGACAATCACATCCGCGCGGGTTGACCGTGACGGGCTGCCCGCTATAGTCCGCCGCGCTTCGCGACCCCGGCCTTTCCCGGCCAGGACCATCGCGAATGCCCCTGTGGCGGAACTGGTAGACGCGCTCGACTCAAAATCGAGTTCCGCAAGGAGTGCTGGTTCGATTCCGGCCAGGGGCACCATGGAAAATATTACGATAATAACAATAACTTAAGACGATAGTTCGATTCCGGATTTCCCCGGAAAACTGTCGCGACGGATTGAAAATCCAAGCAAAGGCCCACTCCAGCGGTCCACTTTGCTGGTATTTTTGCTGGTATCGCCAAGCCAAACGCGCCGCGGCGAATTTCGCTATTCCGAACGACGGAATCGAGCAGATGGCCCGCAAGAATGATGGCGCCGTGGGTGCCAACCCACAGGAGATCCCACTAATCTCGACTGCCGCGCCGCCCGACCGAAATTCGACAAGGGCGCGTGGAGTCCCGCCAAGATTTCCGACGTGACCGGTGGCTGGCTCGATCTCCTCGCAACGCCGGACGTGAGCAGGCCCGCTACGCTGCCTCCAAGCTTTGGCGGTTGGCCGTCACCCCCGTCGAAAGGCCGATCATCACTCCGCAGGTGACCCACATCTGCCAGACGGCTGTCATGCGCGATGCGAGCGCAAGGCCGAGCACGATGAACGCGAGAGCCGTCCCGACGACGGGGCGGACGCCGAAGCGCAACATGAGCGCTGCGGCGAATGGCCCGACCATTCCGTACAGAAGAACGCGTAGCGCGAGCGCACCCGAGATCGCACCGACGTCCCATCCGAACTCCGGCCGGAGAGGAAGAAGAAGCACGCCGACCATGCCCATCGCGGCCGACGTCGACAGCATAGTGAGAAAGATTATCGCGACGACGGCCCATCCGTAGAAGATGCCCGCTCTCGCCGACAAGCGTGGCAACGGGCTTTCGTCCGTCATTGCGACATTCCACCCTCCGTCGCCGTCAGGCCGCCGCGGCGACGCGGTCGTGAACAGGATAGTCGGTGTAGCCCTTCGCGTCGAACGTGAAGAACGTGGCCCTGTCGTGGGGCGTGAGCGGGAGGTGCTGCCTGATTCTCTCGGGAACTCGGCGAGACTGAACCCGGAGTTTGCAAATCCGGCCTGAAGCCCCCCTAGGGCATTCTCCTGGCGATTCCGCCGCGGACCTGCACGGCGGGACCCGATCGAGGCAGTTCAGCTCTCGCATCAGCCCAAGAGCGACGAGCGTCGGTCCTCACGTAAGATTCGCCAAACTTGGGAGACCCGGCGTGCGTGAAACCGTCTGCGTGCGCCTGCGAATGCAAGCTGATGGCCGCCGTTGCAACCAGTAAAGGGAAAGCAAAGGTCTTCATTGATCTCTCCTCAAAGGGTGATGGTCTGCCTGATGGCAGAACCCGAACTTGAGGGAGCCACACCCTTTTCGGAAATGCCGTTCCTCTCTCATCACGATACCAATCGTCTATGACGGTGGGAATTCTCCCTTGACAGCACGCACGGTCTACTTCCGCGTCAGCGCCGAGACCGGCTCCCAAGCGTCGGCGCATCCTGTTCGGGACAGCTCGACGCATCGATTTCGCATCACCTGAGAAGGGCCATCGTCCGGGCGTTCCCGCAAAATGTCTTCGAACTGCCGAAGGGCACCTGGGAAGTCTCGCTCCCGGTATTTCCTCAGCGCGTCCTCGTATGCGCCGATCCAGCGGCATGCAGCATGATCCCTGAGCTGATCCTGTGCACCAATCAGCTCGTGAACGGACAAACCGCCTTCACGACCGTAAACGGCGATCCTGTCCACCTCGCGCGTAACCATTGAGCGGCCTACAAGCGCAGCTGTCGTCTCGCCGATCAGGATTTGGGTGCCGTACTGCTTATTGGCGCTTTCCAGTCGGCTCGCAACGTTCACTGCGTCGCCGATTACGGTGTAGTTCAATCGCAGTTCCGAGCCGATGTTGCCCACCAGCATATGGCCGGAATTGATACCGATCCTGATCTGAAGCGGACGGCCAAGATCGTTGGAAAGGCCCGCCTCCTCGATGGCCCTGCGGCAAGCGAGCGCAGCGCGGCAGCATAGCAGGGCATGATCTCCTTGCGGCTGCGGCGCGCCCCAGAACGCCATGACCGCGTCGCCGATAAATTTGTCGATGGTCCCGCCGTTGGCGACGATGACTTCCGATGCAATGTCGAGATAGTGCGACAGGAGGGGTACGACGCGATCGCCCATGCGTTCGGAGAGGCCAGTGAAGCCCGCGATGTCAATAAACATCACGGTCAGCTCCTGAATGGCGCCGCCGGGCTTCGCCTCGACACCTTGGCGCAGCAGCGCACGGACGAGGTCGGCCGGTATGAATTTGCGAAAGGCCGAGAGGCCGGCGGCCATCTCGGCAATCGCGCCCGACAGGCTCGCGATCTCCTTTAGACGCGACGGATGGCGGCGCACCAGTTCCAGCGCAAAGGTCTCGACGTGGCGGATTTCTCCGACGACGCGGGAAAGAGGCGCTGCGATTACGGTGCGCGCCAGCAAGGCTGAGGCCAGCGCTGCAAGCACCGCGCCGACGCCGAGGCCGGCGATGAGGCGGCGTAACGTTGTCTCGACTGGACCGAGAAACTCCGCTTCAGGAATGACGGTCGCTAGCCGCCAGCCGGGAAACGGCAGAGGCGTGAGCGCGACCTCGTAGGCTGCGCCGTCGGAGGTGAGCCGGCTGCGCCAACTGTCCTGGTCGGTCCCCGCTTTGGTCAGCGCCATCTGCGCCAGCGGCAAGAGTGCCTGTCCGCCGCGCGCCGGATGCAGCTCGTCGGCGTCCCTGTCGGGCGCGGCCACGAGCTCGCCGCTGCCGTCGAAAATGAAGGCCGTCCCGGTGTGCCCGACCTCGAGCTGGGCGAGGAAGCGCGCGAGGCGCGTATATTCGATGATGATGGCGAGGACGCCCTGCCGCTCCTGATAGACGTCGATCGGACCAGCGAAGGCGATAGAGGGGCGCTCTCCGATCGGATGGTCGGTCACCTTGAACCAGCTGGGGTCCTCGGCCTTGATGCCGGTCTTGAACCAGGTGCGATCGGCGACGCGAAAATCGGTCGGCTCGAAGCGGCGGTTGGCGAATTCGATGTCGCCGGGCACCACGTCATATTCGTCGACCCGCCGCTGCCCGGCATGATCGGTGAGCGAGATCTCCATCATCTCCAGCCTTCCGTCGCCGAGCTTGTGGGCGGCGAAGAACGCGCCGTCGGGCCAGCCGAATGCGACCCAGGAGATCGTGGACTGCGATTGCAGCTGTGACAGGAAGACGAATTCGCGCTTGTCGGCCTCGCGGGTGTCGAGCACGTTTTGCAGGAAGAGCGTGCGGAGGGCAGTGTGGGCGGCGCGCGCTTCGTCGACGATCGCCGCGACCTCCTTGCGGACGGCGGCCACGATCTGCTCGTTGATGGTCGCGGCCAATTGCCGGCTGGTCGCTTCCGCCGTGCGCCACCACAGCAGGTTGGATAAGGCGGCCGTCAGGAGGATCGCAGTCAGGACCAGCGCCGAGACGGCGAGACGGATGCTGACCGTCAGCCGCCTGACCGCTTGGCCTGATGCAATGCGTCCGGAGCTGGCGGTCATGACGGGGTCCGACGGGTTGACGAGGCTGCCTGGTATCTTTGTACGCAGGCCCGCAGCCGTTCGTTACGTCTCGCAAATGTCGAGCTCTCAGGCCAATGCCCGCCTGCTAACGAGTCCATAGGGACAAGGCATTGGCGTTGTCACCCCGGCGCGCCGCTAATCGGGCCCCAAGCGCACCACGTCGTGCGCGTCACCCAACGGTCTCACCAACTCGTGAGCGGCTCAGCCGGTAACGGCCGGCCGTGGCGGGGCGAATGAGACGAAGCGGGCATCGCCCGAACCAACAGGAGAAGATTCAATGTCTGCCAAGACTGCTATCAGTTCGCTCGTCCTCGCCGGCGCCGTGTCCACCGCGCTCGCCACGCTGGCGATGGCCGGTCCGCTGACCAAGGCCGAGGCCGATGCGGCCATCGCCGCCAAGAAGGAGAAATGCTTCGGCGTTGCGCTGAAGGGCCAGAATGATTGCGCCGCCGGCCCGGGCACGACCTGCCAGGGGACCTCGACCGTCGATTTCCAGGGCAATGCCTGGAAGTTCGTCCAGGGCGGCACCTGCGCCAATATCGAGCTGCCCGGCGGCAAGCATGGTTCGCTCAAGCCGGTCTGACACGAGCAGCAATCGAAACGCGCAGCGCGGAGGAGCGACATGGACGCAGAGATCAGGCCGCGAACGTCTGCGGCCATTCCCCTCCGCTTTTCCTTGGCCATCGGTGGCGTCGCCGGGACGAGCTTCAAGCCCGAGCACCTCGCGGCGATCCTCGACGAGGGCCCCCAGCGCGGCTTCTTCGAAGTCCATGCCGAGAATTACATGGGCGCGGGCGGCCCCCCTCATCGCATGCTGGAAAGGCTGCGCAGGGATCATCCGCTCTCGGTGCACGGGGTCTGCATGTCGATCGGCGGCCCGGGCCCACTGGACCGCGCGCATCTGGCTCGCTTCCGCGGCCTGATCGCGCGCTATCAGCCGGCGCTGGTCTCCGAACACCTCGCATGGTCGACCCACGAAACCAGCTTCTTCAATGATCTTCTGCCACTACCCTACACGAAAGCGACGTTAGATCGCGTCTGCGACCATATCGACGAGGTGCAGGAGGCGATCAGGTGCCCTCTTCTGCTGGAAAATCCCTCGACCTATGTGACCTTCCGCAACTCCACGATGAGCGAGACCGATTTCATCCGCGCCGTTGCCGAGCGTACCGGCTGCGGTCTGTTGCTCGACGTCAACAACGTCTTCGTGTCCGCGACCAATCACGGCTTCTCGGCGCTGCAATATCTTTCCGATTTCCCGCTGGCGCGAGTCGGCGAGATCCATCTGGCGGGACATGCCGAGCAGAGCGACGACGAGGGCGATCTGCTCCTGCTCGACAGTCACGACGGTCCGGTCGCGGACGCGGTTTGGAAGCTATTCGAGATCGTAATCGCGCGGCGCGGGCCCGTGCCGACGCTGGTCGAATGGGACAGCAACATTCCGGATTGGCCTGTGCTGAAGACAGAAGCCGCCGCTGCCCAGGCGATTCTCGATCGTCGTTGCGCGATGGAGGATCGCCATGCGGGCTAACGCCCAGGCTTCCTACGCCGCGGCTTTCGCGCCGCCGCTGCTCGATCCCGACGGTGACGTCCCTGCCGTCGTGACCGGCCCGAACGGTAAATCGGCGATGAAGCGCTACAACGTCTACCGCAACAACGTCACGGTCAGCCTGATCGAGGCGCTTGCGGCGATCTATCCGGCGGTGCAGCGCCTCACCGGGCCGGACTTCTTCCGCGCCATGGCGCGCTTCCATATTCGCGAGACGCCGCCGACTTCGCCCCTGCTATTCGACTATGGCCGCGACTTTCCCGGCTTCATCGCTCGCTACGAACATGCGCAAGCATTGCCGTGGCTCGCCGATGTCGCTCGGATCGAGCGGGCCTGGCTCGACGCCTATCACGCCGCCGACGCTGCGCCCCTCGCGGCGATTGAGTTCGCAGCGATCGCGCCGGATCGTCTGGCCAGCCTTGTCCTCACCGTGCATCCAGCGACGCGCGTTGTGCGATCGTCATTCGCTGCGGTGACCATTTTTGCCGCCAACCGCACCGGCGAGTCCGCTGACCACATCGACGCATCGACGCCCCAGGACGCGCTGATCACGCGGCCGGAGCTCGATGTCGTCGTGCGGCAGCTGCCGCCCGGCGGCGCAGTCTTCGTGACCTGCCTGATGTCGGGATGCATGCTCGCCGAGGCCGCCGCCGCGGCCCTAGAAGACTCGCGAGACTTCGAACTCGCCACCAACATCGCCGGCCTGATCGAGGCGGGCGCCTTCACCTCGTTGAGGCCCGGAGACCAAAAAAAATGATCACGGAACAACGCATCGCGGCCGCAGGGCCCCTGCCCTCGCTCGGGGCTCTCGCAGACAAGGGCAATGATCTAGTCCGCGCCATCGCGACGCCGTCAATGGTTCAGCTCGTGCTGCGCCTGGCGCTGGCGGTGCCGTTCTGGCGTTCCGGCATCCTCAAATGGGCCGGCTTCCTGAAGCTGAACGACACCGCCGTGGCGCTGTTCAGTGACGAGTTCATGCTGCACTTGCCCGGCGGCCCCTATCATTTCCCGGTGCCGGCAGCCATGGCGTTCCTGTCAGGATGCGGCGAGATCATGTTCCCGATCCTCTTGGCCCTAGGCCTCGGCACGCGCTTCGCCGCGCTCGGACTTTTGTTCATGACCGTGATCGTCGAGCTCACCGTCCCCGACGGCTGGCCGATTCACATCACCTGGGCGGCGATGGCACTCGCCATCATGGCCTATGGACCGGGCCGGATTTCGATCGATCATTTGCTCTGCAGGTTCGTCATTCATCCGGATAGATAGCGCGTGATCGAACCGAGCCGTCCGCGCGCGAAGTCCAGAAGTTCCGACCCGAAGGCCATGGAGGAACATCATGGAAGTCAATGAAGACCGCCTGAATTCGTTCACGCGAAAGGTGATCGGCGATGTGGTCGCGAAGATGAGTACATCGCTGATGCTGCTCCGCGACAAGCTCGGCCTCTTGATCGTTGCTCGTGTGGAAAGGCTCGGCGTCCCCATTGCCTATGTGAAGGATCGGCGAGCCATCGTGAAACAACCGCCCGCACATTCCGCGCCGCCGGTTTCCCGGCAGAAGCCCGCCGGGGAGAATATCGCGCAAGCCGCTCTGTTTGATTGACGCTCCTCGTTGAGCCGGAAGTCCTTGCCAAGACATGGTATGGAGCCTGGCCAAAATTGGTAAGAAGCCCACTGACAGATCGTCTGTGATAAGGCTGCTCGAGCGGATTGGCTACGATCGACTAGTGATCCGATAAACTCGTGCGCTGCCCTCAACGCCACGTCGAACTCTTGAACATTCTGACGTGTCAACAGTTCGCGAACGCCGGGAGCGGTGTAGAGCGCTTCAGTGAGACAGATTTCCCCTGCATCCGCAAATGACTGCACCCGCGCGGCGATATTCACAGTTTGGCCGAAGTAGTCGAGATTCTCATTGAGGGTCACGGCGATGGAGGGCCCGCAGTGAGCGCCCATCTTAAGGAAAATGGCAGGCTGATCTCGCTCGAAGTTGAAATGGCCAATCCGCTGGAGCATTTCGAGCGCCGCCGCAACTGCGTCAACGGGCCGAGAGAACGCTGCCATGACGGCATCACCGATGGTCTTCACAATAGCACCGGCATGCTGTTGAGCGACTGCGTCCAGCAGAGCGAAATGTTCTCTGACCAGCGCATAGGCACTGAGATCTCCGAGATGCTCGTAAAGGGCGGTCGACCCCTTCAAGTCGGTGAACAAGAGGGTCACCTGGCGGACGCCGAGTCCTTCCTCCTCGTCGACACGCTCGGAACGGAAGAGCTTTCGGAAAGTCTGCCGCGTCAGCAGCATGCCGCCGGACACGTAGGGATCGAACTCGAGCGTCGGCTTCTCCGGCATCGCTACGATCTCGGGCGGCCAGTTGATCAAGAGCACTGAGCCGCGCTTTGCGCCGGTATTGCTGATCTCGAAGACGTTGGGCCCCGACGGCACGGTCGACATAGCGGATGTAAATCGCTGCCCATCATAAGTGATGCGAATAATTCCCGGTGTGCCGGGCGCGGGGCCTGAGGAGTGCGCCACGGGAAGCGTGAAGCCAGCCTGCGTCTGAACGTTGACGCCCGAGAGCGCGCCGGGCTTGATGTCGGCCTGCAGGGTCGTGGTCACGCCTGGCGGTAGATATGTCATGCCGCATACCAGCGTGCGCAGAACATCGACAAACCGGGTCCCGCCCGGCAGCCGCCCGCTGTCCGCAAACTTCAGCTTCCAATGCAGGTCTTCGATCGAGAGGCTGTCAACGTCGTGCAATGCGAGGCGACGTATCTGCGGCGAGACCGAGAAAGAAGCCTGGATAAAGTTGTCGAGATCCGTCTGACCGTCGATATCGCATAGCCCGCAGACGAAATGGCTCCGGAGTGCGCGCAGTTTTCCGAAGCTCTCCAGGACCAGGCCGGAATGGGGGCACAGAATGTCCCAATGCAGGTCGACCAGTCCGGCGCGGGCAGCGTGGAGAAACAAATCGATGGCTTCCGGTTCGGCCACGCCGCGATCTCGAGCGAACGCCAAGGGATTGGCGCGGAAGATACTGACCTCGTCGCCGCTGCGGATCAGGGTTTCGAACTTCGAAATGACCCGAGGGCTCCAGGCCCTGGCCTGCTCGATCTGGATCATTTTGCTTTCGAGAAGCCGTTCGTCAATTGACGTCATCGACAGCTCCTGACGGTGTGAATCCTGGCAAAATAGCACATTCGAAGGAGCACGAGTCATTCGCGCACGATCCAAACATAACGCACTGCAACACGCCGCCTTCAGTCAACCGACAAGGGGCCATTGGAGACGCCTTCTAGTTGAGGTTCAGCATTGCTTCCGAAGCGGTCCGCCTCGCCGCACCGAACGCTTTGCCGGATGCGCATGCCTTCGTTCGTGCGAGTCGCACCGGTCCGGCTGCAGTTGGGTCAACGCTGATGAGCCACGCTGGCTAGATCAGCTGGGCAGATTCACTTCGGAGAATCGTCTCGTGTAAGAAGCATCGACAGCGAACGTATTGTCGGCGCGGCGGCCAGGACCAGCGGCGCCATAACCGCCCACGAAACTAGCCATGACGCAAGCCAATTCCACAAGAATTGGCTTGTCGCCATCGCGGGAAAGCTCGCGATGCCCGCCGCAACGAGGGAGGTCATTCCCGACTGTATGACGCCGAAGACAAAATGACTGTGGCGGCGTGGAATCACGAACAAGGTCCCCCAAATCCGTTGGGTGGTGGCTATGCTACTTGCGCCTGTCGGCCTTTCAATGCACGCGGCTGCTCAAAAAGGATGCCTTAGCTGCTCATTCCGCCGCCATAGGCATGACGTCCTGCGTTTCGTGCAAAATGACACCCGTCAGAGGATCGAACTCTCCGGTCCAGGGCCTGTGTTCCAGGACGCCCTTGGTATGCGAGTAACCGGCCTCCCAGCGTCGCATGATTCCTTTCGGGCTGAAATCGATGTCCTTGGTATGGGTCTCGCGATCGAGCTGAGGCGCAAGAAGGCGAACGACATGCATGCGCGTGCGGCAGCCATAACCGGTCAGCTCGCGAACGGCAGGGTCAGCGCGCTCGCTCTCAGGCAGCCGGGCGGCAAGCTGATTGATGACGTGACGCAGCCGATGCGCCTGCTGCTGTCGTGCGATTTGGCTGGCAATTCGGCTCGAATACTGCACGTCCTTATGCCGGTTGAAGACCTCTGCCATGGTCGTGGGCTCGTGACCCATCGGATTCCACAGATGAACTGCAAAGATCAGGGAATCCTTGCGCGGATTATCGTCAAACACTGCTTCTGTCGGCGTATTCGATAAAATGCCCCCGTCCCAATACAATTCGCCATCAATTCGTATCGCGGGAAATGCGGGCGGCAACGCACCAGACGCCATGATGTGCTTCACCGTCAGTTCGCCGTCGCGGGTGTCAAAGTAGCGCATCTGGCTGGTCCGGACGTGAGCCGCGCCTACCGTGAGCCGCGGCTTGCAACGATTCACCAAATCAAAGTCCACGAGCTCGCTCAGCGTCTTCTCAAGTGGTGCCGTCGAATAGAAGCCCGCTTGATCGGCGCCAAGCGGATAGGAATCCCCGGCATGAGCCAGTGGATTCGGCCGAAAGAAGCCGGGAATTCCGTTGGTAACTGTCGACCAGTATGAGAGCTTGTCGTTGAAGTCCGGGAAAGCCGTGCGGAGGCTCCAGATCGGATTCTGCTCCATGCGCTTCCAGAAGGCCTTGAGCCTCGCCAATCTGTTATGGGACTCATTGCCCGCGATCAGGCTCGCGTTGATCGCCCCGATCGAGGTCCCGATGATCCAATCAGGCTCGATGCCGGCCTCGTGGATTGCCTGGTAGACCCCGGCCTGATACGAGCCGAGCGCTCCGCCGCCCTGCAGCACAAGCACGACTTGGCCGGGCAAATCCCGGACCTTGCCGGCCTCGACCGCATTTCCGTGCATCGCATTCATCTTTCGCTCTCCTGAACGCTTGCTCTCGTCATTCTTCGCAGAGCCGCGGAGTTTGTTACGGTTGCTCATCTCAGTGAGCAGTCCAACCGCCATCGACCGGGAGGGCTATGCCCGTGATCGAAGCCGCCGCGTCGGTCGATAGAAAGACCGCCAACGAGCCGATTTCCTCCACCGTGGCGAAGCGCTTGTTGGGCTGCTGGGCGAGAAGTACATCGCGGATGACTTGATCGCGGGAAATGCCGTGAGCCTGGGCTTGACCGTCGATCTGCGCTTCCACAAGGGGCGTATAGACGTAGCCTGGGCAGATCGCGTTGCAGGTGATGCCCTCTTCCGCAGTCTCGAGGGCCGTCACTTTCGTCAGGCCCACGATGCCGTGCTTGGCCGCGACATAGGCCGCCTTGAAGGGAGATGCGACCAGCGCGTGGGCAGACGCAATGTTGATAACCCTGCCGAACCCATTCTGCCGCATCGCGGGCAGTGCAAGACGGGTCGTATGAAAGGCCGACGACAGGTTGATCGCGAGGATCTGATCCCACTTCTCGACCGGAAACTGCTCGAGCGGCGCGACATGCTGGATGCCGGCATTGTTGACGAGGATATCCAGCCGGCCGGACTGGGCCACGGTCGCCGCAATCATTTCAGCGATCGATTTCGGCTTGCTCATATCGGCGGGCGAATAGCTCGCCCCTACCCCGAAATCCGCAACGATCTGCTCGCGCGTCCGTCCAATCTCCCCCGGAGCCCCAAGACCGTTGAGCACCACATCGGCACCGGCAGCCGCTAAAGCTCGCGCAATCCCGAGCCCAATGCCGCTGGTCGAGCCGGTGACCAGCGCTACCTTGCCGACCAGCGTCCGCGCGGCGGTTTGATCCTGCAACTTGATGGGAATGTTCATAATCCAAGCCTCTCATTTGAGCGATGGCGGGTCTGGTGGCCCGACCTAGCCTGTGCGATTTTCCGTCGCTCCGGAAATGCCCTTTGGCTTCCGAAACCATGCACGCTCGCTATCGGGGTCCGGGATGTCATTCCTGGCCTTGATCCGCTAAGATTCCCACCAATTTTGCTGGGGAGCCGATCCATGGAAATGCACCAGGTCCGCTATTTCCTCGCGG
This sequence comes from Bradyrhizobium acaciae, assembly GCF_020889785.1. Lineage (GTDB taxonomy): Bacteria > Pseudomonadota > Alphaproteobacteria > Rhizobiales > Xanthobacteraceae > Bradyrhizobium > Bradyrhizobium acaciae. The sequence continues at coordinate 15,503 of NZ_JACMYK010000015.1, forward strand.
TGGCGCAGCAGCTCAATTTCACGCGCGCTGCCGAGGAATGCAATGTGACGCAACCATCGCTCACCCGGGCGATCAAGCAGCTCGAAGCCGAGCTCGGCGGCGACCTGTTCCGCCGTGAGCGGCCGGCGGCGCAACTGACGGAGCTAGGGCAGCGCATGCATCCACTGCTCAAGCAATGCTTTGAGGCGGCGGCGGGCGCTCGCTCGCTCGCCTCTTCGTTCAAGAGTGGCGAGATCGGGGCGCTGCGCATCGCGCTGACGCATTCCATCGATCTTGCACTGCTCATTCCCCACCTGAGCGAGATCAAGCGTCAGTTCAATCGCCTCGAATTCTGCTTTCTGCGCGGCACCAGTCGGGAAGTCGGCGAGCTCCTGAAGAAGGGCGAAGCGGAGCTCGGCATCGCGGCCGAGATCGATGAAGCCTGGGACCGGCTCGACACCTGGCCACTGTTCACGGAGAGCTTCGAGCTCGTCGTCAGCAAGGACCATCGGCTCGCTGATTGCGCTGAGATCGAGTTCGATGATTTGCGTACGGAGCAGCTGTTGAGCCGAAGCTATTGCGAGCATTCCAAACGCATTGCGGCCTCACTGCGCGAGCACGGCATCGACGTCGACCATGGTCACGAAATCTCCTGTGAGCGCGATCTGATCGAGCTGGTCGAAGCCGATATAGGCATCGCCATGGTGCCGCACACGTCGCTTCTACCGGCGAATCTCAAACGCGCGGGCGTGGTGGGATTGGACGCCCGCCGCACGGTCAATCTCTATGGCGTTGCGGGGCGTCAGCGTACCGCGGTAGCCTCTGCCGTCATGCGGATGCTAAGAGGCTCTGATTGGCGAGAGACCGCGGGGTAGCTGGCCCAGCTTCTTTCCGGAGACACGAGCGAGGCTAGGCCGTGTCCTCATGGAGGCAATTTCCGCTGCTGGCGGCAAAGCAGAGAAGGGTTTCGGATGCCGGCCGCATGAAGGACGGCGCGGCATATTCGGCGGCCGGCGTCCGAAAGCCTCCAAAGGAGGAAACCGCGATGGGGGGACGTAGGACGATGCCGCGTGATCGAGTTAAGTCGCGTCAAACAACCTTCAGGCGATCAATAGGACGTATATGGCCGCGGCGTCCTACCGCGCGAGCGGTTTGGTCCGTTGACCCTGAACAGACGTCGTGCCCACGCCGGCAACACCCCTGGCTCCATTGATCCAAATCAATAAATGAATGATGCTTTGGTGAAAGCATTCTTCGTGCCTGGTTCGTAGACGCTGCGGAGGTTGATTGTGGGCGCGGGATTGTCGGTGGCTTTGAGCTTCGGCATCCGGCCAACATTGAGGAGATCAGGGTCCGCGTCTGATTCCAATACGGAAGTTAAGTTCAGCGTTCAAGTCCGGAAGCCCGAACTGCTGCGTCGGCGCACCTTGGGACAACTGTGCGCCCGGGCCCGTCCATGTCCCGACCAGCAAGAGGGTGTGTCATGCGTACCGCTATTCCTCTCGTCATCTTGATCGCAATCTCATCACAGGCAGCAATAGCCGGCGTAAAACGGCACGGGGCGGTCCCGGAAGCACTGCGCGGATCATGGGCGACGAGCGCGGATGTCTGCAACGGCGCGGACAAATCCGGCGTCGCCCTAGCAGCCAAGACTTACGCCGGCCCCGCCGGGAGCTGCACCGTGATGTGGGTGAGCGAAACCCCTGGCCCGCAAGGTGCTATCTACTCCGCCCATTTGCGCTGCCCGAACAAGCGCACGCAGCAGCAGGGCTGGTCGGAATCCAATCTGGTCATCCGGCCCGACGACACGAACAAAATTTCGGCCGGGCCCAATTTCAGCAGTCTCAAGACGTATCAGCGGTGTCCATAGTCTCACCGCTGCAGTCTCACCGCTGCGTTTGACCATGTCGGTCAACCCCGGCGCAATATTGTCCCGCGGGCTGGGCTCTGCTCTAGTACCCCCACCGAGCCCATTTCGATCACCTCGATGCAAAGCGTGACCGAGTTGCTGCCAGGGGCGCCAAGTTTATAGGCCCCCAGGCGAATGCCCAAGCGCGACCGCAAAAGGTTGCTCTCGGGGTAAAATGGGCCTGACAGGTCTAATGGTCGGACCGCCGCTTGAGCACAGTCGGGAGCACCTTCCGGCCATAGGCTTAAAGGCCAGTAGGTGGTAATCTCTTTATGCCAATTCGCCGCTAGAGAGGCGGGCGGTTTCAGGCGGAGGCCTGCGATGAGGGGGAGAGTGCGGGTAAAGCGCGCCGGGAAGGAGCGCGTTTCCCGCGGCAAGAAGGTGGCCTTGAAGAGCTGCACGCTCGATCCCTCGCTGGACGAACTCCTGGCGTTTGAGCGGCTGCTTTCTGATCTCTCCGCCCGCTTCGCGAATGTTAGTGCTGACCAGGTTGTCGCCGAAATCGAAAGCGCACTGAGGCAACTCTTCAAGTTTCTGGGCTTTGCTCGCGGTACCTTTGGGGAGTTCAGCGACGGAGGCGATCTTTCTATTCTGTGCTCGGCAGCAGCCGAGGGTTTAGAACCGGTTCCGCGCGGCCCGGTCACGGGTTTCAGAAAATGGGCTGAAAGGGAGCTATACTCGGGACATACCATCACATTCCGCTCTTGGGAGGACTATCCTGCGGAGGTACGTGCAGCCGTTGACGAACACTACCGCCAACGCGGCATCGTCCCGCAGCTTCTGATTCCGCTGGCCGTGGGTGGCAACATCGTTGCGATGATCGCTTTTGTTGCGTTCCAATCCAGTCGGGAATGGCCGGACGAGTTTGTCGCGCGGATAAAAGTCATTGGCGAGGTGATGGCCCAAGCCCTGGTTCGTAGGCGCTCAGAGGCCGCGCTTCGGGCGACGCAGTCCGAGCTTGCACGAGTTAGAGGCCTCACCGCAGTGGGACAGATGGCGGCCTCGATCGCGCACGAAATCAATCAGCCGCTCGCGGCAATCGTAACTAACGGCAATGCGGGCCTGCGCTGGCTCTCGAATCCACGGGCGGATCATCTCGAACAAGTGCGCGCCGCGCTCGAGCGCGTCGTCAGGGAGGGCAATCGGGCGAGTCAAATCATCAACGGCATCCGGGCGATGTTCCAGAGCGATACCAGGGAAAAGGCACCGCTGGACGTCAACCAATTGATCCGCGAAGTGCTTGCGATACTGGATTCCGAGTTGCGTAGCGATCAGGTTCTGGTCCAGACCGAGCTGATGCCGGACCCGTTACCGGTGTTCGCGGATCGGGTGCAACTCCAGCAGGTTGTCGCCAATTTGATTGCAAATGCGATTGAGGCCATGAGCACGGTCAACGGTCGTGCGCGGACACTGCGAGTAGGATCGGCGATCGGCCAGCCTGATAGCATCTTGATCAGCGTAGAGGACTCCGGACCAGGAATTGATCAAGAAAACCTCGGCCGTATCTTCCACCCGTTCTTTACAACGAAGCCCCAGGGCATGGGAATGGGGCTCGCGATCTGCCGGTCGATCGTCGAATCTCATCATGGAAGCCTCTCGGCGTCGCCGGGACATCCACACGGTGCGGTTTTTCGCGTTGTTCTGCCGAGCGGGAGGGTGGACGGCGCATGAAGCAAGACGATCTCAACAGCCGGTCGGTCGTTTTTGTCATCGACGACGACAACGCCATGCGCGAGGGGCTCAGCAGCCTGTTTCAATCGGTCGGATTACAGGTCGAACTGTTCGCTTCCGCCCCGGAGTTCCTTGCACGCGAACGTCCTGACGTCGCCAGTTGCCTGGTGCTTGATGTCCGGCTGCCCGGCCCGAGTGGCCTGGATTTTCAGGCGGAATTGGCCAAGGCGAACATTCGCATTCCAATCGTCTTCATGACCGGTCACGGCGACATACCGATGACTGTGCAGGCCATGAAAGCCGGCGCGGTCGAGTTTTTGCCCAAACCATTTCGCGACCAGGACATGCTGGACGCGGTCCGGGCCGGCCTTGAGCAGGACCGACGCCGACGCAAGGACGCGAGCGATGCCTCCAGATTGAAGTTGAGTTTCGATACCCTGACTCCGCGCGAGCAGCAGATCATGGGCTTCGTGGCCTCCGGTCTGATGAGCAAGCAGATCGCCGACGAGATTGGAGTCAGCGAAGTCACGGTGAAAGTCCGCCGCGGCAGCATTATGCGCAAGATGGGCGCACGATCGCTCGCCGAGTTAGTGCTGATGGCAGAGGCATTGGGCGTTCGTCGCAAGCCGAAATAATCTCCAATATACCTATGTATATCCCATCAGCCTTGGTTCCTCGCGCTTCCCAATGCACAGTGGCGCGATAGGCCTCGGAGCACCATGCCTGTCATCCCCAGCAAGGACGCCGGAAGTTGAAGGTTCCGTTGATTTCCATTGTTGACGATGACGAACCTAATCGAGAGGCAACGGAGGCCCTTGTTCTGTCGCTTGGGTACACCGTCGCTACCTTCGCTTCTGCCGAGGAGTATCTGCAGTCCGATTGCGCGGAGAGCTCATCGTGCCTGATCACCGATCTGCACATGCCGGGTATGAGCGGAGCCGACCTGCAGGATCGGTTGATTGCCGACGGCCACCATACGCCGATCATTTTTGTGACCGCGTTTTACGAAGACACAACTCGCGCGCGTGTGCTAGGAGCTGGAGCGTTCGGATTCCTGAGCAAGCCGTTCAGCGCCGAGTGCCTGATTCTATGCCTGGACAAGGCACTGAAGAGCCCCGGGGTTCGCTGAACACCAGCCCAGCACTGCTTCTGCGGCATCTTCTCAAAACAAGCCATGTCACGTCACCGCTCCTCAGGCCGTATGTTCGCCCGCGAAAATATCGACGCTATACCGACGTATAGGCTTCTTTACGTTTTCAACGCCGATCATTACCCACGTACACTGGATCGCATGGCGCGACAATTCTAGCCTCCTCGTCAAGAAAAGTGACAACTCGACGGAGAGCGCGACATGGCCACGAACGACATGGCCACGAACACCGCGACCTCTCGGAACGAGTTGGCTAGCAGCGCGGCGAAGCTTTTGCGCCGGGCTCGGCAAATTTCAGAGTGGGCATTGTTCGACCGCGTTGCGGATGCCCAGAGGCTCGCGATGCAGCGATTGTTCGAAGACGTTTAGCTCGGGAAGGGCACTATCATGTCTCATCGAAGCATCCTACTTGCGGCCGTTATAATCGGCGTTGCATCTATCGTGACTGTTTCATCCGACGCATTTGCGCGTCCCGGACGTGGGTTTGGCGGGGTCGGCGGCCCCGGAGTGGGAGTCGGTCGTCCTGGCGTTGGAGTCGGTCGTCCCGGCGTTGGCTATCGTTATCCGGTAGCTCGTGGTGCCGCGGTCGTCGGCGTCGGAGCTGCCGCTGCCGGCGCATATTACGCCAGACCCAGATGTGGATATTACCCTTATCCACCGTGCTACTAGCTCGAATCGAAGTTTGCGAGCTGCGTCCGATCGAAGGACCTGAACGCTTTCGTCAGTGTGATGTCCTTTCATTCAGATCAGCCGTTGGTGGGTCTTGATTTAGATCAATCGTCGCTCTCGCCGCCAGAATAGTCTGTCTGCCCTTGGTGGCGCGATCCCGGCAACTGAGTGAATTGCCATGATTCATCGCGTTCGATGTGACTCAGGTTCTGGCCTCTCCTTCGGCTTCCGAACTGCTTGTTTGTTGACCCTCGCCGCCTGGCTGGCCGGCTGCAACGATCAGAGCGATGGTTGGGTTAAGCCTCGGACGCTGGTCCGCACGGAAACGGTAAGCCTTCAGGATCGCCAGGGGTCGACCACGCTGACGGGCGATGTTCAGGCCCGAATCCGCGCTGAACTTTCCTTCCGAGTCAGCGGCCGGGTGATCGAGCGGCTGGTGGATGTTGGAGCGCACGTGAACGCCGGCGATGTATTGGCGCGCCTCGATCCGACAGAGCAGCAGGCCGATCTCGATGCCGCGATCGCCAAGGTGACCGGCGCCGAGACCGAGGTCCGCGTCACGGCCGCTACCTTCACTCGACAAAAAACCCTTATCGCGCAGGGCTTCACCACGCGATCGTCGTATGAGCAGGCGCAGGAGGCGTTGCGCACGGCGGAGGCATCGCTCGATGCCGCTAAGGCCGAGGTTGGCACTGCGAAAGACAATCTGAGCTTTACCGAGCTACGCGCCAAGGCCAATGGCGTGATCACGGCACGCAATATCGAGGTCGGTCAGGTCGCGCAGGCGGCGCAATCGGCATTCACGCTGGCGGAGGACGGCCCCCGGGACGCCGTGTTCGATGTGTATGAGTCGATTTTCTTCGAGCAACCGGAGAGCAGTGCCATCACTTTGACGCTGGTGTCGAATCCGGCCGTCAAGGCGCAGGGGCATGCCCGCGAGGTCTCCCCGACCATCGATCCGAAGACGGCGACGGTGCGAGTCAAGATCGCGATCGACAATCCGCCAGCAGCGATGACGCTGGGAAGCGCGGTCACCGGGACGGTGCGTTGGAAGCCAAAGAATCGGATCGTTCTGCCCTGGAGCGCGCTGACGGCCGACGGCACTGCACCTGCGGTCTGGGTCGTCGACCCGGCCAACAAGACGGTGTTCCTGAAGCCGATTGTCGTCGATAACTACGAAACCGGAACCATTGTCATCAGGAGCGGGCTGCAGCCGGGTGATCGCGTCGTCACCGATGGCAGCAAATTGCTCAGCCCGGGACAAACCGTCACGTTCGACGGGGAGAGCTCATGATGAAACACGGAATTCGTATCAGTGCGATGCTCTGCATCTGCTTTGCGGCGGCCGGATGTGAGGACCAGGCGGTCGCACCTCTACCGGTGCGGCCGGTATTGTCGACAGTCCTAAAGCCGGGCCTGACGGAAAGCAGTGTCGTCGTCGGTACCGTGGAGCCGCAGTTCAAAACCGATCTGAGCTTCCGCGTGCAGGGACGGCTGATTGCGCGCCCGGTCTACATCGGCGACACGATCGAGAAGGCACAGACCGTAGCAGCGATCGACCCGACCTCGCTTGAACTCGCGGTGCGCTCGGCGATTGCGGACGTGTCGAGCAGTCAGGCCAAATTGACCAACGCCAGCGGCTTCGAGGAACGCCAACGTACTCTGCTCAAGACTGAGGTCATCAGCCAGGCAGATATGGAAAGCGCTGAGCAATCCACCGCCTCGGCGCAGGCGACCTTGGTTCGCGCTCAAGCCGATCTAACCAAGGCGCGCGAGCAGCTCGGCTACGCCCAATTGAAGGCAGAATTCGCCGGCGTCGTCACCGCGGTTGGTGCCGAGGTCGGCCAGGTCGTGTCATCCGGTCAAACCGTCGTGACGGTCGCGCGCCCCGAGATCCGTGAAGCCGTCATCGATGTCGCCGACGACGTGGCCAGCACGTTGCGGATCGGCCAGCCTTTCACGGTCAGCCTCCAGCTCGACCCCGCGATCCAGGCCGAAGGCCGGATCCGCGAGATCGCACCACAGGCCGACGCCGTGACGCGCACGCGCCGCGTCCGCATTACGCTCGACAATCCTCCCACGACATTCCGGCTGGGGACGACGGTGATGACACCCGTTACCAGCAGCCATCCGACGCTCCGACTGCCGGTGTCAGCCATTCTCGTCAAAGACGGCAAAACGCTGGTCTGGCTGGTCGATCCGTCCAAATACACGGTGGCATTGCGCGAGGTCACCAGTTCGGCTGACGACGGCAGCGGCGCACGCATCGTCGCCGGCATCGAGGAAGGTTCGCGCGTGGTGACTGCGGGCGTGCATAGCCTTGTAGATGGCCAGAAGGTCCGCATCGATCAGGAAGCCAAGCCGTGAAGAAGTCATTCAACCTGTCCGATTGGGCGCTCGAGCACCGTTCGCTGGTCTGGTATTTCATGATCGCGTTCATGGCTGCCGGACTGTTTTCCTACATGCAATTGGGGCGCGAGGAAGATCCCGCGTTCACCATCAAGACCATGTTGGTTCAGGCGCAATGGCCCGGCGCGTCCGCCGATGAGATGACGCGTCAGGTCACCGAGCGGATCGAGAAGAAGCTCGAGGAGCTGGAATCGCTCGACTATACAAAGAGTCTGACCGTCGCTGGACAAACAACCGTTTACGTCAATCTTCGCAACGACACCAAGGCGCGGGACGTGGTTCCGACCTGGGTGCGTGTGCGCAACATGATCAACGATATCAAAGGCGACTTTCCAGAAGGCGTCATTGGGCCAACGTTCAACGACAGGTTCGGCGACGTATTCGGTAACATTTACGCGTTCACAAGCGACGGGCTGAGCCAGCGCCAACTACGCGACCGGGTCGAGTATGTCCGCTCCAAGGTTCTGACCGTGCCGAATGTCGGCCGGGTAGATATCATCGGCGCGCAGGATGAAGTCATCTATCTCGAATTCTCCACTCGCAAGATCGCTGCACTGGGGCTCGATGAGCGCGCGATCCTGACCTCGTTGCAAGAGCAAAATGCAATCGCGCCCTCGGGCGTTCTGCAGGCGGGGCCGGAGCGGATCAGCGCGCGCGTCAGTGGACACTTCACGTCCGAGGCCAGCCTGAAGGCGGTCAATCTGCGGGTCAATGACCGGTATTTTCCGCTCACCGATGTGGCCACGATCACGCGCGGCTATGCCGACCCCCCGTCCAACCTGTTTCGCTTCAACGGAGAGCCGGCGATCGGGCTCGCGATCGGCATGAAGGCCGGCGCCAACCTGTTGGAATTCGGCGTCGCGTTGAAAAAGGAAATGACCAGGGTCGTGGCCGATCTACCGATCGGGGTCGGTGTGCATCTGGTGTCGGATCAACCGGTGATCGTGGATCACGCGGTGTCCGGCTTCACCAAGGCGCTATTTGAAGCCGTCGTCATCGTGCTCGCCATCAGCTTCCTCAGCCTGGGGATGCGGGCGGGCCTGGTGGTTGCGATCTCGATTCCGCTGGTGCTCGCCATTACTTTCCTGGTCATGGCGTCCGCCGGCATCTCGCTGCAGCGCATCTCGCTCGGCGCGCTGATCATCGCGCTCGGCCTGCTGGTGGACGACGCGATGATCGCGGTCGAGATGATGGTGGCGCGTCTGGAGGTTGGAGATACGCTGAAGAAGGCGGCGACCCATGTCTACACCTCGACCGCGTTTCCGATGCTGACCGGAACGCTGGTCACGGTCGCTGGCTTCATTCCGATCGGGCTGAACAACAGCAATGCAGGCGAGTTCACCTTCACGCTGTTCGTCGTCATCGCGGTGTCCCTCGTCGTGTCGTGGATCGTCGCGGTGCTGTTCACGCCGTTGCTCGGCGTCACCATCCTGCCGGATACGATGACGAGCAACCATGGGCACAAGGGCCGGTTGGAACTTGGCTTCTCCCGTCTCCTCGCCTTCTGCATGCGCTGGCGCTGGGCGACCATCGCGGTCACGCTTGCGGTGTTCGGATTGTCGCTCGCCGGCATGGGCTTCGTGCAGCAGCAGTTTTTTCCGGCGTCCGATCGGGACGAACTGATTGTCGATTTTAGCCTGCCGCAGAACAGTTCGATCGCCGAAACCGATGCGCAGATAGCTCGCTTCGAGCAGGAGGCGCTCAAGGGCAATCCTGGAGTCGATCATTGGTCGAGTTATGTGGGGCGAGGCGCGCCGCGCTTCGTGCTGTCCTTCGACGTGCAGCCGGCCGACCTGTCATTTGGCGAGATCGTCATCGTCACCAAGAGTCTGGAGGCGCGGGATCGCGTCAAGGCTGAGCTGCAGACCTATCTGAAGAAGACGTTTCCGGGTACGGACGCCTTCGTGAAGCTGCTCGAGATCGGGCCGCCTGTCGGTCGGCCGGTGCAGTTCCGTATGAGCGGCCCCGACATCGCCGGGGTGCGGGAGTATTCCCGGCAACTGGCAGGCATCCTGCGCAGCAATCCGCATCTCGGCGACGTGGTGTTCGACTGGGCAGAGCCTTCGCGCGTCGTCAAGGTCGATGTTCTGCAGGACAAGGCGCGGCAGCTCGGCGTGACCTCCGAGGACATCGCGACGGCGCTGAACGGCGTTCTGGACGGCACCACAGTGACCCAGGTGCGCGACGATATCTACCTGATCAAGGTGCTCGGGAGAGCCAAAGCCGCCGAACGCCGTTCGATTGAAACGCTACGGGATCTGCAACTAACCGGCACCAGTGGTCAGGCCGTGCCACTCGCCGCCGTGGCCACGCTGCGCTACGAAATTGAGCAGCCGACGATCTGGCGGCGCTCACGCCTGCCGACCATCACGCTGAAGGCTGGCATTCTGGATTCAGTGCAGGCGGCCACCATCGTCGATCAGCTCAAACCGCAACTGGCGGCATTCACCGCAAAATTGCCAGCCGGCTATTCGATGGCAACCGGTGGCAGCGTTGAGGAGAGCATCAAGAGTCAGGCGCCGATCGTCGCCGTGGTGCCGCTGATGCTGTTCATCATGGCGACGATTTTGATGCTGCAGCTGCAGAGCTTCCAGCAGCTGTTCCTAGTGTCTGCGGTTGCGCCGCTGGCCTTGATCGGCGTCGTGGCTGCGCTGCTGCCGAGCCGGGCGCCGCTCGGCTTCGTCGCCATTCTCGGCGTGCTGGCGCTGATCGGCATCCTGATCCGCAACTCCGTGATCCTGATCGTGCAGATCGAGCAGTTGCGCGACGAAGGGCGGCACGCATGGGACGCCGTCGTGGAAGCGACCGAGCACCGGATGCGGCCGATCATGCTGACGGCCTTGGCGGCCAGCCTCGCGCTGATCCCGATTGCGAGCGAGATCTTCTGGGGGCCGATGGCGTATGCGATGATGGGCGGCATCATCGTCGGCACGGTGCTGACACTTTTGTTCCTGCCGGCGCTGTACGTCGCCTGGTTCCGCATCAAGGCGCCCGCCGATCCGCGCACGCAATCTGCAGAACCGAAGGCTGAACGAGAAGTTGCATGATATCCAACGCCGGTACTTCAAGGGCGGCGCCTGAACAAACGCATCCACGCCGCAACACTGTTATTTGAGGCTGAATAAGATCAGCTATTTGAAATTGGGTCCAGACGAGCACATGTCAGGTATTGGCCCCAAGCAGCGGTTGGGACATGCTCGTCATTGCCCTGCTGTCTGGAGTCGAGCAGATATGGACGTACTGATCCGTGCGGCAATCCAGTTGTGGGCACGCGCCTAGCCGAAGGTCAATGCTCACGGCTCGCGCTTTCCAGCGCCTTGAGCAGGTCGTCGATTTCCATGCGCTTGCGGAAATCGGGATCGACGAAGCGAGCCTTCACCAGCCCATCGCGCCCGATGACGAAGACCGCTGGGATCGGCAGCATCCAGCCGTCGTTGCCGTGAAACCGCGCCATATCCTGATAGGACAGCAGTCCCTGGATCTCCGTATCCAGCCAGATCGCCAGATTGAGGGAAAGCGCATAACCGTTGTCGAGATCGGTTAATACTGGGAAGGGCGCCGCGGACTCGGCCTTGAACTGCTCAGTATATTCCTGCGTCTCCGGCATGATGGCAACGATCTGCGCGCCCAGCGCCTCGATACGATCCTGCGCCTGGATCACTGCTCGGACGTTCAGCCGGCAATAGGGGCACCAATGACCTCGAAAGAACATGATCGCTACGGGGCCGTGCGCGATCAGCGAATCCAGCGTAACCAGGCGTCCTTTCTCGTCGGGCAACACGAAGGCCGGCATCACCTCGCCGGGCGAGGCGCGTTCTCTCCGCCACCATTCTCGGCTAGTCGCGCGACGAGACGGTCGACCGCCTCGCCATAGGCGGGAAAGATCTCGCGGCCGGCTTTCGCATAAGCCCGAAGCTGCTCATTCAGCGTCCCTTCCATGTCACGACAGCGCTGGAAGGCGAGCTTGAGCCGTTCTGCGTCGGCTGGGGAAAGGGATGTCATTTTCCGCTCCGGCAAGAGTGAGGTCTATTATTCGGCATTTCGTTCGCCTCGCAAGGGGCGCCCGTCATCGAATGGCCGATCCCCGTCAAACGGAAATGCCGATCCTCAATAGGTTCAATAGCCGCCGCCTATCGCACCGCGATAGCGCGCAGCTATCGGCTCCAGAGTCAGACGGTATTTCACCTCCTTGAGGAGGCCGTCCATCCTCGTGTGGTCCAAAGTTTACCCCGGAGGAAAACCTCATGAAACGTCAGATCATCCTGCGCATTGCGAATTTTGTCAGCCCCCTTCTGCTGTGCTGCCTCGTCCTTGCCGCCGCGACATCGCTCGCGCGGGCCGACAGCGACGATGGCATCGTCCGGGTGAAGAGCGCGGTGTCGATGCCCGAAGCGATCAGCCGCATCAAGGCGGACATTTCCACCAAGGGCATCAAATTCTTTCTTGAGGTCGATCAGTCGAAACTTGCCGCGGATGCCGGCATCAAGCTTCGACCTTCGACATTGCTCATCTTCGGCAATCCTCCGCTTGGCACCCAGTTCATTACCGCCAATCCCAATGCCGGCCTCGATTGGCCTGTTCGCCTGCTCCTCACGCAGGACGAGAACGGCGACGTCTGGGCTGTGTGGACCGACTTCGACTGGATCGCCAAGCGGCACAACATCCACAATCGCGAAGCGCAGTTCAAAATGGCCACCGTGGTCGTGAAGTCGATTACCTCGACGATCACAACGAAGTAGCCACCGATCGCACCGGCGCCGGCGCGGCTTGGAATGCGCCGTCCGGATGCCCAAGCGAAGCTCTGATGAGACCGCGGAGAACCTTCCATGACCAGCGAGAGATTCGACGTGGTGATCCTGGGTGGCGGTAACGCCGGTATCGGCGTGACCGGTCCGGTCCGGCGCGCCGGCTTCTCGGTCGCGATGATCGAGCCGCGTGAACTTGGCGGTACCTGTCCAAACCGCGGCTGCACGCCGAAGAAGATCCTGGTCGCTGCGGGCCAGGCCCTGCACGATATTGATCGCGCGTCCGTTCATCACATTGCAGTTGGCAAGCCCCGGCTGAATTGGGGGGCACTGATCGATCGTGAGAAGGCGATGATCACGGACATTCCGTCCAACCTCGCCCGCGCCATGCGCGCCGAGAAGTCGAGGTTATCAGGGGTAAGGGTGTCTTCGTTGCCCCCGACACCATCGAGGCCGGCGATCGCGTGCTCCAGGCCAAGCACATCGTAGTTGCCACGGGGTCCAAGGTGCGGCTGCTGCCGATTCCTGGTGCCGAGCACATGATCACCTCAGACGAGTTACTGAGCGAACGTGAACTGCCGAGTTCGGTGATATTCGTCGGCGGCGGCGTAATCTCGCTGGAATTCGGGCATGTTTACGCGCGGGCTGGCACCGCGGTGTCGGTTCTGGAGGCCCTGCCGCAGCTCCTCCCCGCCATGGACTCCGATGCCGTCGCGCAACTTCACGCCGAAAGCGAACGCATCGGCATCCAGATCAGGACCGACGTCAAGGTCCGGCGGATCGAGCAGGTCGGCCACCGGCTCCGGGTGGTCTTTACGGATGGCGACATCGAACAGGCGCTCGAAGCGGATCGCGTCGTCAACGGCGTCGGCCGGATAGCCAATGTGGATGCGCTCGATTTGGCGGCAGGCCGGGTGGAGCAAGTGAACGGTTGCATCGTCATAGATCGCTACTTGAGGTCTGCTTCAAACCCTCAGGTCCACGTATGCGGCGATGCCGTTCCTGTCTCGCCCCAACTGTCCCCGCTCGCGACCTACGAAGGTGAGATAGTAGGTCGCAATATCGTCAATGGACCGCGTCACGCGCCCGATTACGCGGGCATCGCGACCTCGGTCTACACCGTGCCGTCGCTGGCTGCTGTCGGCTTGACCGAAAACGCTGCACGGCAGACCGGTTCGGCCATCGATGTGCACGTCAACGACATGCGCGACTGGTTCTCGGCTCAATCATATGCCGAGACCGTCGCCTGGTCGAAAATAATCGTCGACCGAGCCAGCGACCTGATCCTCGGCGCGCACTTCGTTGGCCATGCCGGCCAGGAGCTCATCAACGTTTTCGGCCTCGCAATCAAGTTCGGCATCACTGCGAAGCAACTACGCGACAACGTCTACGCCTATCCGACCTTTTCGGCCGACATCAAGCACATGCTCGGGCACGCATAGCGATCCGCTATCGTTTCGAGAGACAGACGGCATTTCAAGGCGCGGTCAACTTCGTCGAAGCTGCACCCATAGCCGCACCAACGAGGTTACGGCGAACAAGGAGAACTCCCAATGCTCAAGACCTTTAAGCTATCCCATGCGATGTGGACCGGAGCTGCTCTTGTCGGCGCGCTTACGCTCGCCACGCAATCGGTGTTCGCCGGCGAATGTCCGGCCAGCAAGATCAAGCCGAATGCTCAACCGATGGTCGACTACAAGCCCGTTGGCGTAACCGACGTCACGCTCGGGTCCATCGATCTCGGCAAACAGCCGGCGCATATCGAGGGCCGCGAGTTGCGCTTCCGCAAGCTGACGATTGAGCCTGGCGGCATTGTCCCCTGGCACAGCCATGACGACCGGCCGGCACTTATCTTTGTGCAGCAGGGCGAGATCGTCGAATACGCTTCCAACTGCATCGACCCGATCGTGCACAAGGCTGGCGACCTCCGCCCCGAAGTGTTCGGGACCACACACTGGTGGAAGAATCTCGGCAAGGAAACGGTCATTCTGTATGTCGGCGACGTCCGCAAGGATCCGGCCGACCACAACATGTAACGAGCGCCCCCAGCCCCGGCCTCGTTACCAGATGTGACGACTCGGAATCCCCCGTGCTCCCCCGCGCGCCCGGGCGTCACATCGTCTTTCGAAATGAGGAGATGTCGCGCAATGACCGATCTATCCACGAGCATGGAGCCGGTTACGGCCGAGATGCGCGAGCATTCGCCAGGCGTTGCGCTTCGATCACTTGTGATCGGACTGACCGCATTCCTGACCGTCGTCGACCTGTTCGCAACCCAGGCGATTCTCCCGTCTCTTACGCGCCACTACGGCGTAACCCCGGCCGCGATGGGATTTGCGGTCAACGCCAGCACGTTTGGAATGGCAATCTCAAGTCTCGTCGTAGGGTTCTTCAGCCCGCACATCGATCGACGACTCGGCATCCTTCTCAGCCTCTCGCTTCTGGCGATACCCACAAGTCTGCTTGCGATAGCACCTGGTATTGCCGTTTTCACGATCTTGCGCGTCGCGCAGGGTCTATTCATGGCTTCGGCCTTCACACTGACGCTTGCCTACCTCGGTGAGCAGTGCAGCGCTATGGACACCGGCGGAGCATTTGCCGCCTACATCACGGGTAACGTGGCCAGCAATCTGATTGGCCGACTGATCTCCGCCGCGCTTGCCGACAGTCTTGGCCTTGCCTGGAACTTCTATTTCTTCGCGGCCCTAAACCTCGCCGGCGCTGCGCTGGTCTACTTCTCCATAGACCGCGTGGAACCGATGCAATCGGTTACCGCGAACGACTCACCGGTTCGCGCCATGCTTGAGCATTGGCGAACGCCACGGCTGCGCGCTGCGTTCGGCATCGGTTTCTGTATTCTGTTCGCCTTTATCGGCACCTTCACGTTCGTCAATTTCATTCTGGTGCGACCGCCACTGTCGCTCGGCATGATGGACCTTGGCTTCGTTTACTTCGTCTTTCTGCCGTCAATACTCACGACACTGCTCGCCGGAAAGGTTGCCGTTTGGCTCGGCAGTCGCATGACTGTCTGGATCGGCCTCGGCGTTGCCGCTGTAGGCCTTCCTTTGATGCTGACGTCTCATCTGCCTCAGGTTCTAACTGGAATGGTCCTGGTCGGCGTCGGGACGTTCTTTGCGCAGGCCGCTGCGACCGGTTTTGTCGGTCAAGCTGCGGCTAGAAACCGCGGGATTGCGAGTGGCACCTATCTCGCTTGCTACTTCCTTGGAGGCGTGGTGGGCACCGCCGTTCTAGGGCGACTTTTCGACTCGTTAGGGTGGATGGCCTGTGTGTTCGGCGTGGCCGGCGCGTTGGCCCTCGCCTCGCTGCTCACGGCGAGGCTGACGCCATCGCAGTGATGAGATCGCCGGCCGAGCATTCGTACCTGCATCTTATGCTCATTTCGGCGATGCGGCGCTCCGCCCCCGCAGACACTCGAGCTCATATCCGAAAATCGTAGTTTGGCGTGCAAAATCGTATGATTGGTAGCGGGGAGCGGCTCGAACCCCCGACAGTCTTTCGCTTTGAAGCTCCGCATTTGAAAAGCGGGCTGCGCAAGCTTCGATGCCCGGCAAAAATTCTTTTGAAAGAACATAGGCGTGCCCGCGCCGAGAACCCTCCTGTTTTATTTTTGTCGGCGAATACGTGCGTCATCCTGCTGGTATTTGTGCTGGTATCGGCACCAATCGACGACAAAAGTGGGTTCAAATTCAAATGGTTATGGTACTAGGCAATTGTCGGCCAGGGGCATCACGGAAAAAACTGCAGTAATAACAATAACATAAGGCGCTAGTCCGATTCCGGATTTCCCCGGAAAGCTGTCGCGACGGATTGAAAACCCAAGCATAAGCCCACTGCAGCGGTCCGCTTTGCTGGTATTTTTGCTGGTATCGCCAAGCCAAACGCGCCGCGGCGAATTTCGCTATCCCGAACGACGGAATCGAGTAGATGGCCCGCAAGAATGATGGCGCCGTGGGTGCCAACCCACAACAGATCTCACTAATCTCGACTGTCGCCGCGCGACCGAAATTCGACATGAGCGACGGACCGCCGGCGCTTTTCGACTCGCGCACGAAGCTGATGCAGCATTGGGCTGATCGGAACTGTTTCGATCCCAAGAAGTCGATGCCGACAAGGTAGGCGCGCAGGCTTGAGTCTCCTAACATCAGGCTGGTTGAGCTTGTCCAATTCAACCCGCGGCAAGCTCAGGTGATAGTCGTCGAACGCTCGTGCATGACGCGCCGGAGAGCGGATCGATTTCGCAGCGCTTTTGCAACGCGTTGCGCTTGGCCACCTGAGATAAACCGCCGCGCGTACATACGCCGTGACCAAGAGATCGTCTGCGCTCCTGACCGCTGCCCTCCGAAGGCAAAGGTCACACGTTCGAATCGTGTCGGGCGCGCCAGCATTTCAGGCACTTGGCGGTGTTTTCCGACTCGGCAGTTTCGCTTCGCGTAAGCAGCGCGGCAACAGGACGGCCGCCGGACCTCCCCGACGACGATGCCAATCGCTTCCATCGATCATGGATGATCGGTCAGAGTAAGCGGAAATAGGCCTCTGAAATGCCCCCACCGGGTGACGTCGGCAGAGCCGCCGTTACCTGGGACAGCAGCCGGGCTCACTATTTCACCTTCTGCTTCTCGGCTGGAGCGAGCACCACCGAGGCCTCGGTGGTCAGCACCCGGAAAGTGAACGTCTCCTCGAAATAGAGATCGACGGTTGTGTCGGTGTGGTTGAGATAGCCGATCGAGAGGTCTTGGCCGATATCCAGCTCGAAATCGCCTCCTCGCGTCGTCAGAACAAAAGCGCCACGGATAGCAGGCGCCCAGAAAACGCCGCCATCGACGATCCGTTCGACATGGTGAAAAACCGGGTATCCCTCGTCGCTTCCGCCGCTGGCCGCCGTGTACGCGTCCGCCCCAAGGACAAGGGCATACGGCCCGTTGCATCCGGCAAGCCTGAGTTCACTGACCGCTTGCGCGACGGCACTTGGATAGGCTCCTGCATTTGTCGGAAGCACAAGCCCGGAGTTGCTGCTGGCCTGGCGAATGCCCTCGATCCCGGCAGCCGCATATCCATCGAAAATTGCCCGGTCCTCCGCCAATGCAATTTTGCGGGCAGCGTCCTTGACGGGCGTCCAATCGGCGTCCAGGGCGCCACGCTCAACGTCATCAATCTGTTGGCGCGAGAGTTGGAATGGAACGCGCAATTCGACGAGTGCCTTCACCTCGCGCTGCTGAGCCGCAATCCCCTCGCCTGGAGCCTGGAGTTGTTTGACATGGCCGATCCCTACCGCAGATAAGCCGCTCCCTTTGGCTTCGGGGACGTCAACCACACGCCGGCCCGCAAGGTGTCGCTTCAGGGTACGGGAAGCTTCCTCCTCGATTTGAGCCCATGCCGCGTCGGATATTGGAGCGAGGTGCCGGTGGAGATTATTCATGGTTCGCCTTCTTCTTTAAGGAGCCAATTCCAAGCGACCCGTCGCTGACGGGCGGATGTCTACGCGCGGTATCCAACGAATCTGCCCCACGCCGCTCAACCTCGACCGGCGCCTCCGCGCTGGACGCCGTGATCCCGTTGTCTTCCGGCGAAACATCGTCGAGAAATGTTGCTGACGGCACGTAGAACAGCGAGCCCGTAGCGGCGCGGCTGAAATCCAGCAGCCGATCGTAGTTGCCAGGCGGTCGGCCGACAAACATGTTCTCGAGCATCTGCTCGATCCGGTGCGGCGAGCGAGCGTAGCCTATGAAATAGGTGCCAAATTCACCCTTGCCGATCTCGCCGAAGGGCATGTTGTCGCGCACGATCTCGAGCTGCTCGCCATCTTCGATGATCGTCGTCAGGACATTATGGGCGTAGGGCGCCTTGGCCGAATCCTGCTGCTCGATGTCGGACAGCTTGTGGCGACCGATGATATTCTCCTGCTCCGAGATGGATATGGCGTTCCATCGCTTCACGTCGTGCAGATACTTCTGGGTGATGACGTAGCTTCCGCCAGCGAATGCAGGATCCTCTTGTCCAATCGTCGTCGCGTTGACCGCATCCTGATCGGTCGGGTTTTCGGTTCCGTCGACGAATCCGAGCAAGTCGCGATCGTCGAAGTATTTGAATCCATGAACCTCGTCGATCGTCGTGACGGCCGTGCCCACTCGGGACATGATCTGCGAGGCGAGCTCGAAACACAGGTCCATGCGGACGGACCGAATATGAAAGAGCATGTCGCCTGGCGTGGAAACAGCGTGATGCACCCCGTGGATTTCCTTGAAGGGATGGAGATCCCTTGGCCGCGGATGACCAAACAGTCGATCCCAGGCATCGGAGCCCAAAGCCATCACACATGACAACCGCGCTTCGAGATCGCGAAATCCAACCGCCCGCAGCAGAGACGACAGATCGGCGCATAGACCGCGAACCGCAACTTCACTCTCCTTTCCAGGATTGATCCTGACGACGAGAAATATCGCGGCTCGCGTCAATTTCGCGATGACTGGTTGTGGTACGACGGGTGGCACGATCACTCCTTGGCGGCCGATCCGGAGCCCCTCAATGCGCCGGCGCGTCCGTCCGCCCGCCCGAACATTGCGCCGCGGCGTCGGTGCCGCGGGCCTTCCGAACGAGGCGTGGAATAACCGGCAACGCGATCGAGATAGCGGAGACACCAGGCCGCGGCGTCCCTTGAGGTGTATTCACTCCGGCTGGTCAGGCCGAGACCCGGTCAATCCATATCCCGAAAGGCATGGCCATCGGCCTTGACACCCTCGATCACACTCGGCGGCAACAGATCCTGAGCGGAGGTCCCGTCAAAAACCCAATCGCCCTTGTCCGCGAGGTCCGGGAGCTGCGCGCCCTTGCGGACGTAGATCCCGATCGCCGGCTTCTTCACGTTGATGTAGAGATCGTATTCTTCCATTGTGTCGATGCTTCCCTGTTGCTCTGTCGGCATTTCATCAGCTATGGAGCAACCGCCATGCCAGTCCGAGTGCATCGCGATATCAATAGCTTATGTCAATCTGACCAACCGGTTCTGACAAACTGTCCACCCGGCAAGGACAAATTGTCCAAACCAGGCGCGCAGCGGCTCACGCGGCCTCGAGTCAGCTGCCGTTGACGTGAAGTCGAAAGGCCCTGCCAGACAAAGGCTGTCGCGGCGATCCCGCTGCAATCTCCCGGCTATCCGAGATTGACCGGACGGCCCGACGGTTCTTCTTCCAGTGTCAGCGCAACATCGGCATTGGCGGATAGACGCACCTTGTCGCCCTCGACGCCGGCGACGAAGCCCAATTCGATATAATGCTGATGACCTTTGTGATGCCCGAAGCTGTCACTCTTCTTCAGCTTGATGCGATCGCCTTCGACCCGATCGACTGTGCCGACGTGCACGCCGTCAGCGCCGATGACTTCCATTCCGCCGTTGATCTTGTTCATGACCGTACCTCTCCCTTGGTGTCGATTGCGATTGTCGTGTGAGCGATCATCCGCGTTCCGACTGCGTGGCCGCGGACTGTTCGCACCTACTGCTATTTGACGGGGCGTCCAGACTTTTCCTCCTCAAAGAATTCGACGATGTTGGCATCGGAGCAGAGTCGCACCTTGTGATCCGTGATGCTGTCCACGAAATCCATACCGATATAGTGGTGATGTCGTTTGTGCTGATGGCTGCCGCTTTCGCTCTTCTTCAGCTTGATGCGATCACCCTCGACGCCGTCGACGACGCCGATCTGCACGCCGTCAAACCCGACGACCTCCATGCCCTCTTTGATCTGATGCTTCTTCATAGGTTGCACCTGCTCGCTCCATGCTTTTCCCAAGCCTGACGCTTAGATCGCCTCGTCATCGTCCGGCGGCTTCACGGCCTTGCCGTTGAACGTCAAACCGTCCTTCCCGGAGGAAATCTGCACTGTGGAGCCGTCGCGGACATCGCCGGCAAGCAACATCTCAGCCAGCGGATCCTGCACGTAGCGCTGGATCACTCTCTTCAGCGGCCTGGCGCCATAGGCCGGATCCCAGCCTTTCTCAGCCAGCCAGGTCTGGGCCTTGGCATCGAGCGACAGCGCGATCTTGCGTTCGTCGAGGAGCTTGCGCAGGCGCGCAAACTGAATATCGACGATCCGCCCCATGTCGTTCTTCTGCAACCGCTGGAACAGGATGATCGCGTCGACGCGGTTGAGGAATTCCGGCCGGAAATGCGCGCGAACCATCTCCATGACCTTGTCGCGAACGGCGCTGGTCCTTTCGCCTTCCCCCTGGTTGACGAGATATTCGGCACCCAGATTCGACGTCATGATGATGAGGGTGTTGCGGAAATCGACGGTACGGCCCTGGCCGTCGGTCAGGCGGCCGTCGTCCAGCACCTGCAACAGCACGTTAAAGACGTCCGGATGCGCCTTCTCGATCTCATCGAACAGCACGACCTGATATGGCCGTCGCCGCACGGCTTCCGTGAGGACACCGCCCTCATCGTAGCCGACGTAACCCGGGGGCGCGCCGATGAGCCGTGCGACCGAGTGCTTCTCCATGAACTCCGACATGTCGATACGAAGGATTGCGTGTTCATCGTCGAACAGGAACTCCGCAAGCGCCTTCGCCAATTCCGTTTTACCAACACCGGTGGGACCAAGGAACATGAACGAGCCCATCGGCCGGTTCGGGTCCTGCAGTCCTGCGCGAGCCCGCCGCACAGCCGTCGACACGGCGCGAACGGCTTGCGTCTGCCCGACGACGCGCTTGGCGATCATCTCCTCCATCTGGAGCAGTTTTTCCCGCTCGCCCTCCAACATCTTGTCGACGGGAACGCCGGTCCAGCGCGAGACCACCTGGGCTATGTTGTCGGCCGTGACCGTCTCGCTGATCGAGCTGTTCTCGCTGGCCTCAACCGCAACCAGCTTCTTCTCAAGTTCGGGAATCGTGCTGTAGGACAGCTCGCCTGCCCGCTGATACTCACCTTTGCGTTGCGCGTTCGCGAGCTCCGTGCGCAGCTGCTCAAGCTGCGCTTTCATCTTCTGGGCGTCCGAGAGCTTGCTCTTCTCGGCCTGCCATTTCGTCGTCATGTCGGCAGAGCGCTTCTCGAGATCAACCAGCTCCCCGTCGAGCGTTTTCAGACGGCTCTTCGATCCGGCATCGCTCTCTTTCTTAAGCGCTTCCTGCTCAATCTTGAGACGCACGATTTCACGGTCAAGCGAATCCAGTTCCTCCGGCTTGGAGTCGACCTGCATCTTGAGCCGTGCCGCCGCCTCGTCGACAAGATCAATGGCCTTGTCCGGAAGAAACCGATCGGTGATGTAGCGGTTAGATAGCGTCGCGGCGGCGACCAGCGCGGCGTCCGAGATCCGCACGCCATGATGCTGCTCGTACTTGTCCTTGAGGCCGCGCAGGATCGATATCGTGTCCTCCACCGTGGGCTGCGACACGAAGACCGGCTGGAAGCGGCGGGCGAGCGCGGCGTCCTTCTCGACGTGCTTGCGATATTCGTCGAGCGTAGTCGCACCCACGCAGTGCAACTCGCCGCGAGCCAGCGCCGGCTTCAGGAGATTGGAAGCGTCCATCGCGCCATCGGTCTTGCCCGCACCGATGAGCGTATGCATCTCGTCGATGAAGAGGATGATCCCGCCATCCGCAGACGTCACCTCGGAAAGCACCGCCTTCAACCGTTCTTCGAACTCGCCGCGGTACTTGGCGCCCGCAATCAGGGCGCCCAGATCGAGCGCAAGCAGTTTCTTGTCTTGCAGGCTTTCGGGCACGTCGCCGTTGACGATCCGCAAGGCGAGCCCTTCAACGATGGCGGTCTTGCCGACACCCGGTTCGCCGATCAGGACGGGATTGTTCTTGGTCCGGCGTGACAGAACCTGGATTGTGCGGCGGATCTCCTCGTCGCGGCCGATCACCGGGTCGAGCTTGCCTTCACGCGCGGCCTGCGTCAGATCGCGGGCGTACTTCTTCAGTGCGTCATATGCATTCTCGGCTGACGCGCTGTCCGCGGTACGGCCCTTGCGGAGCAAATCGATCGCAGCGCCAAGCGCTTGGGCATTGACACCGCCCTGCGCCAGGATCTTCGCCGCTTCGCTGTTCTTGTCCGTAGACAAGGCCTGCAGCAGGCGTTCAACGGTGACGAAGCTGTCGCCGGCCTTTCCTGCCAGATCCTCGGCGGCGGTAAACAGGCGCGCGGTATCGGGCGCCATGTAGACTTGTCCCGCACCGGAGCCGGACACTTTCGGCAACTTTGCCAAAGCCGCTTCCGTCGCGTGCAGGATCGCTCGCGAATTGCCACCTGCCCGGTCAATCAGACCGGCGGCCAGGCCCTCATTGTCGTCGAGCAACACCTTCAGCACATGGAGAGGCGTGAACTGTTGGTTGCCCTCCCTTGTTGCCAGAGACTGCGCCGACTGGATAAAGCCCTGCGCGCGGTCGGTATATTTTTCAGCATTCATGGCGCCGCCTTTCAGACCCGAGGCCTGTCGTCAAATGGTCAGGAACGAAGTTGCGATCCGGCTCGTGTTGGCGCAACGGGCTGCATATCAGTATGACTCGCCCCCGTCTCAACGTGGCGCCGCTCGGACGGCCGCTGACCGCGCGATCTTTTCATCGAGGCGTTTTCTCAGCCTGGCGACTTCAACAACCATCCGCTCGTGAGTACCTCTGCCCACCCCCTCGATTTCATCGACGGCGCTGACGGCAAACATGATCCGGCGCCCTTCGACCGCCGTGACCTCGGCAATCGCGGTCACCGTCTGTCCGACTGCAGTCGCAGCAAGATGCTGCACATTGACCATGGTGCCGACCACGCTCTCACCCGGCTCGAGATAGTCACGAACGGCATTCAAGGCCGCGTTCTCCATCGCCATGATCATGACCGGCGTCGCCAGCACCGGCGGCAGGATGCTATCCTTGACGCGGTTGGCGAGGTGTTCGGGCTTCACGACGAGCGCGAAGCGTCCAGTTGCGCCAATCGGTACGACCTTCATTGATCACGCCGCCTGCTTGAAGAGATCATGGACATATTCCCAGTTCACGAGGTGGTCGAGAAACACCCTGATGTAATCCGGCCTGCGATTGCGATAGTCGATGTAGTAGGCGTGTTCCCACACGTCACAGCCCAATATGGGCTTTGCTCCATGGACGAGCGGGTTCTCGCCGTTGGGTGTCTTCACGACGATGATCTTGCCGTCCTTCACCGCCAGCCAGCACCAGCCGGAGCCGAACTGTCCGACACCGGCAGCGATGAACTCTTCTTTCATTTTTTCGATCGAGCCGAAGTCCGCCTTGACTTTCCTTTCGAGCATCCCCGGCAAGGCTGCTCGAGCGTGCGGCTTCATCCATTTCCAGAAGTAGGTGTGGTTCAGGTCCTGGCTCGCATTGTTGAATACGGGAACGTTGTGCCCGAACGAGCCGATCACGACATCCTCCAGGCTCATTCCTTCCCATTCGGTGCCCTTGATGAGGGTATTGAGGGCATTCACATACGCAGCGTGATGCTTGTCGTGGTGATACTCCAGCGTTTCCGTCGACATGTATGGAGCGAGCGCATCATGTGCGTAAGGCAGATCGGGAAGCGTGAAGGACATGGACATCTCCTCTGGAGAGAATATCGGCGACGACATGGTGATTGCCACACGACCGCGCTGCTGCCCCGAGATCCTGAGCAACTCATGTGCCACATCGGAAATTCTACGATATCAATCAGTTGCGTCGCAGGAGGGCGGTGCTTTCGGACAACTTGTCGAAAGCAAGACGGACAAAATGTCCTGCGTATCGCTTTGGAGCACGGCTCACCAAACTGAGGATGAGGATCGCTGGTCAAAAGCGGCGTTCGATATGGGTCGAAATCGAATGAGGGCGATCGGTCAGCAATGACCGGCCCTCTGCGACGGCTATTTCGCTGAATCGACCAAAACGGTGCGAAAGGTGCGGCGCAAGCTCCGTAAGCCCTTCGGAGCAAAGCACCGAAACGACGGCGCGGTTAGTCGGCCTCATCGAGTGGCGGTCGAGCCACGCGAAATCCATGCGCGTCCGCAAAACGAAGCGCCTCGACGATCATCGTCTTCACGACCTTGGGCTCTTCATCGTGACTGAGCTCGTACTCCAACAGCATTGAGGCAAACGCCTCCTCGTCAACCTTCTCCAGCGCGTCAGCCAGTTCAATCAGCGTCATCACGCATCTCCTCGATCGCGGTCTCGCCTGCCTCTGGTGCACCGAGGCACCCGGCTCGCCTACGCCCCCTGATCATACATGATCGCGAGGGCCGCAAGGGCAAGCAGGATGTACTCGCCATTGTAGTCGGCGTCCTCGTCAGTCGAGAGATCGAATTGCTTCCACACGCCGTCCCGCTTTCCGGCGTCACGCTCGGCAACGACCTTGACGGCGACCTCGCGGATGGCATCGAACTGCGAGAAGTCGAAGTGCAGCCCCTCGTCGTCCATGAACAGCCCGTGGCTCTGCAGAAAGGCCGCCATCGGCATCGTCGTCTCACTGATGTAAAAGAGCAGGTCGTCCGCTTGCAATGGCCGGTCCTGCGCCTGCGGCACGAGACCGACCTGATTGATGAGCAGATGCGCTTTGGCCTGCATATCCTTCGATAGCTGCTGATTGGACACAACGGTCATTTCTGAAGCTCCTCGCTCTTCACGTAGCGGCCGAGAGCCGTCACTTCCGACAGAACAACATCGCTCAGCCTGGCATCATTTGACGCGGCGCCCCTGGAAGTAACCCTTGTTGGTGGTGTTCTCGCGAATGTTTGCTGTGTCACCTTGTTCCGCGTAATTGTCTTCACGCTGCTTCGACGACGTATCCTTCTTGACCTCGGGGTCGCTGCCGGTGCCCTTCGGGCTGCGGCTGGCCGGCGGAACAGGGGGCATTTTTCCGTGATGACGTGGCATTGCTCCGTCTCCTTCTCCTTGACCTCAGACTCATTGTTGCACTCAATTGAGGCTCCCACTGCCCCTCGCGATTCCAGCAACCGCCATGCCAGGCGAGGCGTCATGCGATATCAATCGCTTAGTCACTGCAACGAGGAGCCGACGGACAATTTGTCTTTGCAGCGGGACGAAATGTCACCGACTCTTCGGTCACCATCAATCCTCGGCGGGCAGCCAGACCGCAAAGGTCGTACCCTTGCCGGGTTCGCTCTCGACGGAGATCTTACCACCTTGGCGCGTTACGAGCATCTGGCTAATGGACAGCCCTAACCCGGTTCCCTCCCGCCTCTTGGTGGTGAAGAATGGATCGAAGATCCGCTGCATCACGTCCGGCGTCATGCCGCCACCGGTGTCCGTCACATCGATCACGACGCCACGGCGCCTTCCCTCATTCCGGTCGAAGGTTCGAATCGTCAAACGCCCGCCTCCGGACGTTGCATGAATTGCGTTGACGAGGAGATTGACGAGCACCTGCTGCAATTCGGTGCGGTTCATCGAGATCAGGCGTGAGGCGTGATAGTCCGTTTCGACGCTGATCGTCGTCTTGTTCAGCAGATGTTTGACGAGCGGCAGCGTGTCGGTGACGACGACGGCAGGATCGTATTGATCGGTAAAGCCGGCATACTCCTGCGGCTTGGCGAATTGCAGGAGCCTCGTCACAATTTCACTGACGCGATGCATCTGCTCGTCGATGAGCCGAAACTCGGTTTTTGCTTCGTCCGCCTTGGCCCCCATCATGTCCCTGATGATCTCCAAATTGCCCTGCATCACCGCAATGGGATTGTTGATCTCATGGGCGACACCCGCAGTGATTTCACCAATTGCAGCGAGCTTTTCCGACATGATCAGCTGCTTAGTGGTCGCTTCCAGTTGCTGGTTCGCATGCACGAGCTTGTTTGTGCGTTCCTCGACGCGCTGGTTGAGCTCCTGGTTCCATTGCCGCAGCTGGGCATCGCGCTCGTGGATCTGATCGAGCAGTCGATCCAGATGAACCGCAACCTGCTCGATCTCGTCGCGCCCATCGACGGGTCCGGTTCGTGCGCCTAATTCACCGCCTTCCACTTTCGAAATCGTCGTCGTCATCCGCTCGAGCGGCCGGAAGATGCTCGCCGCCCATGTCAAAAACAGCGGGACAGTCAATGCAACCGCAACGACAAATGCCAGGGCGATTTCCAGAACCGTCCCGCGCTTTGCCGCGGCGAACGGTTGCCGGAGATAGCCGGCGTAGAGCATTCCGACGCGGCGATTATAGCTGTCAAGAATCGGCTCGTAGGCGGAGATGTACCAGTCGTTGACGACGAATGCGCCATCGAGCCACGTCTGGCCGCGATCGAGAACCGCATCTCGAACCTCCGCAGAGACACGCGTGCCAATTGCCCGCTGCCCTTCGAACATCCTCACATTGGTGCTGATACGTATGTCATCGAGAAAAAGCGTAACGGTCCCGCGACTGCCTTCCGGCAAACCCGCCCCGGAATAGATCAGGTCGTTGATCGTGTCGACGAACGCAAGGTTCTGATTGAGAAGCATTCCACCAACCAGCGCGGCCTTCCGTCCATTCGGCAGCGAAACCGGCGTCGCCGATTGCAATACCAGCCCGCGGCTCTCTTGCGTCCGCGTGGTCGGCGCACTTCCAGGTGTCGCCACGATGTCGATCTGGGCGCGCTTCGGAAGATCGGTGGAGATCGCCGCGAGCTCCATCGATTGAAACACATCAATCGCGGTTCGCGCTCGTCCCTCGAGCGCCGCGCTGATGACAGGCCAATTCCATCGCGGCACGGCCGCCATCTGATATTCACTCGCGACGACCGCGCCATCGTCAGCGACAACGTAAAGAAAATCAAAGCCGCGAGCCTGTGCGATGTCCTTGAGATAATCGCTCAGAGCGCCACGCTCATAGCCCGGCGTTTGCACAATCGACTGAAAGCGCGCGGAGTTCACTGACGATACCAGATAGTCCTCGGTGTTCTCGAAAATTCGTCCGAGATATTGCCTGGCGATCGTCAGGTCGTCATGGACCTTGGACGTCAATACCGCGTCGAGCCTCACGTTCCAGCGATAAATACTGATTCCAAGCAGCAGCGGAAGAATGACGAGCATCGGCAGGAGTGCCATCGCCAGCAGGCGATACCGCACGGAGGCCTTCGGGGAAAAGCTCGTTATCAGAGTTGCCAGCTTGCGCATTTGCGGTCGATCGTTTTGCGCGAGATCCCGAGACGGCGGGCCGCTTCCTCACGGTCGCCGTCCGACTCGCGAAGCACAAAGAGGATATGGCGCCGCTCCACATCGGCGAGCGTGATATCGCTTGTGGATCTTTCGCCCCGCGACTTTAGATAATCCTCCCGGAACTCACCGAGGATCACCGTCCGCTCGATCAGATTGCGCAGCTCCCGTATGTTGCCTGGCCAATCGTACTGCGAGAGAAACGTCCGCATTCCGGCGTCAATTGGAACGCGCGGCATGCCAAGCTGCTCGGAAATCTCACGCATAAAGATCTCGGCAAGCTCGAGCACATCCTGATCGCGGTCCCGAAGGGACGGAAGATCAATCTGCATGATGTTGATACGAAAATAGAGATCCGCACGAAAGGTGCCTGCGGCAACCCGCTTCTGCAGATCGGCGTTGGTCGCGAAGACATAGCGGGCGTCGATCGGGACCTCTCGCTCCGAGCCGACGGGACGCACCCGACGATCCTCAAGCACGCGCAACAGCTTGCTTTGCAGCTGGTATGGGAGCTCGCCGATCTCGTCCAGGAAAAGAGTGCCTCCTTGCGCGAACATGAACAGCCCCTCTCGGGCCTTCCCTGCGCCTGTGAACGCCCCCCTCACATGGCCAAAGAGTTCGCTTTCAATCATTTCTGAGGGGATCGCCCCGCAGTTGACCGGCACGAACAGCTTGTCCGCCCGGTTGGACAGGGAATGGAGCGATCGAGCGGCAACCTCCTTGCCTGTCCCGGACTCGCCGGTAAACAGAACCGGCGTCGGCAACGGCGCCACCCGAGCGATAGTCTCCCGCGCCTTTTGAATTGCTGCGGATGCTCCGAGAAGTTTGTTTCGCAGATACAGCTGCTGCGAGGACGACTTCAGTTCATGGCGCAGCACGAAATTCTCCCGCTGCAGTCTCGCCCGGTCGAGGCAACGTGCAACGGCATTGAGCAATTGATTGGATCGAAATGGCTTGATGACAAAATCAATGACGCCGATGCGCAGTGCGCCAATTGCCGTGTCGAGATCGGCATAGGCGGTCATAAGGATGACATCGGTGAAGAACCCGATCGCCCGCTGCTCCGCAAGCCAATCCAGGCCAGTCTTTCCGGGCATGACGTTGTCGAGGATGACGACGTCGAAATGCTGCCCATCGAGCTTCCGCGATGCATCCTTGGCGTCCGCGGACTCCTCGATCAGCCTGCAGCGCGGTCGCAGGAGTTTGACGAGGAAATTGCGCATGCCCGGTTCGTCGTCCACGATCAGGATTGAGGCTTGCGCAAGCCAAGGTCCGAATTCCGGTTCGGCAACGTCACGCGGGGCTTCCTCAGACATCCATATCCCTCCCGACTCCGCCCTTGACGACCACCATCTCAACGCAGGGCGAAGGCTGTCTCCAGCGCAATGAAAAGCGAAGGCAAAACAGTATGCCTACCACAAGCCGCGCCGAGCCATAAGTCATTCCGCTCCTCGGCTGGATCGCGAGCATCGCAGCAGGCACTAGCCGGCGATTGACGCCGTCGTCCGCGATCGTCAATTCGCGATAGAGAAAACGTCCTGACGTTGGCATCCTGTTCCCGCCCATCTCTGGGTTGTTCTCCAAGGCGACGACGCTTTCGCGTTAACGCTCGCGCAGGTTACTCTTCTCCGGTCGGTGTCGGGATGAACGAGGACTTCCCGAAGGGCTCGGTCGTCACCTTCCGGTCGTCACCGAGGAAGACAGGTGCCAGATCCTCATCGACCATGATCTTCGCAGCCTGCGGCGTTTGCGGGCTCCCTTCAACGTCAAGGCGTGTCGCCGCCTCAAAGAGCAACGCCCTCACGTCATCGGACGACAAGACATTCTTCACGAGGAGCGTGCGGACCAGGGCCTCAAGCACCAAGCCAACAATCGGTCCGTTGCCGAGCGTGCGTTCCATTGAATAGCTGCTCCCTACTGCCTATCCCCCCAATCGATCGTGGTCACGCGGTCTGTCAGACCTTTCGTGAATCGCCGTCAAATGCGGCACGCACCAACGCGAAGGCCTGTCGGACACCATGCAGCTGATCGATGAGATGGAGGATTACGTCGATGCCCTCATCGTTGACGCCCAGATCGCTCTTGAGATCGCGGATCAGGTGCGCGCGGGCCACATCCGCGTCGGAGAACTGCGTGCCTGAAGCCGCCTCGGTCGGAATCAGCCATCGTTGCTCCAGCCAGAATTCGAGTGTCTGCACCCGCAGCCCCGAGGAGATCAGAAATTCCTGCTTGTTCAGGGTCATTACAAGGTGCCTTCGCGCGGATCGAATTCTTTCCCCTTGGCCCAGTTCTCGACGAACGCTTCCAATTCCGGATCCGGCGACTTCGGCAGGACGATCGTCAGCTTCACCAGTTCGTCGCCGGCACTCCCGCCTCGGCGCGGGGCGCCCTTGCCTCTGAGGCGCAGTGTGGTGCCTGTGTTCGATCCCTTCGGCACCGCCATGGTAACATCGCCGGTCGGTGTCGGCACCCGGATTTGACCGCCCAGAACCGCCTCGGTCAACGAGATCGGCACTTCGAGCAGAATGTTGTCGCCGTCACGCGTGAAGCGCCGATCCGGCATCACCTCGACTTCGATGAGGGCATCGCCTGATCCGCCCTTGCCGGCGCCGGGAGCTCCCTTGCCCTTCAGGCGCAAGACCTGCCCGTCGACCAGGCCCGGCGGAATTTTCACTTCCAGCGTCCCGCCGTCGGGCAGCGTGATTCGCTTGGTTGCACCGCTGATCGATTCGACGAACTCGATCGGCAGGCGATAGTGCAGATCTTCGCCGCGTCGATTTGCGCGTGCGCGTTGTCCACGCCGCAGCAGATCGGCGAATGCCCCCTCCGAATCCATGAAGTCGGCAAAGCCGGCGCCGCTCGTGTAAGCATGCTGGTCTCCGGCGTCGGCGTAGTCGCGATAGAAGTGATGCTGCGGCCGTTCAGCTGCCGTCGCGTCGATCTCACCATTATCGAAGCGCTTGCGCTTGTCAGCATCGCCAAGCAGGTCATAGGCGCCGGCCGCTTCCTTGAACTTCTCCTCTGCGGCCTTGTCGCCAGGGTTGAGGTCAGGATGCAGCTTCTTCGCAAGCTTGCGATAGGCCTTTTGTATT
The DNA here is from genome assembly GCF_020889785.1 of Bradyrhizobium acaciae. Taxonomy (GTDB): domain Bacteria; phylum Pseudomonadota; class Alphaproteobacteria; order Rhizobiales; family Xanthobacteraceae; genus Bradyrhizobium; species Bradyrhizobium acaciae. The sequence continues at coordinate 46,256 of NZ_JACMYK010000015.1, forward strand.
TCGGCGGCCGAAGCTGAGGAGGACACTCCCAACACGTCGTACGGGTTCTTGGCCACTCACCGCTCCCGACCACGATGATGCTTCGACATGGCGGAGACCGCGCCTGTTACTGGCAGCCAACGACCAAGCTGCAAATCTAGATTATTCGACATGGCCGGGCTCCACGTATTTGGGGTAGTTCTTCAGTTGTTGAGGCGTCATTCGGGCGGGATCCGGCGCGCCAGGGACACCACGCGGACCCAGCTGAGCCCGCACGATGTCGTCTTCCGTCAACCGCGGCTTGCCGTCGTCGAGTTGTCCATTGCCTCCGAGACTCGCTGCCATCGCCTTCCAACCTCTGCACGCTTTTTCTTCAACGATGTTCCAGTCGTCGCTGGCCTGACAAGAACCGCCCGCGTCACGCTCAGCGTTGCTCAGGCCGCCGCTCCTCGGGTCTTTCACCGGAACGCTCCTCTCCCGCGGGCCCATGGCGTGGAGGCGCACCCATCTCCTGGCGCTGCGGCTCTGGCATCACGGCTGGGGCAGTAGGTCTGGCCTCGATTTCCGGCCTGGCCGCCGGATGAGCCATGGGTTGGGGGCGAGGCTCCGGCCTCGGCGCAGACTCCGGCCTTGCCTCCGGCACGCGGATGTCCTCGCGCCTTCGCTCTTCCGGAGGAAGAGCTCTCGGGGCCGCCTCAGTCAGCGGCGTTCGTTCACGCTCGGATTCGCGAGGCGCAGCTTTTCCGGCTTCATCCGCTGGCGACTTGCGGGCCGGCGCGGGCGCCTCCGCCGGACGTCGAGAATCTTCGAGACGCTGCCGCCCGGGATCCTCGGGACGCGCGCCCCTCAGATCTTCAGGCCGAGGCTTGTCCGTGTTCGACGGCATCACCTCGGCGGGTGGGCGGGGCCGAACAATGTCTCGCCCGTTCAGCACTGCTGGACGTGGCGTGGCCACCACGGGCGGTGCGCCGCCGTTTGCCCTGTTGAACAGACGGGTGTCGTGGCTCGCGACCTCGACGTGCTTACGTTGCAGCGGCGTGGGTGCGAAATGTTGTTCCTTGGCGATGGTTCTGTCCGCAGCTGTCGGACGAGCCTCGATGCCGCCTCGTCCACCATTGAAGCTGACGTTGTTCACCGTCTCATTGACGACGACGGTTTTCTGATAGACGTTTCTGATCGTCACGTTCCGGATGTTGTTGACGGTGCTGTTGTAGTAGAATTGGCCACGATCCCAGCGGCCGCCTTCGTAGCCGATGCCCGAATAGCCGAAGCCATAGTTGACGCCGCCGTAAAAGCCGACGCGTTCACCCCAATAGCCTGGGTGGAAAATGTAGGCTCCCGCAAGCCAGCCCCAGTAGCCCGGGGTCCATAACAGGCCCGCTCGCGGTGGCTGCACCCAGGTTCCCGGCACCCAATAGTAGTCGCCGGCATCCTCGTCCCACGACCAGTATCCCGGAGACCAGAGATAGCCCGGCGCGGGCACGGGGGGCTGTTCGTAACGAGGCAACGGCGGCGGTGGCGTTTCCACGGCCGTGACTTGGGAGCAGGCTGCCTCCTGGGACAACGCCGCCGTCGGCACGACGCATTCGCTTCCAAGCAGCAAGACAGCGAAAACTAAAGGAGATGTCGTCGTCAACAGTCGCTTCAACATGAGAACCTTGGCGAGAAAGCGTTGTCATTCGCGTGATGCACGACACCGTTCGCGCCGGCGAACGGTGTCAGGTTCGGCGCGCGGCTAGCGACCCGGCTGCAGCGTCATGCTCTCCAATCCCGCCGCGACGATCAGGCCGGTTTCCGCTTGCACGCTGAGGGGTTGCAGCGCGATGCTGTTGTTCGAACCACCCAGCAGCACATTGCCGCCCACGCCGACGACTGCCGCGGCCATTGCATCGACGCCGACATAAGTCCCGGCGATATCGCCGCGGCCGGGCTGGGCAATGGGCGCGAACACCGACCAGGCAAGGGCAGTGCTCTCGGTAATGCCGATGTCGAGACCGACCTTCTGAATCGTCGCGACATAGTAATCTTCGGGCAGTCCGTTGATGCGCAAGACACACGCCAGATTGGTGACCGCGCCGACGATAAAGCCGATGCTCGGGCCACCCTTGCACTCAAGCACGCCGACTTGCACTTTTTGAACGGGCTGCTGGGCTTGCGCGGTTGATACCAGGGCGGCCAGCATTGCTCCGGCAAAGGCAGTGAGGACCGTCGAACGTCGTCGCATAAGAAAGCTCCTACAAAATGAAGGCGGAATGCCTTCAAGACGTCTGCTGAAGTTTAAGTAAAACGATGCAACCGGGATTGCAGTCCGGCACCTGAGGGCTGGCGTTTCGTCCCGACAGCGGTGTAAAGCGCGATTGGTCGCCGCGGGCTCGCGCCCGCGCTTACAGAAGCGCGTTATTTCGAATTCTTCTTGTCGTCGTCGATTTCGGTGAATTCGGCGTCGACGACATTGTCTCCGCCCGAACCCGGCGCAGCACCGGGAGCCGCCTGCGCGGCACTCTGCATGGCTTCCGCAAGCTTCATCGTGTGCTGCTGCAAGGCGCTCACCTTGGCATTGATCGTCGCGGCATCGTCACCCTTCAACGCTTCGCGCAAGTCGGACATCGCGCTTTCGATCGCGCTGCGGTCCGACGCCCCGAGCTTCGAGCCATGCTCGCTAACGGTCTTCTCCGTTGCATGCAGCAGTGCTTCGGCGGCGTTCTTCGCCTCGACCGCTTCCTTTCGCTTCTTGTCCTCCGCAGCATGCGCCTCGGCGTCCTTGACCATCTTTTCGATGTCGCTCTCGGACAGACCGCCCGATGCCTGGATCTGGATATTCTGTTCCTTGCCGGTGCCCTTGTCCTTGGCCGAGACGTTGACGATGCCGTTGGCATCGATGTCGAACGTCACTTCGATTTGCGGCACGCCGCGCGGCGCCGGAGCGATGCCGACGAGGTCGAACTGGCCGAGGAACTTGTTGTCGGAAGCCATCTCGCGCTCGCCCTGGAAGACGCGGATCGTCACCGCGCTCTGGTTGTCCTCGGCGGTGGAGAAGACCTGGCTCTTCTTCGCCGGAACCGTCGTGTTGCGCTCGATCAGCCGGGTGAACACGCCGCCCAGCGTCTCGAGGCCGAGCGACAGCGGCGTCACGTCGAGCAGCAGCACATCCTTGACGTCGCCCTGCAGAACGCCGGCCTGGATTGCCGCACCGACCGCGACGACCTCGTCAGGATTGACTCCCTTGTGCGGCTCCTTGCCGAAGATCTTCTGCACGACCTCCTGGATCTTCGGCATGCGGGTCTGGCCGCCGACCAGCACGACTTCGTCGATGTCCTTGGCCGTGAGCCCGGCGTCCTTGAGGGCATTGAGGCAGGGCTCGATCGTCCGCTGAACGAGGTCCTCGACCAGGGACTCGAATTTCGCGCGCGTAATCTTGACCTGGAGATGCTTTGGGCCGGAGGCGTCCGCCGTGATGAACGGCAGGTTGACCTCGGTCTGGGCGGCGGTGGAGAGCTCGATCTTGGCCTTCTCGGCCGCTTCCTTCAGGCGCTGAAGCGCGAGCTTGTCCTTGCGCAGATCAATACCTTGCTGCTTCTGGAACTCGTCGGCGAGGTAGTTGACCAACCGCATGTCGAAGTCTTCGCCGCCCAGGAAGGTGTCGCCGTTGGTCGCCTTCACCTCAAACACCCCATCGCCGATATCGAGAACGGAGATGTCAAAGGTGCCGCCGCCGAGATCGTAGACGGCGATCTTGGCCTGCTTCTTCTTGTCGAGACCGTAGGCAAGCGCCGCCGCGGTCGGTTCGTTGATAATGCGCAAAACCTCGAGGCCGGCGATCTTGCCGGCGTCCTTGGTGGCCTGGCGCTGCGCGTCGTTGAAATAGGCGGGAACGGTGATGACGGCCTGCGTGATCTTCTCGCCGAGATTGGCCTCGGCCGTCTCCTTCATCTTCTGCAGGATGAAGGCCGAGATCTGCGAAGGCGAATACGGCTTGCCCTCAGCCTCGACCCAGGCGTCGCCGTTGGACGCCTTGATGATCTTGTAAGGAACAAGTGTCTTGTCCTTCTCGACCGTCGGATCGTCGTAGCGGCGGCCGATCAGGCGCTTCACCGCGAAGATGGTATTGGTCGGGTTGGTCACGGCCTGCCGCCGGGCCGGCTGCCCGACCAGACGCTCGCCATCGGACGTGAACGCCACCACGGAGGGTGTCGTGCGCGCGCCCTCGGCGTTCTCGATGATGCGCGTGTTCTTGCCGTCCATGACCGCGACGCATGAATTGGTCGTCCCGAGGTCGATTCCGATCACTTTTGCCACGTCGCGCTCCTCTGACTTTTTCGTTGATCGACTATGTGCGGCTTGCGCCCTGCTCCACTCCCGTTGAGCAACACGTGTGCCACATCGCGACCCGCATGATTTCAACGACTTGAGCTGCGTAATCGGAACGGGTCGGACATTTTGTCCGACGCGCGCCGGACAAACTGTCTATTGGCCTAAGCGCGCATGATGCGTCAGGCTGTCCGGCCATTGCCGATGACCGCGGAAGGCCTGTCCATTGTTGCTGGACTGTCCATCGCGGATCGGGCCAGGTTAGAGCGACGCGCCTGGAGATTACTCCGGACGTCCGCTGCCCAGCAGCGCGGAATCCCAACCCGCCGCGCTCGCGCCAGCGACGTAAGTGGATTCCAGGAAGGCAAGTAGATCGCCGTCAGGATTATCCGACTGGCGCAGGTCGTCGTAGTCGAGGAGAAACTCGCCCAGGCCGGCGTCCCATCGCGCGGCGCCTGGACCGATCTTCGCGTTTTCGATGCCTTGCGGCTGCGGGTAGGTGAAGGAGTAGAATGCGGGTCTGGGATAGGAGCGATCACCCGACCACCATCCCATCTCCATCAACTCCGCATTCATCGCATTGCGCCGGATAAAATCAGCGTTCGGCGCCGGTGATGCGGGCTTGCCCTTATAGAACGGCACGCGAATGTCGAACGTCCCCCACATCAGGCCGATGGGTTGCGTCTTGCCCGTGAACCGCCCCTGAAAGATCTGCATGACACGTTGCGTGCTGAGGAGAATGCGCCACCAGGCGTTGACCATGTCGCGGTCGTATGGGCGCTGTTGCTTATCCTGGTCGAACGGGATCGGATTGGACACCTCCTGCGGCATCAGCGTGATGGACGCATCTATCCCGGCGTAGCGAAGCCGGTCGAGGAACGTGTCGACCAGCGTTGCGACCGGCGTCGAACCGAGCGGCAATTGTCCCGATCCGCCCGAACTCGTGAACCATTGCAGCTCGTGCGAGATAAAGTCGGCGCGGACCTCGTAGACGCCGCCGGCGCAAGGGATCGGGCCAGTGGTCAGGCCTCTCGCGCCGAGCCACAGCGGAACCTCGGCCCATTGCGCCTGGAACGGCCCGGCCAGCTTGAGCTTGCCAACCGCCTGCAACACCATGTGGAGAAGATACCGCGTCTGCTCGAAAGCCTCGCAGGACAGAGCCGGCCACAGATCGCCAGACGCAAGAGTGGAAGCTGATTTTCCGACACTCATGGCATGTCCTCGCACAGTTGTTGCGTAGGAAGAATTCACGCCTCAAGCCGTCATTCATCTATCGCAAGCCACACCAAGGCTTCACGACCCCTGCTTCGACAGCTTTTCGACGAACTGACACTGCGGTGTAGAGCTGCGCAATCCTGATCACCTTCGATCGATCAAGGACCGTTTTCTCTCCATCGAACTCCTGTATAGCATGTTCAAGGCGCTTCCGTCGCCACGACTCAACGCGACGCAATCGCTGCACAAGAAGTCGGATGTCAGCGATCTCGGACGCGTTCTATTCGATCTTGCTCGACACTCGACGCCTCCCAGCCTGCGTGATCAATGCTAGCGTCATTTTCGGCAGCGTCCAGAGCTACAGATGGCGACCGCCACCAGAGCTGAGTCAGACAACTTGTCCAATCGATTTTGACAAAGTGTCCGCGGACGAACTGACCAACACCTTAAGCTGTTGAGACGACTTGCCACGCGGATGGCACGCGTATTGCTGCCAGTCGATCAGGTCGACGGTCTCTACCGTCGCATGTACGACCGGGATGGTTCACGATGCTCAATGTCGACGTGAACGAGACAGATGACGAACTGCAAATCGTTGCAGAGCTGCATGGTCTAACGGCAAACGACATCGATGTGTCCGTTGAGAATGGCGTCCTCACCATTATCGCTGAGCGGCAGGTCAACGATGGCCGCGGTGCCGAGCGGACAATCAGAGTCTTGAGCTCGATGCTGCTGCCTCGTTCGGTCGATGCTCATGAGATAAACGCGTACTTCGAGGATGGCGTAGTAACTGTGACGTTTCCCAAGCACAGATAGCCGATCCAAGCCAGCGACGGAAAAATCATCGGAGCTATCGAGCAGCCGTCTTGGAAGCGAGCAGGCATTTCAGCCCGCCACGCCGACTTTCGCAGGCCGCAACGAACGTGATCCGATCGCGTAACCAGGCTGCACGACGGTCGTGACCGTGCCGCTCGGCACTGACGGATCTTGCACCTGGAACATGGCTTCGTGAAAGTGAGGATCAAATCGGCTTCCGGTCGGATCAAGCTTCTTGACGCCGTGCGCTTCCAACGATCGCAGCAGCTCCTTTTCGGTCAACTCCACACCCTCGACAAACGTCTTGAAGGGACCAGCATTGCCGCGCAGCTCCATAGGAAGGCTCGACATCGCACGTTCCAGATTGTCTGCGACGTTGACCATATCGCCCGCGAACCTGGTTACGGCGTATTGCCGCATGTCGTTCAACTCGCGCTCAGCGCGCCGGCGTACATTCTCGGCGTCCGCGAGCGCCCGAAGCAGGCGGTCTTTGAGATCGACATTTTCCGCCACGAGCCGCGCAATAGCATCATGTGCGCCTTCTGCTGCGCCCGCTGCGGCGCTCGCAGCATCTGGCGATCCAGAAGCGGCTTCCCTTGCGGAATCCTCAGTCGTCGCCTTCTCGACATCTTCCCCCGCCTGATGAGTCCCTCCCTGAGAGGGGCGTGGGTGAATCTGTCTGTTGTGATAAGGATTCTTTGGCGGGCCGTTATTGGTCATGGCAGCTCTCTTATCTCGCCGTTGATATGTCGTTTGAGGGCCGGTCGAAAGAGCGCCGTTCTTCGCGCGCCCGAGCCCGCCATCTACCTCGCATCGCGAAGCTGCAGCCCCAGGCCAATCAGCGTGCAGCCCTGGAAGACCAGGTCGACCGACAACAGCAGACCAAGCAGCCAGAGACTGTTGAGTGGCCACCCCAGGAGGAACGCCAATCCTGCGATCGCGGTGAGCAATCCGGAGGCAAACAGCCAGCCCCAGCCACGATCTCCCCTTGCTCTAAAGCTGAGCAGCAGGCGCATGAGGCCGGACGCGATCGTGAAAACGGCCAATATGAGAGTCAGAACCAGCGAAGCGATTGCCGGATCCAGAACGATTGTCGCACCGGCCGCGGCATAGAAAAAACCGCCCAGGCCCCAAAGAAAGAAGCCGCGCCAGCTCTTAACCCTGAACGCATGGACGATCTGGAAAGCGCCCGCGACGATCATCAACACACCGATGTAGAAGATCGTTGCGATGGTCGCCAAGAGGAGATTGCTGAGAGCGCCGAAGCCCAGCACAACAAAAAGCACACCCAGGGCGACGAACCAACCCCACTTCCCTTGCGCTTCGGTCATCAGTCCCGTGAACGCTCGCCTCGGTTGCGACATTCCAGTTGTCTGCGCCATGGATGATTTGTCCAAAGATCGAGTTGCTCTTGGTAGATCGCGGGTCCCGATGCCGTTGCGCGCAGATCGATCCCCCGCGATGCGAACGACGCCATTCTCGCAAGCACAGCAACGCAATCGCCGTGCCAGGTCGCAAACATCGCGATTTCAATGCGTTATGGAGATCGACTTGGTGGGGCGGTCATTTTGTCCGGGATCCTTCGGACAAAATGACCGGGGTCGAGGATCAACAGACCGGGCAAGAGCGCTTTCGATGACCTGAGTCCGGATTGCCGCGGTCGGCGTGGACAAACGCAGAAGGGCAAGACGCTCAGGGAGCCATTAGCAAGCGATCACCTGCAAACGGCGCAACTCCGCGAGCACAGCCAGCAACGGGAGACCCACGATCGTGAAGTAGTCGCCGTCGATCTCGGTGAACAGCTGCACACCCTCACCGTCAATTCGATAGACACCAGCGCTTTGCAGGGCTGACGGCCCTACCCGCGCCAGGTAACGGCTGATGTACGGTGGATCGAGCCTGCACATCGTCAAGCGAGCGACGCCGACATGGCGCCAGAGCGCATTTCCATCACGGGCGACTGCGGCAGCGCTATTCACCTGATGGGTGCGATTGGACAGCAGCAGCAAGCGCCTGCGGCCTTCATCCATGTCGGCAGGGGCGCGCAGAATGTCATCGTCGAGCGACAGGATCTGCTTACAGCCGAGAACGACGGCTCCCGGGTTTCGTTCGCTGATTGCAGTCGCCTTGGCTTCCGCGACAACGAGGGCAATGTCCTCTGGGGAGCTGCCAGTTTCGACAAGAGGCGCTTCGAGCGCCTCATCATCAAGATCAATGGCCTGAAGCTCAGCAATTATCCCCGCATTCTTCAGCAGAAGCTCGGCGAGCGGGGATTCCGAGGCAAGAATGATATTCGCGGTCATGTCGCAGTCCTCCTCCGTTCGAGTTCGATAACAGCTTGAAGCCCGCGGCAGCGCGTCGCGATTTCGAATCGCACCACAAGCGTGCCGCCGTTCAAGCCGGCAATCCGATACGTGACTGCGGCGTTGGACAACGTGCATCAGCGGTTCGTTCAATAGACCGCCACACCGTCCTTTCGTTTTGACATCTTAGCCCGCATCGACTGGACCCGGCGCGACCTGAGAAAGACCCGGCTCACGGTCTGCGCCCGCGTCGGCCGGAGCGGCTGTCTTGTCCGGGGTCGACGATTTGTCGTGAGGGAAAAGCTCGATCCCCGTTGGGAGGGTCTCCACGTAGAGCGACTGGCTTGGGAAGGCGAAATCAGAGCCGGCCTTTTTCACGATCGCCTTGATGGCATACGCCAACTCCTCCTTGATCTTCAGCCAGTCCCCCCAGACCGTCGTGCGGGTAAAACAGTAGACCATGAGATCGATCGACGAGTCATTGAACTTGTCGACGCGTACGAACGCGACGGCTTCAGGGGGATGAACGAAATCCGAACTACCGAGGATGTACGCCTCGATCGCGTTGCGGATGTCGCGGAGTTGACTGGTGGTCGTGCTGTAGTCGAGCCCGATGATCCAGGAAATGCGGCGGAACGTCATCTGCGAGAAGTTGGTGACGGCATTGTCCGCCAGATACGAGTTCGGGACAAATACAGGCGCTTGATCGAACCGACGGACTTTTGTCGTTCGCAGACCAATGGTTTCGACCGTGCCTTCGACAATTCCCTCGGCGAGGATCCAGTCACCGTTTCTGAAGCGCTGCTCTCCAATGATGAAGATCCCGGAGATCAGGTTCTTGAACAGATTCTGGGCGCCCAGCGCCACCGCAACACCGACGAGCCCGAAGCTCGCCAGCACCGGTCCGACGTGAATGCCCCAGACCTCCAAGATAGCGGTCGCGCCCAGCGCCACGATGATGGCGCGTCCGACCCTGACCGTCCAGCCGATCATGGCCTTGCTGAAGATCGGCGTTCGGCCATCCAGAACCGCGCATAGCGGCCCGATCACCTCGAACAATGCCCAGAAGATCGTGAACGCGATCAACGATTGATCGACCTGGAGGAGCCCGTCCTTGAGCCTCTGATTGGTGAGAATGAACTCGCCGATAATCAGGATGGCCAGAACGATTGGAATCGACTGGAGATGGGGAGCAAGGGCATCAACGATCGTTCGGTTGAGGTCTCCTTCCCCGCCCGAAGACCAAGCGTGGATACGAGAGATGACAGTGCGACTAAAGAAGCGCCGGATCAGCACCGCGATCGCGAGAATGACGATCGAAACGATAAAGTGTCCGACAGTCAGATCCAGGATGCTTCGCTGCCAGAACGAAAGGAAGATCGTCCAGAGTGCTGTCAGATCGTAATTCGCGGTATGTGTCATTTGGAAACGTGCCGAAGCCGATGATGCTTTCCCGCTATGTTCGCGGCTTGGCGACGAGCGGGACGGTTTGGAAATCAGGACGAATGGAGGGAGACTAACGTAACCACAGCCTGATCACGCCCGAGACGAGACCGACCGCCACAACGCTTGCGATCCAGATCGCGGCCATCCACGCGAGCCGTTGCCATAGCGGGATCCGCGCCTGCATCAGTGATATCCTGCGGTGCCGGCCTTGCCGCGAAACACCCAGTAGGCCCAACCCGTGTAGGCGAGGATGAGCGGAATGATCACGCAGGCGCCCACCAGCATGAACAATTGGCTTTCGACCGGTGCCGCGGCATCCCAGATCGTAATCGCGCGTGGAACAGCGTACGGATAAATGCTGATCCCGAGCCCGATGAAGCTCAACAGGAACAGTGCCAGCGCCATGAGAAACGGCAGCCGCTCGAACTCACGCTTCAGACTCCAGAAGAAGGTTGCCGCGCAGATCAGCACCAGCAGCGGCACCTGGGCCGTCAACAAGACACCGGGCATTGCGAACCATCGCCGCCAGTAGTCATAGTCGAGGAACGGCGTCACCGCGCTGACGGCCGCCAGCGCCAGCAGCGTGCCGGCGCCGAGCCAGAAGGCGGCACGGCGCGCGTGACGTTGGCTCGTCCCCTCCGTCTTCCAGATCAGCCACGTTGCGCCGAGCAACGCATAGCCGATCACAACCGCGACGCCGGTCAGGATGCTGAACGGGCTGAGCCAGTCGAGCCAGCCGCCGGCATAGGCATCATTGACGACATGAATGCCCTGCAGAATTGCCCCAAGCGTCACGCCTTGCGCGAAAGCCGCAATCAGGGAACCCAACCAAAAGGCAACGTCCCACAATGGCCGATGCCCTGGATCGCGCCAGCGGAACTCAAAGGCGACGCCACGGAAGACAAGCCCGAGTAGCATGGCAATCATCAACGGATAGGTGGCCGGAAGGATGATCGCATAGGCGAGCGGAAACGCCGCCAGCAGACCGCCGCCGCCCATCACCAGCCACGTCTCGTTGCCATCCCAGACCGGCGCGATCGAATTCATCGCCTGGTCGCGCTCGTCGCCGACCGCGAAGCTCGGGAACAGAATTCCGATGCCGAGGTCGAACCCGTCCATGACGACGTAGGCCATCACCGCGAAGCCGATAATGGCAGCCCAGAAAGTGGTAAGGTCGATGCTGTACATGGCCTCACTCCGCCGCGGTCAGAGGCACGCCGACACCGCCCGCCGGCGTAATGCCTGCAGCACGCTGCGGCACCTTGGGCGGCTCCTTCTCGCCCGGCGTGGGCGGCTTTGCCATCAAGCGCAGGAGATAATAGGTGCCGGCGCCGAAGGCTGCGAAGTACACCAGCACGAAAGCGACAAGCGAGGCCGCTACAGCCGGCGCCGCCAGCGGCGAATGCGATTCCGCCGTTCGCAACAGCCCGTAGACGGTGAAGGGCTGCCGACCGACCTCCGTCGTCACCCATCCGGCGATCACGGCGACAAAGCCGGCCGGTCCGAGCGCGACACAGGCGCGATGCAACCAGGCCCATTCGTAGAGCATTCCCTGGAAGCGCCCGAGCAGGCTCCAGAGACCGACAGCGAGCATCGCAAATCCAAGGCCGACCATGATCCGGAACGACCAGAACACGATCGGCACCGGCGGCCATTGATCCCTGGGGAAGTCGCTGAGCCCCGGCAGAGGTGCGGCCGGATCGTGTTTGAGGATCAGCGATCCGAGGCGCGGCACTTCGAGCTTGTATCGGACCTGCGCTGCCTCGTTGCTGGGGAAGCCGAAGAGGATCAGCGACGCGCCATCGGGACTGGGTTCGTAGTGCCCTTCCATGGCGAGAACCTTGGCGGGCTGGTGTTCCAACGTGTTGAGTCCGTGGGCATCACCCGCGAGGATCTGGATCGGGGTCACGATCGCGGCCATCCACATCGCCATCGAAAACATCTTGCGCGCGCCGACATTGGTGCGGTCCCGCAGCAAATGCCAGGCGCCCACACCGCCGACCACGAACGCCGTCGTCAGATAGGCCGCGATCACGGTGTGGACCAGGCGATATGGAAAGCTCGCGGTGAGGATGATCGGGATCCAGGATCCGGCGGGCACGAACTGGTCCTTCGCATTGATCGCAAATCCCGCCGGCGTCTGCATCCAGCTGTTCACGGCGATGATCCAGGTTGCCGAGATCAGCGTACCGAGCGCGACCATGCACGTTGCAAAGAAATGCAGGCCTTTGCCGACCTTGCTCATGCCGAACAGCATGACGCCGAGGAAGCCGGCCTCCAGAAAGAAGGCCGTCATCACCTCATAGGCCATGAGCGGTCCGATGATTGGTCCGGCTCGCGTCGAGAATACCGACCAATTCGTACCGAACTGATATGAGAGCACCACCCCTGAGACGACACCCATACCGAACACGACGGCGAAGATCTTCAGCCAGTAGCGGAACAGGTTGGCATAAACGCCTTGTCCCGTCTTCAGCCACAACGCTTCGAGCACCATCAGATAGCTCGCAAGCCCGATCGAGAACGACGGAAATATGAAATGGAACGAGACGGTGAACGCAAACTGGGCACGTGCCAAAATCACCGCATCGAGATTGTCCAACAATGTCCCCTCCTTGCCTCAGGATATGCGTCCCGGCACTTCGTCTCCGGCATCCGACCGACTAGGCGGCAACAACCCGTACTGGAATGGACTTGGCGGCAGGCGTCCCGCTGATCTTGTCGTAGTAGTCGAGAGGCAGCAGCGGATTGAGCTCGGGGTAATATCCCGCAACCGATCCGCGCGGCATCGGATAATCCAGCACCTTCAATCCGCTGACGCGCCTCTGTATGCCGTCATCGCTGATCGTCTCGAGCGCAATGCTCGATCCGTCTTCAAGCCCTCGCGACGCTCGATCCTCGGCGTTCATGAAGAGAACCATGCGGTCATTGTAGACACCGCGGTAGCGGTCGTTGTTGCTGTAGATTGTGGTGTTGAATTGATCGTGCGAGCGAATGGTGGCCAGCCGCAACATGTCGGGATCGGGAACGGATGCGTTCACTTCCAGACCCGGCAGAAGCAGAAAGTTCGCCTTGCCGTTCGGCGTCGGCCACACCAGCTCGCGCGGCGGCACATCGAGGTGAAATCCTCTCGGACTTTCGATGCGCTCGGAGAAGTCGTTGTAGATCTCCGGATAAACCTCCGCTATCTTGTCGCGGATCAGGCCGTAGTCCTCGCTGTAGCTCTTCCAGTCGACCTTGCTGTTCGGCAACGTCGCTTGCGCGATCCGGCAGACGATTTCCACCTCCGGAAGCAGATGCGGGCTCGCCGGCGACAACACGCCACGAGACGCGGTGACGTTTGACATCGAGTCCTCGATCGTCAGGAATTGCTCGCCGGCTGTCGTTCGGATGATCTCCGATCGCGCGATAACGGGCAGCATCAAGGCATCGCGACCGTGAACCAGATGTCCGCGATTCAACTTGGTCGTGATGGCGACCGTCAGCGCGAGCTTCTGCATAGCGGCGTACGAGCGTTCGGTGTCGGGCACAGCGCGGACGAAATTGCCGCCGAGGCCGATGAAAACCTTCGCCGTCCCCGCCTGCATCGCGGCGACCGACTCAATGGTATGATGACCATGCTCGCGCGGAGGTTCGAAGCCAAAAACATCGCGAACGCGATCGAGATAGTCCTGGCTCGGCTGCTCATCGATCCCGACGGTGCGATCTCCCTGCACATTGGAATGACCGCGGATAGGTGAAATTCCGGCGCCCGGCTTGCCGAAATTGCCTTTGAGCAGGAGCAGATTGACCAGCTGCTGCACCAGCCGCGACCCCTCCTGATGCTGCGTAATGCCCATCCCGTAGCAAATGATTGTCGCGCGCGAGCGAATGTAGATTTCGGCGCACCTGCGGATTTGCGCTTCCTCAAGCCCGGAAGCCCGCTCCAGCTCCGACCACTTCTGCGCCATCGCGTCGCTCCGGACTGCATCGAGGCCGACGGTATGCTCACGGATAAACTCCCAGTCGACGATCTTCTCGCCGGATTCCTCCCGTTCGAACATGACTTTCATGACGCCTTTGAGGAAGGCAAGGTCGCCTCCGATGCGGACGTGAACGAACTCGCTGGCAATCCTGGTCGAGCCGAAGGTTGCCATCTGGATGACATCCTGCGGATCGGCGAAGCGCACCAACGCACGCTCGGGCATCGGATTGACGGCGACGATCGGAACGCCGCGCTTGCTCGCTTCGACCAGATTACTCATCATCCGCGGCGAGTTCGTTCCGGTGTTCTGCCCGATGACGAAAATCGCTTCGGCGTGCTCGAAATCGTCGAGGATAACGGTGCCCTTTCCGACACCGATCGACGGTGGCAGGCCCCGGCTGGTCGGCTCGTGGCACATGTTCGAGCAATCGGGGAAATTGTTGGTTCCGAACTCCCGGACGAATATCGAGTAGAGAAACGCCGCCTCGTTGGGCGTGCGGCCGGATGTATAGAACTCCGCCTGGTGCGGAGTTTCGAGAGCCCGCAGATGCCTGCCGATCAGGGCGAATGCGTCGTCCCAGCTGCACGGCACGTAGCGATCCGATGATGAGTCATAACGCATCGGCTCCGTCAAACGTCCCTGCATCTCGAGCCAGTAGTCCGACCGCTCCATGAGCTCGGACACGGTGTGCCGTTCAAAGAACTCGCGCGTGACCCGAAACTTCGTTGCCTCAAACGCCAGCGCCTTGGCGCCGTTCTCGCAGAAATCGAGTGTCTTCTTGCATTCCGCGTCGGGAAACGCACAGCTCGAGCACTTGAACCCGCCGGGCTGATTCATTGACAGAAGCGCGCGCGACCCCTTCGTCACCACACTCTGCTCGAGAAGAATCTTTGCAGTCGCGGCGGCAGCCCCCCAACCGCCGGCGGGATGATGATACGTCTTGAAGCGCGGCTTACCGTCCAACATAAATCAACTCCGCAATTGCCAGATCTTCAACAGGGTTTTCAGCCGGGTGACCTGAATACGATCACCCGCGGGCACGTCGGGCCGCTACCGGCTCGCTCTATCGATCCTGATCGAGGTTGGCGACGATCACCTTGTCGATCAGGCTTTCGTTGTGCCGGATGAAGTCATCGCGCGTCATTCCGGACGCGCGCCACGCATCCTGAAGGCCCCCATCTCTGTGAAGCCACTCGTTTCGCGTTTGATGATCAATCTTGTGACGTCGCGCGTCCTGCGATCCGTGCGACGCCTTGTCGTGATCCTTTGACATTGTAACTCCTCGTGTATCCGGTCCAGCTTGGCGCCCGCGTCGGGACGAAACTCAGTTCAGGCTGTTCAAACGAATCTTGAGGCCAAACTTCGCCGGCCCGGGCGCGCTGCGTAGCCTTGCTACCCACTGTGATGACGTTGAGCCTGCGATTGCGAACAGGCTCGATCAATCCAGATCCAGCGGCGCTGCTGCCTCGCAGCAGCCGTCGATCCACCGGGATCGGTCAATCGAGATCAATCCCAGTTTGCTTCCCGCGCCCACTTGTCGACCTCTTTGCGAACCTGGTTCTTGTCGATGCCGTAGAGATCTTGCAGCTTGCCCTCCAGCCGCTCCCTGTCGCCATTGATGATGTCAATGTCGTTGTCGGTCAGCTTGCCCCATGTCGCCTTGAGTGCACCCTTGGCGGCCTTCCAGTTTCCCTCGATGCGATCCCAGTTCATTTTCATCTCCTTCTTTTCCTAACCGTGAAACGTGCATCGAAGAGAGGTTAGCAACAGGCGTGCCAGTCTGAGCGCATCGTCATATCAATGAGTTAGGCGGTGCGGGCCGCCGGCAATGGACAATTTGTCACGACAGATTTGGCCAAGTTGTCCCGCATGGAAGATTGCAGCATCCGCTTCTGGCCGCGGCTTCATCTTTTGGCGCAACGCTTGATACCGTCGCTATGGACACGAGCTCGCGTCAACGGGGCCGAAGTCCGAATGCATTTGCTTGGCGCAATGGACGGCGTGGAGAACGCGATGACGAATGACTCCTCCATCGCTTTCGCTTACGTTCACGAACGTTGAGACACCGCGTTCTTGCGCAAGGACGCTTCGTCGACTATTCGTGCAAATGAGGAGTTCGAATGAAGCGCGATCCGGCGAGCCGACGACCGATCCATCATTCGCCCGTCTTCTGGGTTGGTATCGCCTTGTGCCTGGCAGCTATCGCCATCTACGTTTGGTCCAACGATCTTTCCTGGCGACCCGCGACAACCCCACACTGAATAGTTGGCGTGGTTTGGGGTTCGCTGCTTTCGACGATTCACGGCGGAGTTACATCAGCACGTTCTGACGAGGCTCGATCGGAGCCGGCAAATCGCGCTCTCCGAGCAGGGCGAGCATTTCGCGCTCGATGCCTCGCCTCATTGCGTCAAGCGGAAGGGCATTTGGCTCCAACCCAAACGGAGACTCAAGCTGATGGCCAAGCGCATCGAGGCCGAAGAAGGTGTAGGCGACGAGCAGAACGGGCAGCAGCGTCCACCAATCGAGCGATCCGGCGAGCGCGAACGGCAACGTCACACAGAAGATCAGCGCGGTTCGATGCAGCAGCAGCGAATAGGCGAATGGCACCGGAGTGGACGCGATGCGCTCGCATCCGCCCTGCACGTCAGAAAGAGCGGTGAGCTGCCCCTCCAGGACTGCGTAGTGGATCGGCTCGATCCGATCCCGCTTCATCAGCATCAAGCAGTGCAGCCCGATCTGGTTAAGCACGGCATTGGTCGGGTTGGGGCCAACTGAAGCGGCGTCGATCTCGCTCCATGGCTCGATCGCCGCGACTTCGTTCTCACCGCGCAGGCGCGCCGTTAGCCCGGAGCAGAAGCCGCACAGGCCGCGGAGCAGGACACGCCGATCGTCGTCTTCGAGGGTGGAGATCTGACGTGCGAACGAGCGGCAGGCGATGATCAGCTTGCCCCAGAGCTCGCGCCCCTCCCACCAGCGGGCGTAACATGTGCTGTTTCGGAAGCTCATGAAGACCGATAGCGCGATGCCGATCAGCGTGAACGGAACCGCACTGATGCGCGCGAAAATGCCCGGATGCTCCATGGCGGCAAAGATCGCCAACACGCTGATCAGCGCTATCGCCACCAGATGCGGCGCGATCCGCGGCAAGATCGATCCATTGACCGCAAATGCGACGTCCCAGAAGCCGGGCTTGGAACGCACGATCATTGCCACCTCTCCGACACTCCAGGTCGATTCCTACGCCCGTATTGCAAGGCTGCGCCGGGCCGAGCTTCGCTGCCGCGGACAGGCCAACGCAGACATTTTGCCGACATCGATGCTTCGGATCCGGGAGGATTTCCCTGTGACGGAGCCGTGTAAGCGGCCGCTGTATCGGGTTGCAACATCATTTATAAAGCTGAGTTGGGTTCAGAAATCCACGTCGAACCGATCGAGCGATACCACGCGGGTGACGCTGGACTGACGATTTTCAAACTTGTCGCTGGCGGCGCGTTCGATGCGCGATCGACGCATGAGGAAGAATTCCTCGGCGCTCAGGGTGGGATGAAACCGCACGCGCATCACGTTGAGCGCTCTGCGCGCAATCATGCACGTGACCTCGGCACTATTATTGTACATCACGAAATAGATTCCATGACGGTGAACCTCATACTGACCATCGGGATCTCGAGCGAGCGCCATCTAACGGTCCTCAAACGACGGTCGCTCCGGATCAACCCGGACCGAGCGGCCATGCAATCATTGACTCGGGTGCTGCCAGAGCAAGGAGCACGCCAAATCCAAAGACGACGCAAATTCAATGAATTAGAACGCGATCACCGCCCTTAGGGCAGACATTTTGTCCCTCGCGACGGACAAGTTGGGACCGGAGGCCTCTCCAAGGCGTCGAGGGAAGCTGGCGTGACTGCCGAGTCCAAAACTACTTCATGACATCGCTTCACAGATCGCGAACCATGAGCGTTGCATCGACGCCTCTCCAGCAGGTGCGATCGGCGATCGACCATCCCAGCCGCGCATAGAATCCGGTTGCCTCGGATGTATACAGGTTCAATCGCGAAAATCCGCGCTGCCGCGCCTGATCCTCAATCGCTCGCACCAGGATGGAGCCCGCTCCTCCGTTGCGATGCTCGGGGATAACGAACAGACCTGTGAGCCACGGCGCGACATCGTGGTTCGGTTCGAACTCGGACTCGACCAAAAGGCAGGCGCCGATTGGTGCACAATCCGCTTTCGCGACAAGCAGCACGCCGAGGCTCTGATCGGCAGAAAATTGTTGCAATGACTTCAACTCTTGCTCGAAGGAAGTACGAGGCATTGAAAATGCATCGACGCGCCAACGCGCGCAGATCGCCAGCTCGATCGCACCCGGCTCCGCAGCGACTATTCGAAGATCTGCCATAGCAAACGGTCAACTTCATGACGTGATCGCAAGCGTTTCGAGCAATAGATGTGCCATTTCTAACGCGCCGCAGTGCCAGCGACTTGGAATGCGGCGTAGACCGACGCCGGACAATTTGTCCGTGTCGTTGCGGACAATTTGTCTATCGACTTCGCCCGGAACACACTGCCCGATCACACTGGGTGAGTCAGTGCACGATTGCACGACATGAGATGTTCCGCCAGATTAGAGCAAGCAACGGATCTGGCGACAATGCCCTGACAGATGCCGCGCCAATACGTTGCCATGCAACAGACCTGAAGAGACGATCCTGGTTCGACGAGGGAGGCGCAATCACAGTGTCCAACGCAACGCAGATCCCGGAGGCGCGGGATCGCGCGATTGACTCCGAGCCGCAGTACATCGATGCGCCCATGACCGCGTCGGCGGCGTTCCTCGTGCTCGCAATCAATCCTGGCGATCGGGCCCTTGAGACGGTTCGTTCTGTCATCGGCTCGACCGCCGATCTCATCAAGGATATCCGGGGACGGGCCAACGGTGAGACATTCACCGCCAATGTGGGAATCGGTCACCGCATTTGGCTGGCTCTTACCGGCAAGCCCGAGCCCAAAGAGCTCACTGCGTTCAGGGA
This sequence comes from Bradyrhizobium acaciae, assembly GCF_020889785.1. Classification (GTDB taxonomy): domain Bacteria; phylum Pseudomonadota; class Alphaproteobacteria; order Rhizobiales; family Xanthobacteraceae; genus Bradyrhizobium; species Bradyrhizobium acaciae. The sequence goes on from NZ_JACMYK010000015.1 coordinate 65,318, forward strand.
GATTAAGGGAGCCAAGCACACCGCGGTTTCGACGCCGGGAGATCTGCTTTACCATATCCGCGCCGCTTCCACCGACCTGATAATCGAGTTCGAGAAGATCCTGCTGGAGGCATTCGGTAACGCCGTCACCGCCGTGGATGATGTCGCGGGCTTCCGGTATTTCGACGGGCGGGACCTGCTCGAGTTCGTGGACGGTACGGCGAACCCCGATGGCCTCGATCTTCCCGCCGCGACTCTCATCGGTGAGGAAGATCCGGACTATGCTGGCGGCAGCTATGTGGTTGTCCAGAAGTATCTCCATAATCTGGCTGCGTGGCGGGCTCAGACGGCCGAAACGCAGGAAGCCATCATCGGCCGCACCAAGTTCGACAATGTCGAGCTGGCCGACGCCAGCGAGGGCCAGAAGTCCCATAAGACGCTCTGCACCATCACCGATGACGAAGGCGAGCACGACATTCTGCGTGACAATATGCCGTTCGCGGTACCCGGACGGGGACAGTACGGGACTTACTTCATCGGATATTCGCGGCACCTGTGGGTGATCGAGAAAATGCTCGAACGAATGTTCATCGGGGATCCGCCTCCGCTTCACGATCGCATCCTCGACTACTCAACTGCTGTCTCCGGAGCGACGTTCTTCGTACCGCCGCGGCAATTTCTCGCCGAGCTGCCCGACTGACCCGTACGACTTGGATGCCTCCAGCCGAATCGCGGCACCGATCCGTGATCGAACGGCTCGGTCCTTGCCTCCGAGTCCCATGTTCAAGGCGCGGACGGGTGATAAGGAACACGATCAAAGCTCGCCCAATGCAGACGTTCTTCATGGGCCAATACGGTAGCGCGGAGCGCTTCAGCATCGCGCAACGCATTATGTCGCTTGGTTGAAGGGACATATGGGCTGATGATTGCAGCGTCGATCAACTCGAAGCGAATTCGGCGGATTGGCAGCATCACTCCGGGACCGAGGACCAGCAGTCGCGCCGCGTTCGCGATGTCCTCCGGCCAGTCGGCGGCGATGATCGGACACTCGTCGTTGTGAAGCTACTCGAAGAAGCGGTTCGAGACCTGTTCGCGACTGAGCGGATGTTTGTCGAGGACTGGCTCCACGTGCTCGCGCACCCAGGCGGTTGGGTGTTCGCAGATGACCGCCTCGTAGAATGCCGGCAAGGCATCGTCTTGCGGGACAAGCGCGATAGAGAGCAACTCGCCACCAAATCCGTTGAACTCGGCATCCAGGAAATAGCGCATGATCACCAGATGCACAGCGGTCGCGATCCGCGTCGAAACAGATACCGCGGAAGGCGTCGCCAACGATCAGTATTTTGAAGGCTTCGGTTGAGTCTCGCTCACAGGATCGGAGGCCGGAAAAGTCTCTTCGAGACCTTCCTCGAGCCTGGTTTGCTTCATATCCGCCTCGATCGCCTTCTTGGGATCGACCGCGAGCTTGTCGACGGGAGCAGGATCGAATTTTTTCTTCATGGGCGTTCTCAACGATAGACTGGTCCGCTCGGAGTAATGAACCTCATAAACGGCGAGTGGCCAAGGCTTTTCAAAGCAATTGAGCGAGAGAGCGCTCCGCCTTCGGGCGGATCTACAGATGCCGTGCGTGCGCCGCTTGCCGACCCTAAAACATATCCAGGTGCTACGCCCTCTCCGCCGCTGGCAATGCGCCATTGATGCCGGCATATCTGAAGAAGGACGTCTGAGTCGTTTTTGTGTTGCAGACAAGCCGGTTACAACATCCTAGGCGACCATGCGGCGCCCCTCTTCAATCTCCTCCTTGAGATCGTCGCCCGAGGCCCTCTTCAAGAAGCGGGCTAAGGCAGCTTTTCGTGAATCGCGGTCCAGCGCGTAGGCAGTTTGCTTGAACTCAGCGCCATCAAGGAGCCCTTGAACATAGCCCGAAATCGTGTCCGCAGCCATGATAAGCGCAGTGTCAAGCGTATGGATGTATTTGCTCGTCACCGAGCCTTTGGCATGGCCTACCAGCGCCGCGATGGTTACTTCAGTAAAACCGAGATCGTTGGCGATGCTCGCGAAACTGTGGCGCAGGACGTGGGGGGTAATATCGGATAGCGGGGAGTCCTCGAAGAGATGCTTCCAATGGTTCGGAAAGCTACCGAATGGGTTGTCCTCGCCCTGCCCCGGGAAGACGTATGTGCCAACATTGTCCGTGCGCCGTCGCTCGATATGTTCGACGACAGGCAGGCCAACGGGACGAATGGATTCTCCCTCCTTGCTATCCTCCAACCGCAAGCAACTCGACTCGGTATCCGCCTCGGTCCATTTCAGGCCGATCATCTCGCTGCGCCGGCAGCCGGTCAGGGCAAGCTGGCGAACGATGTCCACGATCGTGGCGTATTTCTCCTGCTTAGCAGCGTCGCGGAGCATCTGACCGAGTATTCGGTACTCCGCCTCCGACAGCCGACGCTTTCGCACGTTGTCCTTTGGCTTGCGGATGCCATGGGCCGGGTTACGCTCGATGATGCCCGCTTCGACCGCATAGGTGAGGATACCGCCGACAAGGCCAACGGTGCGGGTGGCCGTTCCAGCGCCGCCGCGAACGATAGCCTTTCCGCGCAGCTTCTTGGTCTTCACCGAAACCCGGGTCTTTCCAGCCATGATATCCTTGAGGACCTTGTTGATGTCGGTCTTGCTAAGGTCCTTAACCCGCCGGGTCCCTATGAGCGGAACGATGTGACGCTCGATACGGCCGGTGTCGGTGACGATCGTTGAGGCCTTCTTCGGTCGTCCTCCTTTTCCCAGGATAAGCCCGGCCTGGAGATCAGCGAAATATCGGGCACACAGCTCTTTCACAGTGATCGCTTTGTGATCGAGTTGGCGATCTTCCACGGGATCGTCACCCCCAGCGACCCGACCGAGTTGCACCTTTGCCTCTCGGCGTGCCGTCTCGGGTGCCCAAGCTCCGTGAAGCCCAATCGTGTAGCGACGTGAGCGACCACCTATTCGATACTGAATGACGTAGCTGCGCTTGCCGGAATTAAAGACCCGGAGACCGAAGCCTGGCAGTTCGTCGTCCCAGATCAGGTAGTCCTTCTCTTGGGCTTCTGCCGCCTCGACGACCCTCTTCGTGATCTTGACCATGACATTCCTTCGTTCCGAGCTTGATCTCTCGCGTAAGCAGGACGTAAGCAGGCGGGAGATAATCAGTGCGGGTTTTCGGATAGGAACGTCGCTGTTGATGTTGGAAATATCCAGCTGCTTCAGGCCGATAGCGTACAACAGCGTGCCCTATCGCATTTTTCGGACGGGCACGTTATCTTGCTCCGAAGGCAAAGGTCACACGTTCGAATCGTGTCGGGTGCGCCAATTTTCTTTATCTTACAACGCGATATGCCCATCCCGATAAAAACTCCAGAGCTGGCTCGATTGAGCGAGTAAGCAATCTGGAGGAAAATCGTCGCCGAGTGCAGATTGCTCGGCAACTGAGCATGTCGGTCGAAAGCTCGTCAGCCTAAGCGCGGCAATCGTTTCTTTGGGCGGTCGGATTGGCCGCCGCGCCCGATTGCCTCGCTAACATCGTTGCCCTCGGACCTCAGCCTCGTGATCATCGGTGCAATTTTGCGCATACGCGCGTCGGCGGGCACCGATGCCAAAGCTTCGATCGCTCCTGGGATCTTGCGCAGGGCCTGCAGTTCAGCCCTCGGACGGGAGTCGCTCCCGGGCGGAAGAAGCTTCGCCATGGCGTCCATAGCCAAGCTCCAAAGGCGCATTGGCGCTGTCTAGAAATTCAACGGTAGTGAACCACAGGTCCGCATCGCCAACGTTTTCTAGATCGTGGATCTTGTATTCGCCCTTCCCATAGACGAAGTGACGGGTCTCGCCAGCCGAATAGACGGCTTCGACGATCGTCCCATCCTCCGCGTGTGATCGCGCCCGGCCTGGCGTGACCGCGGTCCAAAAGTAGTCCAACACGTGACGATGGAATCCAATGCGTTCGCGCGGTGCAAGCCGGATTTCCCAGACGCGCACACGTTCCGTTTCGGATAAGAGCCGCGTGCCGACCCGACCATTGAATTGATTGGCATCGAACTCTTTGCGAATAAATTCGGGCCATGCAGCCCTACCCTTTTCCGTCAGACCAGCGCTCATTGTAGTGCCTCCTTGAGATGAGCTATCCAGGTTGCATTATTCGACACCCAGCCCAGTCTGGGCGCGAACGTGCTGCGCGCCGAACGAGGCGCGGACCGACGCAGCCGCCGCACTGCGGTCCAGCACTGAAATCGCCCACGACACCGCGAAGGCCAGCGGGACCGAGACCAAGGCTGGGTTGTCGTAAGGGAACGGTGCAGGCCCGAGCTTGAGCGTGGCAGTCCATACTCCCGGGCTGAGCGCGACCAATCCCACCGAAGCCAGCAGGCCCGCAAGCGATCCGCTCACTGCACCTCGCGTTGTGAGATCAGGCCAGACGATCGACAGAAGTATGACCGGGAAGTTCGCGCTCGCGGCGATCGCGAAGACCAGCCCGACCATGAATGCGATATTCTGGTTCTCGAACACGACGCCCAAGCCCATCGAAAGAAGGCTGATTGCGACTGCCGCGACCTTGGACACCAGCACTTCCTCTTGCTCGCTCGCGCGCCCCTTGCGGACCACGCGGGCATAGAGGTCGTGGCTCGCCGCCGAGGCGCCCGCGAGCGTCAGCCCCGACACGACGGCGAGGATGGTGGCGAACGCGACTGCGGAGATGAACCCGAGCAATAGCGACCCGCCAACGGCGTCCGCCAGATGCAGGGCCACCATGTTGATGCCCCCAATCAGGCCACCCGAGGCTTCCCGAAACTGCGGGTTCGCCGAAACGATCGCGATGGCGCCGAAGCCGAGTACGAACAGCAGGCTGTAGAAGATGGAGATGAACCCCGTCGCGACCAGCACCGACGTGCGAGCCTGACGGGCATCGCTCACGGTGAAGAAGCGCATGAGGATGTGCGGCAGCCCGGCCGTGCCGAATATCAAGGCCAGTCCGAGTGAGATCGCCGATACCGGATCCTTGACCAAGCCGCCGGGTGCCATGATGGCGTCGGCCTTCGGGTGCAATGTTATCGCCTCCCGGAAGAGCGCCTCCAGACTGAAGCCGAAGTGCCGGAGAATCAGGATCGACATCAGCACTGAGCCAGACATCAACAGCACGGCCTTGATGATCTGCACCCAGGTCGTCGCCAGCATGCCTCCGAACGTCACATAGACCATCATAAGCCCGCCCACGATGCCGACCGCGTAGATATAAGGTAGCCCGAACAACAGCTGAATCAGCTTGCCGGCGCCCACCAGTTGGGCGATCAGATAGAAGACCACAATCACGAGGGTGTTCACACTCGCGACGGCCCTCACCGGCACCTCTGACAGCCGATACGCCGCGACGTCGGCGAATGTGTAACGGCCGAGATTGCGCAACGGCTCGGCAATCAGGAACAGGATCATCGGAAAGCCGACGAGAAAGCCGATGGCGTAGATCATGCCGTCGTAGCCCGAGGTATAGACGAGCGCCGTGACGCCCAGGAAGGTCGCTGCCGAGGTGTAATCGCCGGCGATAGCGAGCCCGTTCTGGACGCCTGTGAGGCCGGCACCGGCGGCATAGAAGTCCTTTGCCGTGCTCGTGCCTCGTCTTGCCGCCCACCATGTGATCGCGAGACTAACTGCGACAAAGCCAAGGAACATGGCTATCGCCGTCGCGTTCAGGGATTGCCGCTTGCCGGTCGCGGAAGTCAGCGCGTCGGCCGCCGCAGGACTGGAAAGAAGGGCGAAGGCGGTTCCGAACAGGACCCCGTAAGCCGAGCGCGAGATCATTGGAGGTCCTCCAGAAGGAGCTGACCGAGTTGATCGAATCGGGAATTGGCGCGCCGGACGTAGGCGGCCGTCAGAACGAAGCCGAGCGCGATCAGACCAACGCCGATCAACACGCCCCAGCTGATCACGGTGCCATCCCACAGGGGATGCCCGAGCAACCGGGGCCGGAACGCGATGGTCAGGATGTAAGCGAAGTAGGCTGCAGCCATGACGATCGACATACCCACGCCAAGGCGCGCGCGTTCACGCACAAGCTGTCTGAACGCGGGATGGTCCTGGATGGTTTTCAGGTCCATTGGTCTTTCTCCTCCCTTTTGAGTTCGGTTAAGCGGCGATGCCCGTCGCCACCGCGGTCTCCGCCATCACCGCCTCGGGGCTGCGATGCCGCTCCGCCATCGCCCGCTCTTCGGCAGTGGCGATTTGCGCTTGCATGTATGCGCCGAGATGGCGGGCACGACGGACGACCGCAGCGCCGAAGGAAAGCCGGATCGACTCGAATGTTGCGAGCGCTGCGGATAGATCGGCCGGATGCGCTCGCAATGCGTCGACCAGAGCAGCCGCGTCGGCCGCGGCCTTCGTCACTCCCATTCCGACATGAGGCCTGGCGACGAACGCAGCGTCGCCCAGGATCACCGTTCGGGATCCGAGCGCCATACGTGGTGTCTCGAGATCCAGAATGGCCTGTATGAACGGCTGCGGCGTGAGGCGAACGACCTCAGCAAATTGCGGTGCAAGCAATCTCTCCGCGTCCCGCCGCATTGAGGCAATCACGTCGGATCGAATCTTCGTCGGCGGAATCGACAATTCGTGCCGGACGCCATCGATGTCGGTCAGCAGATCTGCCAATCCATGATCGGCATTGGCTGGGCGGTACCAGACAAAATTGAAGCGGCGCTCTCCGACATCCATCTCTTCTTTGGTCCCGGCGACGGGGTAGCCGAGCATCTGCTCCCCGGGAGGAAGGCTGAAGGCGAACCAGTCGCACAATTCTGCGCGGGTCCGAGGTGACAGGTCGCGCTCATTGACGAGGCCCCGCCAGGCGACATATCCGGCGTACGCAGGACGGACATCGGCCGCAAGCTGTGCCCTGACGCATGAGAATATGCCGTCGGCGCCGATCAGCAGGTCTGCCGAAGCCTCGGAGCCATCGGAGAAGCGCGCCACCACGCGATCGCCAAGCTCCGTGACTTCGACCAGGCTCTTGCCGTGATGATAGTCTTCTGTGGGGAGTGCTGCTCTTAAAAGTCCGTAGAGGTGTCCCCATGAAGTAAGGACTTGCCGCAGCCCGAGTTCGCCCACGATACGGCCGCTCCGGTCCAGCACACGCCGTCCCGGAACGACGACTCCGACGGCGGCGGCTGCAGTATCGATGCCGGCCCTGCCCAGTACCTCGAACAACTCGTGATGGGTGACGATGCCGGCGCCACGACCTGCCAGTTCGGAGCCGATACGTTCGTATACATCGACGTTCCAGCCTTCCCGGCGCAGCAGCAATGCAGCGAACAGTCCGGCCATGGACCCACCGATCACGAGTACTTTCGGCTGCACCTGGCGCTTCCAGCGATGGTTCCTCATGGGCTGCCTCCCTTCTACAAACAGGCTTATTTATCAATTGATCAATTATTGGATCGTCTTTGACCCAAGTCAACGATTATTTATCATCTGATAAACAAAACGTGATGGTGCCGCGGCCGATCGGCTGCGGTGGCAAATCGGTGTAGAAGTGCCAAAAGCATTCAAACTGGCGAATCAGGTGTGAAGCAGCCCAGCAGAGCGCGTCTCCGAACGCCGATCCGAGAGCAGCAGAGGCTGGACCCGTCCGAGCGGGAAGCCATCATCGCGCGGGAAGCCGTCTCGTTCTTCGCCGAGTACGGGTTCGAGGGGCAGACCCGCGAACTCGCAAAGCGGCTGCGCATTACCCAGCCCCTGCTCTATCGCTACTTCCCGAGCAAGGAAGCTCTCATCGAGCGGGTCTATCAGGACGTTTTCGTCGAACGCTGGAAACCATCTTGGGAGAAAGTCATCACTGATCGCTCGGTCCCTCTGAAGGCGCGGCTGGTCCATTTCTATCGCGAATACGCCGAGGCCATCCTCACCTACGAGTGGATCCGCCTGTTCATGTTCGCCGGCCTGAAGGATCTCGGATTGAATGCCCGCTATCTCAAAATGCTGCGCGAGCGCGCGTTCGAAAAGGTGATCGAGGAAATCAGGGTCGAGTATGGACGCCCATCGACTGACGAACTCCCAGTCACCGTTCTCGAAATCGAGATGGTGTGGGGACTGCACGCGGCGATCTTCTACCTCGGAGTGCGTCAATTCATCTACTCGATGCCCCTCGAAACGGACGTCAATTCAATCATCGACGCAAAAATAGCGACGTTCCTGAATGGCATTCGCCCCGTTCTACCGGCCAAAGCACTGGTCTAGGTCCGGGAGGCACGTCTGCAGCCTTGTTAAAAGTGAATTGGAAGCCGTGGATGTATTGGTGCGCCGTACTTCTACCACGCCTTCAAACCTCCAAATCACTACTTCCGGTCAGGCCGCAATGGCGCGCTTGATCCGGGCGGCAGTGAATGGAAGTTCATGCATTCGAGCGCCAGTTGCATCCCTGATCGCGTTGGCAATCGCGGCCGCGGCCGGCCCTTGCGCCGCCTCGGCGACACCATAAAAGGCATCGCCGGGCCGATCTATCAGGTGGACTTCGACCGACTCCGGGACGCTGTCGAACCGCATGATCGGATAGGCTGACCAATCTACCGAGGTGACGCGGGTGCGATCGAACGTCACCCGTTCGAAAAGCGTCCAGCTTATCGACTGCAAAATGCCGCCTTCGATTTGGTTGCGGACGCCATCCGGGTTCACGACCTGCCCGGTGTCCACCGCCGCCACGACGCGACGGACGCGAACGATGCCGCTTTGGCGCGGAAGGTCTATCTCGACGGCCACCGCACACCAAGCCTCGAGGTTCTTGTAACGCGCAAAGCCAAACCCGAATCCGGTGCTCTCGGAACGCTTGACCCGCGTAGTCCAACCGAAGCGCGATGCGGCCGTTTCGATGATTTCACACGCTCGAGGATCTTCGGTGTGCCGAAGTCGAAACGTCACGGGGTCTTGCGCCGAGCGCGCTGCCAATTCGTCGAGGACGCTCTCGATCGAGAGGACGTTGAGATAACCGCCCAGGGAGCGCATGGACGAGCCGCGCAAGGGCATGTCGGGCAGGAAGTGGCTGACTACCTTGCAGTTCGCGATCGCGTAGAGCGGAATCGCGTTCCGGTCGCCGCCGCCTTCCGGCTGCGCAAGCGCGACGGGTGGCGCGGGCGGAAAGGGGGCCGACTTCAGTCGGGCGGCAATCAGCGTCCCCGGCGGGCCGGGCCGCATCATGTGCGACTGGCTCCAAACTTCGTGGTGCCAATCGGCGATCGCGCCGTCGGCGCCGACTGTCGCCTTCAGCTTGACCACCATGCCCGGTCCGAACGGATCCCATGCGTGCTCCTGTTCGCGCATCAGTTGGACCCTGACCGGCCGCCCGGGCACCGCGACGGCGAGTATCGCCGCGTCGGCCGCAACGTCATCGGCACCGTTGTGGCCGTAGCATCCGGCGCCTTCCGCATGGACGCAGCGCACGTTCTCGGCGGGCATCCGCAGCATGCCGGCGATCGCATCCCGAAGGAAGAACACACCTTGGGTATGGGTCCAAAGCGTGAGCTTTCCTTCCTCGAGTTGCGCAAGCGCGCACGACGGTCCGATCGATCCATGCGTGAGATAGGGCCTGCTGAAGGTGCCTTCGACCAGGATCCCCGGCGCGCCGGGATTTCCGGTGCCGTGAATCGTCGTGTCGCGCGATGGCAGATTCATCAGTGCGGCCGGCAGATCCGCCTCGTCCGGCAGTGCCTCGCGCTCGATCCAATTCGTCGTGGCCGCAAGAGTTCGCATTCCCTGCACTGCGGCCCACTCGCGTTCCGCGATTACGCCGAGGAAATTGCCGTCCTGCACGACCTTGACGATCCCGGCCATCCGCTCGACCCGCGCGACGTCGCAGTCCCGCAACGTAGCGCCATAACTCGGCGGGCGAACGACACGACCGTGCAGCATCCCTTCGGGGCGCAGATCGTGGACGTACGCCGCTCCACCCGTCACCTTGGCCGGAATATCGACCCTTGGAACGGGCCGACTCATCACGGTGAAGTCTGCCGGCAAGGTCAGGCGCGAAGTCTGACCGGCGTCGACCGACAGCAATTGATCGCGAACCAATTCACCATAGCCGAGCCGCTTGCCATCGGCCCCGAACACCTCGCCGTCGCGCACCTGTAGCGAGGTGGAAGGCACGGCGAGTCTGCGAGCCGCTTCGTCCCGGAGTAGTTCGCGCGCTTGCGCCGCCGCATTCCGAATCGCGGTGCCGGAGTCCTGCATCGAGTGGCTGGCGGCCGTGTAGCCTTCATTGGGCGTCCGCGCCGTGTCGGCCGTGACCAACGATAGCCGCTCTAGCGGCAACTTCAGCTCCTCCGCCGCGACCTGAAGAAGCGCTGTTTTAAGGCCCTGCCCAAGCTCGGCCTTTCCGGTGAGGATCGTTGCGGCACCGGACGCGTCGATGCGGATCCACGCGTCGATCCTCGGAGTGTCGTCGAGACTTCCTGGCAGGCCGTGCTTCGAGGGACTTCCGCCCGTGCCGGTTTCGGTCTGTGCGTGCGTCCCGGAGAGCCGGAAGGCGACGATGAGCGCGCCGGCGCCGGCCAGAACGCTGCGTCGAGAGACAGCCTGCATCATCGACCTGTCCTCGCCTCGACTGTCTTTGGCCGCATCTCATCTGCGGCGCGCCGGATCGCGCGCAGGATACGCATGTGCGTTCCGCATCGGCAGAGATGAGGCTGCAATTCCGCTCTGATCGACTCGTCGGTCGCTTGCGGATCGCGATTGAGCAGTGCCTGGGCGCGCATCATCATGCCGGGAATGCAGTATCCGCATTGTGCGGCCTGTTCGGCGATGAAGGCGCGCTGCATCGGGCCAGGAGCGTCCCGGCTCCCGATTCCTTCCAGCGTGGTGACCGTCCGTCCCTCCAATACCATCACCGGCGTCACGCAGGAGAACACAGCCTTGCCATCCACAATGACCGTGCAGGCTCCGCATTGGCCGAGCCCGCACCCGAATTTCGCCGCGCACAGACCAAGTTCGTCCCTGAGGACGTAAAGCAGCGGCGTGTCAGGGCTCGCCGCGATGGATCGGCTCTCGCCGTTGACGATCAGGGTTGTCATGCTGCTTCGCCGAGCCTCCTGTATCCTTGTTCGGTCCAACTCACCGGCCGCCTCTTGCTTCCGCAACCGCTTTGGCCAACCCATTCCATTGCGGCCTTCCGGCAAACCGGGTGCGCAAGTAGTTGACGAGATCGGAGATCTGCCGGTTGTCAAGGATATCGCCGAAGCCGGGCATGATGGGATGCGCGGAAGCGCCGGCAGCCGCCGGTATCCCCCGCACCACCAGATGGATCAGGTTAGCGGGCTTCTCGTCTGCGACCGCGGTGGAGAGATCGAGTCTCGAGCCGCCGAGCGGCAAGGGTCTGCCGCCATCGTGGCACGATGCACAGACGGTGGCGTAGATCGCACCGCCGGGCTCGGACGGGATCGAGGGCGTCGCCGCCTGAACACCGGCGGCTTGCGGCAGGCGCCCCGGGCCCGAAGCAGGCCGCTCCGCATCATTCCGCCCCTCGCCTTTGCCGAGAGAGGCGAGATAGTGGGCCATTGCGCCGACGTCCGCGGGATCGACCTGGGACAAATTGTCGACCACGTTCGCCATAGGCCCCTGAGCGGTCCCATGCAGGGGATGCGAGCCACTTGCGAGATAGTCCGCGAGGGCGGCTTCGTCCCATGCGACTGGCGATAGCGAGCTTCGACCGAGCGCATAGGCGCGCCAGCCTTCGGCCTCGCCGCCTGCGAAACCGGCCGATTTCATTTCCGCGCCGAGAAGATTTCGAGGGGAATGGCAGGCGCCGCAGTGGCCCAGTCCGTCGACCAGGTACTTGCCCCTGTTCCATTTCTCGTCCCTCGACGGATCGGCGACGAAACGCGCCCGACGGAGGAAGAGAAGCTTCCAGCCGGCCAACGTCAGACGGACGTTGAGGGGAAAAGCAAGCTCGTTCGGTGGTGCCGACGACTTGGCCGGATCGAGCGACATGAAGAAGGCGTACAACGCCTTCGCATCGTCGTCCGACACGCGCGTGAAATGGTCGTACGGAAAAGCTGGATAGAGGTGGCGTCCTTCGCGATCGACACCGGACCGCAGAGCGCGAATGAACGCCTGCTCCGACCATCGCCCGATGCCCGTCTCCGGATCTGGCGTGATGTTCGTGGAGTAGATCGTTCCGAAGGGCGTCGGCATCGCAAGCCCTCCAGCATACGGGAGTCCGTCGGGCGCGGTATGGCATGTCGCGCAGTCGCCAAGGAGGGCAAGGCTCGCTCCACGGCGCAGCACGGCACGATCTGGTGCGCCCAGCGACCTCGGATCGATCGGAGCAATCGGTGATTCCCAAGCATACAAAAGTGCAGCCGTCCCACCGAACGTCCCGATGGCAAGCAGTGCGAGCAGAACGAACCTCAGCTTCATCGCCCTCCCCTCCTGGATACGAATGCCATATCAGGCGGGTCCGGGCGTCTTCTTTTCCGTTTCATGCGCGACTTGCACAAACCCCCGATCACAATTCGACGAACCAATCCAAAGCGCGCGTACGGAATCCAATACGTCCGTTCATCCGCAACGTAAGGATCGATCAAGACCCTCACGTCTGAAAAACGAACGTACAGGCAAGGTGATATGGCGGCGATCGCCAACGTCGTCGCGGTCCCGCGCCGATGAAGCACACGCTCATGGGAGCCATCCATTTTCGAGGACATCTTGCTATTTATCGATTGATAATTAACTTTCGATCCTGCTTGAGGTCAAGAGCCGGGCGCATCGAACCGAGACTGCGTGCCGACGAAACGAGGATTTGCCGCCATGTCGACGTCAACGATTACGACGGACCAACAGACCGCCGAACTCACGCGCGCACGCACGTTCGCTATGGCGGTCTGCGCGGGGATCGCGGTCGCGAACATCTATTATAATCAGCCCCTGCTGGGCCTGATCGAGGCGAGCTACCCGAATTCCTCGGCAATCGGTCTCATTCCCACGGCCACGCAATTCGGCTACGCCGTCGGCCTCCTGTTCCTGGTGCCCCTAGGAGATCTGGTCGAAAGGCGACGCCTCATCGCCGCGCAGTTCGTTGTTCTGGCAGCGGCTCTCGCATTCGCGGCGATCGCCCCGTCTACGTTCGCGTTGATTGCGGCGTCGCTCATGCTGGGTGTGGCGGCCACCGTGGCCCAACAGATCGTCCCGTTTGCCGCAACGCTTGCCGACGACCGGACCAGAGGCGCGGCAGTCGGAACGGTGGTCAGCGGAATTCTGGGCGGCATTCTCCTCAGCCGCACGATAGCCGGCTTCGTCGGCTCGCACTTCGGATGGCGCGAGATGTTCTGGCTCGGCGCGCCTTTGGCGCTCGGCGCCGCCGTGCTGGTCCGCCTGATCCTACCGCGCCACCATGCGCCGCAAGGTATCGGATACCCTGCCGCGCTGCGCTCGCTCGTCCACCTGCTCGTCGAGGAGCCGGCGCTTCGACTGGCGGCGGCGACGCAAGCGATGCTGTTCGCCTCCTTCATCGCCTTCTGGACAGTCTTGTCTCTCCATCTGCGGGAACCGGCATTTGGACTCGGTCCCGAGATTGCTGGCCTGTTTGGCATCATCGGCGCATCGGGAATGCTCGCCGCGCCGCTGGCAGGTCGCGTAGCCGACAAGCGGGGGCCTCATCTCGTGATTGCGATCGCTGCCGCGGTCTCGCTCTCCTCCTGGGTTATTTTTGGAGGCTGGAACGCCGTCGCGGGATTGGTCGTGGGCGTCGTGTTGCTCGACGCGGGCGTGAACGCAGCGCTCGTCTCAAATCAGCACCTGATCTTCGCCCTGCGTCCCGAGGCGCGAAGCAGGCTGAACACCGTATTCATGACGGCGATGTTCGTCGGCGGTTCTCTCGGATCGCTCGGTGCGAGTTGGGCTTATACACACCTGTCATGGCTCGGCGTTTGTGGATACGGGGCCGCGCTTGCGACAGCGGGTCTGCTCTTGCAGCTACCGACGGTTTTGTCCCGGGCCGGCGAGACATCACATCACTGACGTCACTCTCTGAATGGACCATTTTGAAACTGGAAGGAGCGAGACACATGGCGGGTCTCTTTCATGCGACCGCGTTGGGCGATCTTAGCCTTAAAAACAAAATAGTAATGGCCCCGATGACGCGCTCGCGCGCCGACGAGCGCGGCATCATCAATCCCACCGCGTCGGAGTATTACGCAGCGCGGGCGAGCGCCGGCCTTATCGTGACCGAGGGCGTGAACGTGGGACCGATGTCCCGCGCCTTTGACCGGACGCCCGGTCTCTGGACGGAGGAGCAGACCGAAGGATGGAAAGCGGTCGTCGATCGGATCCACAAAGAAGGGGGACGCGTCGTCGCGCAGCTCTGGCACGCCGGGCGCGCGAGCGCGCGTGGCCTGCTGTCCGACAGACAACCGCTATCTCCGTCGGGCGTGAACGACGATCTGGATCGGCTGCAGGTATGGGCGCTCCTCGCCAACGGCTCATACGTGCGGATCGCCGCTACGTCGTCGCGCGCAATGACCCCTGCGGAGATCCAGGGTGTCGTGAGCGAATTCCGACTAGCGGCCGCCAACGCCGTTCGCGCGGGGTTCGACGGGGTCGAGATCCACGGCGCCAATGGTTATCTGATCCACCAGTTTCTGTCCCCGACGATTAACCTGCGAACCGACGACTATGGCGGTAGCGCCGAAAGACGATCCAGATTGCTTCTGGAAATCGTCGCGGCGATTTCCGATGTCGTGCCGCGTTCACGGATAGGACTGCGGCTATCGCCCTTCGCCGACTACAACAGTGTTCGGGATCCGAAACCGAAGGATACCTATGGCCAACTCGCAAATTGGCTGGGAACTGCCGGGCTTGCATACCTACACCTTGCCGACACCAACGCCTGGACCGGTGCGCCCGACTACGAAAGGATGCTGTCGATATTCCGTGGACACTATCGCGGGCCCCTCATCGTCAATGCGGGCATCACCCCCGAGCATGCCGCGCGGATCGTCGATACCGGAGAGGCGGACGCGGTCGCGTTCGGCCGTCTCTTTCTGGCAAATCCGGACCTTCCGGCGCGAATTCGAGTTGGCGGCCCCTACAGCTCGCCGCAGCCGTTCGGGATATATGGCGGTTCGGATTCCGGATATCTCGACTATCCGACACTCGACACTGACAGCAGAGAGACCGCGGAACGAGCTTAGTGGCCGAACCGCGGAACTGGCAGGCCTGCGGATCCTTTAGCCCGCCATTCCGTACACGGACATCCGGGCGGAGACGCCCCGCAACTGGTGCTCACCGAGATGCTCGGCATCATGAGAGAGATGTCGGGCGACGGCTTCTGTCATGAGCAAGTCCCGGCCTATGATTTTGGTGAGCGCTTCCACGCGGCAGGCCTCATTGACGGCCGCGCCGATGACCGTGAAGTCAAGGCGGTCTGGAGCGCCGATATTGCCGAAAAAGACCTCACCTTCGTGAAGGACGATGCCTGCCCGCAGCAAGGCGCGGCCTTCAGCGTCGGATGCGACACGGATGTTCCGATTGGCCGCTTCGAGTCTGGCAATCGCCTCCCTCGCCGCCGAGACGGCCGCGCGCGACGCTTCGGCGGCTCCGACCGTCACCGGAAAGACGGCGAGCATTCCGTCGCCGATGAATTTGAGAATTTCGCCGCCGTGAGCGGCCACGGCGCTCACCATCGCCTCGAAGTAAGCGTTGAGCAGCACCAGCATGTCGGCCGGGGCCAGCACGTCCGACATTTTCGTGAAGTTTCGGAGATCCGAGACCCAAATCACGGCGCGGATCGAGTCTCCTGCGCCGCGTTTGATCGCGCCTTCGAGCACCTTGGCGGCGGCGCCGTAACCAAGGTAGGCACCCAGCGCGTTTTCGGAGATCTTCAACTCGCTGTGCCGTTGCACGTGCAAGGCGAATAGTTTGAAGAGGCGGGTCAAGGCATCTATCTCCGCCTCGGCGAAACCGCCGGCCGCTTTCGTCGCGATGGTGATCACGTTACGTGTATCCAGACCGGATAAGGGAATCGCCACGTAATCGGTCATGCCGGCTGCCGCGAGTTCGATCATGATGGGAAATTCCGCCTGCGCCGACGGCTGATTCGGCGTTCGCCGGATCGTCTCACCGGTCTCCACAATGCGCTGCAGCGGATTGAGCTTGTAGGCATCGGAGTCGACCGCCGCGTCACCGACCCGCACCTCGTCGCAGAAACCATCCTCAGCGTTCCAGACCCACGCGAACCCCGCGAGCTGAGGGTGGAGCGTTCCGATGTGCAGGGTTAGTCGATCGACCGAAGAGCGGGCGGCCATCATCAGACGGATCAGCTTGACGAGGAGCTCAATCATCTGCCTCTCGGCAGAGGCCTCTTCCAGCAGCCAGTTCTCGATCTCGGCGAAAGTGTCCGTGCTGCCGACGGCGACAGCGATCGGGCCGGCTCTTCGCACGAACGACACCGACGGGGGATAGGATCGAGGCGGCGGATCGGAAGTCTCGGAAGCCATTTCAGTTCCCTCGCTTATCGACTTCACGGCCGAAGCGTTCGACGAGGAAATCGATGAAGAGCCGCACCTTCACTGACAGGTGTCTGGTCGGCGGATAGACCGCGTACAACGTAAGGGGCGGCGCCCAAAAGTCGTTCAATATCGCCTTCAATCGTCCCTGCTGGAGTGCCTCTCCGGCGATGAACTCAGGTATCAACGCCACGCCCCTTCCCTTGACGGCGACGTCGCGCAGCACCTCCGCGTTGTTGACGCATAGAGACCAGGCGGGCTGGATCCAGTGCTCCCCATCCGCGCCGGTCAGCTTCCACTGATTGCCGGTGAGCAGGAAGCCGTAGGTCAGCGAGACGTGATCACGGAGGTCTTGCGGGTGATGGGGCGTACCGTGCCGCTTGAGATAGTCCGGCGAAGCACAGACCACTCTCGGCATCGGCGTAATCTTCCGGGCGATCAAACTGGACGATTCGAGCTCGGCAATCCGGAGCGTCACATCGAATCCATCCTGGACCGGATCGACGAGGTCGTCGCTCAGCACAAGCTGAAGCTGCATCTCCGGATATCTGGTCATGAAGTCGGCGAGCGCCGGCCCCAGTCTGATCGTGCCGAAGGACATCGGCGCATTGATGCGCAGAAGGCCGCGTGGCGTCGACTGCAAATGCGTAACCGCCTGATCGGCGGCATCGAGCTCCGAGAGGATCACCAGCGCTCGCTCGAAATAGAGCTGACCGTTCTCGTTCGGACTCGCGTGTCTGGTCGTGCGGTTCAGAAGCTGCACGCCAAGACTCTCCTCCAGTTCCGCGACGTATTTGCTGACGGCGGACCTGGACAGGCGCAACTGGCGGCCCGCTTCGGAAAAACTCCCGGTTTCCACCACCTTCGCGAAGGCCTTCAGGCAGGCCAACTTGTCCATGTCAGACCCCGATTGTCGCCAATTTGTAGACAGAGACGCCACAAGAGCATGGATTGTTCTCGATTCAAAGCCATCCGATATGTCGAGGCAGAGCCAAGCGGCTCTCTCGAACCCAGAGGGCAAGATGTCAGGCATCCATCACGTCACCGCCATCGCAGGCGACCCGCAGAAGAACTTCGGCTTCTACACGCGGGACCTCGGCCTGCGTTTCGTCAAGAAGACCGTCAATTTCGACGATCCCGCCACCTACCATTTCTATTATGGGGACGAGGCCGGCCGGCCAGGCACGATCCTCACCTTCTTCCCCTGGGAAGGGGCGCCGGAGGGACGCCGCGGTGTCGGTGAAACCCATCAAACGACTTTTCGCGTCCCGCAGGGCTCGCTGGGTTACTGGACCCGGCGCTTCCTGGAAAAGGGCATCAAGTTCGAGGCGCTCGAAAAGCGCTTCGGCGAATCCGTGCTCGCCTTCTCTGACCCGGACGGCATGGCGCTTGCGCTCGTCGGTATCCCCGGCGCCGAGGACGAACCGGCATGGAGCAACGGCGACGTACCGGCGGAGCATGCAATCCGCGGCTTCCAGGGCGTCACCCTCCTGCTCGACGACGCGACCAGGACCGCCAAGGTTCTTACCGGCATGTTCGGCTTCCGCGAGACCGCGCGGGAGGGCTCCGTAATCCGGTTCAAGGCGCCGGGCGACGCGCAGGGAAACGTGGTCGACATCTATGAGGCGAAAGGCTTTCTGCGCGGCAGGCAGGGCCGCGGCTCGGTGCACCACATCGCATTCCGTGCCAAGGACGACGCCGAACAGGGGGACATGGCCGAGAAGCTCATCAGCAATCACGGACTGCATCCCACCGAACAGAAGGATCGCAACTACTTCCGATCGATCTACTTCCGGGAGCCGGGCGGCGTGCTGTTCGAGATCGCGACGGATATTCCAGGGTTTGCGGTGGACGAACCGGTCGAAACGCTCGGCCGCGACCTGAAACTGCCGAGCTTCCTCGAGCCGCACCGCAAGGAAATCGAGGGTGTTCTGCCCGAGCTTCAAGGAGCCGCGTCATGACCACAAGGCCTCCATTCACGTATCGCTTCGAACCTGGCGGTCGGACGGGCGCGCCGCCCTTGCTGCTCCTTCACGGCACGGGCGGCGACGAGAACGATCTGCTGCACCTCGGTGCCATGATCTCGCCAGACTCCCCGCTCCTGTCGCCTCGCGGCCGCATTCTCGAGAACGGGATGCCACGTTTCTTTCGCCGCCTCGCGGAAGGCGTCTTCGACGAGGAAGACGTCCGCCACCGCGCGCTTGAACTTGGCGAGTTCATCCAGGACGCTCGGGGGCGGTATGGCATCGGATCGCCGCTCGCCGTGGGCTACTCGAACGGCGCCAACATCGCCGCCGCGCTTCTCCTGATGAGGCCCCGGGTGCTGTCCGGTGCGATCCTGCTGCGCGCCATGGTCCCGCTGACGGACCCTCCTGCCGCGGATCTCGACGGGAAGCCGGTCTTGATCCTGTCCGGACGGCAAGACCCAATCGTTCCTGCTGACAATGCGGCTGCGCTGGCCAGCATGCTGTCGACAGCGGGAGCAAAGGTTGACCATCGACTCCTCCCGGTTGGCCATCAGCTTTCGCAGGCCGACATCACCCTCGCCCGCGCGTGGGTAGCCGAAGCGAAGCATCAAGCAACGGTCTCCTGACGATCGATCTCAGACCCGGTCGACGTGCCGTTCGGACAGCTCGTCCTTTGGCCCGCCGACCGGGCTTGGTTTAGTTAGTTCGGCTAACCCTTCCTCGCGTGCTTTCATGGCTCGGCGGCCGCCAGGAACACGGCTGGCGCTGCGATCAACGGAGGGATCACAAAACACCACGTCCCGAGCTTCGCATAGAGAATTGCTCCGGCCGCGCAACCCAGCGCAAATGCCGTCACGCTCGCGGCCATCTTACCGATACGCGGTTTGGCCACCGACAGTACCGAGACCGGCGCGCCCCTTATGAAGTCGGCGACGTCGATCATGATTTGGGTGGTGGTGCCTGTCATGAGAGTGCTCGGAGGCTCAGTCCCCATGTGGATGCGATGCGCGGCGTTCTGAATGGCCATCGCGGCCACCAGAATCATGCCGGTGGTGATCGCCTGCCAGCTATCACCTTGCGCGAACGGTCCGAAACGGACGGCGCAGACCGCGCCAATTGCCAGCAGCATTACCTTGAGGGCGAGCATCGAGCGGAAGATCGGCAATCCGATCGCAGGCAGAAAGAAGCTGAAGACCCGAGTGCCGATCACGACCAGACAGAAGACCGGCAGCGCAAGCAGTTTCGCGAGGGCGCCGGACGTGCCGAGCACCATCGCCGCGCCGAACGTGACGAAATTGCCGGTAACGTGCGCGGTGAACAGCCCTTGGAGCGCGAGGAAGCCGGCGGTATCGACGAAACCCGCATTCAGGCTCATCAGAAGCGGAAGCAGGAGTATTTGCCGTGGCATTTCACCAACCGTATTGGAGTTGCACGCCGAGATAGTTGCTGGTGTGTCCACCGGCGCGGATGATCGTGTCGCCGACGTCGAAATGCACCGCTTCGATGGCGCCAGTGAGGTGATCGTTGAACGCGTAGTCGACGCGGAGCTGTCCGTAGGCTCCGGTCCAATTGCTGCCCTTTCCGGCGGTGCCGGGAACAGGCACGTTGGGCTGGACGTAGATGGCGTCGGCCGTCGTTTCGCGCCACTGCAGGCCGATGGCTCCCATCACCTTCATCTTGCTCGCCGGACTGACGGTGATGGACGGCTTGACATGGACCAGGTTCACGTAGCCCGTGTAGCCGGCGAGCGTGAAATAGTAGCCGTTCGGGAACAGCGGATTGAACGTCCCCACCGTGCCGTCTCCAGGATGATGGTCTCCAGAGGCAGCATCGAACTGGATGCCCA
>NZ_JACMYK010000016.1 GCF_020889785.1 Bradyrhizobium acaciae
AAATCCGACCTCTCCCCACCGGGGAGAGGTGAAACGAGGACCGGCACCCGATTCAACCAAAACCCATCCCGCTCTAGTCGATCGGACGGATCGATTTGATAGCGCACCATTTCGGAATAATAGAAACGTATCACTGATTTGCCCGACGCGTCAAGCCGGTTTTCCGACTGCCGGCGGCAACCTGCTCCTTTGCATGGGGTTGTTTTCGATATTTTGGGACGTGGACCTTCCGCCTACTCCGTCCGCCTGAGAAACGCCCCGAATGCGCGCGGTCCGTCGCCGACCTTGACCTCGCCGGTGACCTTCATCTCGGCGGCATCAATCATGGTCAGCGTGTTGCTCTCCCAGTTCGCGACCACGATGCGCCGGCCGTCTGCCGTCGCCTCGATGCCTTCGGGATAGTCGCCGACCGTGATCCGCTTCAGCGGCTGCAAGGTCTCGAGGTCGAACACGCTGACCTTGCCGTCATACTGGTCGGTGACGAAGCCGCGGCCCTGCGCCAGCGCCACCGCGTAGGGGCGCAGGCCGACGTGGACGCGGCCAAGCTCCCGGGCGGTGGCGATGTCGATCACGGAGACGTCGTTGGAGCCGACATTGGC
This sequence comes from Bradyrhizobium acaciae, assembly GCF_020889785.1. Lineage (GTDB taxonomy): Bacteria > Pseudomonadota > Alphaproteobacteria > Rhizobiales > Xanthobacteraceae > Bradyrhizobium > Bradyrhizobium acaciae. The sequence continues at coordinate 600 of NZ_JACMYK010000016.1, forward strand.
GGTGTAGGCGCGCTTGCCGTCGACATCGATGGTGATGCCGAACGGACGGGTGCCGACCTTCACGTTCCCTCTCCGCTCATGCGTTGATGTGTCGATGATGGAGACGCTGTCGTCGTCGCGGTCGGCCGAGAGCAGCAGGCGCCCGTCCGGCGTCACGGCGAGCCCGGACGGCGAGGCGCCGACCGCGATGCTGGCGGCAACCCGCTGCTCCTTCGCGTCGATGACGCGCACCGCGGCGGCATACCAGTCGGCGACATAGATCGTCGCGCCGTCGGGTGCCACCGCGATGCCGAGCGGACCGCCGCCGACATCGACCCGGCCGACCACCTTCCGCGCGGCCGCGTCGACCACGGTGAGCGCCTTGGCATCCGGGCTGGTCACATAGGCGAAGCGGCCGTCATTGCTGACGGCGACGCCTGCGGGCTTGCCGCCGATTGCAATCGTCGCGACCGGCTTCGAGGTCGCGAGATCGACCACTGTGAGATCGTCGCTGAGCTGGTTGGTGACGAACGCCTCCTCGGCATGCGCGGCGCCGAAGCAAGCAAACAGCGCAGCCAGAACTACCGCCCGCACGCTCAGGTGCCGCTCTCGATCTTCTTCTTCAGCGCTTCGAGTCCGGCCTTGTACATCCCGCTCACCGCCTTGATCGCGGCCTCGTCGTTCAGCTCCGGCGGCGGATCGTTGTTGGGAAAGCCGCGGTAGAACGCGCCGGCCCATTCCAGCTTCGTCTTGCCCTCGGGCGCCGGCGACACCGTCAGCGTCGAGGAATAATTGGTGACCGGCAGCACCTTCACGTCGACCGCCGTGATCCGGTACGAATAGCTCATCATCTCGGGCTCGTATTTGTAGAGCTCCTCGTCGACGGTGGCGCCGGGCGCCAGCGTCAGCCGCCTTGTGGCGCCGATCTCGTTGCCCTTCTCGCCTTCGGTCTTGGTGACGCCGGCGAGCCAGCTCATGTCCTGGAAATTGCCGATCATCGCCCACACCTTGGCCTGCGGCGCGTCGATCTCGATGGACTCCCGCACCTTCTGGCGGGTCGGCCCATGGGCCCAGGCGGCCCCTAACACAGCCAATGCCGCCACCACGACGCCAGCACGCGCGATCGTACGCCTCATCCTTGTTCTCTCCCGGTTTTTCGGTCTGCGCCGTGACGGGCGCGCCGAAGCTTATGGTTCGAGATTCTAGACTAGATCGGGGATCGGCTTCTTGCACCAGAGCGAAGTTCGCGGCCGCCGGGTTCGCCGGGAGGCAAGCCGCGGATCAGCGGTCTCACTCCTCGATCGCGGCCTCGACGAACCCCTTCGGGTCGTCATAGAACTCGCGCATCAGCCGGTAGTGATCGGTCTCCCGCAGGCTTACCGGCTCGAGCCCGTATTTGGTCAGCCGCAGCAGCGTCGCGTTCGGATAGGCCATCAACACCGGCGCATGCGTCGCCATGATCACCTGGCAGTGGCCGGTGCCGTGCATCCGGTGCAGCAGCTTGAGGAATTCGATCTGGCGCGACGGCGACAGCGCGGATTCCGGCTCGTCGAAGATGAAGATGCCCTGCCGCTGGCAGCGCTCCTCGAAGAAGCGCAGAAAACCTTCGCCGTGGGAATAGGACAAGAAGTTCGGCGGTATGTCTCCGACGTCCAGCGCGGCCTCGTCGACATAGCGCGCCACCGAGAAGAAGCTCTCTGCGCGGAAGAACCAGCCGTTGGTGATCTTGGGCAGCCAGCTTGCACGCAGCGCCACCGCAAGCGAGCCGCCCATCTTCTCCACTGCACGACCATGGTCGACCGCGCGATAGCCCTTGCCGCCGCCGGCGTCGTCATAGCCGGCCATCACGGCGATACCTTCCAGCAACGTCGACTTGCCGGTGCCGTTCTCGCCGACGATGATGGTGATCGCCTTGTCGAAGCCGAGTTCAAATTCGTCGCGCAGCAGCGGCAGCACGAACGGGTAGGCCTGGCGGTTGGGAATGCGGGTCGGATCGAGCCAGATCCGCCGGAGATACGGCGCGGGCATATTGATCGGACGCTGTCGTCTTGCCACCGGCCGCCCTCGCCTCCACGCACCAGTCCGAACCATCCCAGATGCGCCGGACGGCGTCAAGAACATATCAGGAACGATACACGACGGACCGGCGCGCAACTCGACATCAATGTCCATGTGCGCAAGCGGCGGTGATCCCCCTGCCGCTGATTGCTGACTCTGCAACACACTCAGCGTCGTCCCGGCGAAGGGGGCGGCGCGAGACCTCCAGGGACGACCCGTGGAGAGGATGTGCCTACGGCTGCTCCGCCTCCTCCAGCACCTCGAGCACGAGCTCCATCGTCATCAGCACCGGATTGTCTCCGCGCACCAGACGTCCCTCGGCGATGCCGCCGAGATAGTCGACCAGCGCGACGTCGAGGCTGGCCCGCAGACGGCGATTGGCATCGGGCGCGATCTGCCCGGCGGTCACCGCAAGCTCGGTCGCGAACGGCACCACGGTGTGGCCATCGGCCAAGACCGCGCCGATGGTCGAGCCGACGCCGCCATGCAGCCGCGCGCGCAAAATGCCGTGCTGGCGGCAAAACCCTTCCAGCGTGCAGGCGAAATCCTGGTTCGGCCGCAGCCGCAGTGCGAAGGCATGGCTTGTGGCCTTCGCCCCGCGCGGTTCGGTTGCGACCGGCCCGAACAGCTTGAAATTGGTCTCGCTGTCGGGCTCGGCCAGGAACGTCGCGCCGTCGATCCCGAAAGCGCTGACCTCGAACGGCTCGGCGACGATGGTCTCATCCGGCAGCATGTGTCCGCCGTTGAAGCGGCCGTCGGCCTCGGTCCACAGGCCGTGGCAATGAAAGAACGGCGCGCCATCGCGCTCGCCAAAGGTCAGCGCCGCGAGCTTGAGCCGCGTCACGCCGTCGGGACGAAACGTGTCGCTGTAAAAGGCGGCGTTGTCGCCGTCCCTCGACAGCGCCGGCATGACATAGGCGAACGGGCCCAGCGCTCCGCCCTTGGTGCTCAACACGCCACCGGCAAAACCCTCCGCCTCAAAGCCGCGGCGCACGGCTTCGAGCAACGGAATGCCGGCCTCGAGCACGAATGAAAAGCCGCGGCCGCGCGCGGCGACCCACTGGATGCGCTCGGTTATGGGAGAGCCAGGCTGGGCGATGCTGCGCATCGCCTCACGCGCCCGTCGATTTGGCGATCACCTCGAGCAGCCCGCGCGCCTCGAGCTCGTCGCGGATCAGCCGCTTCGGCACCTTGCCGTAGCCGGACTTCGGCAGCGCTTCCCAGAAAAAGAAGCGCTTCGGCATCTTGTAGCGCGGCACCTTCGGCGCGAGATAGGCGGCAAGCTCCGCCTCCGCGACCGCGTCGGTGCCCTCCCGCGCGACACAGACGGCGACGCCGACCTCGCCCCAGAAGGGATCGGGCACGCCGAGCACCGCGACCTCGCCGACCGCGGGATGCGTCAACAGCTTCTCCTCGATCTCGCGCGGATAGATGTTGGAGCCGCCGGAGATGTACATGTCGGAGGCGCGGCCGGTGATGTAGACAAAGCCCTCCTCGTCGATGTGGCCGAGATCGCCGGTGCGGAACCAGCCGTCGCGAAACGCCTTCGCATTGGCCTCGGGATTGTCGTAATAGCCGGCGAACACGCCGGGACCGATCACGCAGATCTCGCCGGTCTCGTACGGCTTCAGCTCACGTCCGTCGTCGGCCTGGATCGAGACCTGCATGCCGGTGCGCTCGAACCCGCAGGTCCCGATCCGCGCATGCGGGCCGTCCTCGGGATCGTGCAGGCCGGGCGGCAGCACCGTGATGTTGCCGGTGACCTCGCCGAGGCCGAAATACTGCACCAGCACGCCGCCGAGCTTGTGCAGTGCCGCCTTCTGGTCCTCGCGATACATCGGCGCGCCGGCATAGATGATGTAGCGCAGCGAGGAATGGTCGTGCTGGTCGGCGGCGGGATGCTCGACCATCATCTTCAGGATGGTCGGCACCGTGAACATGTTGCTGACGCGATGCTTCGCGATCAGGCGGAACGCCTCCGCGATGTCGAACTTCTCCGACGGCAGCAGGATGGTCGGCACGCCGCGCGCGGTCTGCACCAGCTGATGCACGCCGGCGCCATGCGACAGCGGCGCCACCACCAGCGAGGCGTCCTGCTCGGTGGTGTCGGGCATCAGGTCGGCAAGATGATTGGTGATCACGAAGGCCATCTGGCCGTGGGTCAGGACCGCCGCCTTGGAGCGGCCGGTGGTGCCGGAGGTGAAGAAGAACCAGCAGGGATCGTCGTACTCGACCGCCGTGTTCTCGACCGCGGCGCCGGCGTGTTTGGCGATGACGTCACCGACGGTCGCTTCGCCGAAGGTGCCCTCCTCACCGATCCGCCAGACGAATTCGAGCGCGGGATTGGCGGCCGCCTTGGCATGCTCGGGGAAATCGGCGTGGCAGAGAAACGCCTTGGCACCGGAGGCTGCGGCGAGATAGGCGACCTCGTCCGGCATCAGGCGGAAATTGGTCGGCACCCAGACCGCGCCGAGCCGGAAGGCTGCGAACATCGACCAGAACATCTCGTCGCAGTTCTTGGAATGCACCAGGATGCGGTCGCCCTTGACGATCCCGCGCGCGGCCAGCGCCGCCGCAAGCGCCGAGACATTCTGGTCGATATGGCGCCACGACCACGCCTTCTCGTTCCAGATGAAGCCGGGGCGATCGCCATGGCGGCGGGCGTTCTGGGTCAGGATGTAGGCGAGGTTCATCACCCGGCGCGACACCCGCGCGATCCCGCCGCGCGGCGCGGCAGCAGCCGTCCCGCTCATTGCCGCCCCGCCGAAACGCACAACAGACAGGGCATTGTCAGGACAGTCATCGGGTGTTTCCTCGGTCAGAACCGGGCGTCTTCAAGCGCCGCAAAGGGTTGGTACCACCCGATTTATCGCCAAGCCGCCACCTTCGGCAAGGCCTGCCGGGCGCAGCGCCATGATACCGCGCGCGGGCGGCGGCGAGCCCATTGCTGCCGGTACGGACCGCTACTGCGGATGCTTGGCCAGTTCCTGCTCGCTCAGGTTCCAGTCCTGCCAAAGCTGCAACGCGCCGATCATGGCGACCAGCGCGCCGAGCAGGATGTGCCAGAGCTGCAGCGCCCGGTCGTCCGAATAGCCGAAGATGGCAGGCGACACGATCAGCCAGAGGCCGAGCAGAATGCTCGCCACCTCCTCCCAGCGATGCAGCGCGACATATTCGAGCTGGGCGAGACCCAGCACCAGCATGCCGACCACGAAGCTGTTGAGCACCAGATGGCTGCGTTCGACATCGACGACGTCGCTGACCTGCATCGGGAACCAGGGCGAGACCATGATCAGCACGCCAAGCGCCATGCCGAGCCAGTCCTCCCAGGTGTGGTGTGTACCAAAGAAACGATTGTCCGACATGACGAACCTCCTTGCGACAAGGGGCATACGTCAGCGGCCGGTCCCACGACTCCGTACCAAACGACCATCGGGCCGCATCAGGGGCGTATGTCTGCCATCAAGCCTAATCGAATTGCATCGCACCGCAAGGCCCGATCAGCGTGTGTGCGATGCGGCAGGAGCGACAGCTGCCGGCGTCGCGCGTCACCGCACCTCGCCGAGGCGCGCCAGCCCCGCCTTGGCGGTCTTCAGGTCGGGTTGCAGCTCGAGCGCCTTGCGGAAGTCGGCCGCCGCACCCTTCTTGTCGCCGAGCCGCAGCTTGGCCTGGCCGCGGTTGTTCCAGGAATTGACGTCGGCGGGATCGTATTGCAACGCCTTGTCGTAATCCGCGAGCCCGCCCTTGTTGTCGCCCTGGAACAGCCGGACCAGGCCGCGGTTGCGCCAGCCGCGCGCATCGGTCGGCGCAATCTTGGTCACCTCACCGTAGTCGGCGGCGGCGCGGTCGAGCTGCTCGGCGTCGCGATAGACATTGCCGCGGTTGATGTAGGCGAGCACGTTGGGCTCGAGCCTGATCTCGGTGGTGAAGTCGGCAATCGCATGTGCCGCGTCGTGCTTGCGGTAGTAGACGAAGCCGCGATTGCCGTAGGCCGTCGAGAGCTCTGGATTGTATTTGATGGCGAGGCTGAGGTCGGCCAATGCGCGGTCGAGATCGCCCTTGTTGAGCCAGGCATCGCCGCGATTGTTGTAGGCCAACGCAAAGCCCGGATCGATGCGGATCGCCTCGTCGTAGTCGGCGATTGCATGATCGAGATCCTGCCTGAAGGCGTAGACGCGGCCGCGATTGGTGTAGGCGCAGGCAAAGGCGGGATCGAGCTTGATGGCCTCGTTGAGGTCGGCGAGCGCGGCATCGAGCTCGCGCTTCTCGGTCAGACCATGGCCGCGGTTACAATAGGCTCCCGCAAGCCGCCTGCCGGTCTCGGTCTTGCCGTCGATGACCGTTGTGCAGGAGGCCACGCGGTCGCCTGGGGCCGTCGTGGCGCCGATGCAGGTCTGCCAGCTCGGATCGTCGGCGGCCGCCGCTTGCGGAGGTTTTGGCAGGGTCAGGGCGACGCCGAGCAATGCGGCGGCCAGGCAGGGTAAAATGCGCATATCGTCAATCCACAAATGCCAATTTGCGGGTTGGTCGCGGCTTTGCACCGACGGGTTCACGCGTTTAGATCAAGGCCTGTGAATCAACCAGGATTTTGCGATGGCTGCCGTCCGCGACAACAAGGCCGAGAGGCGCTTCGAGCTCGATACCGAGGGCGGCACAGCCTTTGCCAGTTACCGGCAGACGCCCTCGGCCGTCATCATCACCCATACCGAGACACCGCGCGCCCTGCGCGGCCGCGGCATCGCGTCGGAGCTGGTCAAGGGCGCGCTGGAGCTGATCCGTGCCGACGGCCACAAGGTGATCGCCGGCTGCGGCTTCGTGGTGGATTATCTCGACAAACATCCGGAATACGCGGATCTTGCCGGCTAGCGCCGGGCTCGTCAGACGATCTTGATCGACATGTCGGGCAGGCCCTCGAGCTTGCAGAGCAGCACGTCGCCCTTGACGACCGGGCCGACATTCTCCGGCGTGCCGGAATAGATGATGTCGCCGGCCTTCAGCTCGAAGGCTTCGGAGAGCTTGGCGATCTGCTCGGCGACGCTCCAGATCATGTTTTTCAAATCCGAGCTCTGCCGCACCGTGCCGTTGACCGCGAGCGAGATCGCCCCCTTCGTGAAGTGACCGGTCTTGTCAGCCGGGTGGATCGGTCCGAGCACCGCGGCGTGGTCAAAGCTCTTGCCGATCTCCCACGGCTTCTTCTCCGCCGCCATGCCGTTCTGCAAATCGCGCCGCGTCATGTCGAGCCCGAGCGCGTAGCCATAGACATGGTCGAGCGCCTTGTCGGCAGGAATGTTGGTGCCACCGGATTTCAGCGCCGCGACCAGCTCCACCTCATGGTGATAGTTCTTGGTCAGCGACGGATAGGGATGATCGGCGACCGCGCCGATCGCGACATTCTGGATCGCATCGGTCGGCTTCTGGAAGAAGAACGGCGGCTCGCGGGTCGGATCGGAGCCGCGCTCGAGCGCATGCGCCGCGTAGTTCCGACCGATGCAGTAGATGCGACGAACCTGGAAGACCTCGGTGGCGCCGACGATCGGGATCGTCACGGCCGGTACCGGAAACATCGCCTTCGGCGCGGTTTCGGCATGGACCGGCGCGGATTGTGCGGCGGCGCCGGCCAGAGCGAGGGCGCCGGTCGCGAGCATCGTCCGGCGATCGAGATCAGTCATCGGAGTTTTCATGGGAGTTCTCCTTCTTGTTCGCCGATCTATAGATGTTCGCTGTCCCATAAAAAGGGCCCGCGCTGGCGCGGGCCCTGGCCGTCTGCGGGAAGATGATCCCGTCAGTGCTTGATATCCGGGGGCAGCTTGCCGCCATTGGCCGCGAGCTTGGTCATCACCTGCTTGTGCAGCCAGATGTTCATGCTGGCGGAATCGTTGGTGTCGCCGGTGTAGCCGAGCTCCTTGGCAAGCTCCTTGCGCGCCGTCAGGCTGGAGTCGATGTCGAGCGCCTTCATCAGGTCGACGATCGAGGTCCGCCATTCGAGCTTCTCGCCCTTCGCTGCCACCGCCTTGTCGAGGATAGGGGCAACGTCAACGGACTGCGTGGGCGCAGCACCCGCAGGCACTGCAGCAGGAGACGACGATGCGCTGCCGGATCCACCGGCCGGAGCTGCGCTTGTGGCCGTTCCGCCGGCGGGCGCGGCACTGGCGCTGTGGCCGAAGATCGCGCCCATGATTTTTCCGAAAATGCTCATCGTTCGCTCCCAAGAGAGTTGAGATGTGAAGGTCACACGGCAATGCGCCGGCTGACCGCGGTCGCAGTTCAAGTCTACCGTCCCCTCCATAGCTTGCCAATGCGACATTCACTTAAGCGTGAGTGCTTTTGCCGCGGTTTGGGAGTACCCTTGCTGCACAGTTCGCGACACGGCCAGTTCCCTGCTTTGTCTTTCGCGTCTGGCTTGCTCGTGATCGCTTCGTGAGGCGGTACGTTTGTGCCCGCGTGCCGGGCGCGAAATGCGACCGTCCAGAGGGAGACAACGACCATGGCCACTCCATACCAAGGCAATGTCACATCGATGACGCAGAGCGGACAAGGTGCCGCATCTGCGCCTGTCATTCGCACCATCGGCCTGTCCGATTTGCATCATGCGCTCCGTCTCGGCTGGGAAGACTTCAAGGCTGTGCCAAGCCACGCCATCATCCTGTGTCTGATCTATCCGGTGCTCGGTCTTGTGCTTGCGCGCACCGTGCACGGCTATTCCGTGCTGCCCCTGCTGTTTCCAATGGCCGCGGGCTTCGCCCTGCTCGGCCCGTTTGCCGCCATCGGCCTCTACGAGATGAGCCGCCGCCGCGAGGATGGCGAGGAAGCATCCGCATGGGACGCCATTCAGGTATTCCGCTCGCCGTCGTTCGGCGCGATGCTCGGAGTCGGAACACTGCTGTTCGCGCTGTTCGTGACCTGGATCGCGACCGCGCAGGCGATCTACACGGCGGTGTTCGGCTATGCGATCGCGGCGGACATTCCCGATTTTGCCGAGCGCGTGCTGACCACCCGGCAAGGCTGGTGGCTGATTGTGGTCGGCTGCAGCGTCGGCTTCCTGTTCGCGCTGATCGCGCTTTGCATCAGCGTGGTCGCCTTCCCCATGATGCTGGACCGCCAGGCAAGCGCCGGCGAAGCCATGGTGACGTCGATGCGCGCCGTCGCACAGAACCCGGTGCCGATGGCGGCCTGGGGCCTGATCGTCGCGGCGCTGCTGGTGCTGGGTACGATCCCGTTCTTCCTCGGGCTTGCGGTGGTGATCCCGCTGCTCGGTCACGCCACCTGGCATCTCTACCGCGAGGTCATCGTCAAGGATCCGAATGCGCGGCCGATCATCCCCGAACCGCGCGAGCGCAAGCCCGCCGCGGACTTCCCGGCCAATCTGTTTCCATGGCGGCGCAGCGATCGCGGCTAAGCGCCGGCCGAAACTGAACGCGTAAACGTGAAAGCAACCGCCGGCCGATATATTCGGCCGGCGGTTTGTCGTTCCGGATCGTCAAATGGGTGTGAAATTGGCGTGGCATTTGCAGCGCTCGCTGAGACAAAAGGCTCAATTGCGAGCCTTGTTTTGGCCGCGGTTGCCGCGAACATACCCGCCGGGTTTGGCGACCAATCGATGACATCGCAGACTCCGGAGTAAATTGCCTATGACTTCTCGTATTCCCCTTCGCGCCCTCGCCGTTGGCGCGTGGCTATTGACCACGACCGCGTCGGCGCTGGCCGCCCAATGCGGCACGGGCACGTTCGAGTCCTGGCTCGACGATTTCAAGAAGGAGGCGGCGGCCAAAGGCATCTCGCAGAACGCGATCCAGGCCGGATTGAACGGCGTCACGCAAGACAAGGCGATCCTGGCGCGCGACCATTCGCAGCAGGTGTTCAGCCAGACGTTCGAGCAGTTCTCGGGCCGTATGGTGCCGCCCCGCCTCAACCGCGGCTCCGACATGATGAAGCGCTACGGCTCCGTGCTGTCGCGGATCGAGGAGGCCTATGGCGTGCCGGGTGAAATCCTGGTCGCGATCTGGGGGCTGGAGACCGATTTCGGCGTCAACACCGGCAAGTTTCCGACCCTGCGTTCGCTGGCGACGCTGGCCTATGATTGCCGCCGCTCCGACATGTTCAAGGCCGAACTGATGGATGGGTTGCGCATCGTCGAGCGCGGCGACCTTGCGCCGCAGGAGATGCGCGGCGCCTGGGCCGGCGAGCTCGGCCAGACTCAATTCATGCCGTCGTCCTACATCAAATTCGCGGTCGACTTCGACGGCAACGGCAAGCGCGACCTGCTGCACAATGTACCCGACGTGCTGGCATCGACGGCGAACTTCCTGAAGAGTTATGGCTGGAAGAACGGCAAAGGCTGGGAGCCCGGCAGCGAGAACTTTGCCGTGATCCAGCAGTGGAACAAGAGCGAGGTGTACGCCAAGACGATCGGCTACTTCGCAACCCAACTCGCCAAAGCGCCATAAGCTACGTCGCCACAAGGTACGTCAAAGGGCCGCTGCCCCGGGCAAGCGGCCTTGGTCGCCTTGACCAAGGAAACGTATCGCAGCGCGTGGTCAGAACGATGCGCAAGTGGTCGAGAGCGTGAGGCCAACCGACTGTTGATGAAAGCGCTGCCTGTATGCGGCGCCGATCTGCGTCAAGCGTGCCAAGGTCTCCGGCGCCTCGGCAGCGATGATGCGCACGACAAAGGACGGCTCGCGTGTGATCTGCCCCGTGTTCGGGTCGCGCCACTGGCCGAAGGCCCTGAGCACGGTCAATCCATCTGGAAAGCGCGGTGTCACCTCCCGCACAAGGAAGTCGGTCCACTGGGCGTCCGATACGCGGCCATGTCCGGCGATACGACGCCCAAAGAGCAGTTCGGCCTGCATCATCGCCTTGCCATTGATCAGCCGGCAGGAAGTTGCCGCGCCTTCGGCGAAAGTCGTGTTACTTCCCGCAACGAGGACCAGCCACACCGCGGCTTGGATCAGTGGGCGCATGAAGTTCGAGCTGTGAGCTTTGCCACTCCGGCCGGCGACATCTTGGGGGCTGCGGTCCGGTACACCATCCAGGCAAACAGTAACGTTCCGAGGAACACGGCCAGTACGCCGATGATGCCCACGGCAGGCGTGACGTCGCCGAGCGCGACTTGAGCATGCAAAAGTAGCGCTGGAATCATCTAATATCTTTCCGCGAGCAAGTCGGTTTTGCGCTAGAGGTTTAGCGGCTGGTCCGCCCGCCCGGCTTGGACAGGCGCGACAACGCCTTGGACGAAAGCGACCTGGCAGGTCGGCATTTCAATCTGTATGCGTTTCGGCCAATGGGACGTGCGGTTCCACCTCGGACTGCACCTGCCGGCAGGGGCGAACCGCGGATGGAGCATACGCTGGGTGCTTTGACACCGCAGGGTCGTTGGCTAGAAGCACTGCGTCGCGTGCGATTGTTACCGCCGGGTCGCCTTGGTGAACGAGATGCGGCAATTCGGCGACACCTGTTGAGACAACCTGAGTTTCCCCGATGACCTCGACAGCCAACGACGTTGCACTTTCCCGGTTTTCCTTGGAAGATTTTGCCGAGCAGGACCGTATGGCCGCATGGCGTGATCTGTACGGCCGGCTGGTGCTGAGGGCCGACCTCGCGCCACTGCAGGATCATTCTTTGCATGCGGACGTGACCGTGCGGATGCTGCCCGGGCTGTCCATCACGTCGGCCAGCATGTCGGCGTTTCGCTACGAGCGGGGTGCCGAACAGTTGGCGGATGGCAATGACGGGCTTGTCCTGGTGATGGGCTCGCACGACGCCATGATGGTGCAGCGTGGACGCGAGATCACGTGGAGCGCCGGCGACGCGCTGTTGGTCAGCTCGGCGGATCCGGTCGCGATGGTCTGCCCTGCCCCGGCGAAGATTCTGTGCCTTCACGTTCCGAGGCCGGCGCTGGCGCCGTTGGTGAGCAGCGTCGATTCCTCGGTGATGCAGCCCATTGCGCGCTCCACCGAAGCGCTGAAATTGCTGGTTAGCTATGTTGGGGCGCTGCAGGAGGATTATGCGCTTGCCACGCCTCAATTACGGCACCACGTGGCCTCGCACGTACACGATCTGATCGCTGTGGCGCTCGGCGCAACGAGAGATGCCGCGGCTCTTGCCCATGGGCGGGGCGTCCGCGCGGCGCGGCTGCGTGCCATCAAGGCCGATATCATCGACCATCTCAATCACGGTAATCTCACGGTTGCGGCGGTAGCGCGGCGGCACGCCGTCACCCCGCGCCAGGTGCAACGGATGTTTGAAGACGACGGGACCACGTTTTCACAATTCGTGCTCGGGCGCCGTCTCGCACGAGCGCATCGATTGCTCGTCAATCCGCGCTACGCCGATCGGCCTGTGAGCGCGGTCGCCTTTGAGGTCGGTTTCGGCGACGTGTCCTATTTCAACCGCAGCTTTCGCCGGCAATACGGCGCGCCCCCCTCGGACGTGCGTGAATCGGCGCGAAGCGGGCCGATCAACGGCACTCCATCCAGAGCACGAGAGGGACATTCGATCGCGGCGCCCGCGCGGCGCGACGGCGCCCGCCCGCCGGAATAGGTCGATTACATTGAGCGCTTGTCGCGGGCGAGACACTGCGTTTTTGGCAACCCGCAACATGGACCACCGGGGTCTTCATCTTGCGCAACTGGGCCGACCAATACGGCAGGCTCAGCTACCACACCCATCGAGGTCGGCTGCTTCGCCAAACCAGCAACCGGCCGCGTCGAGGAAGCGCTTCAAAGCTTGATCGCGAACAGTGGTTCCTGATTCATCCGGGCCGATCACGCTCCAGCCAAATCAAGGGGCCGATTGCCCCAGGCAATCGGCCCCCATCGTCATCATCAAAACTTACTTCGCCATGCTGGATTCTGCAGCCTTGCTGAGGTGTGCGCCGCATGCGCCCCACTTGTTGTTCAGCATCGCGTCCTGGGCCAGCGAGACTTCCTTCTCCGCCGCGAATTTGACCTCATTGTCGGCCATAGCTTCGACAGCGGCTTCGGTCTTGCCGAAGTTGGCGCCGCTGCAGCCGAGGCCCGTGTGATGACGATGCGCGGCCTGGGCGGGAGCAACAGCGCAAGCGACGGCAGCCACAGCGGCTGCTGCGATCAATGTCTTGATCATGAGATGTTCCATCTTCTGTTCTTGAACAGAAACCAGCGTGATTGCGGAATCTGCGGAACGATTATTCGCTGTTCACGGCACCGTTCAGAATGAACTTCGCGCGATACGAATGTGATAGGCGCTGCGTGCGGATCGCGCATGCGTTGCATAATGTTTTGATTACAAGTCGGTAAGGAAGCCGCGCCGCAATGGCTTCGCCGGGATGGTTCACACCAATCGAAGTTCACTTCCGCAAATCAGCAGCAGATTTCAAACGATATGCCGCGCGCGACGAAATCTGCGGACGGACGGGACCGAATTACCTTCAGCGTCAATGCGACTGATTGACGCCGCCCTCATCGGTCGTCAGCCCACCCCATTAAATGAATTTATATTCATAAAAACGTCAGTTGTTTGCATGCGAATCACGCATGGGACACATCGAGGTGACCCTTCCCATTCGCGGTCAATGGCGTTTGAAAAAAGGTCTTCAATTACCATATAGGCAATGTGAAAAGACACGCCGGGGATTTCATTAACCGGCTGATCTCAGGGGTGTTTTGCCGGAATACCGGGCTTTGGCGGAACATCTGTCTACGGACCCGCAGCCAAGGCGCCAAAGGGTTAATCGAAACTTACCGCCGCCATGCGTTTTGACCTTAGCTGCATCGCAACATTTGAACTACCGCACCGCACCACGTCATCTATATTCACTTCAACGATGAGGCTTTTGAAAAGCTGAATCTGAACTACTAGGAGACTACCATGTTGCTCTCGCTCATCCGCATGATCCAGGCTTTCCGGGATTATCAGCGCAATGTCAGCGAACTGTCCCAGCTCAGCGATCGCGAACTGGCCGATATCGGCCTCGACCGCTCGGACATTCCGCGCGTTGCCGCCGGTACCTACAACGGCTAATCGGCCGCAAGCCATCTGATGACGGATAACGCCCGCTTCCACAGCGGGCGTTGTCGTTTGTGGCGCGGTTTCAGATGCATATGGTCTCGAAACGCGCTAACGCTTCGCGATGACACCGCATCAATCCTCTTCCCAACCCGTGCACATCGTGGGCGCGGGGCTCGCCGGCTCGGAAGCCGCCTGGCAGGTCGCCAATTCCGGCGTCCGCGTCGTCCTGCACGAAATGCGCCCGCAGCGAATGACCGAGGCGCATCGGACCGAAGGCTGCGCCGAACTGGTCTGCTCGAACTCCTTCCGTTCCGACGATGCCGCCAACAACGCGGTCGGGCTGCTGCACGCCGAGATGCGGCGGCTGGACTCCCTCATCATGCGCTCGGCCGATGCCAACCAGGTGCCCGCCGGCGGCGCGCTGGCGGTCGACCGCGACGGCTTTTCCGCCGCCGTCACCAAGGCGCTCTACGAACACCCGCTGATCGAGATCAGCCGTGAGGAGGTCGCGGGCTTGCCACCGGCCGACTGGAGCAACGTCATCGTCGCGACCGGTCCCCTCACCTCGGCACCGCTCGCCGATGCCATCAGGCAGCTGACCGACGAGAACGCGCTGGCGTTCTTCGACGCGATCGCACCGATCGTGCACAAGGATTCCATCGACATGTCGGTGGCCTGGTTTCAGTCGCGCTACGACAAGGTCGGCCCCGGCGGCACCGGCGCCGACTACATCAACTGTCCGATGACCAAGGAGCAGTATGACGCCTTCGTCGCGGCGCTGCTCGATGGCGAGAAGGTCGACTTCAAGGATTGGGAAACCAACACGCCCTATTTCGACGGCTGCCTGCCGGTCGAGGTGATGGCCGAACGCGGTCAGGAAACGCTGCGCCACGGCCCGATGAAGCCGGTGGGATTAACCAATCCGCACAATCCAACGGTCAAGGCCTATGCGATCGTCCAGCTGCGGCAGGACAACAAGCTCGGCACGCTCTACAACATCGTCGGCTTCCAGACCAAGCTGAAGCACGGCGCGCAGCAGCGTGTGTTCCGCACCATCCCGGGCCTGGAGAACGCGGAGTTCGCCCGCCTCGGCGGCCTGCATCGCAACACCTTCCTGAATTCGCCGAAGCTGCTCGATAATCAGCTGCGCCTGCGTGCGCAGCCGCGGCTGCGCTTCGCCGGACAGATGACGGGCTGTGAGGGTTACGTCGAATCGGCCAGCGTCGGCCTGATTGCCGGCCTCTGCGCCGCCGCCGACATGCGCGGCGCCGCATTGACGCCGCCTCCAGCCACGACCGCGCTCGGCGCGCTGCTCGGCCACATCACCGGCGGCCATATCGAAACGATCGACGCCGGTTCGCGTTCGTTCCAACCGATGAACATCAATTTCGGTTTGTTCCCGCCGCTGGCCAGTCCACCGACCAAGAAGCCGGACGGTTCGCGGCTGCGCGGCAACGAGAAGACCGTCGCCAAGAAACAGGCGATCAGCGCGCGTGCGCTTGCCGATCTCGACCACTGGATCGCAGAGCACCTGCGCGTTGCGGCAGCGGCCTGACGATCATGAGCTTGCCGAAAGACGACGACGCCACCCTGTCGGCGCGATGGAGCCAGGGTGTCCTGCTCAAGCGCGACGTGTTCTCAACCGTCGAGCGCGGTCGCTTCCGCACTGAACACGGCGAAGTCGACGGCGTGCTGCGCCGGCTCGATCAGGTGCCGTTCTGGTCGTTCGCCGTGGCCCTGCATCTGTTCTCGCGCGAGCGCCGCGCGCTGACCCTGGCGCGCGACCTCGACGTCGGGCCGAAGCTGTTGTGGGCCGGCCGGCGCGCACTGGTGCGCGGCTTCATCGACGGGGCGGCGCTGCATCTGGCGAAGCCGCATGGCGACGTCGCTTATTTCCGCTCCGCCAAGCAAGCGTTGCGCAAGCTGCATCGCGCCGGCATCTGTCACAACGACCTTGCCAAGGAGCAGAACTGGCTGGTCGGCCGCGACGGCAGCGCCTATCTCACCGACTTCCAGCTCGCCGCCTGCTTCAAGACCCGAAGCCGCCTGTTCCGTATCGCGGCCTATGAGGATCTGCGGCATCTGTTGAAGCACAAGCGCAGCTACGCGCCGGAAGCGTTGACGCCGAAAGAGCGCAAGGTGCTCGCCAGGAAGTCCGCGGTCGCCAGCATCTGGCTCAAGACCGGCAAGAAGGTCTATCAGGCGATCACGCGCGGCATCTTCAATTTCACCGACCGCGAGGGCGGCGGCCGCCGGCTGGTCAACGACGCCCCGGTGCTGGTCGATCTGATCCGCAGGAATCCGGACGTGCGCGATACCGCGATCGTCGCCTTCGCCGACCGCCGCGTCGGCGTTGGTCTCTACGCCTTCGTCGAGGCCGACCAATCCGCGCTGGAAAAGACGCTGCGCAATGAGCTTGCCGCAGCCAAGGGCGTCAAACCGCCGGAGCACATCCAGATCGTGCACGCATTGCCGCGCGATGCCGCCGGCAAGCCGCGTACGGAAATCCTGCAGCTCGTCGCCATGAATCAAGTCGACCTGATCGAGCCGCTGATGCGCAGTGACGCCGATCGCGAGTTCCTCAGGGAGATCCTCGAACAACGCAAGAATCTGCGCGATCGCTTCAATTTCGAAGTCGCCGAGATGGATCGCCCAGCGCGCTAAGCCTCGATGGCGCTGAAACGCCAGCACGCTTCAGCTTCTTGTTTGAGCACGATCTCCGTGCAAACGCGTTCCGCGTTCGTCGCGAGGGAAAACCGCATCGCACTTTCCGGATCGTTCTTTAGGCGCACGCGGTTCGCGGCGCCCGGCCCTCGACAAACGCGGCGCGAAGCCCCACTCTTTGCGAGGGCTAGCGCGCTCAAGGGACAGACTTAATGCCACTCACCCGTGGCCGTATCGGGGGATATGATTCCGAACGGATGGCGTTCGGATTCACCATGATGAACGGCGAGCAAGAAATTGAATGCCAGATCAGCGACGCCGCAATGGACGAGCTGGCTGGCACGCGTGGAACCGCGAGCATGGCGCGACAGGCGCAATTCGTTGCGCTGCGCGACGCGGTCGAGCGGATCGCATCCGACATCTACGACAGCAGCCCGGTAGTCCGGGGCGCAACGATCCGGATATTCACCAAGCACATCGCGAAAGAATAGAAGCTGGCTACCATTAATCCGGCGACATAAGTTATCCCCTCACCCTGAGGTGCGAGCGGAGCGAGCCTCGAAGGGCGAACGGCCGGGCTCTATCCGGGCCGTGCATCCTTCGAGGCGCGCAAGAGCGCGCACCTCCAGCGACAGAGGCGAAACCTTTGCGCCGGGATGACGGATTGAACGGTGTACAATGGCTTTAGCTGCCGAATTCTTCCGTGCGCGCCGCCCGCCACAACGTCCAGAGCGTGCGCAGGCGTGAGACCGGCTTCGGCACGAACGGATCGTAGTCGGCCGCCTTCACCCGCTTCAGCTCGCGCCTGACACAGGCGAGCGGCAGGAAGATCGGACGCACGCCGGACGGCACATCCGCGAGCAGCCCGAAGGCGGTCTTGAGATGGCCCTGCGCCTCGTCCGCGAATTGATCGATCGCAGCGCGAATATTCGGCGTCAGCTTGCCGGCAAAGACCTCTTCCTTGCTGCTGCCGTGCTGCTGAAGCAGCTCTACCGGCAGAAACAGCTGCTGCCGCGAGGCGTCACGGCCGAGCGCCGCGATGACCTGCGCCATGCCCTGGGCGAGGCCTGCATGACGAGCCAGGTGATCGATCGCCTCCGATGGCCGTGCCACCACGCGCGTCGCCTGCGAGAACAGCGCCGAGGCCGTGGCGTCGAGATAGCCCTCGAGCGCGGCCAGCGACGGCATCGGATCGTTGTAGAGATCGAACTGGTGCTGCTCGACCAGCCGTGAGAATGGCGAGACCGGCAGGCGATGACTGCGGATCGTATGCAGCAGTTCGGCCGCGACCGGATTGCCCTCGACGCCGCCGTGCCCGGTCCCGGCCAGCATGTCGGTCCACCACTGCAGCCGCATCTCGCCGGGCAGCGGCTGGCTGACCTGCTCGTGCACGCGCGAAACCTCGATGTTGAAGGCGTAGAGCGCCAGCAACGCCCGGCGTTCCGGACCCGGCAGGAACAAGGTCGAGGCGTAGCGCACGAAGTCATGGGTCCGCACCAGATCGGCGCAGAAGGCCGCGCCGTCCTTCGGCGCCTCCGGCGCGTTCATGGCACCGCGATCAGCGCCGCCGCGACGCGGCGCCGCTCGCCCAGCATGATGTTGTAGGTGCGGATCGCGGGTCCCGTCTGCATCGGGTCGAGCACCACCCGCACCGCGCGCAAGGCCTCACGCAGACCCTTGGGCGGCACCCAGACCTCGGTGCCGCTGCCGACGATCAGCGTGTCGATCGCGTTGGCGGCCGCGAACACCTTTTGCAGCGAATATTCGTCGATCTCCTCCGGCCTGGTGACCGGCCAGGCCCAGATCGAGTCAGGCAGACACAGCAGCGAGCCGCGGTGCGACATATCGGCAAACGCGAAGCCGCCCTTGCCGTAGGCCTCGATCGGCGCCGACCTCGGAAGATGGGGAGCGTCCGAGGGGTTGCTCATGCCGGCTACTTCTTGGCTGCCGCCGCGTCCGGCTTCTTGGCCGGGGCGTCCTGCACCTCGCCCCGGGTGGTGTGAACGCCGAGATAGATCAGGATCGGCGCCGCGATGAAGATCGAGGTATAGGTGCCGACCAGCACGACGCCGAACATCATGACCGCGGTGAAGCTGTGGATCGCGTGGCCGCCGAACAGCAGCAGCGCGAGCAGCGCCAGGGTCACGGTGACGTGGGTGATGATCGAACGCGACAGCGTCGAGTTGATCGACTCGTTCAGCAGCTGCGGCATCGGCATCTTCTTGTAGCGCCGCAGCATCTCGCGGATACGGTCGTAGATGACGACGGTGTCGTTGAGCGAGTAGCCGAGAATCGTCAGCAATGCCGCGATGCTGGTGAGATCGAAATCGACCTGAGTGATCGACATGAAGCCGATCGTCAGCACGATGTCGTGGACGTTGGCGATCATGGCGCCGAGCGCAAACTGCCACTCAAACCGGAACCAGAGATAGATCAGGATGCCGACGATCGCGAGCATCAGGCCGAGCATGCCGAAGGCGAGCAGCTCGCCGGAGACGCGCGGCCCCACCACTTCGACGCGGCGGTAATCGACGGAGTCGCCGAGCGAGCGCGTATCTTGCCCACCGCATCCTGCTGGGCCTTGTCGCCGCCCGGCTGCTCGGCGACGCGGATCTGCACGTCGGCCTCGCCCGAACCGCCGAGTTGCTGCAACTGCACCTCGCCGAGGCCGAGACCATTCAACGTCGTGCGCATCGCGGCGATGTCGGCGGAGCCGGATTTAGCCCGTACTTCCAGCAGCGTGCCGCCCTTGAAGTCGATGCCGAAATTCAGGCCGTGGGTGAAGAACAACGTGATCGCGAGGATCGAGAGCAGCGCCGAGATCGGGAAGCTGATGCGGCGGAAGCGCGTGAAGTCGAAGTGCGTGTCGTCGGGCACGATACGCAGCGGCGGCAGCAGGCCGAGCGCCGCGACCACGGTCAGCACGGCAATCAGGATGCCAAGGCCAATGAGAACGGTATGAGTCACAACAGGCCTCTCAGATCGGCACGGTTTGCGGCCGCTTCCACCGCACCCACCCGGCGACGATCAGGCGCGTCATGGTGAAGGCGGTGAACACCGTGGTGATGATGCCGATGCCGAGCGTCACGGCAAAGCCGCGCACCGGTCCGGTGCCGATGTAGAACAGCACGGCGGCAGCGATGAAGGTGGTGATGTTGGAGTCGAGGATGGTCGCCAGCGCCCGCTTGAACCCGGCGTCGATCGCCGAGATCGCGTTGCGGCCGCCGCGCAATTCCTCGCGGATGCGCTCGTAGATCAGCACGTTGGAATCGACCGCGATGCCGACGGTCAGCACGATGCCGGCGATGCCGGGCAAGGTCAGCGTGGCGTTGAGCAGCGACAGCAGCCCGAAGATCATGGCGACGTTGATGGCCACGGCGATGTTGGCGAACACCCCGAACAGCCGGTAGGTGAGCAGCATGAACACGATGACCAGGATCGAGCCGACATAGGCCGCGAGCTCGCCCTTCTCGATCGAGTCCTGCCCGAGGCCGGGACCGACGGTGCGCTCCTCGACCACGGTCAAGGGCGCCGGCAGCGCGCCGGCACGCATCAGGATCGCCAGATCATTGGCGGACTGCACCGTGAAGCTGCCGGATATCTGCCCCTGTCCGCCGGTGATCGGCTCGCGGATCACGGGCGCCGAGATCACCTTGCCGTCAAGCACGATCGCAAACGGCTGGCCGACGTTATCGGCGGTCGCCTGAGCGAATTTGCGGGCACCCGACGTATTGAACTTGAAGCTGACGATCGCCTCGCCGGTGCGCTGGTCAAAACCGGGTTGAGCGTCGGAGAGTTCAGCGCCGGAAACCAGCACCTGCTTCTTCACGATGTACGGAACCGGTGGCGGCGACGCACTCACGAGCCGCTCCGAGTCCACCGGCACCGTGGCCTGATCGGGCGACGCCGTGGTGTCGACCATGCGGAATTCCATCTTCGCGGTCTTGCCGAGCAGCTCCTTCAGATGGGTCGGGTCCTGCAGGCCAGGCACCTGCACCAGGATGCGATCGGTGCCCTGACGCTGGATCAAGGGCTCGACGGTGCCGAGTTCGTTGACGCGCTTCTCGACGATCTGGATCGACTGCTCGATGGTCTTGCGCATGCGATCGAGCATGGCCGCTTGCGGTATCGTCATGCGGATCAGCCCGCCTCCGGCGTCCGCCACCTCAAGATCGCGCTGCCCGCTCGATCCGATCAGGCCGCCGATCGGCTGCGCGATCTCCCGAAGTTTGGCCAACGCCGCTGGAACATCGGCCTCCTTCGCGATCCGGGCCTCGACGCCGTCGTTGCGGATTACGATTCCCCCGGTGAAGCCGATCCGAGCATCGCGCAGCGCCTTCCGGGCATCGTCGCGGATCTGTTCGAGCTTCTCCTTCTTCACATAGTTGGAGTCGACCTCGAGCAACAGATACGAGCCGCCCTGCAAATCGAGACCGAGTACGAGGCGCCGCTGCGCCCAGGCCGGCCAGGTCTTGACCTGCGCTTCGGGGAAGAAATTGGGCACGGCGCACAGGCAGACCACCAGCGCTATCAGGATAATCCCCAGCGCTCGCCACCGCGTGAAATACAACATCGAATTGACCTGTCAGATTCGGCAAAAGGCTCCGCGGCAATCAGCTCGCGGACGCCTCGTCCTTGGCGTCGCCCTTCGCCGGCTCACCCTTGGTCCGCACGCCCGAAATCATCTGGCGCATCTGCCGCACGCGAACGCCGTCCGAAATCTCGAACTCGATCTGGTCGTCGTCGACCACCTTGGTCACCTTGCCGACGAGGCCGCCAGAGGTCACCACGGTGTCGCCACGGCGGATGTTCTTCACGAGGTCCGCATGATCGCGCACCTTCTTCTGCTGCGGGCGCAGAATCAGGAAGTACATGATGACGAAGATCAGCGCGAATGGCAGCAGCGACATCAACATGCTGTTGGTATCACCACTCGCTCCAGCCTGGGCAAACGCAGGAGTAATCAGCATTCGGACGATCCTCGGATTAAGACGGGAAAGGACCGGCAGCGCCCTCGGGTCGGGGCGGTATGGCGGTCCGGACAAATTCGCGCGGACTATAGCGGCCGCGGTCCCAATTGCAACGTTAACGGACCTTCATTTAGGGCGCTTGCGGGACCGCCGCCAGCCCGATAAGGCTGCGCCGTCAGGAACTGGACAAATGCCGAAAAAAGCCAAGAAAACCACCAGCAAAACAGCCAGCAAAACCGCCTCCAAAGCGGCAGCCAAAAGCGTTGCAAAAGCCGCGACAAAACGCCCGGCGACGGAGCTCAACGGCGTAACCGTCGAGCGGATCGCGAACGCCCTGGAGACCATCGCCAGCCGGCTTGCAGCCGCCTCCCCGACTCACGATCCGGCCAAGTCGCTCAGTGCCGCGGACGCCTTTGTCTGGCATCCGGACGGACGGCTGGCTCCAGTGCCGCGCGTCAGCCGCGTCGAGATCGGCCTGCTCAAGGGCGTCGACCGGATGCGCGATATCCTGATGGAGAATACCGAGCGCTTCACCAACGGACTGCCCGCCAACAATGCGCTGCTCTGGGGCGCCCGCGGCATGGGCAAGTCGTCGCTGGTCAAGGCTGCGCATGCCAGCATCAATGTCGACCGCAAGCCGGCCGACCGGCTGAAGCTGATCGAGATCCATCGCGAGGACATCGAAAGCCTGCCCGGCCTGATGGAGCTGCTGCGCAGCTCCTCGTTCCGCTTCATCGTGTTCTGCGACGACCTCTCCTTCGACGGCAACGACGCCTCGTACAAGTCGCTGAAGGCCGTGCTGGAAGGCGGTATCGAGGGACGCCCCGACAACGTCATCCTCTATGCGACCTCCAACCGGCGACATCTCCTGGCGCGCGAGATGATCGAGAACGAACGCTCGACCGCGATCAATCCGGGCGAAGCGGTCGAAGAAAAGGTGTCGCTGTCGGATCGCTTCGGCCTCTGGCTCGGCTTCCATCGCTGCAGCCAGGACGAGTACCTTGCGATGGTGAAGGGCTATTGCGATCATTACGGCATCAAGATCGCCGAGGACGAACTCGAGCGCGAGGCGCTCGAATGGTCGACCACCCGCGGATCGCGCTCCGGCCGCGTCGCCTGGCAGTACACACAGGAACTCGCGGGCCGGCTCGGAGTGCGGCTGAGCGGCGCGTAGCCCGGGTAGCGCGCCCGGCAACGCGCGGGGCTTCTGAATTCGGTGCGGCATGGGTACACTCGGTCCATGCCGGCCGACCCAAGCGCGATTGCGAGACGATGTGGCGAGTGCACCGCGTGCTGCGATGGCTGGCTGAAAATCCGGATTCGTGACCACGACGTCTATCCGGGGCAGCCATGCCCGTTCAGCAGCGCGGGCAAATGCACGATCTACCACGAGCGCCCGGTTGACCCCTGCCACAATTTCGTCTGCGGCTGGCTGGCGCCGACAAGCCCGCTGCCCGACTGGATGCGTCCGGACAAATCCGATCTCATCTTCCTTCCCGCAAGCTTCGCCTGGCGGACGATCCCGGTCGACGTCGCGGTCGCCATCGGGAAGCGTCCGAAGGCAAAGGCGCGCACTTGGCTCGAAGCCTTCAGCCGTGACACGCGGCGGCCCCTGCTGCTGCAGTCGGACGGGGAATGGCACGCGCATGGACCGCCGCAATTCCTGCGCGACATGGTCGAGCAGATATCCGGCGGCCTCGATCCGCTGCGGTAATATAAGACCTCAAACCAAGCATGCCTTTACTAAAGCAGGCTCTATTTTGGCATTCATTATCCCAAACCGGCCATTTTATGTTGCAGTGCACTCATAATTTGTCAGCAATACCGACATAATTCGAAAAGGGCATTTTTATCAGCTACTTCAGCGCCATCTAAGTAAGTCAAATTTTATTCCAAAAACCTCGGTGCGACAAATTGATGCACTGCGATAGTATCATCGTACCTATTTTGTCACATGCCGCGATTAATCGCCATCAGCTCACTCATCAGCCGTGTATCTGGCATTTGGTATACATTAGCATTTCCACCCGTTTGCAGCCTCAGCAGCCCGTTGAGGTGATCGGCAAATGGGGGATCGAATGAAAAAGAGACTTCTCGTAGGGACTGCATCCGCGGCGATTTGCCTGGCGCTCGCGCAACAGCCGATACATGCGGCAACGCTCGACGACGTCATGGCACGTCTGGATGCACTCGAACGAAACAATGCAAAACTCGCCAAGGAGAACGCTCAACTCAGGGATCGCGTGAATCACATCACGAGCGCTCCGGCTCCGGCCGCAGCGTCGACGCCCAAGGGCAATCCGGTCCAGCACGCGGCCGTTGCGCCCTCCCCAACGCCGCCGGCTCCCGAACATGCCGTCGTCAGCATCGGTGGCGCGCCGATCTACAGCAAGGCGCCCGGCGGCAACGCCTTCGTCGACAACACCACCGTTACCCTTTACGGCCACGTCGATCTATCGGGCGACTTCTTCAACGCCGGCGTGTTCGATCAGGGCAACAAGTTCGGCGTGGCGAGCAACCTCACCTATTTCGGCGTGCGTGCCCGCCACAACCTCGAGCCGTACGGCTTCGCCGGATGGGCCGCCGTGGCCCAGTTCGAATCCCTGGTCGAGGTCGCGGCTACGCCGACCGAACGCGCCGCGTTCGGCACGCGCGACAGCTTCATCGGAATGGAAACACCGTGGGGTGCGATCAAGGCCGGCAAGGCGGATACGCCGTACAAGAAATCGACCGCCAAGTTCGATCCGTTCTCGGCGACGCTCGGCGACTACAATTCGATCATGGGCAACACCGGCGGCGACCTGCGCGCAGAGTTCGATTGGCGCGCAGCGCACGCGGTCTGGTACGAGTCTCCGATCTGGAACGGTTTCCAGGCAACTCTGATGGCCTCGCCCGGACAGAACACGGCGAAGGACAACAGCGATTTCGCACTCGGCGACTTCAACTGCCCCGGCACTTCTGCGCGCGGCAGCGGCAGCGGCTTCCCGTTGACCTCGGCGCCGGAGGGCTGCACCGATGGCTCGTACGGTAATCTGTACAGCGCCTCGCTGACCTACAACCAGGGTCCGTTCACGGCGGTCGCCGCCTACGAGATGCATGAGGGCACCAACCGCACCGGTGACGAGGCCGTCACGCCGCTCAGCAATGGTGGCGTGTTGATCGTGCCCCCCGGAGCCGTCGGCATCGCCAACGAATGGGCCGCGAAGCTCGGCGCCGGCTATGGCTTCAATGACGGCATCGGCAAACTGCAGCTCTACGGCATCTATGAGATCATGCGGCGCGAGAACACCGTTGCCGACTTCAACGAGCGCTCGCGTGACGGCTACTTCATCAGCGCCACGCAGTCGGTTGGCGCCTGGGATGTCAGTGCGTCCTGGGCTCACGCCAACGCCTCGCCGGGCTCGCCCGGGACCGGCGTATTCAACAACTACACGGTCGCTCCGCCGGCCGGCTCGGCCGACTTTGCACTCAACAGCGTGGACAGCAGCGCCGATCAATATGCGGCAGGCGTCAAGTACCACTTCAGCCCGTTCGCAACCTGGTATCTCGTCGGCAGCTATCTGCGCAACGGCCCCGGCGCTCACTACTGCCTTGGCGTGAGCGGTCATGGCTACGGCGTGTGCGGACGCGACGCCAACAACAACGTGGTCGCCGGCAACAAGGCGAGCGCGGTCACGACCGGCATGACGTTCGACTTCTAGAGCCATCTCCGAGAGCGCTCTGGATCAAAAACAAAACGGGGGAGGCTTGCGCCTCCCCCGTTGTCTTTGTTGTGAGACTTGGAAGTCCCGGCGCGTAACTTACGCGCCGTTGAGGAACTGGAGCGGATCGACCGGGGACGATCCCTTGCGGATCTCGAAGTGCAGTTGCGGCGAGCCCGCCTCACCCGACTGACCGGACTTGGCAATCACCTGGCCGCGCTTGATGGTATCGCCGCGCTTCACAAGGATTTCGCTCGCATGGGCGTAAGCGGTGACGTAGCCGTTGGAATGGCGAACCAGCACGAGATTGCCGTAACCCTTCAGCTCACTGCCGGAGTATGCGACGACGCCGTCTTCGG
The DNA here is from genome assembly GCF_020889785.1 of Bradyrhizobium acaciae. GTDB lineage: Bacteria > Pseudomonadota > Alphaproteobacteria > Rhizobiales > Xanthobacteraceae > Bradyrhizobium > Bradyrhizobium acaciae. The sequence continues at coordinate 26,319 of NZ_JACMYK010000016.1, forward strand.
CTGCCTTCACCGGCGTGCCTTCGGGCACCGCGACGTTGATGCCGTCATTGACCTTGCCGTTGGTCTTCGAGCCATAAGCGGTGATGACCTTGCCGCGCACCGGCCAACGGAAGGTCGGCAATGCGCCGGTGGCGTCGCTCGACTTGGTGGCGACCGGCGCTTCAGCAGCGGCCGCCGGTTGTTCGACAGCTGCAGTCGGCTGCACCAGCCGCGCACTCTGCTGAGGCAGCGCCGTGGCGACGACCTTCGGGGTGGCCATGGCCGGGGCCGGGGCCGCAGCGACCGGCGCAGTCAACCGGTTGCGCGACGGGGGCAGTAGCAGCCATCGCTGTCTTGGCGCCGGGCACGACGAGCTTCATGCCGAGGCTGAGCCTCGCCGACTGGTCGAGATTATTGGCGCGGGCGAGTTCGGCCACCGGGATGTGGTGCTGGCGCGCGATGCTGTGCAGCGTATCGCCACGATTGACGTAGTGCACGCCAGCAGGCGCGGCTGCCACAGCGACCGGCCGGGTGGCGGGGGCTGCCATCGCAGGAGCCGCGGCGACTGCTCCTGGACGCGGAATGACCAGCTGCTGGCCGGGCGACAGCGCGCGCGGTCCCTTGTAGCCGTTGGCGCGCAGGATATCTGCGGTCGAGACGTTGTAGCGGCGCGCGAGCACCTCCAGCGTGTCGCTGGTGCCGACGATGATGGTGGTGCCGCTATGGCCGGCATGCGCCGCGGCGACCGAATGCGGAACGGTGCCGGTGGCTTCGATCTGCGGGCGCGCGGGCGACGGCGTGTACGACGAAAGCCCGCGGCCGCCTCCGGAGACGCCAGCGTTGGCATTGGCGACCGGGTAAGACTGCGGCGCCGCAACCGGCGGCGGCAGCGGCTGTGACTGGTACTGTGAATACTGCGGTTGCGTTCGCGGCCGCGCGTATTGCGGCAACTCGCGCGGCGGCGGCCCCTGCACGGTGCCGGTCGGCTGCGGATCAAACGCGAACGGATTTTGCGAGTAGGAATTTTGCGAGAAGCGCGACGACATGTCGGCGCTGCAACCGGCAAAAGCCATGGACATCAGCGTCAGCACCGCAACCTGCGGTACGCGACGCGAGCGAAGCAACTCAACAACCCCAGACATGGTTACTCACTCGTACGCAACAAAAGACTGTTTTGAGTAAACACGTACCGAGTAAATAACCGCTTAACCCTGCGAATAAGGCGTTGGTGCCAAGCAGCAAATCGCCGAATTTACAATTCGCGCGCGATTCCCGGCAGCGCCGGCACAAAGCGGACATCGACCAGTTCCTTGCGGTCGAAGCCGTTCTCCGTCCGTACCATGCGGACCAGGGTCTGCGTGCCCTGATGCGGTCCGACCGGGGCGATCAGGATGCCGCCGGGATCGAGCCGCTCCAGGAGCTTCTCCGGAATCTGCTCCATCGCCGCGGTGACGATGATGCGATCAAAATCGCCCGCGCCAGCCGGGACGTCGAAGCCGTCTCCGAGCAGCACCTCGATATTGTAGTAGCCCAGCTTTTCGAGCCGCTTGCGGGCTCCGTCGGCCAACGTCCGGTAGCGCTCGATGGTCAGGACCTGCTTGCACAGCCTGGACAGCACGGCCGCCTGGTAGCCCGAGCCGGTGCCGATCTCGAGCACGCGGTGGTCCTTCTGCAAATGCAGCTGCTCGGTCATGTAGGCTACGACGAAAGGCTGGCTGATGGTCTGCCCGCAGGCGATCGCCAGCGCGCTGTCGCGATAAGCATAATTGCGATCGCGCGGATCGACGAACACCTCGCGCGGCACCTCTTCCATGGTACGCAGCACCGCCTGATCGCTCACCCCTCGCCGCCGCAGGGTCAGCTGAAACATCATCTTCTCGGTCGGATCGGGGTTCACGGCCATGTTCGTCAGCGTCTCTGGGCAGCAGCTCGGAATCTCGCTCCGCTTGATGCCATTGAAATCCGAAATACCGCGTTAAGGAAAAATTTCCCGTCCCCTTTTGTTCCCGGTCAGGAACCGTCACCCGATTTCATGTGGTGCCGACGTCGCAGCTTCCCATATAATCTGAGGCAATGCGCGGCTGACGCTAGATGGGCGCGGACGTGGGCTCATGGTTGAGGCGTCGTTCGTCTCGCGCCGGACGAATCTTGCGCAACGAGTCAGTTAACGTGCTGCGGCAAACAGCTGTAGCACGCTGGAAACCGGATAATTCTCAAACGTTTGCATTGCGCCTTGTAGCGTTATTTGCGAGCCTGTTTCAGGGACGGGCAAGGATTCCATCATGACAGCGATACGGCCGGCGGGCTGTTCAGTTTTCCTCGTGGAGGACGAGGTCATGATCCGGATGATGGTCGCCGATATGCTGGAGGAACTCGGCCACAGTGTCGCGGCCGAGGCCGGCGAAATCGGCGAAGCGGTCAAGCTCGCGCAATCGACCGAATTCGACCTCGCGATCCTCGACGTCAACGTCAACGGCAAGGTGATCACCCCGGTCGCCGAGCTGATCAACGCCCGCAACCGCCCCTTCATTTTCGCGACCGGCTACGGCTCGTCCGGCCTGCCCCCGGAATATCGCGACCGTCCGGCGCTGCAAAAGCCCTTCCAGCTGGAAACGCTGGCCCAGATGATCTCCAGCGCGATGAAGGGTGCGCCAGTCTAACGATCGATCACCCGGAATTACTTCAGCGTCGCGGTCAGCGCTTCCGAAAACGCTTCATCGGTGCGGTCGAGCCGCAGCGGCGTCACTGAGACGTAGCGCGCGGCCAGCGCGGCGAGATCGGTGCCGTCGGCCGGCGTATCCATCATCGCCGCACGCTCGAAGCCGATCCAGAAATACGGATTGCCGCGTCCGTCGTGACGGCGATCGATCTTCAGAAAACCCTGATTGCGCTTGCCCTGCCGCGTGATCCTGATGCCCTTGACGTCATCGGGCATGCACGACGGGAAGTTGACGTTGATGACGGTGTTTCTCGGTACACCCGCGTCGATCACCTTGCGGATGATGTCGGGTCCGAATTTCAGCGCCGTGTCCCACAGCGGCGCGTTACGCGTCTCGATTGAAAATTCCTGCGACAACGCAAACGACGGAAAGCCGAGAATGGTGCCCTCCAGCGCGCCGGCGATGGTGCCGGAATAGACCACGTCCTCGGCAACGTTGCGGCCCTTGTTGACGCCGCTCAGCACGAGATCCGGCAGCTTGTCTCCGAGAATGTGGCGCGCGCCCATGATGACGCAATCGGTCGGCGTGCCGCGCACCGCGAAATGACGCGGGCTGACCTCGCGCAGGCGCAGCGGATCGTTGAGCGACAGTGAATGCGAGACGCCGGACTGATCGAGCTCGGGGGCAACGATCCAGACGTCATCGGACAACGAGCGCGCGATTTGCTCGACGACCTGCAGGCCCGGAGCGTGGATGCCGTCATCATTGGTGCAGAGAATTCGCATCCGTCAAAGTGCCTTTTGTTCCGGTCGACGCAGTTTTCTTGGGTTGCAGTTTCTTGGGTTGTTGTCGTCTTAACCGGCTAGGGCCGCGGAGGCAAACCTGACGACGGCCCGTGCCATCGCGTCGACGTGACACGCCATGGACGCACAAACCTACCGCTGCCGGCGATCTTGCGGTCGAACACCGGCCAGGCCGGTTGGGCCGGCCGCCGGACGACCGTGATAACGGGTGTCAGCGGCGGCGGCTGGAGTTTTTTGGCCGGTGCGGCCTGGCGCATTTCGGGCTTGAGAGCCACGGACCTGAGCGCCACGGACCTGAGCGCCACGGGTTCGGGCTCCGAAGATTCAGGCTTCGAAGGTTCAAGCCTGGAAGCCTCGCGTTCGGCAGGCTCAGCTTTGACTGGCTCAGGCTTGGCTGGCTCGGGCTTGATGGTTTCAGGCTTGAGAAGTTCAGCCTTGATCGGTTCAGCCTTTAGCCGTTCAGCCTTGATAGGTTCAACCTTGGGCGGTTCAGACTTCCGGGCCTCAGGTTTGGACGGCTCGGGGGCGACCAACGCGGCTGGGCGCAGCTGGGGCTTTGGAGGATTCGCAAGCTCCGGGTTGAGGAGCTCGGCTCTGGTCGGTTCGACCTTACGAGGCTCAAGCCTCGGCGGTTCGGGTTTGGGCGGCGCCGGTGCGGGAGCCTCGGCCGGTCTTGCGACGGGCGCCGCCGCTGCCGATTTCGATTTCAGCCGCGCAAGCAACTCCTCGATGGAGGGCACCGATGTCGGCTCAAGCGGCGCAGCAGGTGGCGTGGCCCTGACTGGAGGCGGCGGCGACGCGACCGCCGCCGATGGTGGTGGCAGATCGGCCGGTGCAAGGTGTGCGAACTTGCCGCGTGCGATCTCCAGCGCGTTGTCGAAGTCCACTCGGTCGATCCAGGCCTTCGATTGCACCTCGATCACGCGGGCTTCCCACAGGCGCGCGGCCTCGATGTCGTAATAGCCCATCTGCTTCTGGTTGATCAGCTGCAGACCATGGCCGGTGACGGCCCATTGCTTGCCAAGCCAGTGGATGTCACGGTGGAGCGGCATCACACTCGCCCTCGCCTCACATGCCGTGCTCGATGACCTTGAGCCCGCCCATATAGGGCTGCAGCACATCGGGCACCGCGATCGAACCGTCCTGCTGCTGGTAGGTCTCCATCACAGCGATCAACGCGCGCCCGACTGCCGTGCCGGAGCCGTTCAACGTATGTACGAAGCGCGGCTTGCCGTCGGGGCCGCGATAGCGCGCGTCCATGCGGCGGGCCTGGAAATCGCCGCACACCGAGCAGCTCGAAATCTCGCGATAGGCGCCGCCGTCGCCCTGCCCCGGCATCCAAACCTCGATGTCGTAGGTCTTCTGCGCGGAGAAGCCCATGTCGCCGGCGCACAGCGTCATCACGCGATAATGCAGATCGAGTTTCTGCAGCACCTGCTCGGCGCAGGACAGCATCCGCTCGAGTTCGTCCTTGCTGGCTTCGGGCGTCGTGATCGACACCAGCTCCACCTTGGTGAACTGGTGCTGCCGGATCATGCCGCGCGTATCGCGTCCCGCCGCGCCCGCCTCGGCGCGGAAGCACGGCGTCAGCGCAGTGAGCCGCATCGGCAGCTCTCTTTCGTCGAGGATGGATTCGCGCGCGAGGTTGGTCAGCGACACTTCGGCGGTCGGAATCAGCCCGAGCCGCTCGCTGCGCAGATCGGCATTCGGTGTCGAGAGCAATTCACCCTTGATCGCCCAGAACTGGTCGTCCTCGAATTTTGGCAATTGGCCGGTGCCGAACATCACGGCGTCGCGCACCAGCAGCGGCGGATTGATCTCGGCATAGCCGTGCTCGCCGGTGTGCAGGTCGAGCATGAACTGCCCGATCGCACGCTCGAGTCGCGCCAGCCCCTTCTTCAGCACGACGAAGCGCGCGCCGGACAATTTCGCCGCCGCCTCGAAATCCATGTATCCGAGCGCGGTGCCGAGATCATCGTGCAGCTTCGGTGCAAAGCCGTAGTCGCGCTTCTTGCCGAACACATGGTGCTGGACATTGCCATGCTCGTCGGTGCCGTCGGGCACCTCGTCGAGCGGCAAATTGGGAATCGACGATAGCTCCTTGGTCAGCTCATCATCGAACGTTTTCGCCGCCAGCTCGAGTTGCGGCATCGTGGTCTTCAGCTCGGCGACTTCCGCCATCAGCTTGGCCGCGCGCGCCTCGTCCTTCGCCTTCTTGGCGTCGCCGATCTCCTTGGAGGCCGCATTGCGCCGCGCCTGGGCCTGCTCGGACGCCAGGATCGCAGCCCGCCGCTTCTCGTCGATCGCCAGCAGCGACGGCGACAGGGGCCCGAGTCCGCGGCGTTTCAGGCCGGCGTCGAATTCTGTCGGGTTGTCGCGGATCGCTTTGATGTCGTGCATGGCAGTCGAGGTCCTAACGTCGCTCTTGCAGATAACGTTGTATGTCAACGTTTTGCAGCGTGCCTCAACTAGCACAACTGTCATCGCCCGCGAAGGCGGGCGATCCAGTATTCCAGAGACGTCGGCGTGCCACCGAGAAGCCGCGGCGTACTGGATACCCCGCTTTCGCGGGGTATGACACCGAGTGCGTGGAAAAACCGCCCTATTCCGCCGGATTGGTCGCCGACGGCGCCGCGGCTGAGGTGGTCGCGGCCTTCTTCTCCACCATGCGGACGGCGATGATGGCGCCCTCATAGAGCGCCAGCAGCGGGATCGCGAGCGAGGCCTGGCTCAGCACGTCGGGCGGCGTCAGCACTGCGGCGATGATGAAGGCGACGACGATGAAGTAGCGCCGCTTCTCCTTCAGCATCTTCGAGTTGACGATGCCGATCCGGCCAAGCAGCGTCAGGATCACCGGCAGCTGGAACGCGATGCCAAAGGCAAAGATCAGCGACATCATCAGCGAGAGATATTCGCCGACCTTGGGCAGCAGCTGAATCTGGGCGGTCTCCGCGCCGGCGGTCTGCTGCATGCCGAGCGAGAAACGGGTCAACATCGGGAAAACCACGAAGTAGACCAGCATCGCGCCCATCACGAAGAAAATCGGTGTCGCGACCAGATACGGCAGGAAAGCATTGCGCTCATGCTTGTAGAGCCCGGGCGCCACGAACATGTAGACCTGTCCCGCGACGATCGGGAACGAGATGAAGGCGGCCCCGAACATTGCGAGCTTGAGCTGGGTGAGAAAATACTCCAGCAGCGCCGTGTAGATGAATTTCGAATTCTCCGGTCCTGCCACCCAGATGAACGGCCAGACCAGGACGTTGAATATCTGCTTGGCGAAGAAGAAGCAGATGATGAACGCCACGGCGAAGCCGAGCAGCGCCTTGATCAGACGCGAGCGCAGCTCGATCAGATGATCCATCAAGGGGGCCTTGGAGGCCTCGATGTCTTCGGCGCTCATGACGCCCTCGCGTCCTTCAGCACGTCGGGCTCTGCCGGCGTCACGTCCTGCGGCGCAGGTTCGGGCTTCACCTCATTGGCGATCGCGAGCGGCTCGCCAGTGGCAGCGTGCGTCTCAGCCTCGACGAAGGTTTCCGGTGTCGGCTCGGCAGGTGTCGTGGGCGTCACCGGCGCGTCGATCGCGGAGGCGACCTGGGCATCGACCGGCTTGTCGATCTGCAGGGCGTCGCTGACGTCCTTCTGCAGCGAGGTCATGATGTTGCCACTGGTGATGCCCGTTGCGGCTTCCCTGACCTCGTCGAAGCTCTTCTTGAGGTCGGCCATCTCGGCCTCGCGCATGGCTTCCTGGAACTGGCCCTGGAATTCGGAGGCCATCCTCCGCGCCTTGCCCATCCATTGCCCGACCATGCGCAGCACGCCCGGCAGTTCTTTCGGGCCGATGGCGATCAGCGCGACGACCGCGATGACGACCAGTTCACTCCACCCGATATCGAACATGAATTCTTCCGCCTAAGCGCGCCGCCATCGGCCCCATCGGTCCCTGACAGGATCTGGGGCTGCCGGCGCCTTTTCTCAATCGGCGTCCATAGCGCGTCTCTGCGACGGCGTCACCGTTTCGCGCAAGGAAAAACGTCGAAATATGCGACAGTGCAAGCGCGTTAGACGGCCTTGCTGCCGACGTCCTGGCGCGCGGCGGACGGCGTCGAATTGTGATCGATCGACTTGGTGGGCTCGGTCTTCTCCACGACCTTGTCGTCGTCCTGCATGCCCTTCTTGAAGGCCTTGATGCCCTGGGCGACGTCACCCATCAGGTCCGAAATCTTGCCGCGTCCGAACAGCAGCAGGACCACTGCGATCACGACGATCCAGTGCCAAATGCTCAGCGAACCCATCCTGCAACCCTCCAGAAATGGCCGGCGGACCGGCCTGAAACATGGCCGGAAGTTAGGCCCGCGGGGTGTCAAAAACAAGGACCTCGGCCGCGGCAAATCGCTGTCGCGGCTACGTAATATTGCTAGGCTTAACCGGGAATATTTGGGGCTATTCGCCCCTGTCCTCGGCGTCGTCCTCATCGCCCGCGTGGTCGGCGCGCTCGTCCGGCTCACCAGCGTCGGGCTCGGCCGCGTCCACCTCGGCGGCAGCTTCCGCTTCCGCTTCGGCTTCGATTTCGGCTTCGGCCGTCACGTCCACCTCGGCGGACTCAACCTCGGCAGCCGCTTCGGCCTCAGGCTTCGGTTCCTCCGCTTCCGGCTCGACAGCCGGCGCCAGCAGAAGTTCCAGCGTATCGCCGGGCTCGAGCGGCTCCTCGTCCTCCCGCAGCGTCGCGTCATCCGACGGCGACGGAACGGAAAAGCCGGTCGGCAGGCGCGAGTCGAGCAGACCGGTGCCCTTCAGTTCCTCGAGTCCCGGCAGATCGCCGAGCGCTTCCAGGCTGAACTGCGACAGGAACCCGTCGGTGGTTCCGAACGTCAACGGACGGCCTGGCGTCTTGCGGCGGCCGCGCGGGCGGATCCAGCCGGTCTCGAGCAGCACGTCGATCGTGCCCTTCGACGTGACCACACCGCGAATCTCTTCGATCTCGGCACGGGTCACCGGCTGGTGATAGGCGATGATCGCCAGCACCTCGATCGCTGCACGCGACAGTTTCCGGGTCTCGGTGCTCTCGCGCGTCATCAGCCACGACAGATCGCCCGCGGTGCGGAACGTCCATTTGTTGGCGACGCGCACGAGATTCACGCCGCGCGGGGCATATTCCGCCTGCAACTGCGCGAGCGCCTGCTTGATATCGACGCCGTCGGGCATCCGCTTTGCGAGCGTTGCCTGATCGATCGGCTCCGCCGACGCGAACAACAGGGCTTCCAGGAGCCGCAATTCCTCAGGACGCGCTACCGGATGATCCATAGGAGAAATCTCCTCCTCGGGCTCGTCTCTGCGCACTTCCGCCAAGCTTGCCATGGGCTTGCTCTCCTTCTTCCACTTACTCAACCGACAGGTCCGGCGCTGCCATTGCGGCCTGCGCTTGACGCTTTCGGAAATAGATCGGCGCGAACGCCTGCTTCTGGTTGATTTCCATCTCGCCTTCGCGAACCAGTTCGAGGGCCGCAGCAAAGCTCGATGCGAACACCGTCGCCTTCTGCTTGGGATCGGCGACGTAGTTCATCAGGTACTCGTCGAGGCAGCTCCAGTCCTCGGCGAGGCCGACCAGCCGCTCCAGCGAGGCGCGCGCTTCCGCCAGCGACCACACGGTCCGCTTGGCCAGATGCACCGAGGTCAGCACGCGTGACGCGCGCTGCGTGGCATAGGCCGACAGCAGGTCGTACAGGGTTGCGGTGAACTTCGGGTGCTTGATCTCGGCGATCGATTCCGGATTGCCGCGCGGAAAAATATCGCGCTGGAACTGCGGCCGGTTCATCAGCCGGTTCGCCGCCTCGCGGATCGCCTCCAGACGGCGCAGCTGGTTGGCGAGCGCGGTTGCCATTTCCTCGGCGCTCGGGCCCTCCGCGGTCGGTGGTTCGGGCAGCAACAGCCGTGACTTCAGGAACGCGAGCCAGGCCGCCATCACCAGATAGTCGGCGGCGAGTTCGAGGCGAATCTTGCGCGCCGCCTCGATGAACGAAAGATACTGGTCGGCGAGCGCAAGGATCGAGATCTTCGACAGGTCGACCTTCTGCTGGCGCGCCAGCGTCAACAACAGGTCAAGCGGGCCTTCATACCCCTCGACGTCGACCACCAGCGCCGGTTCGCCATCGGCGAGGTCGGCCGGCCGCCCGGTCTCAAACGATAGAATTTCAGCGGTCATGCCGTCCCTACCCGATCCAACAACGCATCCAGTTCAGCCCGCGCCGCCTGCCGGTCGAGCGGCTGGGGCGGCCTGCGCGCGGCGAGCGTCGCCTTGGCTCGCTCAAGCGCCTTGCCGGTCAGTTCCGGCGTCTCCCGCGCGACGTCGCGCATCTCGTCGATATTGCCGTTGCAGTGCAGAACCATGTCGCAGCCGGCGCTGACGATGGCGCGGGTCCGTTCGGCAATTGATCCGGCCAGCGCATTCATCGACACGTCATCACTCATCAACAAACCCTGAAACCCGATCAGGCCGCGAATCACCTGTTCGATGATTGTCGCAGAAGTCGTCGCCGGATGGACGGGGTCCAGCGCGCTAAACACAACATGTGCAGTCATGGCCATCGGCAGGTCAGCCAGCGGCTGAAACGCGGCAAAATCGCTCCGTTCCAGCTCGGATTCGGCGGTATCGACCGTCGGAAGCCGGAAATGGCTGTCCGCGGTGGCCCGGCCATGGCCGGGCATATGCTTGAGAACCGGCAGCACGCCGCCCTGTTCCAGCCCCTCGGTGACAGCACGCGCGATCGCCGCGACCTTGCCCGGTTCGGTTCCATAGGCCCGATTGCCGATCACCGCATCCGCCCCCGCCACCGGAACGTCGGCCAAAGGCAGGCAATCGACCGTGATTCCGAGGTCGATCAGGTCGGCTGCAATCAGCCGCGAGCTGAGCCGGGCCGCGCTCAGGCCAAGCTTCGGGTCGAGGTCGTAAAGCGCGCTGAAGCTCGCGCCGGGCGGATAAACCGGCCAGTGCGGCGGGCCGAGCCGCTGCACCCGACCGCCCTCCTGGTCGATCAGGATCGGCGCATCGGCCATGCCCGCGGTGGACCTGAGTTCCCCAACAAGAGCGGCCACTTGGGCAGGATTCTCGATGTTGCGCTTGAACAGGATGAAGCCCCATGGTCGCTCGGCGCGAATGAATTCGCGTTCTGCGTCGTTGAGGATCAGCCCGGATACGCCCGTGATGAATGCGCGGTTCGTCATTCGGCCGATTAGGCCGTATGCAGCTCACGGGTCAAGGAAACGGCCTTTAATTTCTTTGGATGAGGCACTGCGGCCCACCGGCCGACATCAGGCTTCGGCACACTTGGTTTGCCTCGTCCGAGGACGCGAACGGGCCGGCGAAGGCGCGGTAGTAGACGCCCTTCTCGCCGAGGTCGACGCGTTTCACCACCAAAGGCTGCGAACCGAGCACGTTGCGATATTTACCCTGCAGCGTCCGATAGGACGATTGCGCGTCCGCCTCGTTCTTCTGCGACGATACCTGGACCAGATATCCACCACCGCCGACCGAGGCGGTCGAGGTCGACGCCACCCGGGTCGGAGGCGCAGCCGGAGCGGCGTCAGCCTGGCCGGGGGCCAGCGACATCGGTGCATTCACGCTGGCATTGGCCGCTGCCGGATTGCCGCGCGAGATCGGCGGTTTTGCAGCTGCCGGCGGCTTGGCCGGTGCAGCGACCGCGGCCTGCGTGCCGTCGGGGGTTTCGCCCTTGACCGAAAGGGTGCGGATCTTGCGTGGCTCGTTGTTCGGCAAGGTCCCGTTCGCGGTGAGCGGCGCCGGCGCAGGCTGCGCCGTCTGCACGCTGGCGACCGGCGGCGGATTTGCATTCGCGTTCAACGGCGGAAACACCACGCGCGGTCCGGCGGTCTTCGAGTTGACGTCGACCGGGGCTTCTTCACGCGACACGATCTTCTCGGTGCCGTCTCCCGTCGCCATGCGGTCCGGCGTCTTGGCCGGCGCATCGGCCTGGGCCGGGATCACCTTGGTGGGCGTGTTGTCGGCCTTGATGATCGGCGGTTCACCGGTGCGGGGCGAGCCGACGTAGTTGCGATAGGCGAGCGCAGCGCCGGTACCGACCACCGCAAGCGCCACCACCGCGGCGACCGTGATCAGGCCGCTACTCCGCTTGCGCGGTTCGGGTTCCTCCTCATACGCCTCATAGGCATAGGGATCCTCCGGATAAGCCGGATCGCGCTGCAGATCCTGTTCGCCGGCTTCGAGCTGGCCGTACAGCGCGTCATCATAGCGCGACGGATCCTGCTCATGACCGGCGCTCTGATAATGTGGCTCGTCGTCAAATGCCTCAGGCTGCCGCAGGGCTTCGACCGGCCGATAGGGTGCCACCGGCTCGGGCGCGCGCTGCGGCGGCTGCTGCGCCGCATAGCGGTGCAACGGATGCACCGGGCTCGGCTGGTAGTCCTGCTCCGGCTCTTCGTACTCGGTGTGCTGCACGGGCGGTGGCTGAACCGGCGGCGGAACGACAGTCTCCTGCCGCGCGCGCTGCATCCAGGGCGGCGGGCCGGCCGGCGGCGCGTTGTCCTCTTCAGCCTCGGGCTCGTACTGTTGCGGCCGTGCATTGGCGCGCGACTGCAGCGGGCGCGGCGGCGGCTTGTTGGCGGCGCCGAACGGATCCGTCTGGCCGATCAGCCGGGCCAGTTCGGCGAGTGGATCGCTCTCGGCCCTGGAGGCCGTGTCGGCGGAAAAATTTCGGTCCTGATATCGATCAGCCATCGTGATGATGCATCCCCTTCGGGACAGCGCCAAGATCGCCGGCACAGCCGGTCCGAACGAGTTGGCCCCTGCCAGATGCCCTCACAAATCCCCACTCGTGAGGGCCTAATGCCCCTGCCTACCGCATCTCGGTCGGAGCGTGGACGCCTAGAACAGCTAAGCCCGATGCCAGAACCGAGACGACGCCCTGAACCATTGCCAGTCGCGCCCTCGTGATCTCTGCATCATTATTGATAATGAAGCGTAAATAGGGCAAATCGCGCCCCTTGGTCCAAAGCGCATGAAATTCACTGGCCAAATCATATAGATAAAAAGCGATTCGGTGCGGCTCGTGTGCCACCGCCGCAGCTTCAATCATCCGGGGATAGAGCGCAAGGCGCTTGAGCAGATCGAGCTCGGCCGGGTCGGTCAGGCGCTCGACCGCAGCGTTGCGCAGATAGGCCAGCCGGGCTTCGTCGGTCTCTGGCAGATCCGGAACCGCCTCTTCCCGCGCGTTGCGGAAGATCGAATGGCCGCGGGCGTGACCGTACTGGACGTAGAAGACGGCATTGTCCTTTGACTGCTCGATCACCTTGGCGAGGTCGAAATCGAGCACCGCGTCGTTCTTGCGGAACAGCATCATGAACCGCACCGCGTCCGAGCCGACCTCGTCGACGACTTCGCGCAGCGTGACGAAATCGCCTGACCGTTTCGACATCTTCACCGGCTCGCCGTCGCGCAGCAATTTCACGAGCTGCACGATCTTGACGTCGAGCGCAGCCCTGCCGGCGGTCACCGCCTTCACGGCCGCCTGCATGCGCTTGATGTAGCCGCCGTGATCGGCGCCGAACACATCGATCAGGTTGATGAAGCCGCGCTCGAACTTGTTGCGGTGGTTGGCGATGTCGGATGCGAAGTAGGTGTACGAGCCGTCCGACTTGATCAGCGGACGATCGACGTCATCGCCATAGGCGGTGGCGCGGAACAGCGACTGCTCGCGGTCTTCGTAATCCTCGACCGGCTTGCCCTTCGGCGGCGGCAGGCGGCCCTCGTAGATGTCACCCTTGGCGCGCAGGAAATCGATGGTCTCGGCAACCTTGTTGTTGCCTGACGTGATCAGCGAGCGCTCGGAGAAGAACACGTCGTGATGGATGTTGAGCGCGGCGAGATCGCCCTTGATCATCTCCATCATCATGGCGATCGCCTTGTCGCGCACGATCGGCAGCCACGCAGCTTCCTTCATGTCGAGCAGCCTGGCGCCATATTCCTTGGCCAGCGCCTCGCCGACCGGCACGAGGTAATCGCCGGGATAGAGCCCTTCCGGGATCGCGCCGATGTCCTCACCGAGCGCCTCGCGGTAGCGCAGGAACGCCGAGCGCGCGAGCACGTCGACCTGGGCGCCGGCGTCGTTGATGTAGTATTCGCGGCAGACGTCGAAGCCCGCGAATTGCAGCAGGCTGCACAGCGCGTCGCCGAACACGGCGCCACGGCAGTGGCCGACATGCATCGGCCCGGTCGGGTTGGCCGAGACGTATTCGACGTTGACCTTCTCGGCCTTGCCGATGTCGCTGCGTCCAAACGCGGAGCCGGCAGCAAGCACGGCGCGCAGCGCGTCCGCCCAGACCTGCGGCTTCAGGGTCAGGTTGATGAAGCCGGGACCGGCGACATCGACGGAGGCCACCAGCGCGTCGGCACGCAGCCGCTCGGCGATCTTGTCGGCGAGCTCGCGCGGCTTGGCCTTGGCATCCTTGGCAAGCACCATCGCCGCATTGGTCGCCATGTCGCCGTGGCTGGCATCGCGCGGCGGCTCCACCACGACACGGGACAGATCGATGCCCGCGGGCCAGTTGTCCTCGGTTGCGACAGCGGCACAGATCGCGTGCACGCGCGTCAGCATGTCGGCAAAAAGGTGTGGTGAAGCAGTGGTGTCGGCCATGGCAGGGCGCTAACGCAAATCCGGGGTCGAGTCAAAAAGCCTTTGGTGCTCGATCAGGGCGAAACGGTCGGTCATCCCGGCAATGAAATTGCCGATCCGCCTGTTCCGTGCGCCGGCGGTCTCCTGCACGCTCCCCTCGATCCATTCCGCCGGCAGGTCGCCGGGCGACTGGCGGTAGCGCTCGAAGAGATTGCGGACCACCTGCTCTGCTTCCCGCATGACCAGCATCACCCGCGGATGGCGATACATCCGCCGGAACAGGAACGCCTTGATCGCCGCCTCCTGTTCGGCCACCTCGGGCGGAAACGCGATCAGCGGCGCGTCGTGGTGGCGCACGTCCTGGGCCGATTGCGGCTGGGCGGCCGCCAGGCGCCGGGTCGCCTCGTCGAACACAGCGGTGATGAAATGTGAGATCAGCTCACGCACCAGCTCGGCACCGCGCCGGACCTCGTCGAGATCAGGATAGTGCCGGTCAATCTCGGCGATGATCTCCGCGGTCAGCGGCATCTCCTTGAGGTCGTCGACCGCGAACAGGCCGGCGCGCAGGCCGTCGTCGATGTCGTGGGCGTCATAGGCGATATCGTCGGCGAAGGCCGCGATCTGCGCTTCGAGCGAGGCATAGCTCCAGAGTTCGAGATCGTAGGTGTTGTTGTAATCGGCGATCCCGACCGGAATGCCGCTTTCCAGATAGCGGCCGGCCGGCGCGCCATTGCGCCCGGTGAGCGGGCCGTTGTGCTTGACGATCCCCTCGAGCGATTCCCAAGTCAGGTTCAGCCCACCGAATTCGGGGTAGCGATGCTCCAGCGAGGTGACGACGCGCAGCGTCTGCGCATTGTGGTCGAAGCCGCCGTCATCTTTCAGGCATTCGTCGAGCGCGCGCTCCCCGGCATGTCCGAATGGCGGATGGCCGAGGTCGTGGGCGAGCGCCAATGTTTCGGTCAGGTCCTCGTCGACGCCGAGCTGGCGGGCCAGCGCGCGGGCGATCTGAGCGACCTCCAGCGAATGGGTCAGCCTGGTGCGGTAGTGATCGCCCTCGTGGAAGACGAAGACCTGGGTCTTGTGCTTGAGGCGGCGGAATGCGGTCGAGTGGATCACCCGGTCGCAATCGCGCCGGAACGGGCTGCGGGTCCGGCTCGGCGGCTCCGTGACCAGCCGGCCACGGCTGCGGTCGGGATCGCAGGCATAAGGCGCGCGGGGGGCAGCCATTCCGACCGACACGGTATTTTAGTCCTTATCCATTTGATTCCATGGTCCGACGCACTTAACTATGACTGAAGCGGCGTACCAAATGAATTGGCAATGACGCCGGGTATGATCCGATCAGATCATGCCGAGATAAGGTTTCGGAGACCGATATGACTGCTGCCATCACCGTCAGCGAACGGGCCGCCCGCCGCATCGGGCAAATCCTCAGCAAGGAAGGCGGCGGCGCCAAGCTGCGCATTTCCGTCGAGGGCGGCGGCTGCTCCGGTTTCCAGTACAAGTTCGACGTCGAGCGCACCCAGGCCGATGACGACCTCGTGATCGAACGCGACAGCGCGGTGGTGCTGATCGATCCCGCCTCGGTCCCGTTCTTGGCGGGCTCGGAAGTCGACTTCGTCGATGATTTGATCGGCGCCTCGTTCCGCGTCGTCAACCCGAACGCCACCGCCTCCTGCGGCTGCGGCACCAGCTTCTCGATCTAACTGACGCAGCTTTCCGAGGCGAACCGGAATCCGGTCCGCCGACAGACCGGCTATTCCGCCGCGATCACCTGCGGCCGCTCGACGTCGCCCTCGGCCTGCGGATCGAGCTTGCGCCGCAGCCTGCGGTCGATGCGGTCGAGATAGATGTAGATCACCGGCGTGATGAACAGCGTCAGCAGTTGCGACACGCAGAGGCCGCCGACCACGGCGACGCCGAGCGGCTGACGCAGTTCGGCGCCGGCGCCCGCGCCGAGCGCGATCGGCAGCGTGCCGAAGATCGCCGCGAACGTCGTCATCATGATCGGACGGAAGCGCAGCAGCGCCGCCTCGCGGATCGCGTGCTCGGCGCTGAGGCCGACGCGGCGGCGCTCCAGCGCGAAGTCGACCATCATGATGGCGTTCTTCTTGACGATGCCGACCAGCATCACGATGCCGATCATCGCGATCACAGACAGCTCCATCCCGAACAGCATCAGCGTCAGGATCGCGCCGATGCCGGCCGACGGCAGGCCGGAGATGATCGTGATCGGGTGGATGAAGCTCTCATAGAGAATGCCGAGGATCACGAAGGCCGCGAACACCGCGGCGAGGATCAGCACGCCCTGCCCGCGCAGCGAATCCTGGAACACCTGCGCGGTGCCGGAGAATCCGGTCGCGATCGTCGGCGGCAGATTTGCGGTCTGCTCGAGCTCGGTGATCTTGTCGACGGCGTAGCCGAGCGAATTGCCGGGCGCGAGGTTGAACGAGATCGTCACCGCCGGCTGCTGGCCCTGGTGGTTGATCTGCAGCGGCCCGACCGACGGCACGAGCCGCGCCACCGCATCGAGCGGAATGGTCTGGCCGTTCGCGGTCTTCATGTAGAGCTTCGACAGATCGGACGGATCGACGCGGAACTGCGGCTGCACCTCCAGGATGATCTGGTAGTCGTTCGACGGCATGTAGATGGTGCCGACCTGCCGCGCGCCGTAGGCATTGTAGAGCTGATTACGGACCTGATCGACGGTGACGCCGTAGACCGCCGCTTTCTCGCGGTCGATGTCGACCGTCATCTGCGGGTTCTTGATGTAGAGGTCGGTGGTGACGTCGAGCAGGCCCGGGATCTTCTCGATCTTGTCGCGCATCTCCGGCGCCAGCCGATACAGCGCCTCGGTGTCGCCGCTCTGCATCACATACTGATACTGGCTCTTCGAGATGCGGCCGCCGATGTTGAGGTTCTGCACGCTCTGGAAGAACGCCTGCATGCCCGGGATCTCGCGCGCCTTCTGGCGCAGCCGCCCGATCACCACGGTGGCGTTGTCGCGGGTCTTCTGCGGCTTCAGCGCGATGAATAGCCGGCCGTAATTGGTGGTCGGATTGGGACCGCCGGAACCAACGGTGGAATTGATGTAGTCGATTGCCGGATCGGTGCGCATCACATCGACCAGCGCCTGCTGGCGCACCTTCATCGCCTCGAACGAGGTGTCGGTCGCGGCCTCCGTCACGCCGATCAGGAAGCCGGTGTCCTCCTGCGGGAAGAAGCCCTTCGGCACGATCATGTAGAGATAGACGGTGCCGCCGAGCGTCGCCAGCGTGACCACCAGCATCAGCGCCTTCTTGGCCAGCACCCAGTCCAGCGCCCATTCATAGGCGCGCAGCCAGGCTTCGAACATCGCCTCGAACGCGCGCAGCACGATGTTCGGTCGCTTGGTCGCATCATGCGCGCGCAGCACGCGGGCGCACAGCATCGGCGTCAAGGTCAGCGACACGAAGCCGGAGACGATGATCGCGACCGAGATCGTGACTGCGAATTCGCGGAACACGCGGCCGACGATGCCGCCCATCAGCAGCACCGGGATGAACACGGCGATCAGCGAGAAGGTGATCGAGATGATGGTAAAGCCGATTTCGCGGGCGCCCTTCAGCGCCGCCTCGAACGGCTTCATGCCGTGCTCGATGTGGCGAACGATGTTCTCCAGCATGACGATGGCGTCGTCGACCACGAAGCCGACCGAGAGCGTCAGCGCCAGCAGCGTCATGTTGTTGATGGAGTAGTCCAGCGCGTACATCACCGCGCAGGTGCCGAACAGCGAGATCGGCACCGCCAGGGCCGGAATGAAGGTTGCGGACGCCGAGCGCAGGAACAGGAAGATCACCAGGATCACGAGAGCGACTGCGATCAGCAGGGTCTCCTCGACGTCGCTGACCGCCTGCCGAATCGAGACCGAGCGGTCCATCATGACCTGCATGGTCACCGAGGGCGGGATCGCGGCGCGCAGCGACGGCAGCTTGGCCAGCACGGCGTCGACCACCGCCACCGTATTTGCGTCGGGCTGCTTCTGGATCGCGAGCACGATCGCCCGCTCGTCGTTCATCCAGGTCGCGATCTTGTCGTTCTCGACGCTGTCATAGACCTTGGCGATCTCGTCGAGCCGGACCGGCGAGCCGTTGCGCCAGGCGACATAGATCTGGCGGTAGTCGGCCGCCTTGTCCATCTGGCCGGAAGCCTGCAGCGCGACGTCCTGCTTGGGGCCGTTCAGCGTGCCGACCGGCGTCGAGGAGTTGGCGCGCGACACCGCGGCGCGGATATCCTCCATCGAGACGCCGCGGGCAGCCGCGGCCTCCGGATCGGCCTGGACACGGATCGCAAATTTCTGCGCGCCGTAGATCAGCACTTGCGCAACGCCCGGCAGCTGCGACAGCGCCTGCCCGATCGTGATGTCACCATATTCATTGACCGCCGAGAGCGGCAGCGTCGCCGATCCCAGCGAGACGAACAGCACCGGGAAGTCCGCCGGGTTCACTTTCCGGAAGCTCGGCGGGATCGTCATCTCGATCGGCAGCCGGCGCTGCGCGATCGTCAATGCCGTCTGCACGTCGAGTGCGGCTGCGTCGATGTTGCGGTTGAGGTCGAACTGAATCGTGATGACGCTCGTGCCCTGTGACGAGTTCGAGTTCATTGACGAGATGCCGGCAATGGTCGAGAGCTGACGCTCGATGATGCCGGCGACCGAAGCCGCCATGGTGTCGGCGCTGGCGCCGGGCAGCGTGGCCGTGACCGCAATGGTCGGGAAGTCCACCTTGGGCAGCGCCGAGACCGGCAGCAGGCGGAACCCGAACACGCCGAATGCGATGATCGACGCCGTGATCAGCGTCGTCATGACCGGGCGGCGGATGCAGAGCTCGGATAGCGTCATCGGTCAGGCTCCGGCCCTGCGCGCCCGCAGCTCGACCCGCGATCCCTCCGACAGCAGCAACTGGCCGTCGACGACGACGCTTTCTTCGCCCGCCAAACCTTCCGATATCACCGATGAACCCTGAAAGGTGCGATCGACCTTGACCGGCTGGACCTTGGCGACGCCATCCTTGACGATGAAGACGAAATTGCCGTTCTGGCTGCGCTGGACTGCAACCGTCGGCACCACGACCGCGTCCTCGCTGCGGATGATCAGCTTGGTCTGCACGATGGTGCCGGGCCACAGCGTCTCGCTCGCATTGTTCATGATGCCGCGCACGGTCACCATGCCGGTGGTCGCATCGACGGCGTTCTCGACCATCGCGACCTTGCCGCTCTCGGAACGCTGATGGCCGGGAATCGTCGCGATCACCTTGGGATCCCCCTTCCCCATGGCATCGCGCAGATCGACCAGCGCACGCTGCGGGATCGCGAAGGTGACATAGACCGGCGCCATCTGGTTGATGACCGCGAGCGGCTGGGTGTCGGCGGGGCGAACGAAGTTCCCGACCTTGACGTTGGCGGCGCTGATCCGGCCTGCGAACGGTGCGCGGATCACGGTGTAGCTCTTCTGGACGCGGAGATTTTCCAGCGCGAACTGGTCGGCCTTGATGGTGCCGATCAGGACATCGGATTGGGTCTTGGCATTGTCGAGATTGACCTGGGTGGTCGCGCCCTTGCCGACGAGCTCCGTGTAGCGGCGGAGATCGCGCTGCGCGCCCTCGAGCTGGGCGTGGTCGCGCGCGAGGACGCCCTCGGCCTGCTCGATCTGGGCGTCGATCTGCCGCGCGTCGAGCATGAACAGCAGGTCGCCTTCGTTGACCCTGGCGCCGTCCTCGAAATGCACCGAGACGATGGTGGTCTCGAGCCGCGACTTCAGCGCCACGCTGGAGACCGGCGTCACCTGTCCGATCGCATCGACATCGACCGGCACCGATTTGCGTTCCGCCCTGGCGAGATCGACCGAGACCACACGGGGCCGCGGGATCCCTTGCGTGGTGGCGGCACCGCCGCCCATCCATGAAGCGCGGGTCATGTAAGCCGCCCCGGCCGCAATGCCGAGAACAGCAACAGTCAGAACCAAATTGCGTTTTTTCATAAGTTTTGCACGTGCGCTGCCGGCTTCCCTTGCGGGCCGGAACGCTTCGCAACTCCCCGTCGGCAATTGTTACGCCTTGTTTCCGGAGAGGGTTAGCACAGGCCGATCGCCCATGGTATGCCACCAAAGTGAAATAGTGCGGCCTTGGTCCGGTCCCCGGCGTGCGCAGCGCAGGAAATTCGGGCATACCGTGTCGCTTCGTCGAGCTTTCCGAATCACGACCTGATGTCCGCCTCGGTCCTCATCTGCACCTGGGAAGAAGCCCGCGAGCGCTCCCGTGCGATTCGCACCAGCGTCTTTGTCGAGGAACAGGGCGTGCCGATGGAACTGGAATGGGACGACATGGACACCTCGAGCTGGCACGCGCTGGCGTTTGCCGACGACGGCGCGCCAGTGGCCACCGGTCGGCTTTTGCCCGACGGTCATATCGGCCGGATGGCGGTGCTCAAGGCGGCCCGCGGCACGGGTATAGGCGCGCGGGTGCTGGATGCGCTGATGGCCAAGGCCGCCGAACTCGGCTATCCCGAACTGATCCTGAACGCGCAGACGCAGGCGGAGCCGTTCTACGCGCGCGTCGGCTTCGCGCGGGTCGGCCTCGAATTCGAGGAGGCCGGCATCCCACACATCGAGATGCGGAAACGCTTGGTCCAAGCGGGGCGCCCGGTTGCGCGCCCCATTCAATGAAGGATGCCCGATGGCAGTTCGCATCGCTACGTGGAACGTCAACTCGGTCCGGCAACGGATCGAACTTCTGGTCGCCTGGCTGAAGGAGTGTTCCCCCGACATCGTCTGCCTGCAGGAGATCAAATGCGTCGACGACGCATTCCCGCGGCTCGAGGTCGAGGCCCTGGGGTATAATGTCGTCACCCACGGTCAGAAGACCTTCAACGGCGTCGCGCTGCTCTCCAAGCTGCCGTTCGACGAGACCAAGTCGGGTCTCGCCGGCGACGACGAGGACGCCCATGCCCGCTTCCTCGAAGGCGTCGTCACGCTGAAACAGGGCGTGGTGCGGGTCGCGTGTCTTTACCTGCCCAATGGCAACCCTGCGAACACCGACAAATATCCCTACAAGCTCAAATGGATGTCGCGGCTTCTTGAGTACACGCGGGAACGGCTCAAGGCCGAGGAGCCGCTGATCCTGGCCGGCGACTTCAACGTCATTCCGGCCGCCCTCGACGTCTACAATCCGGCCGCCTGGGCCGACGATGCGCTGTTTCGCCCCGCGACCCGCGAGGCCTTCCAGTCGCTGCTCGGCCTCGGCCTCACCGATGCGCTGCGCGCGGTCAATGACGAGCCCGGCCAGTACACCTTCTGGGATTATCAGGCCGGTGCCTGGCAGAAGAACTGGGGCCTGCGCATCGACCATCTCTTGATGTCGCCGCAGGCCAGCGACCGGCTGATCGATGTCGGCATCGACAGCTATGTCCGCGCCTGGGAGAAGCCGTCCGACCACGTTCCGGTCTGGGCCGATCTCGATCTCGAGACCGCCTGAGCCTTGCCGGCCAAGCGACCCGCAGGCCCCGGGTATCAGTCCCGGCGACCTCTAAAGCGCGATGAGATGAGGTCGAATCGTCATCGCGCTTTAGCTCTTTGTTTGAGCATGATCTTTTCGGAAAACCGCTTCGCACTTTTCCGGATCATGCTTTAATCGCGGCGGCCCTGCACCCAGTGCTCGAGCATCTGCAACGCCATGGCGCGATCGTCTTCGGACGCCTTGGCGATCGCCCGGTTGTAGCTTTCCTTGATCCAGGCCTCTTCCGGCGTCGCGCTGTCGCGCGCGAGCGTCAGCCACATCAGGCCGCGTGCCCGCTGCGGCGGCAGCCGGTCGCCGTTGAACAGCATCTGGCCAAGCAGCGCCTGCGCCTGATGCTGGCCCTTCTGGGCGGCAAGGCCCAGCCAGCGCGCGCCATAGCGGAAATCGTCCCGCGAGGCGTCCGGTGTCTTCAGGTACAGCCGGGCAAGGTCGTACTGGGCGTCGGCATTGCCGAAATAGGACGCGGCGTAGGAGAACATCTCCCGCGCCCGCTCGGTGTCCGCCTTCACCTTGGAATTGGGAATGCCGCTCAGATAGTAGCGGCCGAGCGCCACGAAGGCGTTGGCCACGATCGAGGCCTGCGGCGCCGACGGCGAGTCCTCGGCATGCGCATTGGCGATCCGGCTGAAATACTCGAAGGCGCGCATGTCATCCTGGATGACGCCGTCGCCCTCGGCGTACATCTTGCCGAGCTTCCACTGCGCCACCGGGTGGCCGCCCTCGGCCTGGTACTGCAGTGTGCTGAAGGAGGAGGTCGGCGCGGTCGCCGTCGGAGCAACCGGCGTCGCGGCCCGCTTCAGTGCCGCGGCTGTGCCGGGCTGCGGAGCGACCACCGGAAGAACGGTATCCTGGGGGCTGACCGGGGCACCGTCGAATCCGAATCCGGGGCCCGCCACCGGAATGGCCCCTAACGCAAACGCAAATATCGCACGCTTAAACGTCCGCATAACACTGTTTCTCGTACGCGCCACCCGGATGGGTGACTGCGCCATCCACCGCCGGCCCCACTTGTTCGGCGTACTTCCACAGCGCACCAGATGTGTGGTTAGTCGCCCGAGGGGCCCATTTGGTCTTACGATTTGCGAGCTCGGCGTCGCTCAATTTTACGTTAAGAATGCCGGCGACCGCATCGATCTCGATGATGTCGCCGTCCTGCAATAACCCGATCGGCCCGCCGACGGCCGCTTCAGGTCCAATATGTCCGATGCAGAAGCCACGGGTGGCGCCGGAGAACCGGCCATCGGTGATCAGGGCGATCTTGCCGCCCATCCCCTGCCCGGTCAGCGCCGCCGTGGTCGCCAGCATCTCCCGCATGCCGGGACCGCCCTTCGGCCCCTCGTAGCGGATCACAATCACTTCGCCTTCCTTGTAGGTGCGCTTCTGCACCGCCTCGAAGGCGTCTTCCTCGCGGTCGAAGCACCGGGCCGGACCGGTGAACTTCAGGTTGGACATTCCCGCGACCTTCACGATCGCACCCTCCGGAGCGAGATTACCCTTCAGCCCGACAACGCCACCTGTCACGGTGATCGGATTGTCGGCGGGCCGCACCACATCCTGGTGCGGATTCCATTTCACGCTTTTGAGGTTTTCGGCGATCGTTCGGCCAGTGACGGTCAGGCAATTCCCGTGCAGGTGGCCATTGTCGAGCAGCGTCTTCATCAGCAGCGGAATGCCACCTACTTCAAACATGTCTTTGGCAACATAACGGCCGCCCGGCTTCAAATCCGCGACGTAAGGAGTCTTTTTGAAGATTTCGGCAACGTCGAACAAATTGAATTTAATGCCGCATTCATGGGCGATCGCCGGCAGGTGCAGCGCAGCATTGGTCGAACCACCTGAGGCTGCAACCACGGCCGCAGCATTTTCAAGGGCTTCCCGGGTGACGATGTCGCGGGGCCGGATGTTTTTCTCGATCAGCTCCATCACCTTCTCGCCGGCGGCGGCGCAGAAGGAGTCGCGGATCTCGTAAGGCGCCGGGGCCCCAGCCGAGTACGGCAGCGCCAGGCCGATCGCCTCGGAGACGGTCGCCATGGTGTTGGCGGTGAACTGGGCGCCGCAGGCACCGGCCGACGGGCACGCCACCCGCTCGATCTCGTCGAGGTCCTCGTCCGACATGGCGCCGACCGAGTGCTTGCCCACCGCCTCGAACATGTCCTGCACGGTCACCGGCTGGCCGCGGAAATTGCCCGGCAGGATCGAGCCGCCATAGATGAAGATCGAGGGAACGTTGAGGCGGACCATCGCCATCATCATGCCCGGCAGCGACTTGTCGCAGCCGGCGAGCCCGACCAAGGCGTCATAGGAGTGGCCGCGGACGGTCAGTTCGACCGAATCGGCGATGCATTCGCGCGACGGCAGCGATGAACGCATGCCGTCATGGCCCATAGCGATGCCGTCGGTCACGGTAATGGTGCAGAACTCGCGCGGCGTGCCGCCGGCCGACGCGACGCCCTTCTTCACCGCCTGCGCCTGGCGCATCAGCGAAATGTTGCACGGGGCCGCTTCATTCCAACATGAAGCAACGCCGACAAAGGGTTGATGAATCTGGGCTGTCGTCAGTCCCATCGCGTAGAGGTAGGAACGATGCGGTGCGCGCTCGGGGCCCTCCGTCACATGACGGCTCGGCAGCCTGCCCTTGATGTTCGTCTTGGCGTCCATCCTGGCGTCCAATCGCGACCCTGTTTCCCGCGCTCTTTTCCTCTGTCAACGCCGGAACCCGAAAAAATGTCCGTCGTCGGAGCGCTGGCTATTCAGCTAGGTGAATATCCTTTCATGTCGGGGTGTGGCCAAAAAGCGGCGCAACCACCAACCGGCTGTGTTTAGGGTCAAATGTTCAAACACAGTTGCGAAAACGCAACAATCGTGGCCGCTGGGCAACCATGTATTACGGGTCCTTATGGAAACCTTACAGTCGCTTGACCAAATAGCCTTTGAGTTGCTGTTATGCGATGGAACTCGTCCAAGTTGTGTATGGGGTTGTCGCCCTCTCTCACGCCGCGCTCTTGACGAGCACAAAGCGCCCCGCGACCGGGCGAGACGGCAAAATCATACACGTGAGTTGCATTTCTGATAAAGCGAAATACCTTGTCGAGAGGATCGCGCTGTCGGGGAAGTCGGTGGCTTGGGCCGCGGAACTCTCTGCCAGCCATGCCGGAGCGCACTTCAATCGGTCAACGTCGCTGTCGGGAAGAATTTGGTTCTAACCTATAATTATTCTGCACTAGACGCTGCCGAAGTAGTAGCGTCGCAACTCCCTCAGTAACAGTCAGGGACACGCCCCCATGTCTGCTCTTCAAGCAAAGCTGGAACGATTTGAGGTCCTCGCCGACGAATGCGAGCTGATCGCTAGCAGGACGCTGGATGGGAGCAACCGCGAACTATACCAGCGGCTGGGCGGGCACTATCGCGAGCTGGCGACCGACATGCGGGCCGTCATCGCGACGATCGACGCTACGGCAGCGTAAGAAAAAGGGCCGCTCCAAACAACAAGCGGCCCAAGTCTAGGGAGGAAACGCCCTCAAGGAGGGCGGCGACAGCGCAAGGCGCTGCCGCACGATCCTGATATGGGTTGAGAGGCGAGCTTCGGGAGCCCAGATTGCGCAAGCCAGGGGCGCGCCGTGTGCGCCTTGAATCTGCGCTTCGCGGCGCATAAATCCCAGCGTGACCCTCGCAATGCGAGCCCGACGACACAGGCCCCGCCTTCGCTCTTTGAGCCGCGACGGACAAATCGCCCCATCCATCCTGCAATTTACGATTTTGCGAGGCGCTTCCGCTTCGCGTTCAGCGCGGATGCAACACGGCTGACCGGCGGGCGGCCGAGCAACCCCGCGACCTCGTTCGTGGTGGCCAGCAACCTGTCCATGTCGATCCCGGTTTTCACGCCCATGCCCTCCAGCATGTAGACGACGTCCTCGGTCGCGACGTTGCCGGTGGCACCGGGCGCATAGGGGCAGCCGCCGAGACCGCCGGCAGCGGAATCGATGACGCGGACGCCCTCCTCCATGCCGGCATAGAGATTGGCGAGCGCCTGGCCGTAGGTGTCGTGGAAGTGCATCGCGAGGTTATCAACCGGAAGCTCGGCGCCGACCGCACGAAGCATCTCCCTGGCCTTGAGCGGCGTGCCGACGCCGATGGTGTCGCCAAGCGAGATTTCGTAGCAGCCGAGATCCCACAGGGTCACGGCGAGGTCGGCGACCGCCTTCGGCTTGATCTCACCGTCGAACGGACACCCCAGGACGCAGGAGATATAGCCGCGCACCTTGACGCCATCGGCCTTGGCACGCGCCAGCACCGGCTTGAAGCGCTCGATCGATTCCGCGACCGAGCAATTGATGTTGGCCCGCGAAAAACCCTCGGAGGCCGCAGCGAACACCGAGACCACCTTGGCGCCGGCCGCGCGGGCGGCGTCATAGCCCTTCTCGTTCGGCACCAGCACATGGAATTCGGCATCCTTGACGTGACTGACACCGCGCAGCACCTGGTCGGAGCTTGCCATCTGCGGGATCGCCTTCGGCGACACGAAGGCGCCGACCTCGACCGTGTTGAGCCCCGCCGCCACCAGCGCCTCGACGAAGGCGATACGCGCCTCGACGCTGACCAGCATCTTCTCGTTCTGGAGGCCGTCGCGCGGCCCCATCTCGACGATGTGGATCTGATCGCTCATGACGCGGCCGCAGGTTCGACTTCGGCTAGCTCGACGCCTTCACCGACGATGTCGCCGACCTTGCATTTGAGCTTCTTCAGCACGCCTGCGTAGGGCGCGCGCAGGGTCTGCTCCATCTTCATCACTTCCAGCGTCAGGATCGGTGCGCCCTTCTCCAGGGTCGCGCCCTCCTCGGCCAGCAGCGCGACCACGGTGCCCGGCAAGGGTGCCACGATCTTGTCCTCGCCGACCTGCTCCTCGCTCTCGCCGCCGAACGGATCGACCCAATGCAGGTCGAAGCGGCCGTTGCGGGTGCGCAAATAGAGTTCGTGGCCCTCGATGACCGAGGCGACGCGCGACTTGAGGCCGTTGAGCGTCAAGTCAAAGCCGTCATCGCCGGACGACGAGATATCAAATCCGAGCTCACGGCCGCCGATCGAGAGCGTGGACGGTCCGTTGCCGTAGTGGAGCGTGATGGTGTGGGCAGTCTCGTGGCCCTGCCGGAACGAAAACACCCGCTGACGGCGGCCGACCGGCATCCAGCCGAACGCCTGCCAGGGCGAGTTCGCCTCGCTCTGCGCAGCCTTCCGCTCATCATTGACGATCGCAGCCACCGCCGCGCACAGCTCGAACTCGCCGGCGGCGCCCGTGCCTGCCGTGAGGTTCTTCAGCTCGCGCTCGATGAAGCCGGTATCTATTGCATTGGCCCGCGTCTGCGGATGCGTCACCAGTGCCGACAGGAACGGGATGTTGGTGACGATGCCGCGGACATCGGTCTGTTCCAGCCCGCGATTGAGCTTCTCGATCGCCCCCTCGCGCGTCGGCGCCCAGGCGATCACCTTGGCGAGCATCGCGTCGTAATACGGAGAGACGTTATCTCCGCTGCGATAGCCGGCGTCGATGCGCAGGCCGTCGCCCTCCTGCGGCGTCCGCCAGGTCTTGATGCGGCCGACCGAGGGCATGAAGTTCTTCTGCGGATTTTCCGCGTAGACGCGCGCCTCGATGGCGTGTCCGTTCAGCTTGATCTCGTCCTGCTTCAGCGGCAGCGCCTCGCCGAACGCGACGCGGAGCTGCCATTCGACGAGATCGACGCCGGTGATGAGCTCGGTGACGGGATGTTCGACCTGCAGGCGGGTATTCATCTCGATGAAGAACACGTCCTTGCCGTCGGAGACGAACTCGATGGTGCCGGCGCCCACATAATTGACCGCCCCGGCGGCTTTTCGCGCGGCTTCGCAGACCGTGTCACGCTGCGCGGCGTTCAGGGTCGGCGACGGCGCCTCCTCGATCACCTTCTGGTGCCGGCGCTGCAGCGTGCATTCGCGCTCCCAGAGCGAGAGCAGATTGCCATGGCTGTCGCCGATGATCTGCACCTCGATGTGGCGCGGGTTCTGTACGTATTTCTCGATCAGCATGCGGTCGTCGCCGAATGCCGCCTTGGCCTCGCGCTTGGCGCTGGTGATCGCGGCCGCAAGGTCTGCCGCTGCATTGACAACGCGCATGCCGCGGCCGCCACCGCCGGCAGATGCCTTGACCAGCACCGGGAAGCCGATTCGGGTCGCAGCCTCCGCCAAGGTCGCCTCGTCCTGGGCCTCGCCGTGATAGCCCGGCACCAGCGGCACGCCGGCCTTCTCCATCAGCGCCTTCGAACCGGATTTCGAGCCCATCGCGGTCATCATCGCCGCGGTCGGGCCGACGAACACCAGACCGGCATCGAGGCAGGCCTGCGCGAACTCGGCATTTTCGGACAGGAAGCCGTAGCCGGGATGCACGGCTTCCGCCCCGGTCTGCTTTGCGGCCGCGATCACGCGCTCGATGTTGAGATAGCTGTCGCGCGCCCGTGCGGGCCCGAGCAATACGGCCTCGTCGGCCAGCGCGACATGCATGGCGTCGCGGTCGGCCTCGGAATAAACCGCGACGGTGCGCAGGCCCATGGCGCGCGCCGAGCGGATGACGCGACAGGCGATCTCGCCGCGGTTGGCGATCAGAAGCGTACGGAAGCGCCGGTAGAGTCTTGAGCGGTCCATGGTCAGATCCTGGGTCACATCCTGAACAGGCCGAATTTCGTCGGCTCGATCGGCGCGTTGGCGGCGGCCGAGAGGCCGAGCCCGAGCACCAGGCGGGTGTCGGCGGGATCGATCACGCCGTCGTCCCAGAGCCGCGCGGTGGCGTAATAAGGATTGCCCTGCTTCTCGTATTGCGCCCGGATCGGCTCGCGGAATTTGTCTTCTTCCTCCGCCGACCAGCTCTCGCCCTTGGCCTCGATGCCGTCGCGCTTGACCTGGCTCAGGACCATCGAGGCTTGCTCGCCGCCCATCACCGAGATGCGCGCGTTCGGCCACAGCCAGAGGAAGCGCGGACTGTAGGCGCGGCCGCACATGCCGTAATTGCCGGCGCCGTAGGAGCCGCCGATCACAACGGTGAATTTCGGCACCCCGGCGGTCGCAACCGCCGTCACCAGCTTGGCGCCGTCGCGGGCGATGCCGCCGGCCTCGTACTTCTTGCCGACCATGAAGCCGGTGATGTTCTGCAGGAACACCAGGGGAATGCCGCGCTGGCAGCACAGCTCGATGAAATGCGCGCCCTTCAGCGAGCTTTCGCTGAACAGGATGCCGTTATTGGCGATGATGCCGACCGGATATCCCCAGATATGGGCGAAGCCGCAGATCAGCGTGGTACCGTAGAGCTTCTTGAACTCGTCGAATTCGGAGCCGTCGACGATCCGCGCGATGATGTCGTGGACGTCGAATGGCTTGCGGCCGTCGGCGGAGACCACGCCGTAGATTTCCTCGGCGGGAAACAGCGGCTCCTGCGGGGGGCGCATGTTGAGCGGTGCCTTCGCCGGCGGCTTCAGCGTGCCGACGATGCGGCGCGCGATCCCGATCGCGTGGGCGTCGTTCTGCGCATAGTGATCGGTCACGCCCGACTGGCGCGAATGGACATCGGCGCCGCCGAGCTCTTCGGCGGTGACGACCTCGCCGGTCGCGGCCTTCACCAGCGGCGGACCGCCGAGGAAGATCGTGCCCTGATTGCGCACGATGATGCTCTCGTCCGACATCGCCGGCACATAGGCGCCGCCCGCCGTGCACGACCCCATCACGATCGCGATCTGCGGGATGCCCTGCGACGACATCTGCGCCTGATTGTAGAAGATGCGGCCGAAATGTCGCTCGTCCGGAAAGATCTCGTCCTGCAACGGCAGGAAGGCGCCGCCGGAATCCACCATGTAGACGCAGGGCAGATTGTTCTGCCGCGCGATGTCCTGGGCGCGCAGATGCTTCTTCACCGTCAGCGGGTAATAGGTGCCGCCCTTGATGGTGGCGTCATTGGCAACGATGATGCATTCGCGGCCCGAGATGCGCCCGACGCCGGTGATGACGCTGGCCGAATGTACGTCACCGCCGTACAGCCCATTGGCGGCCAGCGGCGACAGCTCGAGGAACGCGGTGCCGGGGTCAATCAAGAGATCGACCCGATCACGCGCCAGCATCTTTCCGCGCGAGGTATGCCGCTTGCGCGATGTCTCGCCGCCGCCGCCGGCAACCTGCTTGAGCTTGTCGCGGAGCTCCGCGACCAGGCTGCGCATCACGTCGGCGTTGCGGGCGAATTCTTGGGATGTGGGATCGATCGTCGAATGAAGCGGCATCGGTGTTGCACGTTTCGTTGGAGGACACGGTTGGACGATGAGCGGAGGATTGATCTGTCACCGCCGACGCGGTGACGGCCCCTCACCCCGCCCCGCTCCCTGCGAAGAGCGGGGCTAGGGAGAAGAAACTACGCCGTCTTGGCGAACAGCTCGCGGCCGATCAGCATGCGGCGGATCTCGCTGGTGCCGGCGCCGATCTCGTAGAGTTTTGCATCGCGCAGCAGGCGGCCGGTCGGATAATCGTTGATGTAGCCGTTGCCGCCCAGGAGCTGGATCGCATCCAGCGCGCATTGGGTGGCCTTCTCCGCGGCATAGAGAATGGCGCCGGCGGCGTCCTCACGCGTGGTCTCGCCGCGATCGCAGGCTTTCGCCACCGCGTAGACATAGGCACGCGAGGCGCTCATCGTGGTGTACATGTCGGCGATCTTGCCCTGCACCAGTTGGAACGAGCCGATCGGCTCACCGAACTGCTTGCGCTCGTGGACATAGGGCAGCACGACGTCCATGCAGGCCTGCATGATGCCGATCGGCCCCGCCGCCAGCACCGCGCGCTCATAGTCGAGACCGGACATCAAGACGTTGACGCCGCGGCCGACTTCATTGAGCACGTTCTCCTCGGGCACCTCGCAATCCTCGAACACCAGCTCGCAGGTGTCGGAACCGCGCATGCCGAGCTTGTCGAGCTTCTGCGCGGTCGAAAATCCCTTCATGCCCTTTTCGATGATGAAGGCGGTCATGCCGCGCGGACCGGCGTTCGGATCGGTCTTGGCGTAAACCACCAGCGTCTCGGCGTGCGGGCCATTGGTGATCCACATCTTGTTGCCGTTGAGCACGAAGCGGTCGCCCTTCTTCTCGGCACGGGTCTTCATCGACACCACGTCCGAGCCGGCGCCGGGCTCCGACATCGCAAGCGACCCAACATGCTCGCCGGAGATCAGCTTGGGCAGATATTTGCGCTTCTGCGCCTCGTTGCCGTTGCGGCGGATCTGGTTGACGCAAAGATTGGAATGGGCGCCGTAAGCCAGCCCGACCGAGGCCGACGCCCGCGAAATCTCCTCCACCGCAATGCAGTGCTCGAGATAGCCGAGGCCCGAGCCGCCATACTCCTCCTCGACCGTGATGCCGTGCAGGCCAAGCGCGCCGATCTTGGGCCAGAGGTCGCGCGGGAAAGTATTGGAGCGATCGATCTCGGCGGCGCGCGGCGCGATCTCGTTGGTCGAGAAATCATGCACCGTTTCGCGGATCGCATCCGCGGTCTCGCCAAGGTCGAAATTGAAGATTGCCGCCCGGTTCGAGGCCATGATCCCTCCCTTGAGATTCATCTTGCAATTAAACGATCATACGTTTTTTTCTTGGCTTCGCAAGCAACCGTGCTATGGTTTGGCAATGAAATCCGCAGTTCATTGAATCTGCTGGGATTTCATGCAATAAACATACGGTCGTTCGCTTGTTTCCTGGTTCTCCCTGACAAGCCAGCACCCTCCGAGGCCCCGATGGCACGCACGATCGGCTCACATGGCCCCACGACGCTGGAGGCGATCCGCAAGGCCGGCGTGCGCCTGATCTTCGAGCGCGGCTACGAGGCCATGAGCCTGCGTCAGCTCGCCGCCGAAGTCGGCATCCAGGCAGGCTCACTGTACAACCATATCTCAACCAAGCAGGATCTGCTGTTCGATCTGGTGCAGGACCATATCAACGATTTGCTGCGCGAGCTTGATCTCGCACTCGAGGGCAAGGCCGATCCGGTGGAGAAGCTGCGCGCCTTCGTGGCCTTCCACGTCAGCTATCACATGACCCGCAAGCGCGAGGTCTTCATCGCCAATTCCGAACTGCGCAGCCTCGAAGCGAAGAACTACGACGCCGTGGTGGCGCTGCGGGGCGCCTATGAACGGCGACTGGCGGAGATCCTCACCGAGGGCGTAACTGAAGGCGTGTTCGAGGTGGTCGACATCCAGGTCGCGACCTTTGCGATCATCTCGCTGCTCACCGGGCTCTGCACCTGGTACCGTCCGGGCGGCCGCCTGACCCGGGATGCCATCATCGCGGCGCACGAGAAGCTGGTGCTGTCGGGGGTCGCGCCGCAGGCCGCGATCCGTCAACGCCGCAGCGGCAGCGAAAGTCCGCAGACCGCCGTGGCGGGTTCGCAACCGTGACCGAGCGCCCACAGCTCGATGACATCGACCTGCGGATCCTGGCCGAATTGCAGAGGGACGGCCGGATCAGGATCAACGAGCTCGCCGAGCGGGTCGGCATCACAGCCCCGCCCTGCCTGCGCCGGGTCCGTGCCCTGCGCAGCCGCGGCGTGGTGCAGGCGATCCGCGCCACGCTCGACGAGCGGCTGCTGGGCTATGAGGTGACGACCTTCGTCCTGATCCAGCTCGACAGCCAGACCCTGGTGGCGATCGAGGCGTTCGAGGCCGCGGTGGCGGCCGTGCCGCGCTTCCTGCAATGCTGGCGGATCTCGGGCGATGCCGATTTCATGCTGAGATGCGTCGCGCCCAGCGTCGACGACATGCGCCAGCAGCTGCTGCAATTCGCTGGGCTGCCCAATGTGCGTAAAATTCGAAGCTTTCCGGTGCTCGGCGTTTCAAAGGATGCGCCGCTGCCGATCCCGGGCGCCCTCGCCGGCAGCCCTGCGAGCTGATTTGCCGGCCCTAATGCGTCCAGGGCTCCCAGCGGCGGAACGCAAAATTGTCGGCATAGGCGACCTGGCGGTGCGCCGAATCCTTCGGCTCGATCACCTGGTAGGCGATGCCCTTGCGCTCGCAATAGGCCGTCGCCTCCTCCTTGGTGTCGAAATGCAGCGTGAGCTGCTGCTTCATGTCGGTCGACGAGGTCCAGCCCATCAAGGGCTCCACGGTGCGCGGCTGCTCCGGCTCGTAGTCCAGTTGCCACTCTTTCGTCTTGGCACGTCCCGATTGCATCGCGTTTTTGGCGGGCTTAAAAATGCGTGCGGTCATGGATGGTCGGCCCCGTGGGATATGCGACATGGAAGCGCTAGACTTGGAAGCGATTTGAAGGAAACTGCCGGGATAGTATAGAGACACCGTTCAACGAACTGATCGGTGATTCCTCGATCTCGGAGGTAGCCTTCGCCGGACCGGTATAGTCATTCTACCGCGCTGTGACAATCTGGCCCCGGGGAGGCTTCTGGAGTCCCTTGGGCCCGCGGCCAGATTGTCACAGCACGGTCTTCTCGACAGCATCATCTCGAGGAAACGTCGCCCCATGGAAATCCACGCTACTTTGCCCGAAAAAGGACGTGACCTCCGGCTCGATCTGTTTCGCGGGATCGCCAACTGGTACATCTATCTAGATCACATCCCCGACAATGTCGTGAACTGGGTCACCACGCGGAATTACGGGTTCAGCGACGCCGCCGACCTGTTCGTCTTCATCTCCGGCTATACCGCCTCCTTCGTCTATGCCCGCATGATGCTCGAGCGTGGCTTCATCGTGGGCGCGACGCGGCTGACCAAGCGGGTCTGGCAGCTCTACGTCGCCCACATCATCCTGTTCGTGATCTACATCGCCTCGATCAGCTATCTGGCGCTGCGCTTCGGCGATTCGGAGATCATCAACGAGTTCAACGTCGCCGGCCTCGTCGACAACGCCACCGAGACGCTGCGCCAAGGCCTGTTCCTGAAGTTCAAGCCGGTCAATCTCGACGTGCTGCCGCTTTACATCGTGCTGATGGGCCTGTTCCCGCCGGTGCTGTGGATCACGCTGCGACAGCCGAACTGGACCATGGCGGCCTCGATCTTGCTCTGGCTGGTGTCGCGACAGATGGGCTGGAACCTGCCGGCCTATCCGGCCGGAAGTTGGTACTTCAACCCGTTCTGCTGGCAGGTGCTGTTCGTGTTCGGCTCCTGGTGCGCGCTCGGCGGTGCACGCAAGAACATGCACATCATCAATTCGCCCTACACGCTCTGGTTCTGCATCGCCTATATGATCTTCGCGCTGATCATGACGATGGCCGGACGCTTCCCGGAGTTCGGTGCGCAATTGCCGGATTGGCTCTATTCGGCCTTCAACCCGAACGACAAGACCAATCTCGCGCCTTACCGCTTCATCCATTTCGTGGTGATCGTGATCCTGACGATCCGCTTCATCCCGAAGGATTGGCCGGCGCTGGAGTGGAAGATCTTCGATCCGATGATCGTCTGCGGCCAGCAATCGCTCGCGGTGTTCTGCGTCGGCGTGTTCCTGTCCTTTGTCGGACATTTCGAGCTCTCGATGAGCTCGGGCTCGCTGTTCGCGCAGATCTTCGTCAGTATCTCCGGCATCGCGATCATGACGATCGTGGCCTATTACATCTCGTGGTCGAAGCGGCAGGACAAGCCGATCAAGCCGCCGGCGCCGAAACCCGCGGCACCGGCGAAGGCGGTCTGACCCGAACTATCTGAGCATGGCCTTCCGGGCCACGCTCTAGCTGCCGCCGCGGCTGCCGTCCTGCGTGGTCGAGGAGACAATGGTGGCGACGTCGCCGAACGTCGTCATCACGGGCGTCACGACCTTGTGCATAGCGGTTTTCGTCACCAGCGTGTCGTGCATCACGAGATTGTCGATCCCTGTCGTGAGGAAGCAGCTCACCGCATCCTGCGGCGTCTCGATGATCGGCTCGCCCTTGACGTTGAACGAGGTGTTGATCAGCACCGGCACGCCGGTGAGCGCCTCGAACTCCTTCAGCAGGCGATAGAGCATCGGGTTGGTCTCTTCCCGCACGCTCTGCACCCGTGCCGAGCCGTCGACATGCACGATCGCCGGGATCTTGTCCCGCCACTCCGGCCGCACCGGCTTTGCGATCAGCATGTAGGGCGAGTCCTCCTCGCCCTCGAAGATCTCCTTCATGCGCTCGGCCAGCACGATCGGCGCGAACGGGCGGAAGGCCTGGCGGTGCTTGACCCGGCTATTGAGGATGTCCTTCATCTCGGCCTTGCGCGGATCGGCGATCAGGCTGCGATTGCCGAGCGCGCGCGGACCGAATTCGGAACGGTCCTGAAACCAGCCGATCACGCGCTGGTCGGCGAGCAGTTTTGCGGTATCGCGGCAGATGTTGTCGCTCCGCCTGGCGTCGACCTGGATACGGACCAGGAAGTTCTGCAGCGCAGCTGCCACGTCGGCGTCGCTGTAGCGCCTGCCGACATAAGCATGCTCCATCACGAAAGAGCGCCGCTGCTTCAGGATCTCGAGCCAGCCGTAATAGGCGCAGCCGATGGCGATGCCGTCGTCGCCGGCGGCGGGCTGGATCCAGACGTTCTCGAAACCGGCCTCGCGCGCGATGCGGCCGTTGGCGACGCAGTTCAGCGCAACGCCGCCGGCGATGCAGAGGTTCTTCGCACCAGTGGTCTCGCGCAGCCAGCGCGCCCGCGCCAGCAGCACATTCTCGGTGTCGTCCTGGACTCGCCAGGCGATGTCCTCCCAGTGCCGCATCGTCGGGCTCTTGTCCCAGCTGCCGCTGTCGAGCACGAAGGGCTGCCGGTTCTCCTCGCCCCAGAACGGCACGTGCAGCGTGCCGTCCTTCATCTCGAGGAGATGGCCGACTTGCTCGCGGCGGCCATAGGGCGCGAGCCCCATCAGCTCGCCGCACTTGTTCCAGTCGCCGAACACATAGGTCGAAACCCGGCTGTACAGCGCCCCGAGACCCGGCATGTTGTAGAACTCGTCCGACAACAGCCCGCGCGCCGGCTCCATGAAGACCTTCTTCAGGCATTCCAGCCTGGTGTCGTCGAACCTGTAGTAGCTCTCGGACTCGCGGGCGAGCGGCGATGCACAATCCTGCGGATAGGACTCCATCGCATCGGCCTGATAATTGCCGACACCGTCGACGATCATCACGACGCCGTCCTTGAACGGCGACACCGCGAACGCGCTGTAGGCATGCGCGAGGTGATGCGAGATCGACACCACCTTGTCGGATTTCGAGCGAAACAGCGGATGCTTGATCGCCTCGTTGCGCTCGGCGATCGGCAGGAAGCCCGGCATGTCCTGATGGAGCATCCGCTCCTCCATCTCGGGCACCGGCAGGATGTAGCTGTTGCGTACCACGAGAGCGACGTCGTCGAGCGTGATGCCCTCGGCCGACAGGCAGTAGTCGATGACTTCCTTGTAGAAGCCCGAGGCGTGCTTCTCGCGGGTGATGCGCTCCTTGGAGATCGCGTAGGCGATCGCACCGTCACGCAGCAGGCAGGCGCTCACGTCATGGTCGTAGACGTTGAGACCAAGGACGTAGGTGTGTTGTTTCGGCATGGGCACTCATCAGGGAGGATACTGAGACGCTCAGAGAACAGGATCGTGTCGACTTCAAGTTATCGACGGCATTTTCCGCGGTTCGCAATCTCTGCTTCTGCGATGCACAAATCAAATCGGCGCCAAGTCAGCGCCAGATCTGCGCAATGCAAGATGAACAGAATGAACGGCGGATGAACGACAAGATGAGCGTAGCAACCACATGATCCGTTGCAGGCGGGACTGTAACTTGACCTGACCTGCTGCCCTCAATAGAGTCGTTAAAACTCGCAAGAACCTTAGTGAAAAGATTGTCTTAGCACGCTCGAACCGGATAGCGGTATCGCGCGTCTAAGCGAGACAGCCAGCATCAGTTCAGATGTCTGGAAGTGACTGGAGATCTTCAGAATGACTAAACGCTACAATATCCTGACTCGTTGCCTTGCAGCAGTCGCTTTGTTGTTCGTCTATGTCGCAAGCACCTCTGCCATCCTGGTCGGCGCCACCACGTCTTCCGCGCAAGCGCAATGGCGCGGACGCGGTTATGGCTGGGGTCGCGGCCGCGGATGGGGCTATGGTCGCGGATATTATGGCCGTGGCTATGGCTACTACGGCGGCTACGTCGGTCCCCGCTGCTGGTGGACCCCGCGTGGTGTTCGCGTCTGCCGGTACTAACAACCGCATAAGCGATATTGCCGACACAAGCGATATTGAAGACATAAATCAGGTGCGTCGGTTCCGGCGCACCTGATCTTCTTTTGGGGCTTGATTCACCCGCTGGCGCTTGGCTCGCCTGCGGCACGCAAGAAAGAGCCCCGGGAGACGCCGGGGCTCTAGTCACGGGAGAGAACGCTTCAGAAAATCGGGACGCGAGGACGAGCCGCCGGCCCGATCACCCAATGCATCTACGACGTGCATCAGAGCAGATTCGTCTGCCTTAGGCTGTAGCCGTGCCGCAACAACCTAACGGAATGAACAGCCTGTCCACCGGTTCCCCATCGAGCGAAAGCCCGATAGCGGCTAGCCGTCGAGGATCGCAACCGCCCTCGTCCACCCCGCCGATGCGCGCTCGATCTTCACCGGGAAGCACGACACCATGAACCCGGTCGACGGCAGTTGCTCCAGATTGTGCAGCTTCTCGATGTGGCAGTAGCCGATGTGCCGGCCGGCCTTATGGCCTTCCCAGATCAGGCTGGCGTCCCTGGTCTCGGCATATTTCTTCGCGGTGAAAACGAACGGCGCGTCCCAGCTCCAGCCATCGATGCCGGTCAGCCGCACGCCGCGCTCGAGCAGATACATCGTCGCCTCGTAGCCCATGCCGCAGCCCGAATTGACGTAATCGGGCTGGCCGTATTTCGCACCGGCGCTGGTGTTGACGACGACGATCTCGAGCGGCGACAGCGTGTGGCCGATGCGCTTCAGCTCGGCTTCGACGTCGCCCGCAGTTGCGACATAGCCGTCAGGCAGATGCCGGAAGTCGAGCTTCACACCCGGCTGAAAGCACCATTCCAGCGGCACCTCGTCGATGGTCCAGGACCGTTCACCGCGGTTCATTGTCGGATGAAAATGCCAGGGCGCATCGAGATGCGTGCCGTTGTGGGTGGAGAGCGAGACCTGCTCGACAGCCCAGCCCTGCCCGTCAGGCAAATCATCCGCCTTCAGTCCATCGAAGAACTGCAGCATGCGCGGCAGCCCCTGCTGGTGGTCGATATACAGGATGGTTGGATGATTGCCGGGCGGATCGGCCGGAACGTCGTTCTGCAGGGGAACGGAGATATCGATCAGTCTGCGCGCCATGGTGCCTCCTCGCGGATTTGTTCGTGTCAGGCTGGCCGGCAACGGCGAACAACGCTCGGCAAGCCTTCAGATGGGATTGTACTCGCGACTGGCATTGCTGCCCGCTTGATCGTTATTTCTGATCTGGAATAACACCCGTCCCTGCCGCCAAACCAGCCATCACGCTGCTGCGTGTCAGGCTGCGCCTGGGGGTGAAGCTCTCCGGTCGCCTGCGCGCGCAAGCCGCAACCGCGCCGAGCCGCGGCGCAGCCTGCGACATCACAAACGGCGCTCGAGGTTGAACCTATCGGCTGCCCGAACGACCCATTGGCACTGGGGATTTCAGGGCCCAGTATTCGACGGCGCCGTCTGGACGAAGATATTCCGTCCGGGCGGCGTTGTTGCGTCAGGCGAGACAATCTCGAGCTTGGGCGCGCGCGCTCTCGCGCGACCGGGCCAAGACCTGCCACGGTCAACGATTGCGATGAAGCCTCAGGATTGGATGGTCGGGGCAGCTGGATTCGAACCAACGACCTGCAGTACCCAAAACTGCCGCGCTACCAGGCTGCGCTATACCCCGATATTTCCGAGAAGCCCCGTGGATACACGCTTCAGCCAGCGCCAGCAAGGCGCCGGTGCAGGGCTTCCGGCCGGGCAATCGGGAACGGATTCCGTCCGGAAACCGCACCGAAACGGAGAGCTAGTGACCGCCGAACAGCGGATGGCCGACCCGGTCGCCGGGCTGGATGCCGTATTTCTGCGCCGTCCCGGCAATCACCTCGAGGACGCCCTTGGCGAGCCCCCGCGACGGGATGATCTTGGTCGACATCGGCTCGGTGTTTTCGGCGATCCGCAGGATTCGCCCGTCGGCACGGATGAAGATCATGTCGAGCGAGATGTAGGTGTTCTTCATCCACATCGACACTTCCTGCTCCGGCGTGAAGTCGAACAGCATGCCTTTGCCGTCCGCGAGCTCCTTCCGGTACATCAGGCCGGTTTCCTTCTCCTGCTCGGTGGTCGCCATTTCGACCGAGAAGACGTGCACGCCTGATTTGGTGACGATCTCGAGCGGCTGGACGCTGGCGGCCTGCGCGGCTGGGGCCAGCAGCGCCCCGACCATGATGACGAGCGCGGCCAGCAGCGACGGACGCAGCCGCCCAACAATGCGAACGAAATTCATCGACAAATACTCACACCGGGGAAGATTTTCCGGCGGACCCTAACCCGATGATTGCGGCAAATGCCAGAGCCCTGGAGGCGCGCTGGCGGCTCACGTTTCCGTCAGGGCGTCCTGCTCGGGGCTCAGTGCGACGACAGCGCCGAGGGGCCGGTCTCCGGATGGATCTCGGCAGCCATCATTCCCTTGGAGCCGGGCCCGAACCGCACCAGCACATACTGGCCGGGGCGCAGCTCGGTCATGCCGAAGCGGCGCAGCGTCTCCATGTGCACGAAGATGTCGGGCGTGCCTTCCCCGCAAGTCACGAAGCCGAAGCCGCGCAGCCGGTTGAACCAT
The DNA here is from genome assembly GCF_020889785.1 of Bradyrhizobium acaciae. Classification (GTDB taxonomy): domain Bacteria; phylum Pseudomonadota; class Alphaproteobacteria; order Rhizobiales; family Xanthobacteraceae; genus Bradyrhizobium; species Bradyrhizobium acaciae. Next base: position 65,759 of record NZ_JACMYK010000016.1, read on the forward strand.
TTGACCTGTGCGCGCTCGAGCCCGCTGGTCGCGGTCACCGTGACATGGGTTCGCGGCGGCAGCATCTGTGCCGGATGGATCGCGGTCGACTCGTCCATCGAGACGATGCGGAAGGCCTGATAGCCCTTGGCGCGCTGCACGCATTCGACGACGAGACGCGCGCCCTCATAGGCGGTCTGATAGCCGTCGCGCCGCAGCACCGTCACGTGCAGCAGGATGTCGGGCCAGCCATTGTCGGGAACGACGAAGCCGTATCCCTTCGATGCGTCGAACCATTTGATGACGCCAGAGACTTCGACGAGGTTGGCCGCGGCATCGCCGAGACCGGAGAAGGCATCCAACGCCGGATCGCGCGGCGCACTGCCATACTCGCCTTGTGCTATCCTACTTTGCCCAACTCCGCCCATCGGCGGTCCGCCGAGCTTCTTGGACTCAAATCCGTCCGACCCCATGACCCCGGACCCCACACATCAAAATGCAGATCGCCGACGTTGCGGCGTACCCTGTACGCGCTGCTCTCCGTGACCAACTCACTTGGACAACTCACCTGGACGCTGCGCGAATCTCTCAATCAAAAGATAACACTCCCGCTTGCCGGGCATAGCTAAAAAACGATTCCCGCGGGAACTATGAACAGGCTTGCACAGCCGCGAATCAATCAGGCGTCAATTGCCTACGAAAGGACCAAGCGTGTCGCCGATATCGTGGCGGATCACCAGATCCGCCACGTCGTCCTGATCGGTCGGCTCGTTGTTGATGATCACGAGCCGTGCGCCATTCTCCTTCGCCATCATCGGAAAGCCCGCGGCGGGCCACACCACCAGCGATGACCCGATCGCCAGGAACAGGTCGCATTGCCGGCTGAGTTCCGCCGCGCGGTGCATCGCATCCTCGGGCATCGATTGCCCGAACGAGATCGTCGCGGTCTTCACCGGATCGCCGCAGTCCGCACAATCCGGCGCACGACCGGTCTTGTCGAAGTGCTGCTTCACCCACGAGAGGTCGTAGTCCTTGCCGCAACCGATGCAGCGCGCGTAAGTCGTGTTGCCGTGCAGTTCGATCACGTCGTCGGCCTTGAAGCCCGACGTTTGATGCAGATTGTCGATGTTTTGCGTGATGATGCCGGGAACCTTGCCCGCCCGGTAGAGCGAAGCAAGCGCGCGATGCCCGCGACCGGGCTTGGCTGCCGCAAACGTCGGTTCCATCGCGAAGCGGCGACGCCATGACTCGTCGCGTGCTTCCTGACTGGCGACGAACTCATCGAACGGGATCGGCCGGTTGCGGGTCCACAATCCGCCCGGCGAGCGGAAGTCGGGTATGCCGCACTCGGTGGAGATGCCCGCCCCGGTGAAGGGCACAATCGATGACGCCTCGGCAATCATGTTACCGAGCTGCTCGACGCCGCTGCGCAAGTCTTTTGCAATCACTGAAGACGATCCGGTTGGCCGCCGCGACTATAGCACGGTCGAACGGATTGCGAGCTCAACCGTGACGCGAGCGATCGGGCCGCCCACCGCCCCAGCATCATCACATTCCTGCACGGCCTGCTCCGCATTGACGCCCAATTCGCCCATGCCAATGCGCGCGGGGACAGGACCACCACGACGAGGATGGGCAATGACGGATATGGAAGAGCGCGTCGCGCGCGAGCGCGAAGAGATCGTCGCACGCATCGCCAGCTTCCGGGCGACGCAGCAGAAGTTCGAGCGCGATCGCCAGGAATATTACGACAACACGCTCGGCAATGTCTGGAGCGGATTTCAGCGCAAGAGCGCTTGATGTCGGCCTCGTTCGCTTACCGGACGGTCGATGTGAGTGTGGTCCGCGCGATCACCATGCTGCGCGATTGAGAAAGCCCGGAGCGGTGCGCTCCGGGCTCGTCGTCGTTACCAATAATGTCGGTAGTAGTGGTGCCGATAGTACGGACCGCCATAATAGGTATATCCGTCGTCGTAGTAGCCGTAGCGCGGGCCGTAATAACCGTAGCCGGGTCCGTAATAGCGTGGGCCGTAGTACGCGCCCGCCGCGCCCGCGGCGAGTGCGCCGGCGGCCAGACCGAAGGCCAGGCCGGGTCCGATATGACGCGCCTGCGCCGGCGCGCTGACCATCGTTGCGCCAACCGTCGCAACCGTCGCCAAAACTGCCAATACCTTTTTCATCGCAACCTCCTCACGTAGGTTTGCAGGGCTAACGTCGTCTCCATGGGATAGTTGCAGCGGCGCCAGCCTGGAACGCGTGTTCCGGTTCCACAGCCATGCGATTGCGCAAAGCGACCATCGGTTAGTGCGGGAACAAAAACACAACCTCAAAGATTAGCTTGGCGGTGAGCGAGGTTGGCACCGATGCCGGTATGGATGGAACTGCTGCTTAACGTGATGGGCTTTGCCGGCTTCATCGGCATCGCGATGTATCACAAGCATCCGAACGGCAAGCTGCCGGACTGAGTGCGGCGCCGGTCTGCTCGCTAATTCGTCTTGCGCGCCTCTCCCGCCGTGCGGACCAGCCGGTCCGCCTTGACGAGCGCCTTGCCGGCCTCAGGCTGCGGCCGGAGCCAGAAGCTGATCACGACAAAAGCGGAACAGAACAGCAGGCCCACCACCATCACACGCCGGTGGGTCGGTCGATCCGCGCTGTGGAACGATGGCATCATGGCTGTCACCCGCTGCCATCGATAGCTCAATCGCTGGTGGTGACAACACGATGCCGCTCTTAACCTAACCAGGTAGGGTTAGCGGTGGCCGGGTAATGCCTTGTTCGGGATGTCCCCATCGGCGGCCGCCGCAGAATCCACAGTGTATCCCACGCTTGTCCGCAGCAAATTCACAGCCTCGGCAGGCCCATTTGCTCAACAGATTAAGGCGCTTGCTGCGCACGCGTCCACAGCCTCTCGCCGCGCGCGATCAGGCATCCGCCAGCCGCTTCAGGGTTGCCCGGAAGCCGAGGCTGCGGGTCCCAACCAACACGGTCCCGAACACCTCGGCCTGATCGCCGCTGAAAGTGCCGGAGAAGCCGCTCGTGACCTCGTGCCCGGCGAACAGCGGCCGCGTGAACGGGTCAGGTAACGGCGAATGCTGGTTGGTGCTGAGGTGTCCCTTCCAGGTCCCCGCGCCGACCGTATAGGCGCCGATCGACCAGAAATACGGGCCGCCACCGATCAACAGGCCATCGCGCAGGATCAGGACGCCGCTGTCGCGGCCCCGCACGCCGTCGGTCATGTGGATATGGATCGAATAGAGCCCGTTCTTCATCCGTGCCGCCGCCCGGTCCCGCAGGCCCACAGTATGTCCCCAACCCGGACAGCACGCGAGCGGACCGACGCTCCGATTCGGGTCAAAAAGCGCAATTCTGGCGCTTACAAATCGTTAAGAAAGCCCTGACAAGGTTCGACCGCCGGAGGGAGAGAGCCATGCTCGTTTACCCCGTACCTGTCGAAGTCACGCAAGCCAGAGTGCATCTCGTCCTAGATCAGACGGCGAAGGAGCAGCCGCGTATCATCAATGCGGATGTGCTGGATGTCTTCGCCGCGAAGAACCAGGCCGATCGTGACGCCGTCGAGACCATTCTCGACATCAAGGTGTGAGAGCGCAAACACCCAAGGCGCCTGCGGTAGCGGCGCGCGCCGGCGCGTTTGCCGTGATCTGAGATTGCCGCTGTCGGCTTCGGGCCCCCGCAAACTCCTCTCGCGACGTCTTTCGTTTGAACCTTTTGCGCGGTGCGAAGACTTACCGGCGCTGGGGATTTCAGGGCCCAGCATTAGGCACAGCGCTGTGGGACGAAGATATTCCGTCTACGCGGCGCTGTTGCATTTTGTGAATTCAACCTTAAGTTTGGTCCCCAACAGTTGACGGCTCACGCCCTGAGATATCCCCAGTCCGTCAACTGGGAAAGCCCCGCATCCAGCCTGCGGGGCTTTCTATTTTCGGACCGAGGAACCTTCCACCCGGCGAACAGTTGTGAGTCCGGTTGCCGGCACGATCTCCCCAAGGCCGGCCGGCATCAGACCTCGCGAGCCCACTCGCGGGGTTTTGCTTTTTAGAGATTGTCCAACCTCGCGCGTCCTTGATTGGCCGTGATGGGCAATCGATGAGATGGTGGCGCAGCCTCCAAGGCTCGACCACGAAAGCCCTGTCCCGGAATTTTCCTGGGCGGGGCTTTTTCGTATCCGCGCCGCGCAACCGTCGCATAAAGCGCGCTCATCATGTGGTTCATCGCCGGCGCGATCCGGAATATCGCTCAACGCAGACAGGCTCGGCACCGTCCATCGACTTGATGAGATTTTTGCGCGATCAAGCCTTCACGCAATCGCGATCATGAAGCGCCGAAAAGCGCGAACGGCCGCAGGCCTGCACCTTATCGCTGCCCCTTGGTCCGATTTGCTGCTATTTTCCGCCCCGACCATCCCGCCCAAACAAGAATCTCTGAACGTTTCTCAGGAGGATAAGAAAATGCGCTATCTGCACACCATGCTGCGCGTCCGCAATCTCGATGTCGCGATGAAATTCTATCAGGACGCGCTGGGGCTGAAGGAAGTGCGCCGCATCGACAACGAAAAAGGCCGCTTCACGCTGGTGTTTCTCTGCGCCGAGGAGGACCTCCATCTGCTCAAGTCCCTGCCGCAATCCCGCGGCGCGCCGCTGGTCGAGCTGACCTACAATTGGGACGAGGAGAAATACGGCGAGGATCGCCATTTCGGCCATCTCGCCTACGAGGTCGACGACATCTACGCGACCTGCGAGAAGCTGATGAAGATGGGCGTCACCATCAATCGTCCGCCGCGCGACGGCAACATGGCGTTCGTGCGTTCGCCCGACCTGCACTCGATCGAGATCCTGCAAAAGGGCGCCCCGAAGGCGCCGGCCGAGCCGTGGGCGTCGATGCCCAACACCGGTCATTGGTAAACACCGCGCCCACGCACGCGTTCCTATCCGCGTGTCGCCATCGGCGAAACGCGGAGCGATCGTTAGGAACGTGGCACGACCGTTGACGTTGCCTCCGCATATTCCCAATGCGAGGAGGCAATGAGATGGGAAAAGGGATTTTGCTTTGGCTGGTGGGTGTACCGATTCCGGTGATCATCGTGCTGTGGCTGTTGTTCGGTCGCTGACCGAATCCTGACGCGTGCGTATCAGCGAGGCTCTGCCGCACTGCGGCGGAGCCTCTTTTTTGACCTCGGTACAATTCACCCCGCGCTTTTCCCGGACGTTTCGGCTAAGAACGCGCGCAAAGCACAACAGCGGGAAGAATCGCGAAATGGGCAGCAAGCCGCAACTGACGATCTGGGGCCGGGCCAATTCGGTCAATGTGCAGAAGGTGCTCTGGTGTCTCGCCGAGCTCGACCTCCCCTATGATCGCATCGATGCCGGCATGCAGTTCGGCAAGAACGATCAGGCCGACTATCTCGCGATGAATCCGAACGGCCGCGTCCCGACGCTGGTCGACGGCGACTATGTGCTGTGGGAATCCAATTCGGTGATGCGCTATCTCTGCATGGCCTATGGTCGGGGCTCGCCGATCTATCCGCAAGCGCCGAAGGCGCGCGCCGCGGTCGACCGCTGGCTCGACTGGACACTGTCGACGCTACAGCCGGTCGATCGCCCGGTGTTCTGGGGGCTGGTGCGCACGCCGCCGGAGAAGCGCGACATGGTTCAGATCCAGCAAACTGCCGACGCCGCGGGCGCGGCGTGGCGGGTCGTCGACGAGCAGCTCGCAAGCCGCCGCTTCATGGAGGGCGATCAGTTCACGATCGCCGACATCGCGCTCGGCGCCTTTGCGCGGCGCTGGCTCGGCGTCGAAGGCATCATCAAGCCGAAGCTGCCCAATCTCGAACGCTGGTTCGGCGAGATCGCACCGCGGCCCGCCTTCGTGCGGTTCATCGCGCCGCCGATGTCGTGAGCGTGGGCGTTCAGCGCCCGCTCGACATCCCCGCGCCGATACTGATGCCGCCGCCGAGCTTCACGCAGGTGTCGGAGCCTTCGACCTTGACGAAGCCCGGTCCGTAAGACGCGCAAGGATTGCTCCGCGTGATCGATTTCGACGGCAAGGTCTTCCCGGCATCGGGAGGCGTCTGGAAATTGCGGCGGTCGCCCTGCTGCGCGAATGCAGCAGCGGGCAGCACGACGGCGATGATGGCGAAGCAGGTCTTGCGCATCCGGTCTTCTATCGCGTGCGGCCGATCGGGGCTAGCGCACGAATTTGACGCCGAACGTCTTGCCTTCGCGCCAGACCACTTCGCAGGCCCGCCCGGTGCGGGCGTCGCGCGAGAACGCCAGCCGCAGCTTGGCCGGCAGCGTGTTGTTGTCCTGGACGGTGATTTTGGCGCCCGACGAGGAAATGTCCTCGACCACGCAAGGTCGCGCGGCGAATCCGCCGTCGAGCGTGATCCAGCCGGATTGACGCAGCGATTTGCGCGTTTCGCGCTTCTTGGACCCTAGAGCCATCACATCATCCCCAGCGATCACGCCTATCGCCGTTGGCTTACCAAAGGGTTGCGAAATATCCGCGGATTGCAGCGACTGCGGACGTTGTTCACAGCCTGCAACCGGCCGTTTGCCCCGGGACAATCCCTTGCATTGGCTGGAATTGGCTTTGGCCGTGATGGCGCGCCGCTCAGAACAATATTGCGAACTCTTATGCTGTTGAATTCACGATATATTCTTGAGCGGAGCCCGACCGTAGTGCCACGTTCGTCCTTTCCGAGGCAGCGCCAGACTTGAGGGGCCGGGAGCACTAGTGGCCGGTGGAACGTCGGTTCATGTCCTCCAAAAGCTCGCGCATTGCATCGAACTGCATGCCAAAGCCCTTCCAGTCGCCGGACCGCAATCGTTCAACGGCCTGATTGTAGCGATCGAGAGCCTCCCTCGCCTGGCTCGTCGACGGGCCTGTGACGGGCGTGTTTTCATTCGCACCTGAGACCGGCCGCGCCGCGCCAGCCTCGACGAACAGAGCCGACAAGGCCTCGCCGAGCGTCTCCTTCATCACCACGTGCTCGCCATAGGCCGCGATCACCCGTTTCAGCTCCGGCAAGTGCCCGTACTCCGCGCGCAAATAGAGCGGCGACACGTAAAGGATCGAGTTCTCGATCGGTATAGCCAGCAGGTTCGCCCCACGTATCACCCGCGAGCCCATCTGATTCCACAAAGTCAGCTGTTGCGATATCTCCGTGTTCTGATTGATCCGCGCCTCGATCTGGAACGGCCCGTAGACGAGCTTGTCCTTCGGGAATTCGTACACGATCAGCTTGCCGTAGTCGGGCGCATCGCAACGCGCCGCCAGCCACGCGATCATGTTATCGCGGCGGCTCGGCACCATGGGAACCATGAGGAAGAACTCGGCCCGCGCCTCGCCGGGCAGCCGCATGATGATGTAGTAAGGATTCATCACCGAGGTGCCGCCGCCGCTGCCCGGCTGGCGCGGGAATTGCCAGAGATCTTCGCGATTGTAGAACACTTCGGCGGCCTCCATGTGGTAGGTCTGGAACAGCCGCGCCTGAATCAGGAACAGGTCCTCCGGATATCGAATGTGCTTCTGCAAGTCCTCAGGCATCGCCGCGAACTGCTTGAACAAGTGCGGAAAGATGCGCGCGTAGGTCGCCGCAATCGGGTCTGTAGGATCCATCAAATAGAAATCGACGGTCCCGTGATAGGCATCGATGATGACCTTCACCGAATTCCTGATGTAGTTGAGATCGAAATCCTGCGCATGCGGCGCCGACGGAAAATAGGAACTCGTCGTATACGCGTCCTGTATCCAGAACATCCGCCCGCCGCTGATGACCAGATAGGGATCATGATCGAGCATGAGGAACGGCGCGATCGCGGGTACCAGCTCCCGAATATTGCGCCGGATCATGATCCGGCTCGCCGGCGTGATGTAGTTCGAGAGCAAGAGGTTCGGATCGTTGAAGTAGTACGCGAACAGCGTTTGCCACGCCACTGAGCCGATCGGAATGCCGCCCGCGCCCTCATACTCCGCATAGACGTTGTCTTTGCCTTTCGGATAATCAAACTCCGGGGCACTTCCCTTGACGAGGACGTAGTCGTCGCTCTCCTCGCCGAAATATATGCGCGGCTCGACGATCCTGGGGCCTCCGTCCGCAACCGGCGGAATGTCCCGCAAATAGAACAGCGGCAGACCCTCGGTGCTCTTGCGGGTGACCGGGCTCATCACCGCACCATTGCCGTGGGTGAACAGCACGTGGCGATTGACCCATGTCTGCGCATTTGGCGGCAGGAGCGAAGAGCGCAGCTCGCGCGCCGAGAGCATCACACTCTGGTAGGAATCGTCGAGCCAGTAGCGGTCAACGTCGAGATCATGGAATCTGTAGTAGGTGCGGATCTCCTGCAACTGCGCGTAGGTATCCGACAAGGGCAGCCAGTCCCACAGCCTGATATTATCGATTGTCGCCTGGTTGGCGTCGAGCGTCTTGAGGGTAAGCTTCTGTTCGGCGGCAAAGGGCTTGGCTACGATCTTGTCGAGATCGTACGCCTGCCGGGTGAGCGCGATATTGCGTTCGATGTAGGGCTTCTCGAGCTCCAGCTCGCTTGGCTTGACGAAGAATTGCCGGAACAGCGCGGGGACGACGCCGGACAATGCCAGGGCGCCGATGACGATGAGCATGACCGCTACCGCCGGGAGCCGGTAGCCGCGCACCCGCAGGTTTGCCCACGCGACGAGCGCCGCGGTGATCGAGAGGGCGATCATGAGCCACAGGGCCGGCAACCCCACATGCACATCGGTGTAGCTTGCGCCGACGACAACGCCGTTGTCGCCGTAGAGCAGCAGATAGCGGTCGAGAGCGTAGGACCAGGCCTTCACTGCGAAGAGAAGGCCGAGCAATGCCGAACCGTGGGCGATCGCCATGGGCGACATCGACCGGCGATGAACGTCGTATTCGATATCGCCGCGAGCCCAATAGATCGTTGCGGCGAACAGTGCGCTCAGGACCAGCGTGAGCAGGATCCAGTTCTTGATCAGGACATAGGCGGGCAGCGAGAACAGGTAGAAGCCGAGGTCCTTGTTGAAGAGCGGATCGTCTGCGCCATAGGGCGCCTGGTAGAGATACCTCAGGAAGATGCCCCAATAGCCGACCTCGGCCGCCGCGACGAGCAGCGCGAGCAACGCCGCCCCGCCTGCGACGATCGCCAGCCACGGCAGTCGATCTGACAACCGCGCAAACGGATCCAGCGGCGCGCTGCCCGCGACCTGCCAGACGGACGCCGCGGCAACCTGTGTCGACCGCTTGCCGGCTAAACGCAGCGCGAGGCACCCGTTCACCCCGAGGACGAGAGCCGTTCCCGTCCAGACCGCAGCAAAGGTGGCGACCTTGGCGCCGATGGTTGTCCAGAAGATTTGCAAATAGCCGACCGACGAAAACCACAGCCAGTCGACCAGGAAATCGCTCGCGAGCGCGAGCAGGATCAAGCAGATCACAGTGGCAATGGTCGCAAGGATCAGCCCGACCACGCCACTTTGTCGTGGTGCCTTCCGTTCGGGTCCGGTAATCCCGATCGTCATGGCTGCAATGATAGCGGAAATGAGGGGCGTCTGCCCGCTTGATTGGGGCGGGGATTACACGGAGCGCAAAACAGCCCGCGCCAGATTACGCTCCCAAGGCGGAGCCGCTTCGGACAAAGCTATGGAATGGCGCTGATGGCGCTCCCTAGCGGAATCGAACCGCTCTCTCCACCGTGAAAGGGTGGCGTCCTAACCGATAGACGAAGGGAGCAAAACTCCCGGCAAATCAATACGTTAGACGTAAGATGCGCCGGACTGGCCACAGCCGTCAACGGCCGCGACGGGCGAACGTATAGTGGCGATTGGCCGGGCGGGCAAGCGTTCAGAACGCTTTTCCCGGGTCACCTGCCGCAGATCACTTGCAGGACAACCCGGCCTCGATCGAGGTCCAGAAGCCGCAATGCGGCGGCACATGGGCGTGGGCCCGCGAACCACCCACATGAATCAGGATGACGGCCGCGAGTGCGACGACGATGGCGGGAACAATGAATCTACGGAACGACATGGCGGTGCGGATCGAACGACAACGTGGCCTAACTAAGGCCTGCGGGCCGAACGGCGACATGTTCCGCGCCGGCCGCTAGTGATTGCTGGCGACATCCTGACGATTCGTCGGCTGCGCCGCTGCCACCGCCGGCGCCTTCTTGATGCAGGTGCTGCAGATCACGAGCTTGCGCGCCAGCCGGTCATCGGCATCCTCTTCCGACAGTTGCGTCTCTGCTGCCGCCGGCGAAGCATTCCGCGCATGGCGGCGCGGCTGCGGCTGATTGGGATCCTGTCCGGCACCGTCCCAGGCCAGCGGACCTGTTCCCGGCGGCGGGGTCGTCATGCTGTATTGTTGCGAATATTGCGCACAGGCGCCGAGCGCGATCGGAAGAAACAGCACAGCGGCCTTGCGAGCCCAGTTCCGGAATGCAGACATGATCACACTCACACGCTATTCGTACCGCGACATCAGTACTGCGACATCAGTACTGCGACCTAAGAGCAGAACCGCTAACAATTCGTTTGCCCTGGTTTATTCCGTCGCACCCAACCTCGACGGCATCAAGACGGGATTGAGGCGCGAACACGCCAATCAAAACGCTAATCCGGAGTCCACTTATGCCAGGCATCAACGGTCGCTTCGACGGCAAGCGCGTGCTCGCCGATCTCAACGCGCTGCGTGCGATCGGCGCCTACAAGACCGGCGTGCACAAGCCGACATTCTCGGATCCGCATTTGCGCTCGCTCGATTGGCTCGCCGGACATCTGCCCGACGCAGGTCTCACTGCAACGATCGACGGCATCGGCAACGTGCTCGGCTTCAGCGCGAAGGCCGGACCGAAACTGCTCGCCGGCTCGCATCTGGAAAGCCAGAACCATGCGGGCTGGCTCGATGGACCGCTCGGCGTGATCTATGCGCTCGAGGCGGCGCGCGTCATCAATCCCGATCCGGAGGTTCGCGGCGCGGTCGAGGTCGCCGCGTGGTGCGACGAGGAAGGACATTTCGGCAGCTTCCTCGGCAGCCGTTCCTTCGCCGGGACCGTCACCGAAGCCGATATCGATGCAGCGCGCGACCGCTCCAGCGATCGCACCATGCGACAGGCGCTGCACGATGCGGGCTTCGCCGGCCGGCCGCGCCTCAACGCCGAACCTCGTCGCCATATCGGCTATCTCGAAGCCCATATCGAGCAAGGCGACACGCTGGAGGGCAGCGGGCTCAAGATCGGTATCGTCACGTCCATCGTCGGCATCTGGCAGTACCGCATCACGTTCACCGGCGAGCAGAACCATGCCGGCACCACGCGGATGGCGGTGCGCAAGGATGCGGGCCTTGCATTGGCGCGGTTCTGCGTCGCGATCGACGACAGCTTCCCTGCCCTGTGCGGACCACGCACGGTGTGGACCACCGGCCGCATCACGCTGGATCCGGGGGCGCCGAGCGTGATCCCGGGCAGCGCCGAGATGCTGTTCCAGATCCGCGACGACAATCCCGAGGTGATCGCCCGCCTCGAGGAGCGCTTGCAGCGGATGGCGGCCGACGTCACCGCGCAAGGCCGCTGCAGCGTGCAGGTTGAGCGCATCCGCACCGGCGTGCCCGCGATGATGACGCCCGCGTTCCAGGATACGATCGAGGCCGCGAGCGCAGCCTGCGCCGGCGGCAAATCAATCCGGATGCCGAGCGGCGCCGGCCACGACGCCCAGGTCCTCGCCACCATCATGCCGGCGGCGATGCTGTTCGTGCCGTCGATCGGCGGCATCAGCCATCACTGGAGCGAGAACACCGCCGATGTCGACATCGTCACGGGAGCCGAAGTGTTTGTCGAAACCTGCCGGCGCCTGCTGGCAGGCTAGCCACTTGCGGACGCACCGCGCAGCAGGTCCGTCGTCAGCTCGGACCGCTCCGGGTGCCGGATTTCAGCGAAGCCATCGCGTGCGAGCTCTGCACGCCGCCTCTCCGCGCGGTGAAGAAGACGTACAGCAAGCAGACGTCGATCAGCATCGTGGCGGCCATGACGCTGTAGGCCCATGGGCTTTCGATCAGCTTCACTTCCATCAGCACGCGCGACAGGCCGAAGCCCACGACCCACGCATCGAAGCTCATGCAGATCCGGCGAAACGTCTCGGCATCCAGCCGCCGGATCAGCCAGGCCCCGAGCGGTATGCCGACGACAACGCAGGGAACGAGCACGAACAGGATGCTCCGGCTCTCTTCGATGAAGAGGCCGAGCTTGTAGTACGCGATCGCAGTCAGGCTGGACTCGGTCACCCGAACCAGTGCGAGACCGGCCCGGAACTCGTCTTTGACGAGACCCTGATTGTTGAAAAGGATCGCCAGCGGCGGTCCCGAGATGGTCGTGACCGAGTACAGGACTCCGAGCGTCGTTCCAAACGGCAAACCGACCAGCCATTTCGACTGGATCGGCCTCCGCCAACCGGCCGCCTGCAGCAGGATCAGCGGCAGGATGATCGAGTAGGTGGCGAATTTGGTCCAGCCCGGCTGCAACGACGTCAGCGTAAAGGCTCCGACCGCGATGCCCGGCACCAGGCCGATCAGAATAGGCAGCACACGCCGCCACACCGCCGGAACGCCGCTCAGGTTGATGCACAGAACATACAGATTGACGACGACTTCGACGATGACGACGGCAGGGTTGAGGACGCGGTTGGTGTAGAAGACAAGGGCGACCGGCACGGTGAGCGAGGAAAACCCGTAACCCAGCGCACCGTTCACAAAGGCCGCAAACAGAGCGATCGCGGCAAGAACGATCACAGCAGAATCAATTGACGTCATCTTTGGCTTTTACCGGATCAGTCGCTTTGCCCGCGACATTATAGCCCATGGAAGGGAACGCGGTGTCGAAACTTGCGGCCGTGGGCCGTCGCAAGGCACCGCCCTCGCCGTCACGGCACATCGCCACCACGCAGCGCCATGGCGCTGCGCCGTGACGTTCGCCGCGATCTTCGGATCGGTGTTGTCGTGATGGCGTGATCTAACTTGTCGGCGCGGCTCGCGACATCAAGGCCAACCGGTTGACCCGACAGGGCGCCACCTCATCACAAGTTCGGGCATGGAAACTCCTTCGCCTGGCATGCCGCCTGTGGCATTCCGCCGACAGGAACCTCGCCGCGGCTTCGAGCCGATTGAGACCCGAAATGACGGGTTTCCGACGCGCTTTCGCAGGCGCCGTGGTATATCGGACACGAGAACCGTGTCGGCCGACCCGATTTCCCTCACCGCCCGATTTTCCCTTCACCGCCCGATTTGCAATCCGCTGAACTTGCTGCCATTTCTTTGGCACGCATCGCTTTGGTGCCATCAAAGGGGCCCGTCCGGCTCATGTTGTTGCTTGAGTCGCTTCCAACGGTAGTCGGCGCCGCCGCCATTGCTCCCGCACTGCTGGTATTGTGGCTCGTCATCGCCGCCGACGAGCGCCCCGGACCGCCGGTGCAGGTGTGGCTCGCCTTCGTGCTCGGCGCAGCCAGCATCTCGCTGCTGGGGCTGGCGCGAATTCCGTTCAATGCGCTGCTCGCCATCCCCGACAATCCCTGGGCGACGCAGGCGATGCGCGCTCTGTTCGGCGTCGCGGTGCCGGAGGAGATCGTCAAGGTTCTCGTCATCGTCGTCATCTCGACGCGCCGCCGCGCCTTCGCCGATCCGATGGATACGGTGGTCTATGGCGCGGCTGCCGGGCTCGGATTCGCGGCTTACGAGAACCTCGCCTATCTCGTCCAGCACAAGGACATGTGGCGCGCGCTCGCGGCGTTGCGCAGCGTGCTGACCGTGCCGTTTCACGGCGCGCTCGGTATCATCGCCGGCGCCTACCTTGCAATCGCGCGCTCCGGCGGCGCGCTCGGCGCCTACCGGGGCCACCGCGACTGGGCCCGCATCACGAACTGGTCGCTGGTGCTGGTGGCGCCGGTCCTGCTGCACGCGGCGTTCGACTTTCCGCTGCTCGCGCTGCAGCGTATCCCCGATCTCAGCTCGAACGCGCACCTGCTGCTCGGCTCGGCGAGCGTGCTGATCGGCTTCTCCTCGATCGGTTTTGCAGTCCGACTGGTGCGCCGCCTCGGCAAACATCATGCGCCGCGCACCGACGTAGCCCGCGAGCGGCTCAGCCAGCTGCGGCGGATGTGGGCGCTGCTGCTGATCGGCGGCGGGACTGGTTTTGCCGGTGTCTCCTTCCTGTTGACCTCGCTGCATCACTGGTACGTCAATCCCGAGCGCAATGCGTCCTTCATCCTGGTTCCGATCGGCTTCACCTCGATCCTGATCGGACTTGCGCTCCTGATCGCGACCACCGCCGTCTACTTCCTCGGCCGCAACCGGATGCGGACCGCCGCCGAGGGCTTTCCGTCCGCGCCCGGTCAAAGCTAGCGCCCCGTCCGGCTCCGCTCCCCTTGCAAAATAACCTCGGCGGGTTCAGGGAGGGACACAGACTAGGCGCGAGAGGACGATGGGGCACAACTACAAGAATTATCGGCCGGATATCGATGGCCTACGGGCCGTTGCCGTCTCGTTGGTCGTGCTCGGCCACGCGTTCCCGCAATATGTTCCGGGGGGTTTCGTCGGGGTCGACATCTTCTTCGTCATTTCCGGCTACCTGATCACCGGGATCATCTATGGTGACATTCAGAACGGGAGCTTCAGCCTTGCGACGTTCTATGCGCGTCGCATTCGCAGGATTTTTCCCGCCCTGATCGTCGTCTTGATCGCCGCCTTCATCGCCGGATGGCAACTTCTGATGCCGAGCGAGTTGGTGGCCCTTGGAAAGGAGATTGCGGCAGGCGCGGGTTTCTCGGCAAACCTGCTGTTCTATTCGGAAGGTGGCTATTTCGACGCGGCCGCGCAAACGAAGCCGCTGCTCCATCTCTGGTCGCTCGGCATCGAGGAACAGTTCTATCTTGTCTGGCCTTTGCTGCTGTGGGCGCTGATGCGATGGCGGATCGCCGCCGCCCCCCTTGCCCTGATCTTCATCGCATCGCTTGTCGCAAATATCCTGGTCGTTCGAACCAACCCTGAAGCCGCATTCTACCAGCCGTTCACGCGGGCGTGGGAGCTCGCGGCCGGAGCATTGGTGGCCGTCTGCCTGCCCAACGGATTCTCCGCCGCGCGCGACCTTCTCGGATGGTCCGCGCTCGCAGTGATCGCGGCGGTAACCGCATTCTATTCGCCCTCCATGACCTACCCCGGGATCGCAGCGGTGGCGCCGGTCGCCGCAGCCGCGGCCCTCATCATGTCAGGTCGCAATCGATTTCTCTCGACCCGTACCGCGGTCGCGATCGGGCTGATCAGCTATCCGCTCTACCTCTGGCATTGGCCGATCCTGGTTTTTGCGGCGAGCTTCAAAGGTCGTCCCCTGACTTTGGCCGAGAACGGGCTGGCCGTTGGGGCCAGCTTCATTCTGGCCTGGGCAACCTTTCGCTACGTCGAGCGCCCAATCAGGTTCGGGCAGTGGCGGGTGGCGCCGGTCCTTGCGGCATCGTTGGTGGCCGTTGCATCGGTGGGAGCTTTGGCGATCGTCGACGGCTTTGCCTTTCGGCTTCCGGCGATCGTTCGCGAAGCCGGCGCCATGACCGTATCCAGGGACTTCCTGAGATACGGCGAATGCCATATCTCCGCTTCCGCCGATCCCGCGTTTGATCCGAGTTGCGTCGACGCCAGCAAGCGTCCGCTTGTTTTCGTATGGGGCGATTCGACCGCCGGCATGCTTGCCGCCGGGCTGCGGCAAGTCCAGGGCGATCAATTCGGGTTGGCCCAGTTCACCGTCAATTCGTGCCCGCCGCTCTTCACCACGCAGGCCGAGACCATTCCGTTTTGTGTTCAGACCAACCGCCACATCGTTGCTGCGGTTGCCCGCTCGCACCCCGATGTCGTGCTCCTGCACATGTTGTGGAGCAGAGAACCCACCGCCGACGATCTCCGCCCAACGATTGCCGCCCTCAGACAGGCCGGCGACGCCCGTGTCATCCTGGTCGGCCCTGTCCCGGTGTGGACCGACACGGTGCCCCATCTGACGGTGCAATATTTCCTGCGCCATCATGCGTTGATCCCGGAACGCAGCCACGATGTGCGATCGACCAAGCAGGCTGACGACAGGGTTGGGCAGATCGCCGCCGATCTCGGGATCGAATATCTGTCGCCCTATGAGGAGCTGTGCAACGCGGACGGATGTCTGACGAGGGTCGGGACCAGCGCAAACGATCTGGTATCGGCCGACTTCCTGCATCTGTCGCCGCGCGCCTCGCGATATCTGGCGGCCAGGCTTGTGCCAAGGATTCTGGCTGTCGAAAACCGCCATGCGGAAAGATGAGCGCACAGCTATCGCTGCCGCAACTGACGGGGCTGACCATTTGTAGCCGGTTAGGATAGACTGCACACGCGCAGATCCGGAGAGCCGCGATGACCCTGTCCAACGACCTCGACAAGCTGCGATCGGAAGTGAAGGCCGCCGTCAAGCAGCACTGGAAGGCATTCCTGTTCGAAGGCATCCTGCTCGTCGTCCTCGGCATCGCCGCGATGATCGTGCCGACCTTCGCGAGCCTCGCCGTCACCATCTTCCTCGGCTGGATGTTCCTGATCTCAGGCATCGGCGGGCTGATCGCAACGTTCTGGGCGCGCAACATGCCGGGCTTCTGGTGGTCGCTGATCTCGGCCGCGCTCGCCGTGCTGGCCGGCATGGTGCTGCTCGCCCGTCCGATGCAGGGCGTGCTGACGCTGACCATCGTCATCGGCGCCTATTTCATCGCCGAGGGCGTTGCCACCATCATGTACGCGCTGGAGCATCGCCGCGAATTGTCGGGACGCTGGTCCTGGCTCCTGATCGCCGGCCTGATGGATGTCGTGATCGCGTTCTTCATCATCGCCGGCCTGCCGGAGTCGGCCGGATGGGCGATCGGCCTCCTCGTCGGCCTCAATCTGATGTTCGGCGGGGCGACCCTGATCGGCATGGCGTTGGCGGCGCGCAACACCTGACAGGCAACTGGCTGCCCTGCGCGGATTGGGGGGGTGACAGGCCCGCATCCGTGCGCTATAGAGCCGCCCCATGATCACCGTCGCCACCAGCTATTTTTGGTACTTTAGCTACGACAGCTCGCTGGCGGCAGGAGGATCGCGCTCAATCTGAAGAATTGCAGCAAACATCCAAAACAAGCCGCCAGACCTGGCGGCTTTTTTGTGTGCCGGCAGGTCCTAAAAATCCCAAAGGAGCCAGCCGTGTTGAGTACGACAGACGATCTTCGCATCAAGGAACTGAAAGAGCTGAGTACGCCTGAAGAGGTGATGCGGGAGGTCCCGCGCACGCTGACGGCGACACGCGTGGTGATGGGCGCCCGCAACGCCATCCACGCGATCCTCAACGGCACCGATGACCGCCTGCTGGTCGTCGTCGGCCCCTGCTCCATCCACGATCCCGCGGCGGCCGTCGATTACGCCGAGCGTCTCGCCGGTCTGCGTGAACAGCTCGCCGACCGCCTCGAGATCGTGATGCGGGTCTATTTCGAGAAGCCGCGCACCACCGTCGGCTGGAAGGGGCTGATCAATGATCCCGATCTCGACGGCAGCTTCGACATCAACAAGGGCCTGCGGCTGGCCCGCAACGTGCTGTCGGCCGTGAACAATCTCGGCCTGCCGGCCGGCACCGAATTCCTCGATATGACGACGCCGCAATACATCGCGGATCTCGTGTCCTGGGCTGCGATCGGCGCGCGCACCACCGAGAGCCAGATCCATCGCGAGCTGGCGTCCGGTCTGTCCTGCCCGGTCGGCTTCAAGAACAGCACCGACGGCGGCGTGCGGATCGCGGCGGACGCGGTGAAGTCGGCGTCGCACCCGCATCATTTCATGGCGGTCACCAAGGGCGGCCGGTCGGCGATCGCCGCCACCAGCGGCAACGAGGACTGCCACGTCATCCTGCGCGGCGGCCGGGTGCCGAACTATGATGCCGCAAGCGTCGATGCTGCCGCCGTCGAACTCGGTCACGCCGGTGTCGCACCGCGGCTGATGATCGACACCAGCCACGCCAACAGCAGCAAGAAGCCGGAGAACCAGCCGCAGGTTGCCGCTGATATCGCGAAGCAGGTCGCCGGCGGCGAACAGCGCATCATCGGCGTGATGATCGAGAGCAATCTGGTCGTCGGTCGTCAGGACGTCGTACCGGGCAAGCCGCTGACCTACGGCCAGAGCATCACGGACGGCTGCATCGACCTCGATGTGACTGCTGACGTGCTGAAGCAGCTCGCCGATGCCGTCGATGCCAGGCGCAAGGCGCGGCGTGACGGCCTGCAGGAGCGCTCGGCCTGACGCGACGGTCCGGATTGAGCTTTGCTGGCGGTGCGCACGAAATCGCGCTCCGCCAGCTTTCCGAGAGCCGTTGCGCGTCGGTACCGTTGCAGCGCGAGGCGCCGGAATGGAGGTGTCATACGACTGGCTGAAGGTGTTTAATGGTCGCGGGGCTCGAACGAGGAGTTCTCAATGAACAGCGTACAAATCGAGCAAAAGAGTTACGAGATGCCCCCGCAGGAGGGGATCAGCATCGCCCAATTTCTCACCGTCGCCGACATTGAGCGATCGGCTCGCTACTATGAAAAGGTTTTCGGCGCTCGCATTTTGAGCCTCGGTGACGGCAATGCGCCCGGATATCTTCAATTCGAAAATATCTGGATGATTTTGAACGTCGGAGGCGGACCGACACCGGACAAGCCGACGGTATCGCTCAGCGTTCCCGACCCTAACAACATCAACAGTTTTCTGAATCTCCGCGTTGCGGATATTCAAGCGTGCTATCGACTCTGGAAAAGCCGAGGAGCCGAGTTCATCACCGAGCCGTTGGAGAAATACGGCGAGTGGCGCTGCTACATCCGCGACCCCGACGGTTATCTGATCGAGGTGGGCCAGAGCACTACCGTCAAATACGGCTAACGCTGTGGCCGCACCGGGTGCGGATTTAGCCGCTTGCGAATCTCCGCACGGGAAGACCTCGCCCTGTTTGCGGCGTGCCCTTTGATTCCAAAATAGGTACCGTGCCGGCGTTGCTGGCGGCCTAGAGCGTGATGAGA
>NZ_JACMYK010000017.1 GCF_020889785.1 Bradyrhizobium acaciae
CCCGGGATGTCCCTGCGGACCGGGCTTTCCCGGCTCGCCCTGACGGCCCTGTGGCCCCGGCGCCCCTCGTGCCCCCTGGCGGGAAGTTGTCTCGTCAGCCACTGATATGCTCCGTCGCGATTTGAAGCCGCTTGTAACAGAGGTTGGACGACGGCTTCAATTCTGCCTGAAGGCACCGATGCGAGCGATCAACAGTCATAATTCCATGGGCATGATGACTGCGGAGGACGCATTGCGGGTTCTGGACGGCAGCTACGGCGACGAACCGCAACCGCTCGACATCGTCGTGACGCGACATGACGTGCTTGACGAAGCGAGCTTTCGCAGCACCGGCGTGCTCGAGCTCTATGAGCAGTTGTTTCCCGCGATCGAGCGCGACAGTCCGGACGACATCGTGCGCTGGCTGCTGTCGGACGATGTCGGCGAGCCCAGACATTTCAGCGTCGGCGGTCGCCAGATGTCCTATCGTCTCGACTCGCGCTGCTTCATCCTGCGTGCCGCCGGGCGCGCGATCGGTCTCGGCTTCTTCACCTACGATCACGCAAGCGACCTGATTTTTTGCAACCATGTCGGCATCGCGAAGGCGTGGCGCGGCGGTGGCCTGGCGGGCACGTTCTACCGCGAGATGGTTGCCGTGCTCGACGCGCTGTTTCCGCGCAACATCGGCGTGGTGCTCGAGGTCGAGCCGTTCGATCGCGATCGCGTGGCCGCGATCATCGCCGATCTCGAGCGGACGAACAGGCGACAGCTCGCTGCGGATGAGCAGGACGAGATCCGCCGATTGCTGCGCGCGCGTTGGTACGACAAGCTCGGCCATGCCGTGTTCTGCGACGCGCGGACAATGCAGCCGCTGCTGTGCCGCTCGCCATGCCTTGATCCGTGCCTGCCGTCATCGGAATGGGTAGAAGGCGAAGAAAATTACTGGCTGATGTGGCAGGCGCGGACCGGCGCGCCTTCTGCCCAGAGGCGCGCAAGTGAGTTCTGGCAAAATGCCGTCGCCGCGATTTACATCGAGATCCTCGCAAAGTCCCTCGTCGATGACGATCCGAATGGACGGCGCGACTATTGGGACTATGCGACCGCGCTGGTGGCCCAGACGATGCAACAGACCATGATGACCGACGTGCGTCTCGCACGTTGTCTCAGTGACGAGGACGGCGCGTTGCTGTCGCGCTGGCGACGTCTTGCGATCGACCTGCCGATCTAGGACCGGCCGCCAGAGCGCGATGAAATCAAGTTGAGCGGTTTGGCCGCGGACGCGGTTCACCTCTCCCCGACGGGG
Source organism: Bradyrhizobium acaciae (assembly GCF_020889785.1). Lineage (GTDB taxonomy): Bacteria > Pseudomonadota > Alphaproteobacteria > Rhizobiales > Xanthobacteraceae > Bradyrhizobium > Bradyrhizobium acaciae. The sequence goes on from NZ_JACMYK010000017.1 coordinate 1,283, forward strand.
GGAGGTCGATTTGCGTAGCAAATCGGGTGAGGGGGCGCAGTCCTAACGAGAGACCGTGACCCCTCACCCGGCGCTATGCGCCGACCTCTCCCAAAGGAGAGGTGAACCTCGGCTGCCGCTTCATCTCATCGCGCTTTAGGCCGCGGCGTGCTCGCTCATCGGCACGTCGATGCCGTCGGCCGAATATTCGCGGATCTTGTTCCGCAAGGTGCGGACCGACAGTCCGAGCACGCGCGCGGCGCGGGTGCGATTGCCGTCGCAGCGCGCGAGTGTTTGCAGCACCAGTTCCCGCTCGACTTCATCGACAGTCGCGCCGATCAGCAGTGGAACGATTTCATTTGGCGTCAGCGACGGCAGCAGTGCTTCCGGCGATGGTACGGTGGACGCGTAAGACATGAACTCCTCCCGATCAACGCCCGCCTCGTCGATGAGGCGGAGACATCGAGAAACCAACTACCCCGTATATCCACGGTGTGCCGGTTTGGTTAACAAGACCTTAACGCGCCGCTAACTCCCTGCCTTGTAAGCAAAATACCCAGAAATCGCCACGATTGCGGTTCCATCGGTCAGTGTTGGCTTGTTTCCATCTTGCGCTACGCATCTCGTCGCACCGCTTCACCGACGTTTTCTCAGAGAACTTTGAGAACCATATCGCGGCTGTCGCGCCATACGTCTGCCATTACAGCCCTTGCCGCACTCTCTGTGGCCCCCGCGTTGCCGACTGAGACGCCTCCGGATCGACGCCCGGAAGTTCACTGTAATTCGCGGTGGACGGGACTAGAAGTTGAGAGTAGGCGCGATTGACTCTTGTGACGGGAGTCCTGAACCTTACCGATGGTGTGCGGTCGATTCGCTCACCCATGGAAAAACCGGGGTCTGGAACACCCCGGCTTCCGTGATCCGCAACAGCCTTGGAGACCTTTGCAGAGGGTTATTCACAACGACACCGTAAGGTGTCGTGACTCACTGTCAAGAGTCTCCTTGGCCTTTCGAGAAAAGGTCAATGAAATGAAGCCGCCTACTTATCAACTGACATTCGATGACGCTGTGGATATCTGGATTCGGCACTGGAACGGGGAATTCCAACATCGAATCGCGGCATCGTTCGATGTGAATTCCGGGCGTGTGAACGAGGTGCTGAAAGGTACCAAACATGCTGGCAGCCGCGAGGCCGCCATTTCGCGGAAGTCTGCATAATAAGGAGCCCGGCTTACGCCGGGCTTTTTATTTGAGCGAAAGCATCTGCCTCAATCGCAGAGCTGCGCCTTCGGAAGTCAGGCGAGCAAGTATCTGAACCTCGCTTGGCTCCGCACCGCCTTTCGTCTCGAAGAGAAAGTAGCCGCTCGTATCGTCAACTTTCTCTCCGGACAATTCGATCCGTCGAGCCGTGATCGGCGCGATGCAGATGGTTGTATCGTCATCAACTTTCGCGCTGAAGTAATAGTCAGCCATTTCACTCTCCGAGGGCTTCATGAACAAAGCTGAAAAGACCCACGTCGTCGTGCCCGAAGCGGAAATCACCGTTCGCTATCTGGCGGACTACATGGCGGCGTCCGAACGTCGTCGCCGTTCGATTATCGAGGGATGCAAATATCGGCCCCTTGCCAGGTTGCTCCAGCACAAGGAGGCGCAGATCACAATTTCGAGCGCACTTCAGTCCGGCGCGCCTGATCCCAAGACATTGGAAAAGAAAGCGGATTTCATCCGAAACAAACTCGCGACCGGCGACTTTGAAGCTCTCACGAATGAGGCAAACGCCGATTACGTTGAGAGATTCAGTGAAGTGGTCGCTAGCATTAAATTGCCGAACGCGGAGATTTTGCCCGGCAAAGTATTCCCCGCTGCCAAAATCCAAGGCGTGAAGGTGCGCTTCTCTCCGCACCTGATTTTGATGCGAGTGGATAAGAGCAATAAGCAACGCAACGGAGCATTCATGCTGCGCTATGCGAAGGGCAGTACCCTCGATCCCAACGTCGGCGGCTACCAGTCGGCAGCCGCATTTGGGATGCTCAAGGAGTACTTCGCGGAGGAAGGCGCAGAGGCCGATAAGGCCATCTGCGTTACATTGGATGCATTCAGCGGAACGCTCTACCCAGCGCCGGGAAGCGCCATTACGATGTTTGCGAACATGAAGGCGGCTTGCCAAACAATCTTTGAGCGATGGCCGAATATTCCGCCGCCAAAGAATGCCATCATCTAGTCCAATCGCCGCCGTTCGGTTCACAACGGGGGCGCCTTCTCGTGAAGGCGTCCCTTTGTGCGAGTGGCCTGCGTCGGCCAGGACACATCGGTCACAATGTGCGGTACCCGCCGTCGACCATCACGATCGATCCCGAGACATAGGCCGACAGGTCCGAGGCGAGGAAGATCGCAGGACCGACGATGTCTTCCGGCTTGCCGGCGCGGCCGAGCGGGGTGTGGTCCATGAAGACTTTGACGAGGTCTGGATTGGTGGCGCGCACCTTCTCGTTCAGCGGCGTCTCGATGAAGCCGGGGCCGATCGCATTGACGCGCACGCCGTCCTTGCCGAGCTCGGCGGCCAGCGCCTTGGTGAACCCGAGCACACCGTGCTTGGAGGCGGTATAGGCCGGCGAGCTCGGCGTGCGCAGATGCACGAAGGACTGGATCGAGCCGATGTTGACGATGCGTCCCTTGTTCTTGCGCAGCGGTGCGAGGAACGAATGCGTCACGTTGAAGACGCCGGTGAGATTGATCGAGATGATGTCCTCCCAATCCTTGATCACGGCCTCCTCCGTGCCGAGCATGCCGTTGCGGCGCGCGATGCCGGCATTGTTGACCAGGATCGAGACAGGTCCGACCTTGTCCGCCACCTGCCTTGCCATCGCGATGCAGGCGTCGCGATCGGTCACGTCGAGTGTGAAGCTCTCCGCCTTGCCGCCGGCGTTGCGGACCTCCTTGGCCGCTTCCGCTACCGCATCGCCGTTCATGTCGAGCAGCACCACGCGCGCGCCCTCGCGGCCGTAGCCAAGGGCGATGGCGCGTCCGATGCCTGAGCCCGCACCGGTGATGACGGCGATGTGATTGTCGAGAAGGGCCATGGTGTTTCCTCGTTCTGATTTTCGAGCGTTGTCGACAACACTATTCAAAACTGCGCCAACCGAAACGCCAAGCCGCGTTTGCGCGTTGCTGTTATCCGGATTCGGATGACAGTACGGACCGATCATGGACCCGCATATCAGACAATGGAAAGTTGCGATCGAGCGCTTCTGCGCGGCGCCGGATCCCGACTATCGCGAGATCGCCAGAATGATTGCCGAGATCGCCACGACCGATATCGACGAGACGCTGCGGCAAGCGGCCGCACAGGTGCTGCCGATCCTGCGCCAGGCGGCGCTGAAATCGGCCGACCGCCGGACCAAATCGATGGCGCTGCGGCGTCTCGGCATCGTCAGCGATGCGCTGCACACGCTGTCCGCGCCGCAGTTCGGCCGGCGTGGCCTGACGCCGAAGGCGCTGACGCAGGAGGAGCGCTACCGGCAATTGCTGGGCCTGCCGTTCGGCCGTCGTCTCGCGGCAACCGAGGTCCATCAGGCGTTCAAGCGCGCCGCCAAGACGGTGCATCCCGACGGCGGCGGCAACGGCCCGGCGTTCCTCGAGCTCGCCGCCGCGCGCGACGCACTGATCAAGCATCACTGATGCGCGATCGCGCCAACCCGGACAGCACAAGGGCGGACACCGCGCCGTTGCCGCGTGTCCGCCCTGCGCGTGATCGATCGGCAGTCGCTCAGTACGAGCAGGTGCCGTTGTTCAGGAGTCCGGTCTTGTAGCTGAATGCGGCGTCGAAGGTCGGCAGTTCTTCGCTGACGACGGCGTAGTTCGCCGGCCACGGCGTGGTCGGGATGCTCTGGTCCCAGATCTGGCAGAAGCCGGTGTCCTGCCAGCGGATCAGATGATAGGGCGTGGCGCTGGCCGGGCTTGCGGCGGCAAGCAGGGACACGGTGGCGGCAATGGTGGCGCAGGCGATCGCAAGACGACGCATCGGAAATCTCCGGTTTGAAAAATGAATGCTCCGCGGGGCAATCCCGGAGCTCAGGGGCCGATCGCCCCGGACATGCAGTGAGTGTTGCAATCCCGGGAACAGGTTCAACGCCGGTGCTGTGCCAAATTGCGCCGGATTGTGTGATTGCTACAGTCGGCGCGTTGCGATTCGTGCCCGCGTCGCGACGCGAGCAAATCGACGTGAGCAAATGGACTTGAGTAGACTTTGGGGAGACCGCACATGAAACTTTCATCCACCCTTCGCGCCGCGCTGGTCGCGCTGATGGCCTTCACGGGCGCGGCTTTCTCCACCGCCGCTTGCGCCGACAGCGGTTTCGTGACGCTCACCATCTACAAGGCCGGCTGGATCATCGGCGGCTCCGGCGGCAGCGGTGTGCTGACCTTCCGCGGCCGCTCGTATCGGCTGTCCACCGGCGGTCTCGACTACGGCCTGGTGTTCGGCGGATCCAAGACCGTGCTGCGCGGCCGCGTCAGCAACATCAATCGTCCGTCCGACGTCGCCGGCGTCTACGGTGCAGCCGGCGCGGGGCTTGCCCTCGGCCGCGGTGCCCGTGCGATCGTGCTGACCAATCAGAAGGGTGCAGTGCTCGAACTGACCGGCCACCAGGTCGGCCTGATGGCGAACGCCGATCTGAGTGGTCTTGCGATCACGATGCAGTAGCTAGGCATCGTTCAATCTATCCCCGTCATCCTGAGGTGCGAGCGGAGCGAGCCTCGAAGGATGAATCGGCCCCGCTGGTGGCCGTGCATCCTTCGAGGCTCGCGAGAGCTCGCACCTCAGGATGACGGAATGCCTTGCTCGGTGTCATCACCCGCGCATGCGGGTGATCCAGTATTCCAGAGACGGTCGTGCTTGAGCCGATAGGTCGCGGCGTACTGGGTCGCCCGGTCGAGCCGGGCGACGACAACGGTGGATGAGGACAAAGCTTCGCATCCTCTCAGGATGACGGGGCTAGCGCCGGCGTGCGCCTGCATGATTTCGGAATATTAGAAGCGTACCCCTGAGTTGCCCGACGTGTCAAGTCGAGCGTCGGCGACCAGCCGGCTACTGTGCATGGGGTTGTTTTCGATATTTTGGCAGCGCGCCCCCGCGGGAGGCAGGCGGATCGGCCTGATCACGCGTCCGGGTACAAGCCGGAACGCGGCGGTGCTTACCTGAACAGATGCAGCGCCGCGTATTGCAGCAGCATGATGGTCTTGGCGTCGACGATGCGGCCGTCGCCGATCATGGCGAGCGCGTCGTCGATCGAGAGCTCGAGCACCTCGATATCCTCGCCCTCGTCGGCGAGCCCGCCGCCATCGCTGATGCGCATCGCAGCGTCGTATTCGGCCACGAAGAAATGCAGCTTCTCGGTCACCGCGCCCGGCGTCATGAAGGCTTCGAACACCTTGCGCACGTGATCGAGCCGGTAGCCGATCTCTTCCTCCGCCTCGGCGCGGATGCGTGCTTCGGGCGCGGCGTCGTCAAGCATGCCGGCGGCGGCCTCGATCAGGAGATCGTCATAGCCGTTGGCGAAAGCGGGATAGCGGAACTGACGCACCAGCACGACGCTGCGGGTCTTCAGATTGTAGGGCAACAGCACTGCACCGTTGCCGCGATCGTAGACCTCGCGCACCTGGGTCTGCCATTCGCCGTTGCTGCGGCGGTAGTCGAACGTTGCGCTCTTCAGTTCGTAGCGGCGCTTCGACAGCAGCTGGACGTCCTTGACGCGGACGCGGTCGGCGATGCTCATGCGTCAATCCTCAATCTGTCACGGCGTCGCTTCGCGACCGTCGAGCCATTTGGCCAGCATCACCGAGGTCGATTCTTCATAGCCGAGCGTTTGATAGAACGCGCTGGCCTTGGCGTTTTCCCGGCGCACCAGCAATTGCAGCTTCGGCACGCCGGCCGCGCGCAGCCAGTCCTCGACCGCTTCCATCATGGTGCGGCCAAGGCCCTTGCCCTGGCGGTTGGGATCGACGGCGACGTAATAGACCCAGCCGCGATGGCCGTCATGGCCGACCATCGCGGTCGCGACGATCGCGCCGGCCTCTCGGCCGACCAGCAGGGCCGAACTCGGTCCGCGGCGCGCCAGCGCGATGTCGGAAGTGGGATCGTTCCACGGTCGCGTCAGGCCGCAGGCCTGCCACAGCGCGACGACGTCAGAAATGTCGGCGTCGGTGATTGGAGCAATGGCGAGGGAAGGAGAGGGCATTGTCGCTTGCACGGTCACAGCACCTTGCCCGGGTTCATGATGCCGAGCGGATCGAGCATCGCCTTGATCTGTCGCATCAGCTCGATCGCGACCTTGTCCTTGACGTCAGGCAGTTCGTCGCGCTTCAGTACGCCGATGCCGTGCTCGGCCGAGATCGAGCCGCCCATCCGCAGCACGATCTCGAACACGACGCCATTGACGTCGTGCCAGCGCGCCAGGAAGTCGGCCGTGTCGGCGCCGACCGGCTGGCTGACATTGTAGTGGATGTTCCCGTCGCCGAGATGACCGAACGGCACCGGCCGCGCACCCGGGATCAGTTTCACGACCGCGGCATTGGCCTCCGCGATGAAGGCGGGCACCGCTGCGACCGGCACCGAAATATCGTGCTTGATCGAACCGCCCTCGGGCTTCTGCGCGGCCGACATCTCGTCGCGCAGCTTCCAGAACGCCTGGCGCTGGCTCAAATTGGCGGCGATCACGGCGTCATCGACGATGCCGTCCTCCATGCCCTGGGCGAGGATCGCCTCCAGCGTATCGCGGGCGTCGTCGCGCGACGACGACAATTCCATCAGCACGTACCAGGGATGCTTGCTGTCGAGCGGATCGCGGATATCGATGCCGTGCCGGATCGAGAAGTCGACCGCGATATCGGCGAGCAGTTCGAAACTGGTCAGGCTGCCTGCCGCCTGATTGCGCGAGATCGACAGCAGCTTGAGCGCGGCGGCGGGCGACTTCAGGCCGACATAGGCGGTCTCGACCGCACGCGGCCGCGGAAACAGCTTCAACGTTGCCGCGGTGATGATGCCGAGGGTACCCTCGGCGCCGATGAAGAGGTTGCGCAAATCGTAGCCGGTGTTGTCCTTCTTCAGCTTCGACAGCGCGTTCAGCACGCGGCCGTCGGCCAGGACGACCTCGAGCCCGAGCGCCATTTCGCGGGCCACGCCGTAGGCGAGCGCTCCGGTGCCGCCGGCGTTGGTCGAGAGGTTGCCGCCGATGGTGCAGCTACCTTCGGCGCCGAGCGACAGCGGAAACAGCCGGTCGACGTCGGCTGCCTTCTGCTGCGCGATCTGCAGCACCACGCCGGCCTCGCAGGTCATGGTGTTGGACTCGACGTCGATGTCGCGGATCTTGTCGAGGCGGCGCAGCGATACCACGACCTCGCCGTTGTGCGGCGTCTGCCCGCCGACCAGGCCGGTGTTGCCGCCCTGCGGCACCAGCGCGATCCTGTGTTCGGTCGCAAGCTTGCAGATCGCAGCGACTTCGGCGGTCGAGCCCGGGCGCAGCACCAGCGGCGAGCGGCCGTGAAACAGGTCGCGCTCCTCGGTGACGTAGGGCTTGATGTCGGCGGCGTCGGTGACCGCATACTTCGCGCCGACGATGGCGCGGAATTTTTCAAGCAATTCGGGTGGAAGCGGCGGCACCGCTGACTGGACGATGTTCATTTTTTCTTGGTCTTTCACGTATGTCGGGATTTACCGCCCAACCGCTGCGCGGCGCAGCCGGTCATTGATGGCTTCGCCCAGCCCGTCCTCGGGAATGGGCATCACGGCGATAGCATCCGCGTTTCTCTTGTCGAGCGTGCGAAGGTAGCCGAACAGATTGGCGGCGGCCTCGGCGAGATCGCCGCGCTCGGACAGGTTCATCTCCACCGAGGCGCATTCGCGTCGCGCCACCTTGGCCGACCCGAACGACAGCAAGGCCTCGCCGACATGGACGTCGCTGGCATTGAGCCGGACCGGGGTCCGTGGCGCGTAATGTGAGGCGAGCATGCCGGGGGCAACCGGCTGGGCGTCGTTCTCGGCGTCCTGCGGCGGCGATTGCAGGGGATGGCCGAGCACACGCTCGATCTCGGCGCGCGTGAGCCCGCCCGGCCGCAGCAGCACCGGATCGGAGAAGCAGCCGACGATGGTGGATTCGACGCCGACCTCGACCGGGCCGCCATCGACGATCAGGTCGATCCGGCCGTCGAGATCGCCGTTCACATGCTCGGCGGTGGTTGGCGAGACATGGCCGGAAAGATTGGCCGACGGTGCTACCACGGCACCGCCGAACGCCCTGATGATGTCGCGCGCCACCTTGTGGGCCGGGATGCGGATGGCGACCGTATCGAGCCCGGCGGTCGCGAGTTCCGCGACCGGGCAGGACAGCGCCTTCGGCAGCACCAGGGTCAGCGGACCGGGCCAGAACGCTTCCGCCAGTCGCAGGGCCTGCCCGTTGAACAGGGCGATCCGGCGGGCGGCGCCGAGATCGGCGACATGGGCAATCAGCGGATTGAAGGCCGGCCGGCCCTTGGCCTCGTAGAGCCGGGCGATCGCGGAGGCGTTGCCGGCGTCGGCGCCGAGGCCATAGACCGTCTCGGTCGGAAACGCCACCAGGCCGCCCTCGGCCAGAACTCCGGCGGCGGTGGCCGTGGCGGCGGCGCCGGCGGGCAGAACGTGGGTTTTCAGGCCTGTATCCACTGTGACTAGATTCCTCAATTGGGTGCCTTGTCGTCCCTTGCGGTCCCCGAAACCCAACGCTATAAGCCGGCCTCTTAGTCGGAGTGTGGCTCAGCCCGGTAGAGCACTGCGTTCGGGACGCAGGGGTCGCAGGTTCGAATCCTGCCACTCCGACCATTCATTCAAGCACTTATAGTTTCTGTGTTTTTTGTGCGCAACGAATTGCGCATCGATTTCGGGCGCGGCAGCCATGTCCGTCGATTCCGGTCCGCAGGCCCCCGATATCGGCGAGTCGCAGGAATGAGCCGCCTCGAACTTGCGCCGCTCGGAACCTGAGGCTGGACGATCGGGAAGCCTTCTTTCCAGTCGATGAGCCGATCCTGCCCGCCATCAAAGCACGAATACCCCGTGGCGAGTAGTGCTCCCTGTGTCGCCGCAAGTGCCGACATCGCGCCTGTCAGGGATTGCCGACCTCGAAGGCCAGCAGGACATTGCCGGGCAATCCACTCCATTGCGCGTAGCCGGAATTAACGTACAGCATGCCATCGACGACGATCGGGCCGGGCCCGTCCATGGCACCGCCACGGGCGGCAACGCCGTTCACCGTGGTGTAGTCGCGGGCGGTGTCGATCTCCCAAAGCAGTCGTGCGTCATCGGTCGCGTAGGCGCGCAGGAAGCCGCTGACGCCGCCCGAAAACACGACACCGGGAATCAGCGTGATCGCTGCGGAGAGGGCGGGGCTGCACTGGGGACGATCGCCGCAGGCAACCGGCGCCACCTGCATCGCGATTTTTCCGGTCGCAAGATCGAGGCCGAACAGGCCGCCGCCTTCGCTTGAATTAAGCCGCCGCGAGCCGTCCTTGAGAAACCGCACGTCGGAGTTCGCGACATAGATTCGGTCCTGGTCCGCGGCGGAGCCCCACTCGGTGCCGCCCAATGGGCCACCTTGGCCGATCCGCGTCTGCCACAGGATCTTGCCCTCATGGTCGGGATCCGGCGCATGCACCACGCCGGATTTCTGGCCGATGACCAGAACGCGTTGTCCGTTACGCATCGTCACCAGGATGGGCGATTGTCCGAAATCATGGTCGGGGCCGCGATCTTGCGGGCAATTGCTCTGGTCGATGCCGAAACACGCAACGACGAAGCTGTCCTTCGGCGTCGCCTGCTGGTGCCAAAGCATTCGGCCGGTCGCGAGATCGAAGGCGAGGATGGCGTCGCTGGTGTCGGTTGCCGGGTCGGCATAGCTGTTCGATGTCGCGACATAGAGCGCCTGGCGCTGCACGTCGATCGTCGGCGCAGACCAGACCGACGCGCCGGCCGGACCGAACAGTTGGGTCCCGATGGCGTTCGTCCGTGTCGGCTGCGGCGCTTCGGGAATGGTATAGGTCTTCCAGACCTGTGCGCCGGTCTCCGCCTTCAGCGCCACGACGCTGCCGCGAAACGTGCAGCATTGGTAGGTCGGGCGCGACCCGATCGCCTCCTCGATCGATGAGATGCCGACATAGACGATGCCGGCGTGGAAGACCGGTGCACCGGTGATCCGCGCGGCCGCATGATCGTCGATCTTGCTCGTCCAGATCAGCGCCCCGGTCGTCGCGTTCACGGCATAGACGTTGGCGCGCACATCGCCAAAGAAAATGACGGACTGGCCGTTATCGAGCGTGGCGAAACTGATCGCCGCGCGGACCGGCGCGTCGGTGGGAAACAGCCAGCGCGTGCATCCGGTCTTGGCGTCGAGGGCGTGGACCTTGCGGTCGCCGCCGCCGACGAACAGCAGGCCGCCGACCACAGTCGGCTGAGCGAACGCGACGGACGTGTCGGGAAACCCGAAGGCCCATTTCAGGCGCAACCGCGGGACCCGGTCTTGCGTGAGGCCTGCCATCGCCGCCGGCTGAAACCGGCTGTTGTTGATATCCGCGCCCCAGCCGTTCCACCGCGGTCCGTCGATCGGCTGCGGAAAACCGGCCGCGCTCTGCGCACATTGGCCTGCATTCTCGGCCGCCGCATGCGATGCGGCCTTGCCGGTGACGAGGGAGGCGATCGCGGCTCGCTCGTCGTTGCTCAGCCCCTGCGCGAACGATGCCATCGGGCCCGCGGTGATCGCGTTCAGGACTTCGTCGAACGATCTTGATTGCAGCGCGGCGCGGTTCGGCGCGCGGACATCCTTGTCGCCGCTGTCGTGACATTGCGCGCAGCGTTGCGCGTAGAGGGTGACCCCGCCTTGCTGCGCAGTCGCAGGCAGGCAAGACCAGACCAGAGCGACGGCAATCGCAGCACCCAGTTTCATCGCGGTTCACCGGCGTTGGCTTTGATGAGATGAGCGATCGAAGCGTAGCACAATCCCAGTGGTTGTCGTCGCGCCTGGCGGAGGCCGGCGGCGTGTATGAGTCGGTGCCGAGCCTGATCGCGGCTCGCGGCGGGACGCCAGTGACCGCTACCCGGATGCCCCCAAAATTCAGACGCCTGCCGGCGCGATCTCCCATTGACAGGCCATCGATATGATAGAATTATAACACAATAAGTTGCAAAAATAACAACATGTCAGCATCGTACCAGCGCCGCGGCGCCGGTGACGGGAGGAAAGTTTGGAATTGTCCGGTTCGATCGCGGCAGAGCCTCGGCCGTCGACGGCGCTTTTGTTGGTCGGTGGCATCAACAAGCGCTTTGGCGGTGTGCGGGCATTGCGCGACGTCAACCTCGAGGTCCGCGCCGGCGAGGTACACGCCTTGCTGGGCGAGAACGGGGCCGGAAAATCCACGCTGATCAAGATCCTCAGTGGCGTTCACGCGGCGGACAGCGGCACGATCGAGATCGCCGGCAAGCCGGCGACCTTCGACAGCCCGGCACGATCGCGCGAAGCCGGAATCGCTGTCGTCTATCAGGACCTCAGTCTCGTTGAATCGCTCAGCGTCGCCGACAATCTGTTGCTCGGCCGCGAGCCGCGCGCAAGGTTCGGCTTTGTCCGCAAGCGCGAGCTGATGGCGAAAGCCGAGGCGTTCCTGAGTGAACTCGGCATTCCCCTCGATACGAAAGCGACGGTCGGCTCGCTGCCGTTCGCCTATCGCCAGATGACCGAGATCGCCAAGGCGTTGATGGGCGAGGTGCGGCTGCTGATCCTCGATGAGCCGACATCCTCGTTGACGTCGGACGAAGTCCGCATCCTGTTCGACGCGATCGGCAAGGCGACGCGCCGGGGCGTCGGCGTGATCTATGTGACGCATCGGCTCAACGAGGTCTTCGAGATCTCGCAGCGCGTCACGGTGCTGCGCGACGGCGCCAATGCCGGCACGTTCGTCACCGCCGATACCGACATGAAGCGGCTGGTGAACGCCATCATCGGAACCGATCGATCGGCGCCCGCTGCGTCGCGCGCCGCGCCCGCGGCGCGTTCGATCGATTCATCGCTGGTTCTGTCCCTGTCGGGCGTCTCCAACGACCGGCTGTCCGCCGTCGAATTGTCTGTCATGAAGGGGGAAATCCACGGCCTCGCCGGATTGATCGGGAGCGGACGCACCGAGATTCTGGAGACGATCTTCGGCCTTCGGCCGGTCGAGCGCGGCACGCTCGAGATCGAGGGCCGGCCATGGCTGCCGAACAGCGCGGCCGATGCAATCGACCAGGGCGTCGCGCTGGTACCGGAAGATCGGCACCTGCAGGGCCTGGTGCTCGACCATTCGATCGAACGCAACATCACGCTGCCGCGGATACCGCATTTCTCGCGCTGGGGCTTCATGCAGCAACGCGCTGCAGCCAGGCGTGCGGAAACGGCGGTCGCGAGGCTTTCGGTGAAAGCGCAAGGCGCCTCCAGCCTGGTCCGGACATTGTCCGGCGGCAACCAGCAGAAAGTCGTGTTCGGAAAATGGAATGATCCGCGGCCGCGCGTGCTGCTGCTGGACGAACCGACGGTCGGCGTCGACGTCGGCGCACGCGAGGAGATCTACGGCGTGATCCGAAATGCCGCCCGCGACGGCACCGGCGTCCTGGTCGTCTCGTCGGATCTCGTCGAATTGATCGAGCTCTGCGACCGCATCTCCGTAATCGTCGACGGACGGGTAGCGCGAACGCTGGTGCGCGGCGAGATTGATGATGCGGAAGAGCTGCATCATCTGCTGCAGATGTACCAGGCTTCCGGACAAGGCGTATTGCAAGAGCTGCCCGCATGACCGAACTGACCGCGCCCAATGTCGTCTCCGCGTCGACCCGATCCGATCGACGCCGCAAGCTGCTGCAGAATCTGCTGCGCGGCGAGCGACCCTACATGCTCTATATCGCCTTCGTGGTGCTGCTGGTGGTGTTCAGCCTTTCGTCGCCCTGGTTCCTGTCGGTCGACAATTTCCTGAACATCGGCCGCCAGACGACGCTGGTGTCGATCATCGCGGTCGGCATGACCTTCGTGATCATCGCGCGCCAGATCGATCTATCGGTCGCATCGACATTGGCGCTGTCAGGCATGGCCGCGGCGCTCGCGATGAGTCAGATCAACAACAGCTGGATCGTCGGCGCCGTCGCAGGCCTCGGCACCGGCGCGCTGGTCGGGCTGCTCAATGGCATCCTCACAACGCAGCTCTCGATCCCATCCTTCCTGGTGACGCTGGGATCGCTGAGCATGGCGCGGGGATTGGCGATGATGGTGACCAACACCAAGCCGGTCATCATCACCAACGAGACCTATTTCGCGATCTTCGGCGAAGGCACGTTTCTGGGTATCCCGGTTCCGATCGCGTGGACGCTGGTGGCGATGATCGTCGGCATCCTGCTGCTGCACTACAACGTGTTCGGCCGTCGCATCTATGCGGTCGGCGGCAATCCGACCGCTGCGCTCTATTCCGGTATCAACACCAAATGGGTGACGACCGCGGCGTTCGTGCTGACCGGCACATTGGCCGGACTTGCGGCGCTGGTGCTGTCCGCGCGCTCGCATGCCGCACGGCCCGACGTCGTGCAGGGCATGGAGCTCGACGTCATCGCTGCCGTGATCCTCGGCGGCTGCAGCCTGTTCGGCGGCCGCGGCTACATCCTGGGCACGCTGTTCGGCAGTCTCATCATCGGCACGCTCAACAACGGCCTCGTGCTGCTCGGCGTCAGCTCGCCGATGCAGCTCGTCATCAAGGGAGCGATCATCGTGGCCGCGGTCGCGTTCACGAAGCGCTAGAGCGCTGCGTTGCAAGGGTAGGGGCAAGGTCGCCGGCCTCCGGTCAATCGGCGACCAAAAAGGGAGGAAACAATGAAGCCAATCTTGCGACAAACCCTGCCGCTGACCGCACTGATCGCGGCGACGGCCATTTCGATCGCCCCTGCGGCTCGCGCCGAAGTGCCGGCGACCTGCGTCAAAGGCGTCGATCTTGCGACGCTTGGACCGAAATCGATCGTCGGCCAGGGGCCGCATGGCGAGAAGGCGGCTTCGCCGGAAGTGCTTGCGCTGTCGGACGCCGATGTCGCCAAGATCAAGGAGAAGAACTTCAAGGTCGGCATCTCCATGCAGACCGTCAATCTCGACTGGGCGCAGCTGCAGATCCAGGGCATCACCGACACGCTGAAGAAGTACGGCGTGACGGTGACAGGCGTCGCGTCCGCCGAATATCAGGTCGACAAGCAGATCGCCGATATTGAGAACACCATCCAGCAGCATCCGGACGGCATCATCTCGATCCCGGTCGACTTCACGGCGACCGCACCGACCTACAAGAAGATCGCCAAGGCCGGCATCAAGCTGGTGCTGATGGACAGCATTCCGACCGGCCTGAAGCATCCGGAGGAATATGCCTCGATGATCTCGGCGGACAGCCAGGGTAATGGCCAGATCGCGGCCCAGATCCTGGCGTCCTGCATGGCGCAGGGCTCAACCATCGGCCTCGTCAATTTCGGCGTCGACTATTTCAGCACCAACGAGCGCACCAAGGGGGTTCGCGAGTGGATGCAGAAGAACCGCCCCGACATCAAGATGAAGCAGGTCGATTTCACCGATCCGCCGAAAGTCTCTCAGATCGCCGGCGACTTCCTCACCGGCAATCCTGACGTCAAGGGCGTGTTCGCGGTCTGGGATCAGCCGGCGCTGGATACGCTGAGCTCGATGCGCGCGCAGGGCATCGATATTCCCGTCACGACCGTCGACCTCGGCCTGCAATCGGCGATCGAGATCGCCAAGGGCGGACCGCTGAAGGCGACCGGATCGCAGCGTCCGTATGATCAGGGCGTCGCGGAAGCGATGGCGATGATGAACGCGCTGCTTGGCAAGGAAACGCCCGGCTGGATCGGTGTGCAGTCGTTGCCGGTGACGCAGTCGAACGTGCTGGAATCCTACAAGACGGTGTTCAAGAAGGAGCCGCCGCCGGAACTGACCGACGCCTGCAACAAGGCAAAGCCGGCCTGCGACTGATCTTTGGCGCGATGCGCGGTTCGCGAGGCCGCGCATCGTGGACGAGGCTGACCCGGGCGAGCCAGCCCCCGCCCGGGTCAGACCTCTTTCGAGCGAAGCGGGCACCGGTTCGCGCGAAGAAAACGCGTCAGAACACGAATTGAGAACCCGCTCCGATCGGAACGGAAGAGGTTCTAGATTGCGCTGGTCACATATTCGACGGGAAGGCTGCGGAAGTGCTTGCGCATGTCCGATGATGCCGCGCCGCCGACGATGATCCGCGAGAACGCGCCGATATCGGAGAAGAATGCCGATTTGAGACTGCCGAGCTTGCTGGCGTCGATCACCAGGATGCTCTCCATCGCGGTCTCGATGACGGCCTGCTTGATGGCGACTTCGTGAAAGTTCGAGCAACTCGCGCCGCGGGTCCAGTGCACGCCGCCGGCGGAGATGAAGGCCTTGTTGATCCCGAGCCGCCGCAGATAGGACAGGCCGTCGTCCGACGCAAAGGACTGGGACGACGGATGATAGAGCCCGCCCATCAACATCACCTGCGTCGCCGGTCGGTGCGTGACGATCGACGCCACGTTCATCGAATAGCAGATCACAGAGAGCGGCAGATCCTCGGGCAGGCAGTCCGCCAGCGATTGCATCGTCGTGCCGCAGTCGATGAAGATCGTATCGCCCTCCTTGATGGAGGCCGCGGCAGCCCGGCAAGCCAGGCGCTTGTCCTGGGTGTGCTGGTCGATCTCCTGCTCGAATGCGTACTTGATCCCGGTCGGTGATGCCGCGTTGACGACGTAGCCGCCGAGCAAAGCGAGTGCGGCGTCCGGCCCGGCGAGGTCGCGCCGCACCGTCATTTCAGAAACTTTCAGGAGCTCGGCGGCGTCCTTCAGATGCAGCGTTCCACCCGACTCGACGGCACGGCGCAGCCTCTGCAGGCGCTGGACGCGTGTCTCGCTTGGTCGTGCGTTCGAGGTTTCAGCCATTTTGATCGCCGAGCTTGCTTATCCGATTGACAATGATCTTACAATGTTGTGAGTTTATCAACGTCGATTTGTTACAATAATAACATCAAGTCCAGCGGGCTGATCGAGCGGTGGGGACCTGTCGTTCCTCAGGCGATCGGCAAGCCCAACGGCGAGGTCAGGGGAGGATCACATGTTGCGATCGACACATTCAGTCTATCTGGCCATCTCCTCGATTCGCTAGGACCGCACGGCGCCTCCATGACGCAGAGCGTCCTCATACAGAATCCGTCCCCATTCGCCGCGCAGCCACCTGCTCCGGGCGGCGGCCATCCGCATCCGATCCCGCGCAACAGCGGCCGCGCGCTCGAGATGGATTGGGTCGACGAAATCAGGATCAATCTGTCAGCCGCCGAACGGCGCGTTGCGAGCCTGCCAGGCCGGCGAACGGTAAAGAAGAACGCGCAGGCGGCGTGGCTTCTCAAGGCGGTCACCTGCATCGACCTGACGACGCTCAACGGCGACGATACGACCGAGCGCGTGAAGCGCCTCTGCGCCAAAGCCAAGGCGCCTGTGCGCGGCGACGTTCTGGAGAAGCTCGGCTTTG
The DNA here is from genome assembly GCF_020889785.1 of Bradyrhizobium acaciae. Taxonomy (GTDB): domain Bacteria; phylum Pseudomonadota; class Alphaproteobacteria; order Rhizobiales; family Xanthobacteraceae; genus Bradyrhizobium; species Bradyrhizobium acaciae. The sequence continues at coordinate 17,869 of NZ_JACMYK010000017.1, forward strand.
CCGGGCGTGAGCTGCATACCGGTGCGGTCTGCGTCTACCATCGGTTCGTCGGCACGGCCGTCGAAGCGCTCGATGGATCCGGCATCCCGGTCGCTGCGGTCTCGACCGGGTTTCCCGCAGGCCTCGTCCCGCATGAGCTCAAGCTGAAGGAGATCGAGGCGTCGGTCCGCGATGGCGCGCAGGAGATCGATGTCGTCATCACGCGTGAGCATGTGCTGACCGGTGACTGGCGAGCGCTCTACGCCGAGGTCCAGGATTTCCGCGCTGTCTGCGACAACGCGCATCTGAAGACGATCCTGGCGACCGGCGACCTCAAGACGCTGCGCAATGTCGCCAAGGCCTCGATGGTCTGCATGATGGCCGGCGCCGATTTCATCAAGACCTCTACCGGCAAGGAAGGCGTCAACGCGACGCTGCCGGTGACGCTGGCGATGCTGCGCATGATCCGCGTCTATCAAGAGCGCACCGGCTACAAGATCGGCTTCAAGCCGGCCGGTGGAATCTCGACGGCAAAGGACGTGCTCAACTATCAGTTCCTGATGAAGGAGGAGCTGGGACGCGACTGGCTCGAGCCGGATCTGTTCCGCATCGGCGCCTCCAGCCTGCTTGCCGACATCGAGCGGCAACTTGAGCATCACGTGACCGGCCACTACTCGGCTTTCAACCGCCACCCCGTGGGATGAGACTCCAGCGATGAGCGTCGCAAACTATTTCGAGACCATGGAGTATGGCCCCGCGCCCGAGGCAGACGGCGAGGCCCGCGCCTGGCTGGCGCGGCATGGCGCCACGTTCGGGCATTTCATCGCCGGCAAGTTCACAGCGCCGCATGCCGGCAAGCATCTCACGACGAGCGAGCCCGCCACCGGCAAGACGCTGGCGCGGATCGCGCAGGGCGCTGCTGCCGACGTCGAGGCGGCGGTCAGTGCCGCGCGCACCGCGCAGACAGCGTGGGCCAGGCTCGGTGGTCACGGCCGCGCGCGTCATCTCTATGCATTGGCGCGCATGCTGCAGCGTCACGCCCGGCTGTTCGCCGTGTTGGAGGCGATCGACAACGGCAAGCCGATCCGGGAAACCCGCGATCTCGACGTGCCGCTCGCGGCGCGTCATTTCTACTATCACGCCGGCTGGGCGCAGTTGCAGGAGCGCGAATTCGCCGATCAGGTGCCGATCGGCGTGATCGGGCAGATCATCCCGTGGAATTTCCCGCTGCTGATGCTGGCCTGGAAGATCGCGCCGGCGCTCGCCGCGGGCAACACCGTGGTGCTGAAGCCGGCCGAGTTCACCTCGCTGACAGCGCTGCTGTTCGCTGAACTGTCCACCGAGGCCGGCTTGCCGCCGGGCGTGCTGAACGTCGTGACCGGCGACGGCGCGACCGGCGCTCTGCTGGTCGAAAATCCCGGCGTCGACAAGATCGCCTTCACCGGCTCGACCGAGGTCGGTCGGCTGATTCGCCAGACGACCGCGGGCACCGGCAAGTCGCTGACGCTGGAACTCGGCGGCAAATCGCCGTTCATCGTGTTCGACGATGCCGATATCGATGGCGCGGTGGAAGGCGTGGTCGATGCGATCTGGTTCAACCAGGGCCAGGTCTGCTGCGCCGGCTCGCGACTGCTGCTGCAAGAGGGCATTGCCGAGACCTTCCGCAGGCGCCTGATCCGGCGCATGGAGACGCTTCGCGTCGGCATGCCGCTCGACAAGGCGATCGACATGGGCGCCGTCGTCGCACCGGTGCAGCTCGAGCGGATCAAGGCGCTGGTCGAGACCGGGGTGAAGGAGGGCGCGGAGAAATATCAGGCGTCCGGCGCGATCCCGGCGGAAGGATGCTTCTATCCGCCGACCCTGCTCTGGAACGTGCATCCATCCTCGACGGTTGCGACCGAAGAAATCTTCGGCCCGGTCCTGGTGGCGATGACGTTCCGCACGCCCGACGAGGCCGTGATGCTCGCCAACAACACGCGCTACGGCCTTGCCGCGAGCGTGTGGAGCGAGACGATCGGACTGGCGCTCGACATCGCGCCGAAGCTGCTCGCCGGCGTGGTCTGGGTCAACGCCACCAATCTGTTCGACGCCAGCGTCGGCTTCGGCGGCTATCGGGAGTCAGGCTTCGGCCGCGAGGGCGGCCGCGAAGGCATGTATGAGTACCTCAAGCCGAAGGCCTGGAGCGGGCGCAAGGCGCGGGCCAAGGCGTTGCCGCTGCCGACGGCGGCCGGCGCCGGCACCGGATTCGACGTGCCGCCGATCGATCGAACGGCAAAACTGTTCGTCGGCGGCAAGCAGGTCCGTCCGGACGGCAATTATTCGCGTGCGGTGCTCTCGCCGAAGGGCCGGCGCCTGGGCGAAGCAGGCGAGGGCAATCGCAAGGATATCCGCAATGCGGTGGCTGCGGCGCGTTCGGCCGAGTCGTGGGCGCGGGCGACGGCGCATAATCGCGCCCAGATCCTTTATTACCTTACCGAGAATCTCTCCGCGCGCGGCGACGAGTTCGCCCGCCGTATCGCCGAGATGACCGGTGCAACGGCCGCAAAGGCGCGCACGGAAGTCGATGCGAGCATCGAGCGGCTGTTCAGCTATGGCGCCTGGGCAGACAAGTTCGAGGGATCGATCCACGCGCCGCCGCTGCGCGGCGTGGCGCTCGCGATGCATGAGCCGATCGGCGTGGTTGGTGTCGTCTGTCCCGATGAGGCGCCATTGCTCGGCTTTATCAGCCTGGTGGCTCCGTTGATTGCGATGGGCAACCGGGTCGTCGCCGTGCCGAGCGAGCGGCATCCGCTCGCCGCGACCGACTTCTACCAGGTGCTCGAGACCTCGGACGTGCCGGGCGGTGTGGTCAACATCGTCACGGGTGACCGCAACGATCTGGTCAAGGTGCTCGCCGAGCACGACGATGTCGACGCGCTCTGGGCGTTCGGATCGCAGGAGGCTTCCACGGCAGCGGAACGATACTCGATCGGCAACCTCAAGCGGACGCTGGTCGATCATGGCCTCGCGCTCGACTGGTACGACAAGGCCGCGAGCGATGGCCCGATCCTGCTCCGCCATGCCGTGCAGGTGAAGAACATCTGGATTCCGTATGGCGACTGAAGAAGTCACCTTGCGGTGATACGGATGGGGGTCCGGACCGGCAGAGTCCGGCGATTTTGAAGACGAGGGAGGGACGCAACATGCTCAAGGGCATCAATCCATTGCTCAATGCCGACGTGCTCTATGCCCTGCGGGCGATGGGGCACGGTGATCGCCTGGTGGTGTGCGACACCAATTTTCCGGCCGACTCGATCGCGCGCCGGAGCGTGCTCGGCAGGCTGCTGCGCATCGACAATGTAAGCGCCGCCGGGGCGGTCGAAGCCGTTCTCTCGGTGATGCCGCTCGATTCATTTGTCGATGATGCCGCGATCCGCATGGAGATTGTCGGACAACCGCAGGAAGTGCCCCCCGTGCAGCGCGAGGTGCAGGCCGCGATTGATCGAGCCGAGGGACGATCCTGGCCGCTGGTCGGGATCGAGCGCCATGCGTTCTATGAGAAGGCCAAGACGGCCTATTGCGTGATCGCAACCGGCGAGCGGCGCTTCTACGGCTGTTTCCTGTTCAGCAAGGGCGTCATTGCGCCGGACGGGGAGTGACGACATGAGCAAGAATGGCGTCGCCGTCCTCGGCGTCTTCGTCGTCGATCTCGCGTTCCGCGCCGGCAACATGCCGGCGATCGGCGAGACCATCGCCGGTTCGGGATTCGCCATGGGGCCCGGCGGCAAGGGATCCAACCAGGCCGTCGCGGCCGCACGGGCCGGCGCCAGCGTGAGCTTCATCTCGCGGATCGGCAGCGATGCCTTCGGCGAGCTTGCGATCAAGACCTGGGAGACCGAGGGAATTCGGCCGCGCGTGGCCAGGACGGCGGAAGCGCCGACCGGCGCAGCCTTCATTTATGTCCACGAGACGCGCGGCGACAACGCGATCATCGTGGTGCCTGGTGCCGCAGGCGCCATCAGCCCGGCTGACGTCGACGCCGCGGCTGACGCTATCAGCGGCTCCCGCGTGTTCGTGACGCAGCTCGAGCAGCCGGTCGATGCGGCGCGGCGCGGGCTCGAGATCGCGCGCGCTGCCGGCAGCATCACGGTGTTCAATCCGGCGCCGCGATCAAGTTCGACGACGATGGCCTGTTTGCGCTCTGCGATTATGTCGTCCCCAACGAGACCGAGGCTGAAGGGTTGACTGGCATCGCGGTGAGCGACCTCGCAGCGGCGCGCCGCGCCGGCGATGCCCTGCTGGCGAAGGGCGCCGGCACGGCGCTGATCACCCTTGGCGAGCGTGGCGCCCTGTTCCACGGGCGGGACCGTTCGCTGCACGTGCCGCCGTTCGCGGCCGGCAAGGTGGTGGAAACCGCCGGCGCGGGCGACGCGTTCGTCGGCGGTTTCGCGGCGGCCCTCGCTGATGGCGCCGATCCGCTCGAGGCTGCGCGCTTCGGCTCGGCGACGGCCGGAATCTCGGTGACGCGGCCGGGCACGGCGCCCGCAATGCCGCGGCGGGCAGAGATCGACGCGCTGCTGAAGGGATGATCCTGCGATGATGCGGAATGATCCGATCAAGCATGTCTTCATCTGGCCGGCGGTGCTCGTCGTGCTGGCGATCTCGATCTTTCCGCTGATCTATTCGCTGACCACGAGCTTCCTGAGCTATCGCCTCATTCCACCGATCCCGCCGCGGGTGGTCTGGCTCGGCAACTATGCCACGCTGTTGCAGGAGCCGCGGTTCTGGAGTGCGCTCTTCACCACGACGCTGATCGCCTTCATCGCGGTCGGACTGCAATATGCGATCGGGTTCGGCGTCGCGCTGGCCCTGAACGCACGGGTGCCGGGCGAGCGGCTGTTTCGCGTTGCCCTGCTGCTGCCGATGCTGCTGGCGCCCGTGGCGGTCGCGCTGGTCGCGCGCATGATCTTCAACCCCACGATGGGACCGCTCAATCAGTTCCTGGCGAAATTCGGGTTGGCCAATCTGCCGTTCCTGACCAACGGGCATTGGGCGCTCGCCTGCATCATCGCGGTCGAGGTCTGGCAGTGGACCCCGTTCATCATCCTGATGATGCTGGCCGGTCTGCAAACGCTTCCCGAGGACGTCTACGAGGCCGCCGAGCTCGAGAACGCCAGCGCTTGGCAGCAGTTCTGGGGGATCACGTTTCCGATGATGCTGCCGATCTCGGCTGCCGTCGTCTTCATCCGCCTGATCGAGAGCTACAAGATCATGGACACCGTCTTCGTGATGACCGGCGGCGGGCCGGGCGTCGACACCGAGACGCTGACATTGTTCGCCTATCAGGAAGGCTTCAAGAAGTTCAACCTCGGCTACACGTCGGCGCTCAGCTTCCTGTTCCTGATCGCGATCACGATCATCGGCGTCACCTATCTGGCGCTGCTGCGGCCGCATCTGGAGAAGCGCCGATGAGCGGGCAGAGCCTGACCGGACTGTCACCATGGAGCCGCCGCCTGGTCGCAGTCGGCGTCCTCGCCTGGTGCCTGATCACGGTGTTTCCGCTCTATTGGGTGGTGGTGACGGCTTTCAAGACGCCGCCGGGCGTCGTCGGCGGGCCGACCTATCTGCCGTTCATCGACTTCACGCCGACCTTGCAGCCGTTCATCGATCTCTATCAGGGAATCCGCGGCGAGTTCTTCCACACCTTCCTGAACTCGACCATCGTCGGCCTGTCCGCAGCGGCGATCGCCACTGCGATCGGCGCGATGGCGGCCTATGCGCTGGTGCGGTTCGAATTCAAGGTAAGACTTGGCGCGGGCCTGGTGTTCTTCCTGCTCGCGCTCGGCGGCTATCTGCTGTTCAACGCGACGTTGGGATTGACCCGCCCGCAGGCGCTGTTGCTCGCCTTTCCGATCGCGCTGATCGCAGCCGTCGTCGCCAACCGTCTGCCGTTGTCCGGACCGATTCTCGGCAATGAGGACATCCTGTTCTGGTTCGTCAGTCAGCGCATGTTCCCGCCGATCGTCACGGCGTTTGCGCTGTATCTGCTCTACAGCGAGATCGGCCGGCTCGGTTTCCAGCTGATCGACAGCTTCGTCGGCCTGACGCTGTGTTACGTCGCCTTCTCGCTGCCGATCGTCGTCTGGCTGATGCGCGACTTCTTCGAGGCGATCCCGATTGAGGTCGAAGAGGCGGCGATGGTCGACAATGTGCCGAGCTGGCGCATCTTCATCGGCATCGTGGTGCCGATGTCGATGAACGGGCTGCTGGCGACGTTCATGATCACGCTGGCCTTCGTCTGGAACGAGTTTCTGTTCGCGCTGTTCCTGACCAATTCCAGATGGCAGACGCTGCCCATTCTGGTGGCCGGACAGAACAGCCAGCGCGGCGACGAATGGTGGGCGATATCGGCTGCGGCGCTCGTCGCCATCGTTCCCATGATGATCATGGCGGGCCTGCTCAGCCGCATGATGCGGTCGGGCCTGCTGCTCGGGGCCATCAAATAGTAAAAACTTTGTAGGGAGGACTAGACGATGTTGCGACGGACGTTCCTGATGCTGACCACCTCGCTCGCGATCACGGGCGCTGCGAGCCAGGCGAATGCTGCCTGTAGTCCGGATTATACCGGCGTCACCCTGACGGTGGCGTCGCAGACCGGACCGTATATCGCCTCCGCGCTCAAGCTCGGCGCCGACGAATGGGCGAAGAAGACCTGCGGCAAGGTCAATGTCGTGGAGTTTCCCTGGTCCGAGCTTTATCCGAAGATCGCGACATCGCTGACCGCGTCGGACGCGACGTTCGACCTCGTCAGCTTCGCGCCGGCCTGGCTGCCGGACTTCGTGCCCTATCTCAGCGAGATGCCGAAGGAGATGCAGTCCGGCAAGGACTGGGACGATATCGAGCCGGCCTATCGCGAGCGTCTGATGGTGTGGGAAGGCAAGATCTACTCGCAATCGATGGACGGCGACGTCCATACCTATACGTATCGCACCGACCTGTTCAGCGATCCCAAGGAGAAGGACGCGTTCAAGGCCAAATACGGTTACGACCTCGCGCCGCCGAAGACCTGGAAGCAGTATCTCGACATCGCGGAGTTCTTCCAGCGGCCCGACAAGGGCCTGTGGGGCACGGCGGAAGCCTTCCGCCGCGGCGGTCAGCAGTTCTGGTTCTTCTTCAGCCATGCGGCGGCCTACGCCAACAATCCGAACTACCCGGGCGCGATGTTCTTCGACCCCGAGACGATGGACGCACAGATCAACAACCCGGGCTGGGTGAAGGGGCTCGAGGAATACATCCGTGCATCGAAGCTTGGGCCGCCCAACGCGCTGAACTTCTCGTTCGGCGAGGTGAACGCGGCCGTGGCCGGCGGCCAGGTCGCGGAATCGATCGGCTGGGGCGACACCGGCGTGATCGCCGCCGACCCGAAGCAGTCGAAGATCTCGGGCAAGGTCGGCTCGGCGATGCTGCCCGGCTCGGACGAGATCTGGAACGCGAAGACCAAGAAGTGGGATAAATTCCCGAGCGTCATTCCGGGCCCGTTCATGGCATTCGGCGGCTGGCAGATCGCGGTGCCGAAGGCCGGCAAGAACCAGCAGGCGGCGTGGGACTTCGTCAAGACACTGACAAGTCCTGACGTGTCGGGCCAGGCGGCGATCACCGGCGGCAGCGGCGTCAATCCCTATCGCAAATCGCACACCGCCAATCTGCAATTGTGGAGCAAGATCTTCTCGCCGGAAGAGGCCAAGGAATATCTCGGCGCGCAATCGGACTCGATCAATGCCAAGAACGTCGCACTCGACATGCGTCTGCCCGGCTACTTCTCCTATACCGAGGTGGTGGAGATCGAGCTCGGTAAGGCACTGGCCGGCCAGACCACGCCGCAGGCCGCGCTCGACGCGATGGCGAAAGAGTGGAATCGGCTGACCGACGAGTTCGGCCGGGCCAAGCAGCTCGCGGCCTATCGCGCCGCGATGGGCCTTCCGCCGAAGAACTAGCTTTTGACCGAGGCGTCCCGGATGATGCGCGAGCGTCGTCCGGGACTTCATCTGCCGTCGACGAAGGGACGGAAAAGGATTCCATGGCGCACGTCGAGATCGAGAACGTCAGCAAGGCATACGGGCCCTACAAGATCATCGAAGGCCTCGACCTCAACGTGGCCGACGAGGAATTTGTCGTGCTGGTCGGCCCGTCCGGCTGCGGCAAGACCACGACGTTGCGCATGATCGCGGGACTGGAGGCCGTCACCAGCGGAACCATCCGCATCGGCAACCGCGACGTGACGCAGTTGCGGCCGGGCTTGCGCAATTGCGCGATGGTGTTCCAGAACTACGCGCTGTATCCGCACATGACGGTCGGGGAGAACATCGGCTACGGCATGAAGGTGCGCGGCGAGCAGCGCGCCAGCATCGAGAAGGCCGTCAATGACGTAGCGCGCGTGCTTGACCTCGAGCAATATTTGCAGCGCCGGCCCAAGCAGCTTTCCGGCGGCCAGCGCCAGCGCGTGGCGATCGGTCGGGCCATCGTGCGCAGTCCGGACGTTTTCCTGTTCGACGAGCCGTTGTCCAATCTCGACGCCAAGCTCCGCATCGAGATGCGGACCGAGATCAAGGCACTGCACCGTCGCCTCGCCAAGACGATCGTCTATGTCACGCATGACCAGGTCGAAGCCATGACGATGGCCGACCGCGTCGTGGTGATGAATCGCGGACGGATCGAACAGGCGGCCGATCCGATCACGATCTACGAGAAGCCCAGCAATCTCTTCGTCGCGGGCTTCATGGGCGCACCGAGCATGAACTTCATCCACGGCGAGATCACAGCCCGCGACGGCGCGCTCACCTTCACCGAGTCGTCGGGCACGGCGTTGCGAATACCGAAGTCGCGGGAGGCGGCCTATGCGGGCAGCGTCGGCAAGCCCGTGGTCCTTGGCGTGCGTCCTGATCATGTGTTGCGCGAAGGCGCGCCCGCGGGCTCTTCCGTCCGCATGCTTGTGAAGGACGTGGAGCCGCTCGGGCCGCACACGCTGGTGATCGGGACCGTCGGCGCCTTCGCGTTCACGGCGCAGATGCAGGTCGGTGTTGCCGCGGAGCCGGATCATGTGATCGATGTCGCGCTCGATCTCGAGCGGACGCATTTGTTCGACAAGGCGTCGGGGATGGCCATTGCCTGATCTACCGCCGGCGCAACAATCGCCCGCTTAGTTGCAGAACCCTCGCGCTCGCCGGACCGTATCGGACGGATACAGGCCAAATGCGGAGCGGTAAACCGCCGCGAAACGGCCCATGTGCGTAAAGCCCCACTTCAGCGCAACCTCGCTGACCGGAAGCATGTTCTCCGGTCGCGACAGTTCATCGTGGATTGCCTCAAGTCGAATTTGTCGCAAATAGGCGACCGGCGTCGTGCCGTGGATCTTGCGGAATCCCAGTTGCAGCAATCGGCCGCTAACGCCAACCGTCCCGGCAATATCTGCGATCGTCAGAGGCAGATGGGGATTGGCGCGCATATATTCGACCGCCCGCCGGATGTAACGCGGCGGCGCATCCGGTGGATAGCGGTTCAACCGGTCGGTCAGCCGGTGGGGGACATTCTCGAGGATGAGCTGCAGCGCAGCCTCGGATAGCAGCGCGCTTGCTTTCGGAGAGCGTGTCAGGATGCCGTCATACAGACCGGTGGCGCTCGCGCGAATGAGCTGAAGAAGGGTCTGCCCGGCGCCGGTCGACAGATCGACGATCGGCGTCAAATTGAGATCTTCCAGCGCCGTGTTCCCGAGCGTCGCGGACAGGACCTTCGACACCATGCCCGTGTGCAAGGTGAGCGTCACGCTCGAGTATCTTCCATCGACCGCTTCAACCCGCTGCGCTTGCATCGTCGGAAGCGGCACGATGGCGATCTCGGATGGGGTTCGCTGGACGTTCTTGCCTGCAATGAGCATTTCGGCCTTGCCGGCATTCAGCAGGCTGATTGCAAGCTCTCCCGACGTGCTCTCGTAGGAATAGTGCCAATCCCAACCGGCAGACAGATCCGCCCGCACGACGTCGATTTCTGCTCCAACGGCAACATCGGTATGCCATCGAAACGCGTCCTCAGGCCGCGGTGAGGAGTGCGCATTGATCCCGTGAGGATGGAGTATCTCCAGCAGCTCCTCGAACGAAGATCCCGAACGCGTCGGTGGTGCAGCGAGAATGTCTTCGACCATCAAATCCTAACCATCGGATGTTTGCCGTCCGCCACACGCATAGACCGCACCGCCACATTAGCACAGCTTTGGTGAGTTCGGCTCAAGCTCTCCGCGATAGCTTCAATATCCGATTTTCGAACGAGATATCCGGATCGCGCAATCGGCTGCCAAAGGTAACATTTGATCGAATTCGCTCGCCCCTATTGCGCGAAAGTTCCGATTTCAATTCAGGGGCGCTGACGTTTTCAGAGCGCGAGTCGAGAGCGCGAGCGAAAACAGAAGCTGCGCGCGCTTGCGTTCGACCTTGCTAGCCACAATCCGAATGCCTCCATCCGGAATGCGATGCGGTCCATGGACTCATAGCCCATTTGGCCTAAATGCTTTCGACCTACTCAAACGGGTTATGGAAGCATGCTTACAAGGATAACTTGCGTATTCGCGCTCACGGTTCTTTCGTCCATGCCTGCGCTGGCCGATAGCTGCGCAGATCACGTCCAGAGCACCGGCGTTCCGATGGTAACGGGCATGACGCACAAGACCTGGATGATTTTCCCGGCGGTCAATCCCGGTGCTGCCCTCGACAAGGTGTCCCGCGCCGTTCTGGCGGAGGGTTTGTCGGTGTGAACGTCGACAAGAAGCTCGGCACCGTGACCACGCAGCAGGAGACCACCGGATCCGGCCGGCCACAAACATTGCAAGTCGTCGTTCGCAAGGACGGCAAAGGCAGCCGCGTCGATGCGACCTTCACTCTACCGCAAGGACAATTGGCTCCAGGCGTCGGCGACAACCTCTGCCGCGTCGTGAACGCAGCCGGTCAATGAACTCCGTCCATCTGTGAAGCAAGGCTGACGCGCGAATTGTAGCCGGCCGCGCGTGTAAGGGTGTCGTCCGGTCCGAGGCCGGGCGAACCATCCATGTTGAGGGAATCGGGACGCAGGCGCCGGCCTGCGCCCACAGCAATGAAGCAGGAGATATGATGCGTAGGGCTCGCTTTCTGAAAGTCGTTTTGACGGCCACCACCGGCGTTATGATGTTTTCCGCCTCCGCGATCTCGGCTCCGCTCCAGCACAGCGCCGGTGTTGCGGCCGCGGTGCCGGCGGTGACCGAGAAGGTCTGGTGCCGTTATGGGAATTGCGATGGCGGTGCCGCGGTCGGCGGGCTGGTCGGCGGCCTCATCGGCGGCGTCATCGCAGCCGGTGCGGCCAATGCCGCCGCGCAGCAGGAAGCTGCCGCGGCCCAGCAGCACGCAACGTCGTGCGCGCAGCGCTATCGCTCATACGATCCGGCGTCGAATACGTTCCAGGCAAAGGACGGCCGGCGCTATCCCTGCCAGTAAGCGTTTGAGGTCCAACCGAGCTTGCTCCGGCCGGTGAGCCGGAGCAGGCGTTCGACCGCCCCGGGAGCCGCAACGGGACCTCTGCCGGCGAATTGAGCAAGATATTCGGCTGAATCGGTTCCCGCCCTGCGTCTGGATGCGCGGATCGAGCGGGCTTTATCGGAAATCGCAGGGCGAGCCGCCGACTGCGGCTTCTGACGCGGTTGCTTTCTATGTTATCACCTGATCCATCGAAACTGCGCTCGTGGCAGAACCTGCCCGAACCCTGGCGAATCTGGATCTCGATGATGTTGTCGCTTCCCAAGACCAAAATACGCGTGCTGCTGCTGGAGGGCGTGAATGATTCCGCAGTCCGGATGTTCGAGGCGAACGGCTATACCGAGCTGCAACGCCTGCCCAAGGCGCTGGGACCGAAAGAACTCAGGCAGGCGCTGTCGGGCATCCATATGCTGGGAATTCGGTCGCGGACCCAGTTGACCGCGGAAATCCTCGAGGCCGCCGACCGATTGCTCGTTGTCGGCTGCTTTTCGGTCGGCACCAATCAGGTCGATCTCGACGCCGCGCGAAAGCTCGGAATCCCCGTGTTCAATGCGCCATACTCCAACACCCGTAGCGTGGCGGAGCTGACCATCGCCGAGATCGTCATGCTGTTCCGCCGGATCTTTCCGCGTTCGGTCTCTGCACATGCCGGCGGCTGGGACAAGTCCGCCGAAGGCAGCCGTGAAGTGCGCGGCAAGACGCTGGGCATCGTCGGCTACGGCAACATCGGCTCGCAGCTGTCGAACCTCGCCGAAGCCATGGGCATGCGCGTGATCTATTTCGATCAGACCGATAAGCTCCGCCATGGCAACACCGAGCCCGCTGAATCGCTCGACGCGTTGCTCGCAGCGAGCGATGTCGTTTCGCTTCACGTGCCGGAGACGCCGACCACCGCCAACATGATCGGCGCGGCCCAGCTCCAGCTGATGAAGCCTGAGGCCTATCTGATCAACAACTCACGCGGCACCGTGGTCGATCTCGATGCGCTGGCGAGCGCCTTGCGCGAGGGCAAGCTGGCGGGTGCCGCAGTCGACGTGTTTCCGGTCGAACCGGTGTCGAACGAGGCGCGCTTCGTCTCGCCGCTGCAGGGCCTCCCCAACGTCATCCTCACGCCGCATGTCGGTGGTTCGACGGAAGAAGCGCAGGATCGCATCGGCGGCGAAGTTGCACGCAAGCTGATCGATTATTCCGATGTCGGGTCGACCTTCGGCGCGGTCAATTTTCCGCAGGTGCAATTGCCGGCGCGACCGACCGGCACCCGTTTCATTCATGTTCACCGCAATGTTCCGGGCGTCATGCGTCAGGTCAACGACGCGGTGTCCCGGCACGGGATCAACATCCTCGCGCAATATCTGCAGACCGATCCGGAAGTCGGCTATGTCGTGCTCGAGACCGACGTGGTCGGCGGCGAGGGCGAGGGCTTGCTGGCCGATTTGAAGGCCATCGACGGCACGATCCGGGTGCGGGTGCTGTACGACGCGAACCGGCCGCAGGGCTGATCGACCGCGTCAGTCCGCCGAGAACCCGAACGGAACGCTCGAGGTTCTGAAATCGTCCGGAAGAATCTCGCGTCCGATCGGCGGCGCCGACCGCGCCGCGCATCTCGGGCGATGGCAGACCCGGCAGGCGACGCCGATCGGGGTCGGCTCGTCCGCGTTCGGCCCCTGTCCGTCGCGCGTGTAGATCAGCTGGCCGGCATGCTCGGCGGCGCAGCCGATTGCGATCGCCCGTTCGACGCGGATGGCGCCGAACGCGCCGCCGCCGGCGGTCACGGTGCGGGCGATCGAAAAGAACCGCTGACCGTCGGGCAATTCCAGCCATTGCGTGACGATCTGGCGCGGCGTCTTGAAGATGTCGTGGACCGACCATAGCGGGCATGCGCCGCCGTGTTTCGCAAACGGGAAGCCGGCGCCATCGAGCAGCTTGGAAATGTTGCCGGCGGGATCGACGCGGATCAGGAAGAACGGGATCTTTTCGAGACCCGGCCGCTGCAAGGTCGTGACGCGGTGTGCGGTCTGCTCGAAGCTGGTGCCGAATTGACGCGCCAGCGCCTCCAGATCGTAGCGGCGCGTGTCGACCGCTTTCGCAAACACCGAATACGGCATGATGAGTGCAGCCGCGGCATAGGCGGCAAGCGCGCGGCGGGCCAGCAACTCGGCGCTCTTGCTGGTGAACTTGCCGTCTTCCACCGCCGCGCCGATCTCGTCTTCCAGCTCCAGATAAGCGAGTTGCTTGGCGAGCTGGAAATTGAGGCCTGCGGTATCGAGCGAGTCCTCGAGCAGCAATTGTCGGCGATGCAGGTCCAGTCGCCTGACCGAACCGAGCATGACGTTGGGTGGCAGATAGCGGACCTGAAGCTTATGGCGATCGCGAAGCCGCTCGATGAATCCGGCTGGTCCGGCGGGTTCGTGGACAAGGCGCTCGGCGGCATCGTCGAGATTGGCGAAATTGTTGCGGCGCGCGGCGAGAAAGCGCCGGACTTCCGCAACGGGGTCGTTGGCGTCGAAGTTCTCGCCCGGCAGTAACGCTGCGCCCGCCAGGTCCGGTGCCCGTCGCTCCGCGAGCGCCAGCTGCTCTTCGCGATAGGCGGTGTAGAGGCGCAGGAACGCCTCGGTCATTCCGGGATAGCTGACCGCGAGGTCGCTGACTTCGAGTGTGGGGATGTCGATGTCGGCAAACATCGGCTCCTTCAGGACGGACTGCATGCGCGCAGTGTGGTCGGCGCCGCCGTCGCCGGCGAGATCGGCCAGATCGATCTTGTAGGTGCGGGCAAGGCGAAGCAGCATGTCTGCCGTCACCGGGCGCTGATTGCGTTCCAGCAGTGCGACATAGGGGGCGGAGATCTCGAGATCGGCCGCCATATCGGCCTGGGTCAACCCGAGATCGCGCCGCAGCCGGCGGAGTCGGGGGCCCATGAAAACCGAGCGGGCGCTTGAGGTTGCCATCGTCAAATCCGGGTTGATGTAAGATTCTTACAACAATACATCAGTTTCTTGTAAGTTATGACAAGTTTTCCGCGCCAGGTCTAGCTCCCCACGCCGCCGTGGGTCACAAACGGTGCAGTTATTTCGTCACCGAAGGGATCACGGACATGAACTTCCAACCGCGCGGGATCAGCGACCGGGCCATCCAGGGACCGGCTTCGTATCAGAGCGAGATTGAGGCGGCCGAAGCGCTCCTCAAGACCAAGGACACCTGGAACGGCGTCACCGCGGAAGCCGTGGCGCGCATGCGCCTGCAGAACCGCTTCAAGACCGGTCTGGATGTCGCCCGCTACACGGCTGCGCTGATGCGCGCCGACATGGCCGCCTATGACGCCGACAGCACCAAGTACACCCAGTCGCTGGGTTGCTGGCACGGCTTCATCGCCCAGCAGAAGCTGATCTCGGTCAAGAAGCACTTCGGCAATACCGACCGCCGCTATCTCTATCTCTCCGGCTGGATGATCGCTGCGCTGCGCTCCGAGTTCGGCCCGCTGCCGGATCAGTCGATGCACGAGAAGACCTCGGTGCCGGCCCTGATCGAGGAGCTCTACACCTTCCTGCGTCAGGCGGATTCCCGCGAGCTCAACGACATCTTCCGCGCGCTCGATGCGGCCCGCAAGGAAGGCGACAAGGCCAAGGAAAAGGCGCTGATCGAGAAGATCGACAACTTCCAGACCCACGTCGTGCCCGTCATCGCCGACATCGACGCCGGCTTCGGCAACGCGGAAGCGACCTACCTGCTCGCCAAGAAGATGATCGAGGCGGGCGCCTGCGCCCTGCAGATCGAGAACCAGGTCTCGGACGAGAAGCAGTGCGGCCACCAGGACGGCAAGGTGACCGTGCCGCATGAGGTCTTCATCGCGAAGATCCGTGCTTGCCGCCATGCGTTCCTCGAGCTCGGCGTCGAAGACGGCATCATCGTGACCCGTACCGACTCGCTCGGCGCCGGCCTGACGCAGCAGATCGCCGTGAGCCACAAGCCCGGCGACCTCGGCGACCAGTACAACAGCTTCCTCGATTGCGAGGAAGTGACGGCTGCCAATGCGCGCAACGGCGACGTCATCATCAACCAGAACGGCAAGATGATGCGTCCGAAGCGTCTGCCCAGCAACCTCTATCAGTTCCGTCCCGGCACTGGTGCGGATCGCTGCGTGCTCGACTGCATCACCTCGCTGCAGAACGGTGCTGACCTGTTGTGG
This sequence comes from Bradyrhizobium acaciae, assembly GCF_020889785.1. Lineage (GTDB taxonomy): Bacteria > Pseudomonadota > Alphaproteobacteria > Rhizobiales > Xanthobacteraceae > Bradyrhizobium > Bradyrhizobium acaciae. Next base: position 33,562 of record NZ_JACMYK010000017.1, read on the forward strand.
ATCGAGACCGAGAAGCCGCATATCGAGCAGATCGCTTCGATGGTCGATCGCATCCGCAAGGTCATTCCGAACGCGAAGCTTGCCTACAACAACTCGCCTTCCTTCAACTGGACCCTCAACTTCCGTTGGCAGGTCTATGACGCGATGAAGGAAGCCGGCAAGGATGTCAGCAAGTACAACCGCGCCGAACTGATGAAGGTGGAATACGACGGTACGCCGCTGGCGATCGAAGCCGACGAGCGGATCCGTACCTTCCAGGCGGATTCGGCCAAGCGCGCCGGTATCTTCCACCACCTGATCACGCTGCCGACCTATCACACGGCTGCACTGTCGACCGACAATCTCGCGAAGGAGTATTTCGGCGACCAGGGCATGCTCGGTTACGTCAAGAACGTGCAGCGCGCGGAAATCCGTCAGGGCATCGCATGTGCGAAGCATCAGAACATGGCGGGCTCCGACATCGGCGACGACCACAAGGAATACTTCGCCGGTGAGGCTGCCCTCAAGGCGGGCGGTGTCCACAACACGATGAACCAGTTCGGCTAATCGAACGGATCATTCCGACTATCGGCTGGACAGGCTGGCTTGCGAGCAGCCGCCCGTCCGCCGGCCTGACGGGGGCGGTTTCGACCACGGTGACGCGGTCGAGATCGCCCCCGCAGCGTTTCCAAAGCCGCTTGCTGCCTGGCTTCCGTGCTTTTTTGGATCTGGCTGCCGGCATTAGATGCGATCCGCGGCAGCATTCACCGCCGTCGTCCCTGCGAAAGCAGGGACCCATACTCCGCGGCGGTAGTTGTGATCGGGATTTGTCGTTCCGTCGTCGCACAACGATCGGCATTTGTGGTTATGGGTCCCTGCTTTCGCAGGGACGACAGCGAATGCTTTCTACGATCTGCGAGTCACGGCATCGGCCTTCTCGCGACATGAAATTCATTCGCCTGGAACTAGGCGCGCGATCGGCGGCCGCGCGAGGCGGCGGTGTCTGCGGCGGGACAGATAGAGCAGCAGGCCGGTCACGGCGAACAGCGGCATCATCGCGGCCGCCAGCATGAAGGCGAGCTTGCCGAGCCATCCCAGGATAGCGCCGCGGTGGATGTCGAGCACGCCGGCAAGGACGCGCTCGCTGAACCTTTTGTCCGCGTAGCGATCGGAGGAAATGACGCGCCCGGTGACGGCATCGATGCGGAATTCGTCACGCACGCTCTCAAGCGACGAATCCCGCGCCCATGACCGCACGCGCACCGCTGTGCCTGCGCCGGCCGGAAGGGTCAGCAGAGCCCTGCCGTAATCGTTGTTCTCCTGCTGCAGGAACGCTGACCAGACGTGATCGAACACGAGCGGCGTTGCCTCGGCCTTCGCGTCCGCCCTGGCTTCATCCTTGCTCTCGGCAGCCGTTGCGCCGCGCGGTGGTTTCGGCTGCATCGCCGCGGCGGTGGCCTGAGGCCGCGCCAGCAGCCAGTTGGCGCCCGCCTTGTACCATTCGAACGAGTACCACAGGCCGGTCAGCGTCATCACCAGATAGACCGGCAGCACCCAGGTGCCGATCACTGCGTGCAGCGAGCGGTGCAGGCCGCGGCCGCGCAGACCCAGATTGGGCTTCAGCCACATCTTGATGCTGCGTGCGCGATGCGGCCAGCGCAGCACGAGGCCTGATATCAGCATCACGATCAGGCAGATCGCGGCTGACCCCGTGATCTTGCGGCCGATGCCATTGCCGTCGCCCGGCAGCAGCAGCCAGCGATGCAGCTTGCGGACGGTGGCGAAGAAATCCTCGCCGCGCGGCGAGCCGAGCAAATGTCCGTTGTAGGGATCGACGTAAACCGAGGACGGCCGCGTGCCGCCGTCGCTGCGGGCAAAGCGGATGTGCGCCGCGGCCGATGGATCGCTGGACATGCTGACGACCGAAACCTTGCCGAAATCGCCCGCCGCCCGAAGCCGCGCGACCAGTTCGTCCGGCGTGAGTCGCCGGGTGGCGCTGGCATCGACGCGCATCATCTGGCTGTTCAGGCTGGCTTCGATCTCATCCTCAAAGGCCATCGTTGCGCCGGTCAGGCCGACCACTGCCCAGACCAGCGCCAGCACCAGCCCAACGACGGAATGCACCTGCAGCAGCGCGGCCTTGATCGGACGTCGGACATCACTCATCGAAGCCGGCCTTTCGGATCAGGGCGATTGCGGCCGCTTGATGCGCGGCGATTTCATCGACGGGCAGCGCATCCGTAGCGAACGATCCGATACCCTCAACGATCGGCGGCCGCTTCGCGGTCGCAAGCACCGGATATTCCAGCTCGGCGGTCGCAAGGATCGTCTGGGCCTCGGCCGTGACGAGGAATTCGAGGAAGGCGCGCGCGGCAGATGGATGCGGAGCGTGCCGGGCAATCGCCGCGCCAGTCAGATTGACGTGGCTGCCGCCGCCGGTGAACGCGGTCGGCACGGCCTTCACGGCATCGGCCCATGCGCGCCAATCATTGCCTTCGCGGCCGTCGCGGAGCTGTGCCAGCGCGACCGTGTTGCCGATGCCGATGTCGCAGCGTTCCTCAGCGATCTCGCGGACCACATCATTGTCCTTGCCGGCCGGCTTGTGGGCGAGATTGGCCTTCATCCCGGCGAGCCAGGTCTGTGTCGCATCCGTCCCGTGATGCGCGAGATAGGCCGCGATCAGCGCGACATTGTTCTGGTGCGCGGCCGGCCGCATGCACAATTTGCCGCGCCATTTGGGATCGGCGAGTTCTTCATACGTGATTGCGACGAGGGCACTGTCCTTGCGCGCGAACATCACGCGCGGACGAACGGCGAGCGCGATCCACTGGCCGTCGTTGCCGCGCAGGTTCGCCGCCACCGCCTGATCAAGCGCGGGCGACGCAAGCGCCTGTGTCAGCCCGCGCGTCACAAGCTGGGCTGTCTTGTCGAGACCGATGGTGAGCAGCACATCCGCGGGCGAATTGTCGCCTTCCGATGTCAGGCGCTTGACCAAACTGTCCTCGATGAAGACGGTCTTGACCTTGGTGCCGCTCGCTGCCGTGAAGGCCGCGATGGCTGGCTCGACCAGATTGGCTTCCCGGGTCGAATACAACGTGAGCTCGTCGGCGCGGACGGTGTTGACGAGCGCGGTCGCAGCCAGGACGGCAAGCAGTCCGATCGCTGTCCGAACCGCGCCCATGCTAGAATTTTGCCGTTGCCGAGAGCGAGAAGCGGCGTGCGTCGCCCATCGCCACGGCCAGATTGCTGACGGCCGAGGGATAGTAGACGGTGTCGAACAGGTTCTTGACGTTGAACTGGTAGATCACCGGGAAGGTCTGGACCTTGGTCTCGTAGGTCGCAAACACATCCGCGACGGTGTAGGCCGGCAGCACGAAGCTGTTCGCGGCATCGCCGGGCCGATCGCCGACATGGCGCGCGCCGCCGCCGAGCCGCAGCCGGCCGGGCAGGGTGGTGCCGAAATCATAGACCAGATAGAGCGATGCGGTGTTGAGCGCGACGTTCTGCAAGGCGTTGCCGGCGAGCGTCGGATCCTCGGTGACTCGTGCATCGGTATAGGCGTAACTGCCGATCATGCTCCAGCTATCGGTCAGCCGTCCGGTGACGTCGAGCTCGACGCCGCGTGAGCGAACCTTGCCGGCGGTGCGGTACTCGACGATGCCGGTCGAGGCGTTGAGCTGCGAGACCAGCACATTCTTCTTGTCGATGTCGTAAAGCGCAAGCGTGCCGGAGATCCGCTTGTTGAAGTCGAACTTGACGCCGGTCTCCCATTGGGTGCCCTCTTCGGGAGCGATGTTGGAGCCGATCACGACGCCGCCGGTGAGCGGCGCGATGGTCGAGGTCGGCTTCAGCGACTGCGTGTAGCTCGCATACAGCGAGACCTCATCGGTGAGCTTGAGGATGGCGCCGCCGAGCGGCAGTGCCTTGTCCCCCGAGACGTTGGTGTTGGTGATGAAGGGCCGGCCCCTGCCGGCGATCTGGTCATAGTCCATGTAGCGCACGCCGCCGACCAGCGCGAAGCGCTCGGTCAGATGCAGCGTGTCCTGGAAGAACAGCGACCACTGGCCGAGCTTGTCGGTCTGGGCGCTGTCAGTGGCGGAGACCGTGGTGCCCGGCGAGATCAGGCCATAGACCGGATTGTAAAAGTTGAAGCTCGGCGTCGCCTGCCGGATCAGATTGTCGCGGTAGATCGTGCGGTACTGGCCGTCGCCGCCGAACAGCACCTCGTTGCGCATATTGCCGAACCAGAAATTGCCCTGCAGATAGGAGGTGCCGTAGCCGGCATTGCTGAGCGAGCCCCACGTGCCGTCATTGCTGCGGGTCTCGACACCGGTCTTGGTGTTGATGCCGGTGATGCGGAGCTGATTGGCGCTGAAGGTCTCGGTGTTGTAGCTGTAGGCGCCGAACAGCTTCCAGTCCAGATTCAGCCGGTGCACGACCGAGGCCTGCATCAGGTCGGACGTTCCCCAAACATTGTTGAATGGCTCGTCGAGTCGGCGCGTTGCCGGGATCGCCAGCGGCGCCTTGGTTACGGAATCGAACGCAGTGCCGCGGTCGAACGGCGTGATGAATTCGCGGTGCTCGTAGTTCAACTGGACGGTGGTGTTCTCGCCGTACCAGGCCAGCGACGGCGCGACCAGCCTCTCGCGGTGGCGTCCGAAATTGCGCCAATAGTCCTCGCTGACGCCATAGCCGATGAAGCGATAGGCGAGGCCGCCATTGCCGATCGGGCCGGTGATGTCGATCGCTCCGTCGGCGCCGGTCTTCGAATTGGCGTAGGTCGAGCCGAGCAGGGTCACCGAGCCGTGCTGATAGAGCTCGGGACGCCTGCCGATCGTGTTGACGATGCCGCCGGGGTCCATGATGCCGTAAAGCAGCGACGCCGGGCCTTTCAGCACCTCGACGCTCTCGACCGCCGCGTTGAGGCTGCGGCCCTGTACCAACGGCATGCCGTTACGCATGATCGAGCCGTCGCGGTTGTCGCCGAAGCCGCGACGCATCACGGCGTCCTGAGTGCCGGCCAGCGTATTGCCCTGGGTGACGCCGCTGACATTGGCAAGCGCATCGTCGAGATTGCGCGGCAACTGATCCTTCAGCACCTGCTCGGGCACGACGTTGACCGTTTGCGAGGTGTCGAGCGGCGAGGCGCCGCTGCGCAAGGTGGTCGAACTCGGCATCGCGCGGTAGTGGAGCTTCGCCTCGTTCAGCGCCGCGGCACCAGCTGCTGCGCGCTCCGATGGTGTCGGTGGCGGCGGCTGGGCATTCCGGCTGCGCTGCCATGCTGCTGCGGCCGCCTGGGTTCGCTGCGCCGACGGCGCCGAACTGGCTGCAGGCTTGCGCTTCTGCGTCGGCTGCTCGACCATGACCGGCGGCAAGGCGACGCTCGATTGGGCGCTTGCCGGCGTCACCGCGGAGGAGACATCGGCGAGCAGGAACGCTGCGCCGATCAGCAGGCGGGTGCGGCCCTTGTCGGCGGCATTTCGATGGTCGCCGACGACCCGGCGATCAGCATTCACAGGCACTCTTCGACTTCCGATTCACGCGAACTCATTCACGCCGCGCCTCTAGCAGTCGGCGCCCGCGAAATGAACCGGAGCAGACTTGAATCCCTCTAACCGAGTTGGATTTGAACCGTTCTAAGACGCAGCAAGGCGCGCGCGCGTGCGCGAGCCCTGCACCTCATGACTTGATTGTCTCGTTAGCGCGTCAAATGGTCGCGCGATGATGGCCTGAGACTGCGGTCGCTATCGCGTCACACCTCAAGCGTAGTGTCTGCCGTAGGTCGCGCGATTCGCCTCACGACATCGCCAGGCTGACCGGCGCTTTGCCGACCATGCCCGTGCTGACGCCATCGCGTGCCATCGATTCGATCTCGCTCCAGTTCTCGCGAAAGATCCGTGCCGCCTCGTTGGCGCTTTCCGCCTGGATCGTCAGACTGCACGCGCGTCTGGTGCCGTTGCTGGCGAGCTGGAAGTAGAGGACATAGCCAGACGATTCCGCGCTCCGCGCGTCCAACGGTGCCTGCTGCATGTAGGTTTTCCCCATAGTGTTCTTGTTGCGCCACCCGCAGATAGGATTTGACAGGGATGCGGCGCCTTCGTGATTCAAATCGCGCAATCTTCACGATTGCGCATTTTGTTCAGCGGTGTTGCCGGGATTCAACAGGAGATGGAACCCGCGCCGCGCGTTTGACTGCAACTCAGCAGCGATCGCGACGTGGCCTCAACCGCGGTGCGGCCTAAGCATCGTGTCCGGATGCACCATCAGGGTTTCCTGGATCGAGGTCGCGAGCATCGACCCATTGCGATCATGGACGCGGGCGATCGACAGCCCGCGGCCGCCATCGGCGCAGGGACTTTCGGTTTCGACATGCATCCAGGAGTCGGGCGAAAATGCGCGGTGAAACCAGATGCAGTGGTTGAGGCTCGACAGGTAAAGCGGCGCGCGTGATTGCAGATCGCGGAGATGGCCGCCGACGCTGGAGAAGTTGAGCCACCAATCCGAGAGATAGGCGAACACCGCGGCCTGGGCGCGGGAACCTGATGTAAGCGGCCGCCTGTTCCTGATCCAGAAGCGCAAGCACGGCCTTGCGGTCGCGGCCGACAACTGATGTTCGATCGCGGGGATGCGGAAATCCATGCTGGGCTTGACGTGCTGGGAGTAAGGACCAAGCGGCCGCAACTGCGCCATCAACGCATCAGGGATCATGCTCAGGTCGGGCAGGCTTTCCGGATCTTCGGACCGTGCAAACGGCGAGGCGTGCCGCGGACCCGGCTGCGGTGCGCAGAACGTGGCGTGCGCGCTCAGCACGGCGTGCCCGTCGCCCTGGCTGCCGACTACATGGCGCGAGGAGAATCGCTTGCCGTCCTGGAGGACCTGCGCGTAAGGTGATGCGCCGCGTGGGATCGGCACCGCGCAGGAACAGGAGCTGCAGCATCGCGGCCGGGCGATCGTCGGGAGCGCTGAGTGTCGCGGCCATCATGGCCTGGCCGAGGATCTGGCCGCCATAGGAACGGCCGTTGAGGTTGCCGTCGCCGAAGCGGCTGCGATAGCGCAGCGGGGCGATGGTTTCGAGCGAGACCAGCGCCTCGGCTGCCTTGCCGTCCCATGGATCGCACGCGATGTCGTCAGGCTGCGCGCCGCGGATGTCTTGCCCGTCCATCACATCGCCGGGAATTTCTGCGGTCCCGGATAGAGCGGATAGCCGGCCGCTACGCCGTACTCGCTGATGCCGAATCCGGTCTCGTTGCCGCTTTCGAGCCGGACGACATGGTCCGACAATGTGCGTGCGATGGCGCGCGTCGCGGCATCGTCCAGGTTCCAGATGTCGTGCGCGGCATGGTGCTCGCCGCGATCGTCGCCGTGGGTCCAGCCTTGCAGGCCGCCATACATGCCGGCCTTGAGATAAAATCGCGTCGGCAATCCCAGCATCCTGACGTGGCGCGGCTCGCCGCGCTCGAAGGTGAAGGTGAAATCGGCTGCCGTGATGGTCTGGCCGAGCGGATCGTCAGCCCATTCGATCTTGTGCTCCACCGAGATCACCTCGCGATGCGACATCGATCCGTCCGCCTCGCGGCGGAACTCGGTGCCAGAGAGGTAATGCGGCTTGCCCGGCGTGCGCTCCTTGATGAAGATCGACAGCGCCGATGCCTCGAACTGGAACATCGACCAGGTCCAGAAGAAATTGCGATGGGTCGCAACCGGCGGCTTGGTCTCGTCGGTGCGCATCTCGGAGCGCAGGCCCCAGGAGCGGTCGCGCTGTCCCCACCACAGCTCCGGCTCGATCTCGTAACGCTTGCCGTCGGCAACGATCCAGCCGCGCCAGCGGCCGAATTGCGAGACGCGGGCGAGGTCCTCCTCGACGACGCCATTGCGCTCGCGGAAATTCTGCTTCTCCTGCGCCGCCGGAAAGCTCGCCTTGAATTCGAGCTCAAAGCTGATGCCGGACGGGTTCTCGGCGAGCGACAGCCGGTGCAGACCCATGCCCTCGACGATCTCGATCCTGAGCCCGCCGACCTCCGTCTCCAGCGGACGGTTTCCGAGCCGGCGCGAGGCGCGGAAATTGTGCTGGCGGCGGCCGATCGTGATGCCGGCAAAGCCGTCCATCACGTTGCGGTTTGGGTAGTAGCCGAGCCCGATATCGATCAGCAGTTCGCTGCCGTCGATCGGATGTGCGGTGTACCAATAACGCTCGGTAAATCTGATGTCGCCGCCGCCTGCCTTGGCAAACGGCTGCGGCGTCTGGTGGCCGATGAGATCGTCCTGGGCTGTCAGCATTGTTCTTGTCCTTGTGTTTGAGCCGGGGATGCGAAGCGCGGGATCAGTCCTTCGCCAGGCCCGCGCCGACGATGTCGCCGAACAGCACCCAGGTCTTGCCGTCGAAGCGCGCGAAGCGGCGTTCGGTGATCGCCGCATAATCCTGCGGCGTGGTCTGGATGGTGATGCCCGGCAGCAGCATCGGCAGCTCGACGCCGCTGAGATTGGTGGCCTGCTTCAGCACGTTCTCCCGGGTGAGATTGTCGCCGCAGCGTTGCAGGATGATCGCGCCGAGTTGCGCCGTGGTGTAGCCGGTCACCGCGATCACGTCGTTCGGATCCATCCCCGGCATGTATTTCGCGGCGAAAGCGAGATAGTCGGTCATGCCCTTGTCGTTGGCCCAGGCGGGATCATTGGGCGTCTTGTAGGAGGTCGTGGTCAGGATGCCGGTCGAGGCCTCGATGCCCGCCGGCACCAGCACGCCGGCGATCGAGTTCGCGGTCGAGCCGAGGAAGATCAGCGGCTTCCATCCAAGCTCGTGGATCTTGCGGATCGCCATCGAGGCGAATTTGTTCTGCGCCGCGATCAGGATGGTGTCGGCGCCCGATGCCTTCAGATTCACGATCTGGGAGTCGATCGTCGGCTCGGTCGACTGATACATCGCCTCCTTGACGATCATGGTGTCGGCCCTGGCGCCGAGTCCTTCCTTCAGGCCGAGCACAAAATCCTTGCCGATGTCATCGGCCTGCAGGAGCAGGCCGATCTTGGCGTCCGGTTTCTCGCGCAGCACGTAGCGGGCGATGATCCGCGACTCGTTGACGTAGGTCGGCGAGTAGGGCGTCGTCCAGGGGAACTGCTTCGGATCGTTCCAGCGCGTGCCGCCGCTCTGCACGAGGAGCTGCGGGACGCCGTTGCTGTTGAGATATTTCTGGATCGCGGCATTGGTCGGCGTGCCGAACGGCGCCATCATCGCCAGCACCTTGTCGTTCTCGACCAGCGCGCGCGTCACCTCGACGGTCTTGGGCGGGCTATAGGCGTCGTCGCGGGTCAGGAAATTGATGTGGCGACCGTTGATGCCGCCTTTCTCGTTCAGCATCGCGAAATAGGCCAGCATGGTTTTCGGGAAGCTCGCATAGATCGACGCCGGGCCGCTGTAGGGCGCATTGGCGCCGAGCAGGATCTCGGTGTCGCTGACCCCTGGACCATAGGCCTTCTGGGCATTCGCTGTTCCGAGCGCGCCGGTGAGCGCGAACGCCCACACTGCAAACGTGACGATCGGCTTCCGCATCTTCCCCTCCCATGACGCCCTCTTTTGCGGGGCTGGTTGATCCGGCGGCGGAAGCCTTCAAGGGCTTTACCCGTCGCGGCGGCTATGCAATAATAGACCGTCTGTCCGGATTATCAACCGGAATCTCCGGGGCGGCATTTTGGCTTCACGCAATGACGGGAACATCCGCAGGCGTGCGCGACCGCATGGCGGCGAGGAGGAAACATGAAGCTGACGCAGGCGCTCATCTCGGCGGTGCAGTTGCGCAAGGATGCACCGGGCACGATCCATGCCGGACGGTCGCGGAGCTGGAAGGAGATCGGGCGGCGCGTTGCCTGCGCTGCGGGCGGGCTGCGGCGGCTCGGCATCGAGGCCGGCGACCGGGTCGCCATCCTCGCGCACAACAGCGACCTCTATATCGAGGCGCTCTATGCCATCGCCTGGGCCGGCGGGGTCGCGGTGCCGCTCAACACGCGTTGGGCTGTTGCCGAGAATGCCTATGCGATCGACGATTCAACGCCGAAGCTGTTGCTGGTCGACAAGGCCTTTGCCGAAATTGCATCGGCGCTGCGAAGCGCGAAGTCACTCACCGCGATGATCTACCTGGACGAGGGACAGGTCCCCGAAGGCATGCAGGGCTATCAGGAACTCGTTGCGCACGCGCCGGTCGAGGACGCCTCCGGCGCCTACAACGATCTCGCCGGCATCTTCTACACCGGCGGCACCACCGGCTTTCCCAAGGGCGTGATGCTGTCGCACGCCAATATCATCTATGAATCGCTGGTCTGGATCTATGCGCTGCGCTTCCGCGAAGACACCAGGTATTTGCACTCGGCCGGCATGTTCCATCTGGCCGGCACCTCGCCGATGATCGCGCTCACGCTTGTGGGCGGCACCCATGTCACCATTCCGAAATTCGAACCCGAACTCGCTATGAAGACCATCGCCGAGCACAGAGTGGACTACTGCCTGTTCGTGCCGACTATGCTCAACATGATGCTCAATCATCCGTCCTTCGGCAGCTATGATCTCAGCAGCGTCAAGGATTGCGAGTATGGTGCGTCGCCGATGCCGGATGCGCTGCTGGTCAAGCTGATGCGCGTGCTGCCGAGCTGGCGCTTTCACCAGGGCTACGGCATGACCGAGAGCGCGGCGTTGGCGACGATTTTGCCGTGGGAATACCACGCCCTGGAAGGGCCCCTGGCGGCCAAACGGAAATCGGCGGGGCGGGCGGCGCCGGGCGTCGAGATCCGCATCGTCGATCCCGCGGGCCACGAGGTGCCGCGCGGCACCGTCGGCGAGATCGCGATCCGCGGCGCCGGCGTGATGCTCGGCTATTGGCGCAAGCCCGAGGAAAGTGCGCGGGTGCTGCGCAACGGCTGGCTGCACACCGGCGACGGCGCCTGGATGGATGAAGACGGTTTTGTCTATATCGTCGACCGCCTGAAGGACATGATCGTCTCCGGCGGCGAGAACGTCTATTCCGGTGAGGTGGAGAACGCGATCTTCCAGCACGAGCAAGTCAAGGAGTGCGCCGTGATCGCGGTGCCTGATCCGCAATGGGGCGAGGCGGTGCACGCCATTGTCGTGCCGAAGGACGGCGCGCGGCTCGATTCGGACATGGTGATCGCACATTGCCGCACCCTGATCGCGGGCTACAAATGTCCGCGCTCGGTCGACATCCGTCTCGAGCCGCTGCCGCTGACCGGTTCCGGCAAGATCATGAAGTCGGCGCTGCGCGACGAGAAGTGGCAGGGCTATGCGAGGTCGGTCAACTGATGCTGGAGGCTACGAAACGATCCGACGATGCTGCCGCCGTGGTCAATGACGACGCGGTCCGGGCGGCGCTCGCGCAGCATCTGTCACGGATATCCGGACGCCGGACGGAGATTGTCAGCTTCGGCCGCAAATCGTCGGGCTTCTCCTGGATCACCTACGCCTTCGTCGCGCGCTCCGCCGCTGAAGCAGATCGCAAGCTGATCCTGCGCGTCGGTCCACCGAGCGGCCTGTTTGCACCGTATTCGGTGCTGCCGCAGGTCTACGCGTTGCAGGCGCTGGCGAATAGCGGCGTGCCGGTGCCGGCGCTGGTGTCGTCAGAGCAGGATGGCGCCGAGATCGGCTTTCCTTTCTTCATCTGCGCGCATGTCGAGGGCGATGTTCCTGCGCCCTGGGCGGCGAACGAGCTCGATCCGGACCACAAGCGCGACATCGCCCGGCAGTTCGTCGAGATCCTCGCATCGCTGCACCGGATCGATCCGGGCGCGACCCCATTCGCGTCGCTGCAACAGGGGGAGCAGCGCGCTGAACTGCGCGCGATCTCTGGCTGGCGCGCTTCGCTGGCACGTCCGACCGCGCGTTATTATCCATTGCTCGATTGGGGAGGGCGCTGGTTGCACGATAATTGTCCGCAGCCGCCACGCCGCACCATCGTGCATGGCGACTACCGGATCGGAAATTTCATCGAGCACGAGCGGAAGATCACCGCCATTCTCGATTGGGAACTGACTCACCTGGGCGATCCGCATGAAGATCTGGCCTGGGCGATGATGCCGACCTTCAACGCCAGGAGCCGGAAGCTCTATGGCGTGCTCGAGCGCGCGGAGGTGATCGATCTCTATCAGCGCGCCTCCGGCATTGCGGTATCGAACAAGAGCCTTGCCTTCTACGAGGCCTATGCGCTGTATCAGGCGGCGGCGATCCAGATGTGCGCGGTGCGCGCCTTCGAGGTCGACCGCTTCAACGACATGCGGCTTGCGGTGATGGCAAGCCAGATGCCCTCGATCGTGCGGGCCTTCGAGCGCGCATTGGAGGCCGCGGCATGAGTGCATCCTTCGAGCGGCTGATCGACGGCATCATCGATGCCCTGCAAAGCCATGTCGTGCCGAATAGTAGCGATGATTTCGTCCGCGGCCAGGTGTTCTCAGCGATCTATGCGCTGAACGGCCTGAAGCTCGCCGCCGACTGGAAGGCCGCCCCGCTACTCGAGCAGGTGCGCCTGCAGGACGATACTTTTGCGGCAGTCAGGCGATTGGCCGATGGCCTGGTGCAACCGGAGATCCCCGCCACGCCACGCACCCAGGGCGACATGCCCGACGTTGCCGCGATCGAGGCGTTGCGCGACGATGGCGACCGGCGGCTGGGACAGTTGCTGCTCTGGGCGAGCGGCGAGGGCGCGCGTGCGGTCAATGGCGATGTCGCGACCGAGATCGAGCACCTGCTCCGCCGTGCGATCTGCGATCAGCTGAAGATCGAGCTGGCAACGACACCGAAATCGATGCTGCAGCAGATCGCAGGCGGCGAACGCGACGGCGGCGCCGCACCGGGCTGAGACGGGTGCGCCGCCGGCTACCCGGAATTGCAACTTTGCACGCTGCTCCGGGATTTGGCCGTGGCATCTGGAAAGAAGCTTGCCGCCCCGCGGAGCCCGTGCTATTAATTCACCGAACGGTCGTTCGGATTATTATTCCAGCGGTCAGCAAAGTTATCCGCGGCAAGCGGTCGGCGAGGGAGACGGAGCGATGAACATGATGACCGGCGTCTCGCCATGGGAGCGATTGATCCGGCCCGACCGAGTGCACGGATCGCTCTACACCGACCCCGAGATATTCGAAGCCGAGCTGAAGAACATCTGGTACCGGACCTGGGTCTATGTCGGCCACGAGAGCGAGGTCCCGAACGCCAACGACTACGTCGTCAAGTCGATCGGCCCGCAATCCGTGATCATGACCCGCGACGAGCAGGGCAAGGTCAATCTGCTGCTCAACCGCTGCTCGCATCGCGGCAACCAGGTCTGTTCTTTTGAGCGCGGCAATGCGCGCTCGTTCACCTGCCCGTTCCATTCCTGGACCTTCGCCAATGACGGCCGCCTGGTCGGCTATGCCTTCCCGGATGGTTACGAGGGGCAGGACAAGGCGCAGCTCGCGCTCGGGCGGGTGACGCGCGTCGAGTCCTACCGCGGCTTCGTGTTCGGCTCGTTCGCAGCCGATGGCCCGACTCTCAAGGAGCATCTCGGCGGCGCCGCCGAGACCATCGATCGGCTGGTGCGGACCTCACCGGAGGGCGAGGTCGAGATCACGGCGGGCTTCCTCAAGCATCGCGTCAAGGCGAACTGGAAGTTTATCTTGGAGAACGAGTGCGACGGCTATCACCCGGCCTTCGTGCACACCTCGATCTTCGGCGTTGCCGACAGCATGATCGGCAAGCTCTATGGCGGCGCCTCGACCGCGCTGACCCGCGACTACGGCAACGGCCATACCGAGATCGACCTGCGGCCCGAGTTCCGCAAGCGCGATGCGCCGATGAGCTGGTTCGGCACCAGCGAGGAACGGTTGCCCGACTACACGGCGCGGATGAAGGCCGCCTATGGCGACACCGCGGCGCGCGAGATCATGATCGACGGCACGCCGCATGTGATGATCTTCCCGAACCTGTTCATCGCCGAGATCCAGATGTTCGTGATCCAGCCGCTCGGCGTCGACGACAGCGTGCAGCACGTCACCGCGCTGCAATTCAAGGGCGCGCCCGATCTGAACCGAAGGCTGCGTCAGCAGACCATGGGTTCGGTCGGTCCAGCCGGCTTCCTGCTCGCAGATGATTCCGAAATGTACGAGCGCTGTCACCGCGGCGTGCTGGCACGCAATCCGGAATGGATCTTCCTCGGCCGCGGCGAGAAGCGCCAGCGGCAGGACGAGCTCGGCTTCACGGTCGGCCACGTCACCGACGAGGTGCCGTCGCGCGGGATCTGGACCCACTATCGCAAGCTGATGGAGCCTGCCTGATGCTGTCGCGCGAGAGCAGCACCACGTTGATGAGCGCCGTCACCGCTTTCCTCTATCGCGAGGCGCGGTTGCAGGACGAGCATCAATACGAGGCTTGGGAAAAGCTCTGGACTGACGACGGCGTCTATTGGGTGCCGGCCAACGGTGCCGACATCGACCCGGAGCGGCAGATGTCGATCATCTACGACAACCGCTCCCGGATAGCGCTACGCGTCCGCCAGCTGATGACCGGCAAGCATTTTACCCAGACGCCGCAATCGAACCTGCGCCGGCTGATCTCCAACATCGAACTGATGGACGAGCAACCGGACAACGGCGACATCGCGGTCGCCAGCAACAGCCTGATTTTCGAGTCGAGCCTGCGCGACGATACGCTGTGGGCGGCGCGCAACGAATACCGGTTGCGCCATGTCGATGGCGAATTGCGGATCGCGCATAAGAAGGTCATCCTCGTCAACAACGACAAGGCGATCTACACGCTCTCATTCCTGGTCTAGGGAAGGTTTCGCCATGATCGACACGGGCCCCGTTCTGCTCGACATCACCGACGGCATCGCGCGGCTGCGGCTCAACCGTCCCGATGCGGCCAACGGCATGAGCGCCGAACTCCTGAGCGCGCTGTGCGACGCCATCATGGTTTGCCACGGCCATCCGGATCTGCGCGTCGTGCTGCTGAGCGGGGAGGGCACGAATTTCTGCGCCGGCGGCGATGTCCGCGCCTTTGCCTCCAAGGGCGAGAAGCTGCCCGACTATATCCGGCAAGCCACCGCGTATTTGCAGAATGCAGTGACCGGGCTGTTGCGGCTGGAAGCGCCGGTCATCGCTTCGGTGCAGGGCTTCGCGGCGGGCGGCGGCGGCTTTGGCCTGGTCTGCGCCTCCGATATCGTAATCGCGGGGGAATCGGCAAAATTCCTCGCCGGCGCGACGCGAGTGGCGATGGCGCCGGACGCCGGCGTCTCCGTCACGCTGTCGCGGCTGGTCGGGTTGCGGCGGGCGATGTCGATCCTGTTGACCAATCCGGTGATCCCGGCTGCGGATGCGCTGCAGATGGGCATCGTCACCAAGGTCGTGCCCGATGCGGAGCTTGCCGAAGCATCGCTCGCGCTGGCGCGCGAGCTCGCGGCCGGCGCACCGAAGGCGCTGGCCGCAACCAAGCGGCTGGTCTGGGCCGGCACCGGCACCAGCATCGAGCAGTGCCTGTCGGAAGAGGCGCGCACCGTCGCCGAACTCTCGGGGATGGCCGATGCCCGCGAAGGGCTCGCCGCCGTGATCGAGCGGCGCAAGCCCGTCTTCACGGGGCGCTGAGGTGGCGACCCTGCCATTCGGGCGGCTCGACGGCCGCCGTGCCTTCGTCTCCGGCGGCGCGCGCGGCATTGGTGCTGCGATCGTCCGTAGCTTTGCCGGTGCCGGCGCCAGGGTCGTGATCGCCGATCTCGATGTTGCCGCAGCCTCCGAGCTCGCGCGCGAAACCGGCGCTGTGGTCGCTGGGCTCGACGTCAGCGACACCACCGCGGTGCAGGCCGTGATGGCGCAGGACGGCCCGTTCGACATCGTCGTCAACAATGCCGGCATCGATCAGCACGCCTTCTTCACCGACACCAAGGCGGAGGATTGGTCCCGCCTGATCGCGGTCAATCTCACCTCGGTGCTGGCCTGCACCCACGCCGCGTTGCCGGCGATGCAGGCCGCGCGCTTCGGCCGCATCATCAACGTCACTTCGGAGGCCGCCCGGCTCGGCTCCAAGGGTGGCGCGGTCTATTCCGCGGCCAAGGGCGGCGTGATCTCCTTTACCCGGAGCATCGCGCGTGAGAATGCGCGCTACGGCATCACCGCGAACGCGATCGCACCGGGGCCGATCCGCACGCCGATGCTGGAGCAGGCGGTTGCGAAAGGCGGCGACAAGATCCTGCAGGCGATGACCGGTGCGACATTGCTTGGCCGGCTCGGCGAGCCGGAGGAGGTCGCAGCCGCCGCGCTATTCCTGGCCTCCGATCAGGCGGCCTATATCACCGGCGAGACGCTTGGCGTTTCCGGCGGCATGGGCATCGGCGCCTGAGATGGCGAGCGCCGAGGACGATATCGCTGTGACGCCGGTCGATCGGGCCATTGAGCGCTTGCGGGCGATCTATCGCGGCTGGACTCGCGAGACATCAATGGCGCAGATGCGCAGCGATTGGGACCGAGCCTTTGCCGGCTGCTCGGTGCCGATGGTGTGCCGGCCGGTGTCTGCCGACGGTATCGACGGCGAATGGCTGGTGCCGGCAGACGCACCGAGCGACAAGGCGATCCTCTATTTTCACGGCGGCGGCTTCCGCATCGGCTCGGTCGTCTCGCATCGCGACCTGGCCGCACGGATCGCGGATGCATCCGGCTGCCGTGTGCTCTCGATCAATTATCGCCTTGCACCGGAGCATCGCTTCCCAGCGGCGCTGGATGATGCGCTGACTGCCTATCGCTATCTGCGCGAACAGGGACTGCGTCCGGCGGACATCGCCTTCACCGGGGACTCTGCCGGCGGCAATCTCGTGCTCGCCGCGATGCTGGCGGTGAGGGACCGCGGCTTGTCGCTCCCCGCCGCCGGCGCGCTGATGTCGCCGTGGACCGACCTCACCGCGAGTGGCGCGAGCTATGAGAGCAGGGCGGAGGCCGATCCGATCCACCAGCGCGCGATGATCCTGGCGCTGGCGCGGAACTATCTCGGCAAGGACGGTGATGTCCGCGATCCGCTGGCCTCGCCGCTTTACGCCGATCTCGCTGGCTTGCCGCCGCTGCTGGTGCAGGTCGGCGACCGCGAGACGGTGCGCGATGACTCAACGGAACTAGCCGCAAAGGCAAAAGCCGCCGGCGTCGACGCCGAACTGCAGGTCTGGGACGGCATGATCCACGTGTTCCAGATGTTCCCCGAGATTCCGCAGGCGCGAGAGGCGATCGCATCCCTCGCAGCTTTTTTGCGCAACTATCTTCACATCGGCCATCAGAGGGCGCCACAATGAACGTCATGACCCCGGATCCGCGCCAGCTCACCGAGACCGCATTCCATTTTACGGAGCAGCCCAATCTGCCCGAGGAACTGCGGATGCTGCGTGAGCAGGTGCGCCGCTTCGTCGAGAAGGAAGTGGTGCCGCATGCCGACGCGTGGGAGCGCGACGGCAAGATCCCGCGTGAGATCTATCGCCGCATGGGCGCGCTCGGCTTCCTCGGCATGCGCCATGCGGCCGAATATGGCGGCACCGACATGGGGCCGCTGGCCTCGATGGTGTTCGCCGAGGAACTTGGGCGCTCGAGCTTCGGCGGCTTCACCTCGTCGATCCTTGTGCATACCGACATGTCGGCTGTTCACATCAGCCTGCGCGGCACGCCGGAGCAGAAGCAAAAGTACCTGCCGGCGATTATCCGCGGCGAGACGGTGTGTTCGATCGCGGTGACCGAGCCCGACGCCGGCTCCGACGTCGCCGGCCTGAGGACGCGCGCGCGGCGCGATGGTGATGTCTGGGTGATCAACGGCGCCAAGATGTTCATCACCAACGCGGTCTACGGCGACATCCTGATCGTCGCCGCGCGCACCGATCCGCACGCCAAGGGCAGCCGTGGCATCTCGCTGTTCATCGTCGAGCGCAACACGCCGGGCATCACGGCGACCAAGCTGGACAAGCACGGCTGGCTCTGCTCGGACACCGCCGAGCTCGGATTCCAGGACGTGCGGGTGCCGGCGGAGAACCTGCTCGGCGAGGAGAACAAGGGTTTCTATGGCATCATGGAGACCTTCCAGAACGAGCGCATCTGCATCGGCGGCATCTGCGCCGGCGAATCGGCCAAGGCGATCGAGCTGACGACGAATTACGTGAAAACGCGGCAGGCGTTCGGCGGCCCGCTCTGGAACCAGCAGGGCGTGCGGCTGAAGCTCGCGCAGCTCGCCGCAAAGGCCGCCGCCGCGCGGGCGCTGGCCTATCAGGCCGCCGAGCTTGCTGCGGCCGGGAAGGAATGTCTCCGCGAAGTGTCGATGGTGAAGGCGCTCTCGCCGGAGGTGCTGCACGAGGTCGTGCATGGCTGCCTGCAACTGCACGGCGGTTCAGGCTTCATGCGCGGCACAGCGATCGAGCGGATGGTGCGCGACGCCCGCGTGCTGACGATCGGCGGCGGCGCCACCGAGGTGATGCTCGAAGAAGTTGCCAAGCGGATGTGAAAGGACCGCTCTTAAGGCTCCGTCCGCGACCGCTGCCCAACGGTCCTTGCGGCGATCCCCGGCTTCAGCCGCCAGTCCCCGCCAAAATCCGCGAGCGGATGGAAGAACAGCGGCTCCGTCGTCTCGATCCGCCGCAGCCGTTCTGCATAGTCGTCGAGATAGCGGTGCCGTGTCGCCTCGTCGACGAAGTTCACCGAATACGACACGAAGGGCGGAAGCACCTTGCAGCCGGCATAGGCCAGGGTGCCGTTCTGGATCGGCCACAGCACCACGTCGAGTGCGCCGACCAGCCCGTCCGTTGCGCACATGCCGGGATAGGCGGCGGTCGAGGTCACGACCATGGCGCGGCGGCCGGCGAGGCCGCCGGTGTCATAACGACGGCCGCTGCCGTAGATCGCGCCGTTGACGAACACGCGATCAATCCAGCCCTTCATGATGGCGGGAACGGAGAACCACCACAGCGGAAATTGCAGGATCAGGAGGTCGCACCACAGCAGCTTCTCGATCTCGGCGGCGATGTCGCCGCTGAGCGCGTCGTGTTGCAGATTGTATTTCTGCTCGCGATCGTATTGCAGCCGCTCGGGAAACCGCCGCGTACCGAAGTCTTCGGCGGTCGCCACCGGGTTGAAATGCATCGCGTAGAGGTCGGAGATCCTGACCGTGTGCCCGAGCGCGGTCAGCTCCGCCACCGACCGCGCCAGCAGCGCAGCATTGAACGACTGCGCCTCCTGATGGGCAAAGACGATCAGGACTTTCATTGTTCTAGTCCACCGGCTTGAAGCTGAGCGTCGCCGCATCGGCCTGCATGATCTGCAGTTTCTGGTTCGAGAAGCGGACGCCGGGGCCGAAGCTGATCGGCGCCATAACCCCAGTCTCGACATTCTTCGTCTTCTCCAGCTCCGAGATGGTGCAGGCCCAGGTCGGCTGTTTGCCGCAGCGCTCGATCGCCGCGATCAGGACCTTCGCGGCGGCATAGCCGGTCATGGTGTAGCGGTTGATGCCTTTGAACTCGGCCTCCGAAACCAGCGGCTTGGCTTTCTCCAGGAACGCCTTGCCGGCTGCGCCGGCGAACGGTTCGACATAGTCGACCGCGTAGATGCCGTCGCCGGCCGGGCCCATCAGCTTCAGCACCGGCTCGATGCGGCCGGGCCAGAAGATGCCGGTCACCGGCTTGATGCTGAGTTTCTCGAGCTCCTTCATCATCGCGATGTTCTCGGCGATGATGCCGCCGGCCAGGAACACCTCGGCTCCGGACTCCTTCAGCTGCAGCATGTCGGACGAGAAGTCCTGCTGGCCCTTCTTGTAATTTCCGCTGTAGACGACGTTTAGCTTCTTGGCCTTGACCACGGAATCGAAGCCGTCGCGCACCGTGATGCCGTAATCGTCGTCCTGGGTGATCAGGCCCCATTTCCTGCCGGGATTCTTGTCGGCAAGGAAGTTGACGAGGTGAACGATGCCTTCCTCGTAGGACTGGCCGACCACGAACACGTTCTTGCGCGGCGGCTCCCACAGGAACTTCACCGGCGCGACGTCGATCACGGTCGGGATGCCGGATTTCTCCAGCACGGGCATCACGGCGATCGACTGGCCCGAGCCGGAGATGCCGAGCATCGCGAACACCTTGTCGACGTCGATCACCTTCTTGACGCCCTGGATGGTGCGCGCGGTGACGTAGCCGTCATCCTCCAGAACGTACCTGATCTTGCGGCCGTTGATGCCGCCGGCGGCGTTGGCCTCCGCGATCGCGATCTTGTGGCCGATCGAGGCGGCGACGCCGAGCAGGGCCGGCGGGCCGGTCAGCGGCTCGACGTCGCCGATCAGGATCTCGCTGTCGGTGATCCCGGGATCGGCGGCCGCCGCGGGGCCGATTGCAAGACAGGCCGTGGTGAGCAGCAGCGAGGCCGCCGCCAGATGTCTGATCATTGTCTCCTCCTCATGATGTCGTGTCTTTTTTTGTTAGTAGCGCAGCGGCCAGTGCACCCAGGCCCGCTTGATGTCGTGCCAGGCGCCGACCAGCCCTCTCGGCTGGAAGCGCAGGAACAGGATGATGACAAGGCCGTAGAGCATACTCTTCAGCTCCTGCGCCCCGGTCGTGAAGGTCGCGTCCATCTGTGCGCTGAACAGGCTGAAGACCAGCCGTGTCGCCTCCGGCAGCAGCACGATCAGGACGGTGCCGAGCACGGCGCCGAGTGCCGAGCCGAGCCCGCCGACGATCAGGATCGCCAGCGCCTCGATCGAGAGCAGGAACGGGAAGCCCTCGACGCTGACGAAGGAGAGGTAGATGCCGTAGAGCGCGCCGGCGATGCCGGTGATGAAGGCCGAGGTGACGAAGGCGAACAGCTTGTAGGCATGCAGATTGATGCCCATGACGCGCGCTGCGGTGTCGTTGTCCCTGATCGCAACGAAGGCGCGTCCGACCCGGCTGCGGCGGATGTTGAGAGTGGCGAGCAGCGTCAGCGCGGCGATCGCGAGGCAGAGATAGGTAAAGGCCGCGTCGCTGTCGAAGCTGACGCCGAGGATCTCCGGCCGCTGCACCTGGATGCCGCGCGCGCCGTTGGTGAGCCAGCGCATCTCCAGGATCACGGTGTTGATGATGAAGGAGAAGGCGAGGGTGGTGATCGCGAGATAGAGGCCCTTGAGCCGCAGCGACGGCGCGCCGACGATCAGGCTGGCGAGCGCCGGCACTACGCCGGCGCCGAGGAAGCCGACCAGCGGCGGCATGTGATACTTCGACACCAGCACCGCATAGGCATAGGCGCCGGTGACGAGGAAGCCGACATGGCCGAGCGAGATCAGGCCGGTGTAGCCGGTCAGGATGTTGAGCCCGAGCGCGCCGGTCACCGTGATCAGGATGATGATCACGAACGACAGCGCGTAGGAGTTCAACACGAAAGGCGCCGCGATCAACGCCAGCAGCAGCACGGCTGACCACAGCCACACCGGCGGGGAATCGACCAGCGCGACCAGCTCGCCATAGGTCTGCTTGTAATCCCCCGTGCGCATCACACCCTCTCGATGTCGCGTTCGCCGAAAATGCCGAACGGGCGGACCATCAGCACCACGATGATCATGGCAAAGCCCGCCACCTCCTTCATGCCGGAGCCGAGATAGCCGCCGGCCAGGTTCTCGGTGATGCCGATCAGGAGACCGCCGATACCGGAGCCGAGCACGGCATCGAGGCCACCGAGGATCGTGGCCGGAAACGCCTTCAGCCCGAGCTGGAACATCGCCGGCGACAAATCGTAGGACAGCGCGAAGAACACGCCGCCGATGCCGGCGATCACCGAGGAGGCGGCCCAGGCCAGCGCATGAACTCTTGTGGCGCTGATGCCCATCAGAAGCGCGGTGCGGTCGTCGGCCGCAACCGCGCGCATCGCGACGCCGACCTTGCTGTAGCGGAAGAATGCCCAGATCGCGGCGAGCAGCAGAAGCAGCGTCGCGATCACGGCAAGCTGCCCGGTCCGTACGCCGATGCTGCCGAGATGCACGATGCCGCGGCCCATGCCGATATCGAGCCCGTGCGGATACGCGTCCCAGATGAAGTTGATCGCCGAGCGCAGGATTACCGCAAGGCCGATCGTGACCATCACGGTCGCGAACACCGGCTCGCCCAGCATCGGCCGCATCACCAGGCGCTCGATGATGAGGCCAAGCAGGACCGCGGCGAGGATCGCGCCCGCGGCGACGACGAACACATTGCCGCTGACCGTGGTCGAGATGGTCCAGGCGATATAGGCCGTGATCATGGTCATCTCGCCCTGCGCGAAATTGACCAGGCCGGTGGACTTGTAGATCACGGCAAAGCCCATCGCGATCAGGCCATAGATCGCGCCGATCGCGAGCCCTGAGATCAGGAGCTGGATGAGATACTGCATTCAGCCCTCCGCCCGGTAGATGATGGCAAGCTCGCGCGCGAACTTCTTCTCGATCATGGCGCGGCGCACCTTTTGCGTCGCGGTCAGCTCGCCGTCGTCATGATCGAGCTCCTTCTCGAGGATGGCGAAGCGCCTGATGTTCTCGACCCGGGCGAAGCGTTTGTTGGCTTCGCCCACGATGCGCTCGACCAGCTCGTGCACTTCAGGCAGCTGCGACAGCGATTTGTAATTGGTGTAGGCCAACGCCCGGTCGCGCGCCCAGCGTCCGACATTGTCGTAATCGACCTGGATGATGGCGCCGAGATATTTCCTGGCCTCACCGACCACGATCGCTTCCTTGATGAATTCGGAATCCTTCAGCGCGTTCTCGATCTCGGACGGTGCGATGTTCTTGCCGCCGGCGGTGATGATGATTGCCTTCTTACGATCGACCACGGCGATCTCGCCATTGTCTAGGATGTCGATGATGTCGCCGGTGCGCAGCCAGCCGCCTTGTTCCAGCGACGCGGTCGAGGCCTTCTCGTCGAGGAAGTAGCCCTTGAAGACGCCGGGGTTGCGCAGCAGGATCTCGCCGTCGGCATCGAGTTTCCATTCGGTCTGCGGCAGCGGTACGCCGCAGCCGCCGATCCGGTGATGGCTTTCAGTCTGGATGAAGGCGACGCCGCCGCTCTCGGTCAGGCCATAGCCCTGCGACACCGGCCGGCCGATGATGTCGAAGAAGCGCAGCGTCTCCGGCGAGATCGAGGCGCCGGCACAGAGGCGATGCCGGCTGTAAGCGAAGCCGAGATGGCGCTGTAGATTGCGGAACATCAGGAGATAGAGAAGGCCGTAAGCGACACGATCGAACCAGCCTTCCTTGCCGGCCTGGCGGCGGTCGGACAGGGAGCGGCCCCAGGCGAGGCAAGCCCTTGTGAAGCCTTGCCGCAGGCGGCCGCTCTCGCCGAGCCTGAACAGAAAGCCCTGCTGCAGCTTCTCGTAGATGCGGGGCACGCCGACAAAGAAGGTCGGCGCGATCTCGCGGATGTTGATCGCGACCGTGTCGATCGATTCGGCGAAGGAGACGGTGCCGCCGAGCACCAGGTGCGTTACCGTGCCGTAGCAGCGTTCGGCGACGTGGCACAGCGGCAGGTAGCTCACCGCCTCGAATGGCTTGTCGGCGATCCCGACGGTCTTGGCGTAAGCATAAGCGGCGTAGACGAGATTGCGATGGGTCAGCATCGCGCCCTTGGGCGGACCCGTCGTGCCGGAGGTGTAGACGAGGATGCAAACGTCGTCGGGCGCGCCCTGGCCGATCAGGCGGTCGAGCGTGGCGTCGGCGTCCGGGTTCTGCCGCGCATGGGTCTTGCCGCGCTCACATAGTGCCTCGAACGACATCAGCTCGGACTGGCGATAGTGCCGCAAGCCCTTCATGTCGATGCAGACGATGGCCTCGAGATCCGGCAGGCCGCCATTGTTGGCCATCGCGTCGAGCACCTTGTCGGTCTGCTCCTGGTCGCCGGTGACGACGATACGGGCGCCGGAATGCTTGACGATATATTGCAGCTCGACCCAGGGATTGGTCGGATAGATGCCGACCGCGACGGCGCCGATCATTTGGGCGCCGAGGTCGGCGTAAAACCATTCCGGCGTGTTCTCGCCGGCAATGGCGACACGGTCGCCCGGCTTGATGCCGAGCGACAGCAGGCCAAGCGCCACCGCACGCGCGGTTTCATAATAGTGCCGCCAGGAATAGGGGTTCCAGATGCCGTAATCCTTCTCGCGCAGCGCCAGCGCATCGCCATGCATGGCGGCACGCTGCCGCAGCAATTGCGGGATGGTGATGGCGGCATCTGCAAGCGCGGTCTGGAACGCGTCGGCGCTGGTTACCGGCGAATTGCGCGGCGTGCTCGCCTGGAGCGACGGATGAGCGGTGCGAAGACTATCCAGCGTCGACATTACGCGCCCGCCTTTGCCATAGCCTCGGCGCGCTGGCCGCCCAGATAGGCCTCCGCGACGGCCGGATCGCGCCTGATCTCGTCGGGCGTCCCTTCGGCGATCTTGCGGCCGAAATTCAGCACATGGATGCGGTCGGAGATATCCATCACGATGCGCATCTCGTGCTCGATCATCAAGACGGTGATGCCGAGCTCGTCGCGGGTGTCGAGCACGAAGCGCGCGATGTCCTCGGTCTCCTCCTGGTTCATGCCGGACACCATCTCGTCGAGCAGCAGCAGCTTCGGCTCGCAGGCGAGCGCCCGGGCGAGCTCGACCCGCTTCTGCTGGCCATAAGACAGCGTGCCGACCACCGCGTCCCTGATGTGCTCGATCTCGAGGAATTCGATGATGTGCTCGACGCGCTGCCGCGCCGCGATCTCCTCTTTGCGGGTACGGCCGAAGAACACCACGGCGTCGAGCACGGTCGAGCGCAGATGGGTGTGGCGGCCGGTCAGGATGTTCTCGACCACGGTGCCGTGCTTGAACAGCGCAAGATTCTGGAAGGTTCGGCCGATGCCGACGGCGGCGAACTTCCACGGCGAGATGGTCGCAAGGTCGATGCCGTCGAAAGTGATGCGGCCGCCGCTTGGCCGCAGCACGCCCGAGATCATGTTGAACAGCGTGGTCTTGCCGGCGCCGTTCGGGCCGATCACGCTGCAGATCTCGCCCGGCGCCACCCGCAGGCTGACGTCGGCGACCGCTTGCAGGCCGCCGAAACGCTTTGACAGGTTCTCGACTGCGAGCAGCGCTGTCACGACAGCCACCGCTTGCGGCGCTTGTAGTGCTTGACGTCGCGCAGGCTCTTGCGGCCGCCGGAGGCGACGCCGAGATAGAATTCCTGGACGTCCTCGTTGGCGGTGAGCTTTTTCGCCGTGCCGTCGAGCACGACGCGACCGGTCTCCAGGATGTAGCCGTAGTCGGCGATGTCGAGCGCGCGCTGGGCGTTCTGCTCGACCAACAGCACCGTCATCTTCAATTCGTCGCGGAGGCGAACGATCACCTCATAGATGCGGTCGATGATCAGCGGGGCGAGGCCGAGCGACGGCTCGTCGAGCGCCAGCAGCACGGGATCGGTCATCAGCGCGCGGCCGATCGCGAGCATCTGCTGCTCACCGCCGGACATGTAGCCGGCGATCTGGTCGCGCCGCTCATGCAACCGTGGAAACAGCGTGAACACCTTGTCGCGCCGCTCGCGCGCCTCGGCCCCGGTCCTTGTGTAGCCGCCCATTTGCAGGTTCTCGTCGATGGTCAGCGCCGCGAACACGCGGCGGCCTTCCGGAACCTGCACGATGCCGCGACGGACCAGCTCGTCCGGTGCGAGGTGGTGCACCTCCTCATTGCGGAAGCGGATGCTGCCGTTCTCGATCACGCCTTCCTCGGTATAGAGGATGCCGGACATCGCCTTCAGCAGCGTCGATTTGCCGGCGCCGTTGGAGCCGAGCAGGGCGACGATGCTGCCTTCGGGGACCGCGATCGAGACATCGCGGATCGCCTCGATTGCGTTGTCGTAGACGATCCGGATGTTGCGGAATTCGAGCAGGGCATCCGGCGCCGTTGCCGCGAGCGGCGCTGCTGAAGGCGTCGGATGCGGGATGATCGCCGGCATCGCGCTCAGACCCGGCCGGCCGCGAAATGCGGCCGCGCGGCGAGGATCGCATCGGTGACGATCTTGGCGGTCTCGGCGCAGGCCTGGGTACCGCCATTGCCGTATTGCTTCACCGCGTCGCCGACGCACCACAGGCCTTCGATGCCGGTCTCGCGCGGCAGGTCGTAGCCGGCACAGCTGCGTTGCGCCGGCCAGTCGTCGCGCATTACCCGGACCGAGAGGATTTTGGCTTGGTCGAAATTGGCGAATTGTTCGCGCAGATCTTCGAGCGCCAGCGCGACCTCGGCATCGCCATCGAAATCGCCGAGCGCAGGCACCGGCACTGCATAGGCGACGTAAAGGTGCCAGCCGGGCGGAGCCAGCTCCGGACAGGTCGCGGAGAGGTTCGCCATGTTGCAGAGCCGGCGCGTCTTGCCGAAGGTGACGATGCCGGGATGGTTGATCAGCGGCTCGCGGCTTGCGACATTGATCACGATGTTGGCGGCCGGGCGGAGGTCGTTCTTGACCTTCGCGATGTAGTCCGCCGGGAAGGCTTCGCTGCCGGCGAGCGCGACGGTGGCCTTCGGTCCGGCATTGCTGATCACGAGGTCGGTGTCGATCCGCACCCGCTCGCCGTTGCGCAGCACGGTGACGCCTTCGACCTTGCCGTTGGAAGTGTGGATCGTGGTCGCCGGGGTTTCGAGCCAGATGTCGCCATTGCGCCGGATCGCGCTGCCGAGGCTGTTCCAGACGCCGATCGTGCCCTGCGGGCAGAAGCCGAACTTCTTGAAGGCGCCCTTGCTGGTGAAATAGGTCAGGAAGGCGCGGGCCGGCAGCTCGGCGGCGTTGCAGGCGAAGATCGCCGCGCAGAGATTGCGGAACAGTGCGTGCACCGTGGCGTTGCTGGTGTAACCCTTCAGCCAGTCCTCGGTCGATTGCCGCCCGTCGGGCAGATTACCGGAGCGCGCGTCGGCGAATTTCTCCAGGATGCGCGAGGCCTGCTTGGTGAGCTGCCCGAGCAGCAGCGACCAGCCGCCGCGGCCGACATCGATCACCTTGCCGTCGATGAAGAACGAGCTCGCGGGCTCTGGCGCACGGATGTCGAGCGGCGCGCCGACGGTGTGGAAGGTCTCCTCGAACACGCCGCCGAACTCGATCGCGATCGCGCCGATATTGACCTTGAAGCCGTCGATCTCCTCGGTCGAGGCGCGTCCGCCGAGCCTATTCTTGTCGTCGACGACGAGCGTATGCAGCCCGCCATGGGCGAGGCGCGCCGCGGCGCACAGCCCGCCGGCGCCGGCTCCGATCACGACAGCATCGACCTTATGAGCATCCACGCGCAGCCTCCCTCGATGCCGCCGGGTTGCTCCCGGCGTGCGCAATCCGCTTGCCTGATGACAGGCACGATAATATAATCCGACCGGTCGTTCAAATTATTTTTTGACGCAGGTCAATGCAGCGGCGTCGGTTGCTCGACGAGTTCTGGTGGATGGTGCCCGCAAAGGGGAGGAGAGCGCGGAGCGGCAGTAGTATAGAGAGACGGCGGCCGGCCGATTCCGGTGGCGCGATGGTGCACGAGAGAGACGGGTATGGCGCGGACGCGCTCAGAAAACTACGACGAGATCCAGCAGGGCATCCTCACCACCGCCTGCGGCCTGTTCGCGCGGCAAGGCTACATGCGTGCCTCGATCGCGGACCTTGCGGATGCCTGCAAGCTGTCGCGCGGCGCGCTGTATCATTATTTCGACTCGAAGGAAGCGATCCTGTTCGCGATCCTCGATGCGCATATCCGCGAGATGATCGCCGATGTCGAGGCCGCGATGGCCGGCAAGGCGGCGACGCTGGAGCAGTTCCGCGCCGCGATTCAGGCCATCGTCGCGCTCAATGCGCGCTCGAGCGACGAGCAGCGCGTGATCCTCAACGACCTCTCGTTCCTCGGCGAGACCGAGCAGGATGCGATCAAGGCGCTGGAGCGCCAGATCGTCGACACGGTCTCGGATCTTCTGGTCAAGCTCGACAAGGAAGGCAGGATCGTCAAGCGGACGAAGAAGATCTACAGCATGATGCTGTTCGGCATCCTGAACTTCAGCCACACTTGGTACGACCCGAAGGGGGGCGTCGATCCCAGCGAGTTCGCCGACATGGTGGTGGACCTGTTCCTGTACGGCTTCACCATGCCGGTGCCGGCAAAGGACACCGCGCGGCCGCTGCGCCAGCGCGCCTGAGGCCATCGCGGCGGCCAGTGACAGGCTTTATCACCTCGTCCGCACATTCTTGTGAATGCCGGTAGGGGTCCCGCGTGTAACGCGCGCGCGGCGCGCTGCGTAGTCCTGCCACGCGCGCCACGAAGGCGGCATCGCAGCGAGAGAAGAAGCATCCACATGAATCTGTCGTTCAACATCGCCGAACGAGGCGAGGGGTCTTTTCGTCTGCTCGCGATCCTGCGCTGGGTCATGGTGGTGATCTTCGTGTCGTTCGGCATGCAGAAGTTCACGCTGCAATCGGCGCAGGGCATCGCGCAATTCATCAGCAACAGCCCGTTCGTCTCTTGGCTGTCGGTGTTCGGCCTCCGCGGCGAGGCCTATGTGCTCGGCGTCACCGAGTTCGGCATCGCCGTGCTGCTTGCCGCCGGCGCGTTCAACCCGATTCTCTCGGCGATCGGTGCGCTGATGGGCGTGATCACCTTCGCGGTGACGTGGTCGTTCTTCTTCACGACACCCGGGGTGGTCAAATGGAGCCTATCGACAGACCCGATGGCCTGGAACCTGGCCGGCGAGTTTCTGTTCAAGGACATCGTGCTGCTCTGCGTCTGCCTCGTGCTGCTGCTGGCGTCGTTGCCGCGCTCGATCGTCCGGTCAGGTACTGCATAGACGCGCCGTCGATGGTTAACCCCTGCATAATCGCGCATCGCGCACATCCGGGATTTGGAACCGGACAATTCGTCGCAGCCGGCCATGTCTTGTAACTCGAATCCGAAGGGGCTACGCAACCCTTGATTGACGAATTGTTGCTAATAGGAAACGGTCCCCGGTTGGGAGCGGAATGTGACGAAGTCAGGCATATCGGCGGTCGCCCCGGCAAGCGTTGGTCTTGCCTGTCCGTCGATGCGAACCCCTAACATTTTCAGACGCTCGGCTTTTTTTTAGTGTGATTGCAGTTCCCGCACCGTGGCTGGAGTGGGAGGGCGGTCGCGATCACGACTTCCGGCAGTGACCGCCGGAACAGCGATCGGGCCGCCCGTTCCCCAGCCGGGACGCGTTACGGTGGAACGCGCAATCGTGAATTCGGGAGCGTAGGTTCCATCGCTAGGATCGTGATGTCGCCATCTCTCGATGGCTGAACGGTTCAGCCTGCGGGCTACATCGCAATATCGCTCCGATTCCGCTCGTTATGAGACAATGGGTTCCCGTCCGGATCGCCGCCGTCCTGCTTGCCGTCGCTGTTAACGCGCTGACGGGAGCACGCGCGGATTCCGACATGGATGCGCAGATCAGGGACATCGTCACCACGGAACTGGCGCCGACCGCGACTGCCGCCGATCCTGGCGGCCTCGCGGCGGCGGTCTATGCCGGCGGCCAGGTCGCCTTCTTCACCTACGGTTACGCGGACGCTGCGGCGAAGCGGCCGGTCACTTCGGACACGCTGTTCAACCTCGCCTCGCTCCGCAAGCTGTTCGAGGCGACGCTGGTCGCGCTCGGTACCGAGCGCGGCGAATTGCAGCTCGACGATCGCGTCGGCAAGTATCTGCCCG
Organism: Bradyrhizobium acaciae; assembly: GCF_020889785.1. Lineage (GTDB taxonomy): Bacteria > Pseudomonadota > Alphaproteobacteria > Rhizobiales > Xanthobacteraceae > Bradyrhizobium > Bradyrhizobium acaciae. The sequence continues at coordinate 63,210 of NZ_JACMYK010000017.1, forward strand.
AATTGCACGGCGACTATATCAGCCGCGTCACCATCGGCGAGCTCGTCAACCACACGTCCGGGCTGCTGCTGCCGACCGATCATCCGCCGTGGCCGAACGAGACCTTCAGCCGCGATCAGTTCATCGCGATGCTCAATTCATGGACGCCTCAGAAGGGAGAGCAGCCGGGCAAGCAGCGCATCTACAGCCATGCCGGCTATGTCCTGCTGCAACTGGTGCTGGAGCGGCACTACGGCGCGCCGATCGCGACGCTGATCGAGAGCCGCATCCTCAGGCCGCTCGGCATGAGCTCGACTGTCGTTCCGGATCGCGGCGAAGACGACCGCGCGTCGATGGCGCCGGAGATCATGCGGCGCATGGTTCAGGGATACTCGCGCGACGGCACGCCGATCGGTCCGCCCGGCGATCAGCAAAGCTATTACGATTTTGCAGGCACCGGCCAGATGTTCTCGTCGGCGCGCGATCTCGGCATATTGCTGGGCGCTTGTCTCGACGGCGCCGTGATCGATCCCGAATTGCGCGCCGCATTGCAGATGACCCTGCGCGAGAGTTATCGCGTCGATGCGAAGTTCGGCCAGGCAATGGCGTGGGAGCATGTGCGGCTCGACGGCGTCACCGTCATCGACAAGCCCGGCGGTCTCAACAACGCCTCGGCCTATATCGGCCTGGTGCCGGCGCGCAGGTTCGGCATCGTGTTGCTCGCCAATCGCGGCGACTATCCGCATGAGATCGCGCGCTACAAGATCCTGCCGGCGCTCGCGCAGCTCTGATCAAACCAAAATACCCTCACAACACGACGTGCCAATCCGATGACACGGCCCGCGCAGCCGGGCAGGGGATGCATGCAAAAATCGTCATGGCGCGGAACCATGATCGGCTGTATAAGCCGGTAGCTTCTTCTCCATTCTGAAGAGGCTGATATGACTGATTTACACAATCCCGATTTGCACAACACTGATCTTCACGCTTGGCTCGCGCAACAGCCGCATGGCTTGCGGACCTACCGAACCCTCCAGGAAAAACTCGAGACCTTGAGCAGGCATGAGCCCGAGCAACGGGCGATGTGCCGGCTGCTGAGCGGTCTCGTCGGCAATTACATCGAGGCCTTCGATGAGGAGCCGTTGCCTGTGGCGGTCGCCGATCGCGCCTATGGCCGGCTGCTCGATCTCGTCGCAAGCCTTGATTTCAAGGGAAATCCCGACCGTCGCCTCGCCGACATCAACCGTATTGCGTCCTGCGATTTGGTGAACTGATCGGCCTAGCGGCGCGCCGCGGCGAGCTCGCGATAGAGCGCGGCGTAGCGGCCGGCGCGATTGTGCCAGGAGACATCGGTGGCCATGCCGGCCTGTTGCAGCCGGCGCCAGGTCACCTTGTCGTTGAACAGCAGGTTCGCCTTGCGCAAGCCATGAGCAAGCGCATCCGCAGTGACGGGTGCGAACTTGACACCGGTTGCAGCACTGCCTGTGACGGTGGCTTCGTCGAAGCCCAGCACGGTGTCGGCAAGGCCGCCGACATTGGCAACGATCGGGACCGCGCCATAGCGCAGCGCGCAGAGCTGGGTGAGACCGCACGGCTCGAAGCGTGACGGCACCGCAAGCGCATCCGCGCCTGCCTGGATCAGATGCGCCAGCGCCTCGTCATAGCCGATCACGACCGCGATCCGTCCGGGATTGTCGCGCGCCAGTGCGGTGTAACGATCCTGCAAATCGCGATCGCCGCTGCCGAGCAGCGCGAGCTGAATGCCCTCGCCAAGCAGCGTCGGAACGGTCTCGAGCAGCAGGTCGAGGCCCTTCTGCCAGGACAGCCGGCTGATGACGCCGAGCAGCATCGCGTCCGGCGCGGCATCGAGCCCGAAGCGCCGTTGCAGCGCGGCCTTGTTGACCGCGCGCTCCGCCGGCTGCTCGGCGCTGAAGCGCGCGGCGATATCGGGATCGGTCGCCGGATTCCACACATCGACGTCGATGCCGTTGAGGATGCCGCTCAGTACGTCGGAGCGTTCGCGGAGCAGTCCGCCGAGCCCCATGCCGCCCTCGTCGCTCTGGATCTCCTGCGCATAGGTCGGCGACACCGTGGTGACGCGGTCGGCAAATTGCAGGCCCGCCTTCAACAGGCTGATGGTGCCGTAATATTCGACGCCGTGCAGCGCGTAGGCCTCGCCCGGCAGGCCGAACGTCGCCAGCATGTCCGGCGAGAATTGCCCCTGATAGGCGAGGTTGTGCACCGTCATCACCGTGCTTGGCCGCGGGGACCCGCCATAATGCAGATAGGCCGGCGCGAGCCCGGCCTGCCAATCATGCGCGTGCACGATGTCGGGGACGAAAGACGGGATCGCACCGCGGCCGATTTCCGCCGCCATCCGTGACAGCGCCGCAAAGCGGATGCCGTTGTCGGGCCAGTCGCGTCCATCCGGACCGACATAGGGATTGCCGGGCCGGGCGTAGAGATGCGGCGCGTCGAGCGCATAGAGATCGAGGCCGGCATGCGTGCCGGCGAGCACGCGGATCGGACCGCCGTAGAACTCGGGCCAATGCAGCAGCGTCTCCGCCGATGCGAGCGCGTTGAGCACAGCCGGATAGCCCGGCACCAGCGTCCGCGTTGCGACGCCGTGCTCTTTCAGCGCCGCCGGTAGCGCGCCGACCACGTCGGCGAGGCCGCCGGTCTTGACGATCGGATAGACTTCCGAGGCGACCGCGAGGACGCGCAGTGACGTCATGTCCCGAGCCTGTCGATCATCGGCTGGGTGATCAGCGTGATGCCTTGCTCGGTGGTGCGGAAGCGCTTGCCGTCGAACTCGGGATCTTCGCCGACCACGAGCCCTTCAGGAATCCGCACGCCACGATCGATCACGACGTTTCTGAGCTGCGCGCCGCGGCCGACATTCACATACGGCATGATCACCGCGTTCTCGACATTGGCGTAGGAATTGACGTGGACGCCGGTGAACAGCAGCGAGCGGCGCAGCGCCGCGCCCGAGATGATGCAGGCGCCCGAAACCAGCGAGGTCACCGCCTGGCCGCGCCGGCCGTCCTCGTCATGCACGAACTTGGCGGGCGGGGTGATCTCGGCATAAGTCCAGATCGGCCATGAGCGATCGTAGAGATCCAGCTCCGGCACCACGTCGGTGAGATCGATATTGGCTGCCCAATAGGCATCGACGGTGCCGGCATCCCGCCAATAGGCGCGGGGATCGTCGCCGGAGCGGACGCAGGAATCGTTGTACTGATGCGCGATCGCGCGGCCGTGCTTCACGATGTAGGGAATGATGTCCTTGCCGAAATCGTGGCTGGAGTTCGGGTCGGCGGCATCGCGGCGTAATTCGTCGAACAGGAATTCCGAATTGAAGACATAGATGCCCATGCTGGCGAGCGACTTGTCCGGTTTGCCGGGCATCGGCGGCGGATCAGCCGGCTTCTCCAGGAAGGACTCGATCAGGCCGTTCTCGTCGACATGCATGATGCCGAAGCCGGAGGATTCCGCTCGCGGCATTTCCAGGCAGCCGACGGTGACGTCGGCACCACTCTCGACATGCTGCTTCAGCATGATCTCGTAGTCCATCTTGTAGACGTGGTCGCCGGCGAGCACCAGGATGTACTTGGTGCCGTGCGCCTCGATGATGTCGATGTTCTGGTAGACCGCATCCGCCGTGCCGACATACCACATCGTCTCCGAGACGCGCTGGCTTGCGGGCAGGATGTCGAAGCTCTCGTTTCGTTCCGGGCGGAAGAAGTTCCAGCCGCCCTGTAGATGCCGGATCAGGCTGTGTGCCTTGTACTGGGTCGCCACCGCGATGCGGCGGATGCCGGAATTCACCGCATTGGAGAGCGCGAAATCGATGATGCGCGACTTGCCGCCGAAATACACCGCCGGCTTGGCGCGCCTGTCGGTGAGCTCCTGAAGTCTGCTGCCGCGTCCGCCGGCCAGCACGAAGGCGAGGGCGTGACGCGACAATGGTTCATTTCCGACAGTTCTCATGGTCATCCTCCCAGAGCCTCAGGCGTGCCCCGCTGCCTTCTCTTGTCCGGAAGGCCTGATCGGGCGCCAACGGGGCCGATCGGGAACGTAGCAAGTGCGTCCCGGTTGGGCAAAGCGGGATGGCAGGTTTTCGTTCCCTGGATTGCGGGTCCCGGGCAGCGGGGTTGCGACTTGGTTAAGCCTATTGACGAGCCGCGATTTCGGCCTAGAGCAAGCCTGCCCGTTTCCTGCCCAGGCCAACATTCCATGACAGTTTTGTCCGTCACGCCCCAGACCGTCCGTGCAACGCTCTTGCTGCGCCGGGAGATTGCGCTGCTCGACGTCAGGCACGAGGCGGAATTCGCCACCGGCCATCCGCTGTTTGCCGCCAACATGGCCGCCGGCCGGATCGCGCTCGAAGCCGAGCTGCGGTTGCCGCGCAAGGACGTGCCGATCGTTCTCTATGACAATGGCGAAGGCCTGGTCGCTGCCGCGGCCGACCAGTTGCGGGCGCTGGCCTACGACAACGTTGCGGCGCTGACGGGCGGCCTGCAAGGCTGGAAGGCGGCCGGCTATGAGGTGTTCGAGGATGTCAATTCCTATGCCAAGGCGTTCGGCGAGTTGGTCGAGGCACGCAGGCATACGCCCTCGCTCAGCGCCGACGAGGTCGCCGCGCTGATCTCGGACAAGGCCAACATCGCGATCCTCGATGTTCGCCGCTTCGACGAATATGCCACCATGAACATCCCGGGCTCGGTCAGCGTGCCAGGCGCCGAGCTGGTGCTGCGTGCCGGCAGTGCCGCGCCCGATCCCGACACCACCATCATCGTCAACTGCGCAGGGCGCACCCGCTCGATCATCGGCACGCAGTCGCTGATCAATGCCGGGCTGCCCAACAAGGTGCGGGCACTGCGCAACGGCACGATCGGCTGGACGCTGGCGAAGCACGATCTCGAGCACGGGGCCGGCAAGCGCGGCGAGATCGGACCGTTCGCGGGCGCCGGCGACAATGCGCGTGAGGTCGCCTATCGCGCCGGCGTCCGTCACATCGGCATGGACGAACTCGCCGCGCTGGAAGGTGATGCACAGCGTACGCTGTATCGCTTCGACGTGCGCGATGCCGAGGAATACGCCGCCGGTCACCTTGCCGGCTTCCGCCATTATGCAGGCGGCCAGCTGGTGCAGGAAATCGACATGGCCGCGCCGGTACGGGGCGCGCGCATCGTGCTGAGCGATGACAAAAGCATCCGTGCCGACATGACGGCGTCCTGGCTCGCGCAGATGGCGTGGGAGGTCTATGTGCTCGAGGGCGGCTATGACGGCCGGCTCGAAGTCGGCGCGCCGCGCGTCGTGCCGAGGCCGGATCCCGCGCACCGTTATCGGCGCCCCTATGAAGGCACCGGCGTCGCAGAAAAGGCGATGCAGGCCTATCTCGATTGGGAGTACGGCCTCGTCGATCAGCTTCGCCGCGACGGCACGCATGGATTTTACGTGATCTAGCGGATTACCTGGTGACGGCGGTGCATCGGTGCCGAGTTGCTGGGTCGCTCCGCCAAAATATCGAAAACAACCCCATGCACAGTAGCCGTCCATCGCTACGCTTGCTCGTGGATAGATGGATTGCTTCGTCGCTTCGCTCCTCGCAATGACGGAGTTGCCGATCTTCACTCAATCCGGGCTGAACGCGTCGTAGACCAGCTTCCTGAATGCCGGCGTGATGCGCTGGCGTTCGTTCTGGGTCTGCTCCAGCATGATGTAGATCATGTCGAGTTTCGGATCGACGCCGAAATAGGTGCCGCTGCCGCTGTCCCATTTCAACTCGCCGATCGAGCCGGGCGGCGGCGGCTTGGCAATGCCGGGATCGGTGCGCACGGCGATGCCGTAGCCGTAACCGAAGCCGTCGCCGGGAAAGTACCAATAGTCGCGGCCGACGCCGGAGCCCGGGCCGACATGGTCGCTCGTCATGGTCTTGAAGGCCGCCGGACTGAGATAGCGCTTGCCGTCAAGCTCGCCGCCATTGAGCAGCATCTGCGCGAAGCGCGCATAATCGAGAATGGTCGACACCAGGCCGCCGCCGCCGGATTCCCACTCCGGATGCGCGCGCCGGTCGTTCTCGCCGTCGATCAGGATCGTATCCGAAGGCAGCGGTTCGGCCAGCCGCGTCCGCTCGGTCTCGGCATCGAGCACGTATCGAGTGTCGTTCATCTTCAGGGGATCGAAGATGCGCTCCTTCTCGAACTGATAGAGCGTCTTGCCGGAGACGATCTCGATCACCCGGCCGAGCACGTCGGTGGAATGACCGTAGCGCCACAGCGTGCCGGGCTGTCGCGACAGCGGCAGTTTGGCCAGCCGCGCGGTGAATTCCTTATTGTCGAATTTGCCGTCGAACAGATGTCCGGCGCGGTAGATCTTCTGGATCCAGTCGGCGCCGATATATTCGTAGGTGATGCCCGAAGTGTGCCGCATGATATCTTCGATGGTCACGGGGCGGATCGGCGGCACCAGTTCCACCTTGGCAGGATCGTTGCCGCCATCCGGTTCGATCGCGACCCTCACGTCGGCGAACGCCGGAATGTATTTCGACAGTGGATCTTGCGGCGACAGCTTGCCCTCGTCGACCAGCATCATCGCGGCGGTGTTGGTGATCGGCTTGGTCATCGAATGCAGCGCGAACATCGTGTCCGGGCGCATCGGTGATTTGGTCGTGACGTCGCGGTCGCCGAAGGTCTTCAGATAGACCGGCTTGCCGTGCTGCTGGATCAGGATGACGGCGCCGGGAATGCGACCGCTGGAGACCTCGGTGTTGAAGAACTCGGTGATGCGTTCGAGCTTCTCCGGCGACGGGACAGGGGCATCGGTGGCGCGCGCGGCGCCCGATATGACAAACGCAAGACACGAGATCGCGGTCGCACGAAGCGTCCGCAGGGCAAGCTGGATCGCCCGATCGTATCCACATGACATTGAGAAGCTCGCCCCTGCCTGATGCCCTGAACGCCGCCACTTCTAGCCCAGGCGCCCCCGCACCATAATCATTTTCAAGCGCGTTTATTCCCTAACGATGGTCGAATTCTAAACAATCTGCGTGGCGCCGACGGGCGTGCGCACCGCATTCGACAGCACCTGCAGCGCCTGGCTCAGTTCCGCGCGATTGCGCGCGGCGCCGAGCGAGACGCGCAAGCCCCGCGGCGCGGCATCGCCTGCCGCGAAGGCGTCCTCGGCGACCACGGCGAGCCCGTTGCGCATCAGATGCGACAGCAGGTCGGTGCCGTCGAAATGCTTCGGTAGCGGCATCCAGAGATGGTGGCTGGCCGGGCGTGCCGCATAGGTCACGCCCTTGAGGAAGCGAGCGGCAAGCTGCTGGCGGGCGGCCGCCTCGTTGCGGATGGCGCGGATGATGTCGGCGGCGACGCCGGAGCGCAGCCATTGCGTGACCAGCGCGACCATTAAGGATGGCGGCATCTGCATGGTGGCCTGCATGCTGGCGCGCATCCGCTGCTCGGCGCTCGCATCGGGCGCCAGCAGATAAGCGACGCGCAACGCCGGCGCGATGCATTTGGCGATGCTCGCGGCGTAGTAGGTATGCTCTGGAATCAGGGTGGCGATCGGCGCTACCTGCGGTTCGAGCGGGCCGTAAACGTCATCCTCGATCAGGACGCAGCCGCGTTTCCGGATGATATCGGCGATTGCCTTGCGGCGCGCCGCGCCCATCGTCGCCGTGGTCGGGTTCTGCTGCGTCGGCACCAGATAGATCGCCTTCGGCTTGTGCTTGCGGCAGGCATCGTCGAGCGCGTCGGGCCTCGCGCCCTCCGCGTCCATCGCAACACCAACGAGGCGGACATCGAGGCGTGCCGCCGCGGCTTTGATGCCGGGAAACGTCAACGCTTCCGTCAGCACCACATCGCCGGGTGATGTCAGCGCCAGCAGCGCGTTGAAGATGATCGCCTGTGAACCCGGATAGATCACGATGCGGCCGGCCGATGCGTTCGACACACGCGGTGCGAGCCAGGCGGCACCGACCTCGCGTTCGTCAGCGGTGCCGCCGGGACGCGTATAGCCGAGATAGGCGGAAAAGCCGGCCTCGGAGCGGATGTTCGCAAGTCCCTGCGCGATGCGCAGATCGAGATTGGCTTCGACCGGCTGCGGCGGCAAATTCATCGACAGGTCGATGTTGACGGGCGTGGCCAGGTCGGATGCCGCGCGCGCGGTGGTCTCCGAAACGAAGGTGCCCTGGCCGACGCGGGCGTCGAGCAGGCCTCGCCGCCGCGCCTCGCCATAGGCGCGCGTCACGGTGGTCAGATCGATGTCGAGCGCCGTTGCCAGCGCACGGTGGGTCGGCAACCGCTGACCGCGCACCAGCCGGCCGCTGGCGATGTCGGCGGCGAGCGCGTCGACGATGCGTAGGAACATCGGGCCGTGCCATTCCGAAACTGTAGGGATCCAATCCATGCAATCCAGCGCTTTGTCTTTGATTGTCGGTGTTGAAATACATATTGTATGGATCATCAGATCAGGTCAAGGATTACGCAAATGACCGAGACGGTTTCCCTGCCAAAGGCGATGTTGCGCGGCTTTGCGATGAAGTGCCCGAACTGCGGGCGCGGCCATTTGTTCGGCCGCTTCCTCAAGGTGGCTGATCATTGCGAGGTCTGCGGCGAGGACTTCACCCCGCAGCGTGCGGATGATTTTCCGGCCTATCTCGTGATCGTCGTGGTCGGCCACGTCGTGGTGCCGGCGCTGCTCTGGATGGAAATGACCTACGCGCCACCGGCCTGGCTGCAACTGGCAATCTGGCTGCCTGTCACGCTGTTCAGCGCATTGGCGCTGCTGCAGCCGACCAAGGGCGCGATCGTCGGCTTGCAGTGGCAGCTCGGGATGGAGGGGTTCGCGGCGACGCGGCGTGCAGCCGCGCCGGTGCGGAACATCGTGGGCTCTGTAGGGCGGATTAGCAAAGCGTAATCCGCCGCTCTGCTTGCGACGAAGGTGGCGGGTTACGCCTTCGGCTAACCCACCCTACAAGATCAAATCGGATGGTGATGCGGCCGGAACATCCGACCCATTTCCGTCACCAGTACTACCGCAAGCGCGGCCAGCGTGCAGAGGAAGAAGCCGGTCGCGAACGGCAGCAGCGTGCCGTCGTAGTCCTGGCCGATCCTGGTGCCGACGCCGATCCCGATCAGCGTGGTGATGGTGCCGTAGAGCGAGGAGGCGGTGCCGGCAATCTTGCCCTGCGGCTCCATCGCGAGCGCCGTGAAGTTCGCCATCATCAGCCCGAATGCGAACATCATCAGGCCGGCCAGCACCATGAACAGCGGCAGGGACAGCGTGTCGGTCTTCACCGCGATGAACAGTGCGCCGGCGACGACGGCAAAGCCGGTGAGTGCGGCGTGCGAGATCACCCGCATGCCGATGCGGCCGACGATGCGCGAATTGAGGAAGCCGGCGATCGCGACGCCGACCGCGCAGGCCGCAAACGCAACCGGGAAGTAATGCCCGAGCTTGAAGACCTCGGTGAAGATCTGCTGCGACGAAAACACGAAGGCGAACAGCGAGCCCTGCACGCCGCCGGCGGCGAGCGCATAGCCGAGCGTCTGGCGGTTGGTGACGGTCTGGCGGAACGCCGACAACACCTCCGGGATCGCCAGCGACTTGCGCAGCTCCTTGGGGAGCGTCTCCGGCATCCGCATCGCGCTCCAGGCCAGCGCGATCACGCCGTAGATCATCAGCAGCACGAAGATGCCGCGCCAATGCGTCAGCAGCATCACGGCCTGGCCGAATGACGGCGCGATCACCGGGACTGCGATGAACACCATCATCGCCAGCGACATCACGCTCGCCATCCGCCGTCCGGCGTAGCAGTCGCGCACGATCGAGGTCGCGATCACGCGTGTCGCCGCGGTGCCGAGCCCTTGCAGCGCGCGCGCCAAGAGCAGCGTCTCGAACGAGGGCGCCATGATCGCGAGCAGGCCGGCGATGGTGTAGACCGTCATGCCGCCGAGCAGCACCGGGCGGCGGCCGAAGCGGTCCGACAGCGGGCCCATCACGAACTGGCCGACCCCGAAGCCGACCAGGAAGATCGACAGCACCATCTGCGGGCGGTTGGCGTCGGCGATCTGGAACGCGGAGCGGATGTTCGGCAGCGCCGGCAGCATCATGTCCATCGCCAACGGGTTCAGCGCCATGATGGAAGCGATGACGACGACGAATTCCGGAAATCCCATCGGGCGGTGGCCTGAGGAAACCCAGGCATCGGCATTGATGTCAGACACTTACGACCTCTTGGAGAGCATCGGATCATAATGCTCTTGCTGCAATGCACAATCGGCGTTTTGGCATGGGAGACCGTCGGCGGCGGGTGCTGTCGGTATTTTAGCCTCAGTGTCCAGGATCGAATTTGAGAGTGTCCCAGTTCGGATTACGAGTACGGAAACCGTACCTTGGCGGTCGTTCTGGGTATGAGTACGGAGCCACCCATCCGATGTTCTACCCATGTCCGGCCTTTGATCCAGATCACAGGATTTAATCTTAGGAGAACGAACCGGGGGCAACGGCACGTGATATGATATCGCTATCACCGGCCGAGGCTCTGCCTGTAGGCGTCGGTGGCTGAGAGACCAAGGTGCTCCCGCCTGCATAATCGGGGAGCACAGCCATGGCATTGCGGCGCGGAATCTATCGTCCATCCCAGCGAGAAGCTGAGAACTTGCGGGTTCTGCAAGAGTTCGTCAGAGAAGCCGCCGAATTCCTGAAGCGGTTTCCAATGCCCGACACATTCATCGGCCGGAAAACACAAGAGCCTTTCCCCAGAGAGAAAACACCACCCGCGCGGGCGAGCCATCATAGTTAAATGCCAGGCTTGAGAACACCGGGTTAGGGTTCGCGGGCAACGGGGTAACGACGATGCCGCACCGCATGTACCGCGCACTGGAGCGCGAGTGCCACCTGCAAGCTGCCATCACTGGGCACCAAGAGGCCAAAGAAGAGCTCGAAAAAATGGAGCGCGAGTACAAGGTTCTCGCTGATTGGCTAGAGGCAGGTCAAAGAGCGGACCAGCAACCGCCGTCCGCAGGCCCTGATTGAAGATGGAATTCGGCGCGCCATCCAAGAGGAATGGTTGAGCCCTGATGACGTTCGAAAAGTACAGCGGCCCGGGTAATCCCGATTCTATCCACACTTGGCAAATGCGAAGGCCGCTGTCGGCTCAAAAAACGGCCCCAGCGAGGGGACACCGAGGCCAAGTCTACATACGTCATATCCGGCGTACCCGGCGGGGAAGACGCCAGACCGGAAGCTAACCGGCGCCGAATGCACCTCGTTCCGCAAGTGAGCGAAATTAACCTGTGTAACTGACTCCGGCGAGTTCCCAGCGCATCTTTAGGGCGATTGGGTGGGCCGCCGTGAACGAGTACCGCATCTACATTCTAGATGACGAAGGCCACGTTGATGCCCCGTCCATCAACGTCACATGCAAGTCCGATGACGAGGCCCTATCGTCCGCCCGCAAGTTCCTCGACAAAAACATCGTCGAAGTTTTTCGAGGGGCGCATCTAGTGGGCCGCCTCGTACCCACCAAGCGCAATTAATCCCAGAGCGCAGTGTCCTGGTTGTTCTTCCGAGTGTCCTAACCAGGACAGCACCCGGCGGCGGGTGAGGTAGCCGGGTCATGGAACCGGCTACGGGAGCCGGTAGCGCAGGAATATCGTTGCTACTGCAACTATTTACTCGTGCCGCGCGGAAACCTCTGCTATCCCGCTACCAGCATCCGTGTGGGCAGGCGCATCGCCGCCGATCACGCCCGCACGGCCAAGAACGGTTTTGGGGAGGCCACATGTCCATCGAACTATCCGCGCGTTCGCGCGGCGCTGAACTGTCGGATGAGGAACGCAAGGTTCTCACGGCAACGCTCGTCGGCACCACGATCGAGTGGTACGACTTCTTCGTCTACGCGCAGGCCGCTGGCCTCGTGTTCGGCGCACTGTTCTTCGCACCGATGAACGCGAACAATCCGCTGCTGGCGCAGATCATCTCGTTCGCGACGCTCGGCCTCTCCTTCCTGTTCCGTCCGCTCGGGGCCATTGTCTGCGGCCATCTCGGCGACCGCTTCGGGCGCAAGAACATGCTCGTCGTCACGCTGCTCTTGATGGGGGCTGCGACCGCGCTGGTCGGCCTGTTGCCGACCTACGCGCAGATCGGCGCCTGGGCGCCGGCACTCCTTATTCTGCTCCGCATCCTGCAGGGTTTCTCGGCCGGCGGCGAGTGGGGCGGCGCGGCGCTGATGGCGGTGGAATCGGCTCCGCTCAACAAGCGCAGCTTCTTCGGCTCGTTCCCGCAGATCGGCACGCCGCTCGGCATGATCCTGGCGACCGGCGTGCTGTGGGTGCTGACCACGATGCTCGGAAAGCAGGCGATGATCGAATGGGGCTGGCGGATTCCGTTCCTGCTGTCGATCCTCCTGATCGTCGTCGGCATCGTGATCCGCCGCACGGTTGAAGAGTCTCCGGTGTTCAAGGCGATGCAGCGCCGGCACAAGGAATCCTCTGCGCCGCTCAAGGAGCTGATGCGCAATCACAGTAAGGAGATCCTGCGCACCGCGTTGATCTTCATGGCCAACAATGCGGCCGGCTACATCCTGATCGCGTTCATCATCAGCTATGGCGCCAACACGCTGAAGATGCCGTCCGAGCAGCTGCTCTTGATCGGCACGCTGGCGGCGGTGAGCTGGTTCATCTTCACGCTGCTGGGCGGCATCCTCGGCGACAAGATCGGCCGCGTCCGCTGTTTCCAGATCGGCTACACCCTGATGGTGCTGTGGGCGGTGCCGATGTGGTTCCTGATCGACAGCAAGAATCTGTTGCTGTTCTTCGTCAGCGCCGTCGGCCTCACCATTGCGCTCGGCCTGTCCTATGGCCCGCAGGCCGCGCTCTATGCCGAGCTGTTTCCGGCCAAGGTGCGCTATTCGGGCGTCTCGATCGGCTATGCGCTCGGCGCCATCTTCGGCGGCGCCTTCGCGCCGATGATCGCGCAATGGATCATCGGCACCTACGGCGAGTCCTGGCGCGTCGGCGTCTACATCGCGGTGCTGTCGCTGATCTCGCTGATCACGGTGTCGACGATCAGGGATCCGCAAGGCGTCGATCTGAACGTGAAGGATGCGGGCGGGTAGCGCTGCAGGGGCGCTAACCGCCAAGCAACGCCTTCAACTTCAACACCGCGCTGTCGGGCGTCGTCAGCACCTCGCGGCCGGTGACCTCGGCGACGCGCTCGGCCGCCGGCGCCATGCTGTACTGGGCGAGCGCGATCAGATCGCAGTCGCGCAAATCGCGGCTGGCCTCGACCAAGATGCGGTCGTGCTCGGCACGATCGCCGCGGTCGAGCGCCGCCAGCGCACCCTCGGCGAGTTTCGGCACCAGCGTGACCGAGGACGGGAATTCCGGCGGCATCGACACCAGTGTCGGCGGGAAGGTCGAGAGCAGGCCGATGCGCTTTCCCTTGGCGACCGCTTGTTCAATCATCGCCTCGTTCGGCTTCAGCACCGGCATCGGCGCGTGCGCGCGCGCCACCGCCTCGATGCAGGGGCCGAACGCCGAGCACGTGAACAGGATGCCGCTGGCGCCGGTGCTTGCTGCATAGCGGCCCATGGTGAGGAACCGCTCGGTCATTCGCTCGGTGAGCTTGCCGTCGCGTGCAAGATCGGCCGACAGGCTGTCGTCGAGCAAATTCATCAGCCGCGCCTCGGGCCAATGACGCGCGAACGACGCCTCGATCGGCACGATCGAGTGTTTCAGGGCGTGAATTAGCGTGATGCGCATGAGCTGTTGCCGATTGATCTGCCTCTCCCCGCTCTTCGCGGGGAGAGGCGAAGAGCGTTACTTGAACGGGATCGCGTACATCAATCCGCCCTTGCTCCAGGTGCCGTTGAGGCCGCGTTCGAGCTTCAGCGGGCTGGCCTTGCCGACATTGCGCTCGAAGATCTCGCCGTAATTGCCGCCAGCCTTGATCGCTGCGACCAGCCATTTGTTGTCGAGGCCGAGCCGCGAGCCGAGATCGCCGGATGCGCCGAGCAGGCGCTGGATCGCCGGGACCTGCGACTTCGTCATCTCGTCGACATTGGCCTGCGTGACGCCGAGCTCTTCGGCTTCGACCAGGCCGTAATGCAGCCAGGTGATGATGTCGCTCCACACTTCGTCGCCGTTGCGGGTGAACGGGCCGAGCGGCTCCTTGCTGATGGTCTGCGGCAGCACGACATAGTCGTCGGCCTTCGGCGCTGCGGTTGCGACCGCGCCGGCGAGCGCCGATGCGTCCTGGGTCATGGCATCGCAGCGGCCGCCGAAGAAGGTCTGGTACATGGTGTCGGGGCGATCGAACACCAGCGGCTTCCAGTCGATGCCGTTGGCGCGGCCGTAATCGCCGAGCGTCACCTCATGCGTGGTGCCCTGCGCGACGCAGACGGTGGCGCCCTTGAGGTCCTTCAGCTCCTTCACGCCGAGGTCCTTCTTCACCACAAAGCCCTGGCCGTCGTAGAAATTGACCGGGCCCTGGCGCAGGCCGAGCGTGGTGCCGCGCAGATAGGTCTGCGTCGAGTTGCGGTAGAGCACGTCGATCTCGCCGGACTGCAGCGCGGTGAAGCGGTTCTGCGCGGTCAATGCGACGTAGCGCACCTTGGCGGGATCGCCGAGAATGCCGGCGGCGAGCGCGCGGCAGTAGTCGACATCGAGGCCCTTGAAGTTGCCCTGCGAGTCCGGCGCCGAGAAGCCGGCAAAGCCGGTCGAGACGCCGCACACCAGCGTGCCGCGCTGCTTGATGGTGTCGAGCGTCGCCGCGCTTGCGCTCGCGACGCCGGCGACCAGAACGGCTGCGGTAATCAATCCCCTGTACATTTTACACCTCCTCCTAGTGACCAACATCTTTCAACGCGCTGTCTACCGCAGCGCCGAGCCTTTCGACGATCATGTCGATGTCGCCGGAAGTTGCGATATAGGGCGGGGCGAGCAGCACATGGTCGCCGCGCTGGCCGTCGGCGGTACCTCCCGACGGATAGCAGCCGAGGCCGCCGGCGAACGCCGCCGACTTGATCCGCTGATGCAGCTTCAGCTTGGGATCGAACGGTTGCCGGGTGCCGCGGTCGGCGACCAGCTCGATCCCCCAGAACAGTCCGCGGCCCCTGATGTCGCCGACATGGCGATGGTTGCCGAAGCGTTCGATCAGCCGCTGCTCGAGTTGGCGGCCGCGCTCCTTGACCTGGTCGAGCAGTCTCTCCTCGGCGATCGTTTTCTGCACTTCGAGCGCGGCGGCGCAGGCGAGCGGATGCGCGAGATACGTATGGCCGTGCTGGAACGCGCCGGAGCCGTTGCGCACGGTATCGACGATGCTGCTGCCCGCAAGCATCGCGCCGATCGGCTGATAGCCGCCGCCGAGGCCCTTGGCGATCGCCTGGATGTCGGGCGAGATGCCTTCCTGCTCCCACGCATGCAGCGTTCCGGTACGGCCCATGCCGCACATCACCTCGTCGAGGATGAGCAGCGCGCCGTGGCGGCTGCAGATCTCGCGCACCGCCTTGAAGTAACCTTCCGGCGCCGGCACGCAGCCGGCGGTGGCGCCGACCACGGGCTCGGCGATGAAGGCGGCGACATTCTCAGGGCCGAGCCGCTGAAACTCGGCTTCCAGTTCGGCGGCGAGCCGCGCCACGAACGCGGCCTCCGATTCATCGTCGCGCTTCTCGTGATAGGCGAAGGCGGGCGTGACGTGGCTGAACGAGGGCGACAGCAGCGGCGCGTAGGGCTCGCGGCGCCAGGCATTGCCGCCGGCCGACAGCGCGCCGAGCGTATTGCCGTGATAGCTCTGGCGGCGCGCGATGAAGCGCGCGCGCTTCGGCTCGCCGCGCTCGATGAAATATTGCCGCGCCAGCTTGATCGAGGCCTCGATCGCCTCCGATCCGCCGCTGACGAAATAGACATAGCCGAGGCCGCCGGGCTCGTGGCCGACCAGCCGCTCGGCGAGCTCTTCCGCAGGCTCGGAAGAGAAGAAGCCGGTGTGGGCATAGGCAATCTTCGATGCCTGCCTGGCGATCGCGGCCAGGATCCGCGGATGCTGATGGCCGAGACACGACACCGCGGCGCCGCCGGAGGAATCGAGAATGCGGTGGCCATCCTCCGCGATCAGCCAGACGCCGTCGCCGCCAATCGCTTTCGGCGGGGTCTCGCGCAGGCTTCGGTGCATCACGCGGCTCTTGTCGGCGGCCATGATACTTATCCTTTCTCGACGGTATATTGCGACATCCTGGCAAGCCGGCCCTCGGTCTCCTCCAGCTTGCGTTTTGCGCCTGCGCCGCCCAGCGTGAAGGCGACGGCCGCGAGCGACTGGGCGACGGCGATCGCGCCGGTGAGGCTCGGGAAGAAGCCGGGCGAGGAGGCGGCCTCGAACAGCAAGAGATGATCGGCGCCTTCGGCCATCGGCGCCGTGATCGTATCGGCGATCGCGATCAGCGTGGCGCGCGCTGATGTGCCGCACGCGCCGTCTCGACGCTGACCAGCGTGTAGGGCGCGAAACCGATCACGACCACGGCGTCGTCTGAGCGGAAGGCGCCATGGTCGAGATCGAACGGGCCGGAACCGCCGACCAGTTGCACCGCGTCGGGGCGGAACAGGCGGAGCTGGTAGGTCAACAGCTCCGCAACGCCGCGGCAGCTGCGGAAGCCTGTGATCCAGATCCGGTTGGCTGCGTGCAGCGCACGCGCGGCGTCCGCAATCGCGCTCGCGGAAATGCGCGCAAGCCCCGCGGCTTCAGCCTCGAGCTTGTCGTGCACCAATTTGACATCGGCATTCGGCCCGGCGCGGCGGCTCTTCGCGCGGCCGGAGAACGGCGAGCCCTGCGCCGGTCGCCGCGCCTCGGTGAGTGCGGCGCGCAATTCGTCCCAGCCTGAATAGCCGAGCGCCTTTGCCAGACGGGTAAAGGATGCAGGATCGGCGCCGGCGACGGAGGCAAGCTCGCGCATCGAGCGGGTGGTGGCGTCGTAGTCATTGGCGGCGACGAACCGGCCGACCTCCTGCAAGCGCATCGGCAGCGAGGGCAGTGCGCTGCACAATTCGTTCAGGGGCGATGGTTTCGGCTGAGCCTGGGCCATGAAACATATGTTGCATGAATATTAATTTGGTGCAACATATGAAGTGCGCAGTCTGGAGCTTCCCGTTCCGATGCAATCCTCACAAGGATCCTTGTGCTGTGACGACATCGACGCCGAAACGCCCTCCCGCCCGGCCCTGGCGGCTTTCGCTCAGCGATCCCCGCGTCGCCGGCCTGTTCTGGCAGGTCCTGGTGGTCGGAATCGCAGTCGCCATCGTCGTCTGGCTGTGGTCGAACGCGGTGCATAATCTCTCGGTGCGGCGCATCTCGACCGGCTTTGCCTTCCTCGGCCGTGAAGCCGGCATGCCGATCGCGGATTCCTGGATCGACTACACCCCGAAGAACACCTATCTGCGCGCCTTCATCGTCGGCATCGTCAACACGCTGCGCGTGGCCGTCATCGGCATCGTGCTGGCGACCGTGATCGGTACGCTGGTCGGTATCGCGCGGCTGTCGTCGAACTGGTTGCTGGCGCGGCTCGCCGCCGTCTATGTCGAGGTGCTGCGCGACCTGCCGCTGCTGCTGCAGCTGCTGTTCTGGTACGTGCTGATGCAGGGCCTGCCGGCAGCGCGCCAGGCGTTCAAGCCGATCGAGGGAGTGTTCCTCTCCAATCGCGGGCTGATCCTGCCGTCGGTCCCGCTGCAGGAGGCCAATTGGTGGACCATCCTTGCGCTGGTCGCCGGCCTTATCGTGCTCCATCTCGTCAGGCGCCGCCTGATCGCGCAGCAGATGCTCGACGGCCGGGCGCGGCCGGCCTGGCCTTACGCGCTCGGCCTCGTCGTCGTGCTGCCCGCGCTGGTGTCGTTGCTTATGGGCGCAAGCTGGAGCATCACGCTGCCCGAGCTGCGCGGCTTCAACTTCGTCGGCGGCTTGACGCTCGCGCCGGAATATTTCGCGCTGCTGATCGCGCTCGTCACCTATACCTCGGCCTTCATTGCAGAGATCGTGCGCAGCGGCATCCAGGCGGTGCCGCGCGGCCAGTCGGAGGCCGCCAAGGCGCTCGGGCTGAAGCGCGGCTTCGTGCTGCAGCACATCGTGCTGCCGCAGGCGCTGCGCGTCATCATCCCGCCGATGACCAGCCAGTATCTCAACCTGACCAAGAATTCGTCGCTCGCGGTCGCGGTCGGCTATCAGGACATCGTCTCGATCGCCAACACCACGCTGAACCAGACCGGGCAGGCGATCGAGTCGATCGCGCTGATCATGATGGTGTTCCTCACCATCAGCCTCGGCATCAGCCTGTTCATGAACTGGTACAATGCGCGGATCGCGCTGGTGGAGCGCTGACATGAGTTCGGTCGCCCACCTTCCGCAGGATCCGCTGCCGATCAGCCCGCGCCCCGCACCGCGGGCGCTCGGCGGCCATTTCACCGCGTGGCTGCGCGCCAACCTGTTCGCCTCGATCCCGTCCGGCATCATGACCTTGCTGCTGCTGTTCGTGCTCGGCAAGGCCTGCATCGGCCTCTGGCAATGGGGCATCGCCAACGCGGTCTGGGTCGTCTCCGGCAACGACACCAGCGCCTGCCGCGCGCTGCGCGGTGTCGGCGCCTGCTGGGCGGTGGTCCCGGAGAAGTATCGCTTCATCCTGTTCGGCACCTATCCGTTCGATGAGCAGTGGCGGCCGGCGCTTGCGGTTGCGATCTTCATCGCGCTGTTCGCTGTGTCGAGCCGCCGCAGCTTCTGGCGCAAAGAGCTGTTCCTGCTGTGGGCCGCCGCCCTGGCCATGATCGGATGCCTGATGTGGGGCGGCTTCCTCGGTCTGTCCTTTGTCACCCAGGACCGCTGGGGCGGGCTGCCGGTGACGTTGATCCTCGCGACTTTCGGATTGGCGTTCGGCTTCCCGCTCGGCATCCTGGTCGCGCTCGGCCGCCGCTCGAAATTGCCGGCGATCCGCT
Organism: Bradyrhizobium acaciae; assembly: GCF_020889785.1. GTDB lineage: Bacteria > Pseudomonadota > Alphaproteobacteria > Rhizobiales > Xanthobacteraceae > Bradyrhizobium > Bradyrhizobium acaciae. The sequence goes on from NZ_JACMYK010000017.1 coordinate 82,172, forward strand.
CGCTCTGCGTGCTCTATGTCGAGCTGATCCGCGGCGTGCCGCTGATCAGCCTGTTGTTCATGGCGAGCGTGATGTTCCCGCTGTTCATGCCCGACGGCGTCAACATCGACAAACTCTTGCGCGCGCAGATCGCCTTCATCCTCTATGCCGGCGCCTATCTTGCGGAAGTCGTGCGCGGCGGCCTGCAGGCGGTGCCGCGCGGTCAATACGAGGCCGCCGATGCGCTCGGGCTATCCTACTGGGAGAAGCACGCGCTGATCGTGCTGCCGCAGGCGATCCGCCACGTCATCCCGCCGCTGGTCAACACCTTCATCGCCTTCTTCAAGGACACCAGCCTGGTCCTGATCATCGGCATTTTCGATCTCTTGACGACGGCGAAGACCGCGATCGTCGATCCGGCCTGGCAGTCCTTCAGCGTCGAGGTCTACGTCTTCGTCGGCGTGATCTACTTCGTGTTCTGCTTTGCGATGTCGCGCTACAGCCGCAGCCTCGAGGCGCAACGCGGAACGAACTGAGCGATCGTCGCTCGATTCCCCAAATGTTCAGTCTGCCGTCATGCCCATGATGAGCCCCGGGCAGGACGACCCTTTGGGGCGATCGCCCCTTGCCAAGCCGTCCCGATCCTATTTATGATCATAAATGGATAAATCGGCTCTACCCACCCTTGACCCCTCGCGCCGTGCCTCGATCAAGCGCAAGCGCTCGGACGCGGTCGCCGATCTGATCCGCAGCCACATCTTCCAGGCCGGGTTGCAGCCCAACGACCGGCTGCCGCAGGAGAGCGAGCTGATCGAGATGTTCGGTTGCAGCCGCTCGACCATCCGCGAGGCGCTGAAGTCACTGGAAGTGCAGGGGCTGGTGCAGAACACCACCGGGCCCGGCGGCGGCGCGCGGGTGGCGCCGGTGTCGATCAACCGGATCGTCGGCCTGCTCAGCAACTACTTCTATTTCCAGTCGGTCTCTACCGCGCAGATCTACCAGATCCGCCGGCTGATCGAGCCGGAGCTCGCCTTCAGCGTGGTCGGCCACCTTACGCCTGCGCATTTCGCCGCGCTCGACAAGGCGATCGCGGTCCAGGAGCATCATCCCGGCGGTGACGCGGACTGGGAGCATCACCGCCACGCCGAGATCGATTTCCACGACATCCTGATCGAGGCCTGTCCCAATCCGCTGCTTGGCCTGATGTGCCGCTTCATCAACGAGGCGATCCGCCATCTGATCGGCAAGCTCGGCGTGCAGGAATTCGCATCCAGCTTCACCTGCGACAACATCGAGTTTCACAAGCGCCTGATGGCCGCGTTCCGCTCCGGCAACGCGGCGCGTGCCCGGCGCGTGATGCTCGACCATGTGCTGAGCGCCGAGGCCGTGGTTGTTCCCCCGGAAGACCGCCGCATGGATCTGCCCGTCTTTCACCGGCCGTTGCGGCTCGACTGACCCGCATCGGCTGACTGCTGCATCACGCGTTGGAGGAATCAACAATGGTCACGCGGCGCGAGAATGAGTTGTGGAGCTGGTCGGCGGTCGACCTGGCGCGTGCGATCGCGACGCGTGCGATTTCGAGCCGCGAGGCCGTGCAGTCCAGCCTCGATCGCATCGCCGAGGTCAATCCGGCTTTGAACGCCGTGGTCGAAGTGCTCGCCGACGAAGCGCTGGCCGCGGCGGATACCGCGGACGCCGCTGTGAAATCCGGCACAGAGCTCGGCGTGCTGCATGGCGTGCCGGTCACGATCAAGGTCAATGTCGACCAGCGCGGCCACGCCACCACCAACGGCGTCGTCGCCTTCCGCGACGTCATCGCGGCCGAGGACAGTCCGGTGGTCGCGAATTTCCGCAAGGCGGGCGCCGTCATCGTCGGGCGGACCAACACGCCGGCGTTCTCGCACCGCTGGTTCACCAACAACGATCTGCATGGCGCGACCTACAATCCGTGGGGTCGCCGGCTCACGCCGGGCGGCTCCAGCGGAGGTGCCGCGTCGGCGGTCGCTTCCGGAATGGGCGCGATCGCGCACGGCAACGATTTCGGCGGCTCGATCCGCTATCCCGCTTACGCCTGCGGCGTCGCCGGCCTGCGTCCGACGCCGGGGCGGATCCCCGCATTCAATCCATCGGCCACCAGCGATCGTCCGATCACGGCGCAGATGATGTCGGTACAGGGGCCGCTCGCCCGCTCGGTCGCCGATCTCGGGCTCGGCCTTGCCGCGATGGCGCAACCGGATGCGCGCGACGGCACCTGGATGCCGGTGCCGCTGCAAGGCGCAAAGCTCAATCGTCCGGTCGGTGTTGCGATCGCGGCGGCGCCGTTCGGCGACGAGGCGCCGGAGGTGAGCGCAGCGGTCCGCGCCGCCGGACGCTGGCTCGCGGAGGCCGGCTTTGCGGTGG
>NZ_JACMYK010000018.1 GCF_020889785.1 Bradyrhizobium acaciae
GGGCATAGGTTTGTTTTAAGTGACTGCCCTCAATCCAGCAGCTTGGTATCGTCGGGTGCCTGCGGCGGCGTCTTGATCGCGATCGCCTTGATGGCGCGGCCGTCCGGCTTGGTGCCGCCATGCGGGGTGCCCTTCGGGATCACGATCAGATCGCCCGGCTTCACCGTCACTTCCTTGTCGCCGAGCCAGACCGTGCCGGTGCCCTCCAGGATGAACTGCATCTCGTTGGTGTTGGGATGCATATGCTTCGGCACGTTGCCGTCCTGGATCGAGACGGTGGCGCCGTCGGCGGAGACGAACGTCTTGGAGCGGAAGCCTGTCTTGTTGGCGTCGCCGAGCTTGTCGCCCTCCATCTCGCCGGTGTGGATGACCTGCGCCGTGATGCTCTCCGCCGCGAGCGCCGGCCGCAGCAAATGGGTGACGCCGCAGCCGGCGGCGAAGGCAGCGGCAATCGACAGCGTGGTTGCAACACGATTCATGAAGACCTCCCTTGATGTTTCCCTTGAAGTATTCTTGGTGCTTCTCGGCGCTTTCGGTGTATCGGCGATGCTATGCCGCCGCCGCAGGCTTGACCAGCACGCGGAAAGTCGCCTTCTCAAGCCGTGCCGGCTCCTCTATCTTGCCCCGCCAATCGAACGGAGGACGTCATGAACAAATGGCTTGGCAAGCTTGCCGGAACGCTGCTGGCGCTGACCCTGTCGACGGGCCTTGCCGCGGCGCAAAGCAAGATCACCATCGCGGTCGGGGGCGGCGCCTGCCTGTGCTATCTGCCCACCGTGCTGGCCAAGCAGCTCGGCGAATATGACAAGGCCGGGCTTGCGGTCGAGCTGGTGGACCTCAAGGGCGGTTCAGATGCGCTGAAGGCCGTGCTCGGCGGCAGCGCCGACGTCGTCTCCGGCTATTTCGACCACTGCGTCAATATCGCCGCCAAGAAGCAGGAGATGCAGGCCTTCGTGGTCTATGACCGCTATCCCGGCCTCGTGCTGGTGGTGTCGCCGAAGCACACCGGCGAGATCAACTCGGTCAAGGATCTGGCCGGCAAGAAAGTCGGCGTCAGCGCGCCCGGCTCCTCGACCGATTTCTTCCTGAAATATCTGTTGAAGAAGAACGGCCTCGATCCGACCGGCACCGCCGTGATCGGCGTCGGCCTCGGCGCCACCGCGGTGGCCGCGATGGAGCAGGGCCAGATCGATGCCGCCGTGATGCTCGATCCCTCCGTCACCGTGCTGCAAGGCAGCCACGCCGACCTCAAGATTCTCAGTGATACCCGCACCCAGCGCGACACGCTCGCGGTGTTCGGCGGCGAATATCCGGGCGGCGCGCTCTATTCGACCGCGGCCTGGGTCAACGGCCACGAGAAGGAGGTGCAGGCGCTGACCAATGCGATCATGGCGACGCTGGCCTGGATCCATTCGCATTCCGCCGAAGACATCATGGCCAGGATGCCGGAGGAACTGGTCGGCAAGAACAAGGAGCAATATCTGGCGGCGCTGAAGAACACGATTCCGATGTATTCCGAGACCGGCAAGATGGACCCCAAGGGTGCAGAGGCGGTGCTCGCCGTGTTCAGCGAAGGCTCGCCTGATGTCGCGAAGGCCGGCATCGACGTCACCAAGACCTACACCAACAAGTTCGTCGATCAGGTCAAGAAGACGACCGGAAACGCGAAGTAGGCATGATCCGCAAAAGTGTGAAGCGGTTTTGCGAAGCGATCATGCCCAAATGAGCGGTGCCGACATGCAGTCTCCGCTCATTTGTCGCGTCACCGCACTCGACCTCGCATTGCAGCGGCGTCCCTGGCCGTTCGCCGACGAGCGGCGCGCGGAGATCGACGCGCATTTCGCCGAACAGCAACGGCTGAATCCGAACCTGTGGAACGGCCGCGTCCTGCTCGGGCGCCATCCGGTGTTCGCCGGCGAGCGGCTCAGCGCGAGCTATTTCGAGACCGATTTCGCGAGCTTCCTGGCCTGGCGCGACTGGGGGTTCCCGGACCAGGAAATCTTTAACGGCTTCGGCATGGGCGCGCTGCTCGCCAGCGACGGCACCTTCGTGTGTGGGGTGATGGGCGAACAGACGGCCAATGCCGGACGCATCTATTTCCCCTCCGGCACGCCCGATCTCGACGACATCAGAGGCGAGACGGTCGATATCGCCGGCAGCGTGATGCGCGAGCTCGAGGAGGAGACCGGGCTGTTGCCGTCGGATTGCCGCGGCGATGCCGACTGGCACTGCATCTACACCGGGCCTGCGCTCGCGATGATGCAGATCCTGCGCGTCGACATGCCCGGTGACGCGCTGCGTGCGCGCATCGAGGCCAACCTCGCACGCCAGGAAAATCCCGAGCTTGCCGGCATCCATCTGGTGCGCAGCCGCGCCGATCTCACTGCTGCCATGCCCCGCTTCGTCACCGCGTTCATCGAGACGCAGTTGCCGGTGTAGCTTTGGCCTCCGCTGCTGGAGGTAGGCCGGACAACGCGGGAGCACGTCCCAATCGACGCAAATGACTCGAACCAGACGAACCGGATCACGAGTTCGGATCTGTCCGGACGCCATTTCGGAATTTTTGCCACGGCGCCATTGGAACGGAGCGCCATTTATCGCATTCATTTCTCAGTGGTAATTGCAGAGTTGCAGGCTTGTGATGCTGTACACGGCACCGATCGCAGTGCCGGGGGCGCCACACGTGATCGTCATCGGGAATGAGAAGGGTGGCTCAGGAAAGACGACGATCGCGATGCATCTGGCTGTCGCGCTTCTGAAGCAGGGGCAGCGGGTCGGCACCATCGATCTGGACAGCAATCAAAGGGCTTTGACGCGTTACATCGAAAACCGACGGATCTGGGCCAACCACCGGCGGATCAAACTGGAGATTCCGTTGCATCGTTACGTTCGGCGTGCGGAAGGCGCGAAGCTGGACGACAATGAGGCTGCCGAATTGGCGGCTTTCGGGGAGGCGGTCTCCAGCCTCAAGGAATCTCTCCATTTCCTGGTGATCGACACCCCTTCAACGGATACTTACCTGATGCGTCTCGCCCACCTCGTGGCGGATACGCTGATAACGCCCGTCACTGACAGCTTTCTTGACCTCGGCACGCTGGCCCCAACCGATCCCATCACGCACGAAGTGACAGGAACCGGTCACTATGCGGAGTTGGTCTGCAACGCCCGCAGGCGACGTCTTCAATTTGACCGGAGCCATACCGATTGGGTCGTCATCCACAACCGCTCATCGGCGCGTCGGCTGGTGCGGCGGAGTCTTGCCGAAACAGGAACAAGGCTGGCGTTCAGGCATCTCGGCGGTTGTTCCGAGCGAAACGTGTATCGCCAGTTCTCCGCTTCCGGGCTCACCGTCCTTGATGCACTGGACGAAGCCATCCTCGGTGCGCGTCCGGATCGGTCGCACCGATTGGCTCAACAGGAGATGTATCGTCTCATCGAGCTGTTAAGGCTGCCGATCAGCGAGCGCGCACGCCGGAGGGCCGCGGCGCGCGCGGAGTGGTTCGTGTCGGCGCATACGCCGCTTGATACCGGGGATCTATTGGTTGACGAAATTGCCGGTCCATTGGAGCCGGCCCACTCTCCGTGACTCCTGGAAAGGCCTGGAAATGCGAGCGTCGCTCAAAGCGCAGCGCGCGCGGCTCATCGTCGTCTCGTGAACAAACATTATCGCAACGTTTGGCGGACGGGTGAGCACGTCTAGCTGATGTCCCGCGGCCGCAAAAATCTACCGAACATTCGTTCCTTGCTCGATTTCGTGGGTCGGCAGCGTGTGCCTGTTCCGGCCGATCATTCGGTCACTTCAACGATCATCTCGACCTCCACGGCATTGTTGAATGGAAGACCCGCCATCCCGACAGCAGATCGCGCGTGCTTGCCGGCTGCGGCGCCAAACACCTCCACCATCAAGTCGGAGAATCCGTTCACGACTTTCGGTTGGTCACCAAAGCCCTCGGCCGAATTGACCATCCCGAAGACCTTGACCACGCGCTTCACGCGATCGAGGCTCCCAAGTGCGACGCGCACTTTCGCCAACATGATCAGGCCAACCTGACGGGCCGTGTCGTAGCCCTCCTGCACGCTGAGGTCCTTCCCAACCTTGCCCTTGTACTTCCAGTCGGCAGCCGGGGTGTTTCCCGCAAGGAAGAGCAGATTGCCGACCCGGACCGCATCGACGTAATTGGCGACCGGAACAGGCACGGGCGGCAGCGTAATGTTCAACTCCTTCAGCCTGGCCTCGGCAGACGGTGAATTCTGCGCCACGGCACCCGGCGACGCGGCAAGCCACGCTCCCAATCCAAGCACGCAAGCGCCAAACCACGAGATGAGTCTCGTTCTGCAAAGCATATGAGTCATGTGTCGCCTCCAATGACAGCTACTTCGCAGCCCTCAGGATAAGGCAGAAACGGCGTTCCTTCTTTCCGTAGTTCTCCGGGCTGCAGGAGATCGGACCGCATTTCGTGTCGCCTCGTTGAGGGCAGAGTGGATGCGGCTTTGTGCGTACACATGCTGCCACGGCGCGTCCGTTCCGCCGAAACTTTGCGCAAGCCTGCGCCGTGGCGACGCAGCCATCGCGCTTGACATCATCGGTCGCTCCCTCTGTGATAGGGCGGCACGAAAACAAAAATGCAGTGCACAATCTCTGGGGAGGGATGCATGCCGGTCAGGAGGGCCGCCCGCTGGCTCGCGGGTCTATCCGTCGCGGTTGCGGCGCTGGGCGTGGCTGCTTCAGCGCATGCACAGGACAAGAAGATCAAGATCGGTGTGATCTTCGATCTGACCGGCCCGCTGGCCGGTGGCGGCTCCGAGCTGCAATATACCGGCGTCAAGATCATGCTCGACCATTACGCCAAGACCGGCGTCGAGGGTTACAAGGTCGAGGCGGTCTACGCCGACGCCCAGAGCAAGCCCGACATCGCCATCAACGAGGCCGTCCGCCTGCTCGAGCAGGAGAAGGTCGACATGGTGATGGGCTTCTTCTCCTCGGCGCAATGCGTGCCGGTGGCGGCCCGGGTCGACCAGATGAAGAAGTTCATGTGGATCACGACCTGTATCTCCTCCGGCGTGTTCGACGGCAAGAACTACAAATACGTGTTCCGCCCGCAGGCCGCCGGCAACCAGTACGGCATGATGACGACCGATTTCATCGCGCAATATTCGATGTCCAAGTTCGGCAAGGAGCCGAAGGACCTCCGGGTTGCCATCATCCATGAGGACGGCGCCTATGGCGTCGACGTCGCCAAGGGCAACGAGGCGGGTGCGAAGAAGGCCGGCTTCAACGTCGTGCTCAAGGAAGGCTATTCGGCGACCGCGCCGGATCTGTCGGCGCTGGTGACCAAGCTGAAGCGCGCCAAGCCCGACGTGATCTTCCACACCGGCTACAATCCGGACATTACGCTCCTATTTCGCCAGGCGCGCGAGCAGGGGCTGAAGTTCGGCGCCATCGTCGGCCACGGCGCCGGCTACGGCGTCTACGAGAAGCTGAAGGAAGGCCTCGGCGCCGACGCCAACTATCTCTTCAACACCGACCCGATCTCGATCTGGCTCGCCAACCAGAATGGTATGGATCCGAAGCTGCCGCCGGTCATCAAGATGGTCGGCGAGGAATTCGACAAGCTCAAGCCCGGTGTGCCGATCCGCTCCGCCCATGTCGGCATCGGCGCGGCTAACGCCTATGTGTTCCTCGACGACGTGCTGCCACGTGCGATCAAGAAGTATGGCGGCGTCGATCCGGATGCGCTGCGGAAGGCCGCGCTCGACACCGACACTCCCGAGGGCGGCACCATGCTCGGGTACGGCGTTAAGTTCTACGGCGAGGGCGAGCAGTATGCCGGGCAGAACGCGCGCTCGTTCCCGGTGGTGCTGCAATATATCGACGACAAATCCTATGTGGTGTGGCCGAAGAGCCAGATGCAGCGCGAGACCGAGCTGCCGCTGCCGGCCGGCACCACCTACAGCTACAAATAGCTCGCTCGCGAAGGGGACCGCCGTGCTCGCCGTGGAAGGCCTGGTCAAGCGGTTTGGCGGCTTTCGCGCCGTCAACAACGTGTCGTTCCGCGTCGAGCAGGGCGAGATCCTCGGCCTGATCGGCCCGAACGGCTCGGGCAAGAGCACGATCTTCAACATGCTGTCGGGCACGCTGCCGCCGACCGAGGGCTCGATCCTGTTCGACGGCCGCGAGATCGCGGGTCTCGCCCCGCACCGGATCATTGTGAGCGGCATCGGCCGCACCTTCCAGATCCCGCGGCCGTTCCATCGCCTCAGCATCTTCGAGAACGTCGTGCTCGCCGGCTTCTACGGGCAGGGCCGTCACAGCCGCAGCAGGGCCGAGGAGGCGGCCGAACACGCGCTGGCGATGGTCGGCCTGCCGACCGATCGTCAGAGTAGCGTGGAGGGCCTCGGGGCCGCCGGCCTGAAGAAGCTCGAACTCGCCAAGGCGATCGCCACCGGGCCAAAGCTCCTGCTCGCCGACGAGAGCCTCGGCGGCCTCGACGAGGCCGAGATGGACCAGGCCGCCGACATGCTGCGCCGGATCCGCGACGAGCTCGGCATCACCATCATCTGGGTCGAGCACATCATGGGCGTCTTGATGCGCGTGGTCGACCGCGTGATGGTGCTCGATCACGGCGAGAAGATCGCCGAAGGCCTGCCGGCGGATGTCGCCGGCAATCCTCGGGTGATCGAGGTCTATCTCGGCACCGATGCGGATGCGAGCCTTGCAGCCGCGGCCGCAGCGCAAGCGCGCCGTCGGATCGGGGCGTGACCGGCATGCTGGAGTTGAAGTCGATCGATGCGGGCTATGGCAGCTTCCAGGCGCTGTTCGACGTCAGCCTCAACGTCAGGGCGGGCGAGGCGGTCGGCGTGATCGGCCCGAACGGCGCCGGCAAGACCACCTTGATGCGGGTGATCTCCGGATTGATCCGCCCGACCCAGGGGACCATCGCGATGGAGGGCACCGACGTCGTCGCGACGCCGCCGCATCGCATCGTCAGCCTCGGGATCGCCCATGTGCCGGAAAACCGCCGGCTGTTTCCGCGGCTCACGGTCGCGGACAATCTGAAGATGGGCGCCTACATGCCGGGCGCCCGTGCGCATTACGCCGAGCGGCTGGAGTTCGTGTTCGAGCTGTTTCCGCGCCTCAAGGAGCGCCTGCAGCAGATGGCCGGCACCATGTCCGGCGGCGAGCAGCAAATGTGCGCGATCGGCCGCGCGCTGATGTCGAACCCGAAGCTGTTGCTGCTCGATGAACCCTCGGCCGGGCTCGCGCCGGTCGTGGTGCAGCAGGTGTTCGAGCTCGTCAAGCGCATCCGCGCCTCAGGGCTCACGGTCCTGATCGTCGAGCAGAACGTGCAGCAAGTGTTGCGCGTGGTCGACCGCGCCTATCTCCTGGAAGCCGGCAGCATCCGCGCCGCCGGGTCGGCGGCGGAGCTCGCGGCCAGCGACACCATCAAGCAGGCGTATTTGGGGGTGTGAGCATGAAGCCAGTGGAACGGGCTAGCACGCACAGGCATTCCGTCGTCATCCCCGGACGAACGCACTTGCGTTCGCTCGGGAGGTGCGCGCTCTTGCGCGCCTCGAAGGATGAACGCGGCCCGTGGCCCATCCTTCGAGGCTCGCCCAGCGGCGCAAGTGCGCCGCAAGGCTCGCACCTCAGGATGACGCCTGCGCCGATCGAACTGCAAGACGCCACAGCCTAGGTCGATGTAGCCATGCAATCCTTCCTCGGCATCTTCGACATCTACCTGCTGGAGGCCGTGATCAACGGCATCCTGCTCGGCGGCGTGCTGGCGCTTTTGGCGCTCGGGCTCAATCTGATCTTCGGCGTCATCGACGTCACCTGGATCTGCTACGCCGAGCTCGTGATGATCGGCATGTACGGCATGTACTACCTGGTGCAGGTCTTCCACCTGCCGTATTGGGCCGCTGCGCCGCTCGTCATCCTGCTGGTCGCGCTGTTAGGGGCCGCGCTGCATTTCCTGGTCATCGCGCCGCTCTTGACCGCGCCGCCGATCAACCAGCTGCTCGCCACCGGCGGCGTGCTGTTCATCCTGCAGAGCTTTGCCACCGTTGCCTTCGGGATCGACTTCCGCAATCTCGGCATCCGCCTGCCGGTGCTGGCGCTGGGCGAGATGAATTTCAGTTATGCGCGACTGCTCTCGTTCGGCGCGGCGCTCGCCGGCATGATCGGCGTCTATCTGTTCCTGACCCGTACCTTCACCGGCACCGCGATCCGCGCCATCGCGCAGGATCGCCAGATCATGCCGTTGATGGGCGTCGACCCCAAGCGAATCTATCTCGTCACCTCGGCGATCGGCGGCGGGCTCGCCGGCCTCGCGGCGTGCCTGTTGGTGCTGCAATATGACGTGCATCCGTTCGTCGGCCTGTCGTTCGGGCCAATCACCTTCCTGATTTGCGTGCTCGGCGGCCTCGGCAATTTCATCGGCGGCTTCATCGCGGCCTTCGTGTTCGCCGAGATCATCTCGCTCGGCGGCCTGTTCTCCGACCTCGAATGGGGCTACGTGCTGGCGTTCGCCTTCTTCATCGTCATGATGTTCATCCGGCCCGCGGGCCTGCTCTCGAGGCGCGCGTGAACAGGCAGGCCGCCGGCGCGATCATTGGGCTGCTGGCGCTTGTCGCGCTGCCCTTCGTGCACCGCGATCCCTATCATCTGCACGTGCTGGTACTGATCCTGATCTGGTCGTTCGCCTATACGTCGTGGTCGATCATGGGCCGCTTCGGCCTGGTCTCGCTCGGCCATGGCGGCTTCATGGGCATCGGCGCCTATGTCACGGCGCTGCTCTGGAACCACCTCGGCGTCTCGCCCTGGATCGGCATTCCCCTCGCCATGGCGACCGCGGGCGTGCTCGCGCTCATCGTCGCCTATCCCTGCTTCCGTTTCCGCATCACCGGGCACTATTTCGTGCTGGTGACCCTGGCGCTGTCGGGCATCGTGCTGCAGGTCATCACTGCAACCCGCGACTATACCGGCGGCTCGCTCGGCTATACGCCGCAGCGCGCGCCAAGCGGCAAGGGGCTGCTCGCGCTGCAGTTCGACGACAAGACCACCTGGTACCTGATCGCGCTCGCAATCTGGGTCGCAGGGCTGGTAATCTGGCGCGCGATCGACCGTAGCATGATCCGCCACGCCATGGAGGCGATCTCGGAAGATGAAGACGCCGCCGCCGCTGCCGGCGTCAACGTCACCGCCGAGAAGCTCAAGATCACCCTGATCAGCGCGCTGATGACCGCGCTCGCAGGCGCGCTCTATTGCCAGTACCAGATGTTCATCTCGCCGGACACGGTGAGCGGCATCGCGGTCTCCCTGCAGATGGTATTCGCGGCGATCGTCGGTGGCGTCTATGTGGCGCTCGGGCCGACGGTCGGCGCCGTCATCACCATCGTGCTGGCCGAAGTGCTGCGCATCTCGTTCGGCACCAAGGCGGTCGGCTGGGACAATCTGGTCTACGGCGTGCTGCTGGTGCTTTTCATCATCTTCCTGCCCAAGGGCATTCTTGGTAGCGTGATCGACCGGATCAAATCGCCACGCAAGCCCTCGAGAGGCCATGAGCAACAAATCGTCCCAATCGCTCGCCGATGAACTGAAGCCCTTCGTCGCGCCGTTCCGCTTCGACGGGTCGGGCGAATTTCATCTGAAGTCGTATCCGACCGCCGAGAAGGGCGGCATCGACAAGGAGGCCGGCGGCAGGATCATCGAGGCCAACCGCAAGCGGCTCAACGATTTCCAGGAGAAGCTCTATGCCCAGGACCGCTGGTCGCTACTCTTGATCTTCCAGGGCATGGACGCCGCCGGCAAGGACAGTGCGATCAAGAGCGTGTTCGAAGGCGTCAACCCGCAGGGCTGCGAGGTCTCATCCTTCAAGCAGCCCTCGACCAAGGAGCTCGACCACGATTTCATGTGGCGCGCCATGATCGCGCTGCCGGAGCGTGGCCGCATCGGCATCTTCAACCGCTCCTATTACGAGGAATGCCTGGTGGTGCGGGTGCATCCTGAGGTGCTCGACAAGCAGAAGATTCCGAAGAAGCTGGTGACCAAGAATATCTGGCGCGAGCGCTTCGAGGATATCTCCGCGATCGAGCGCTATCTGTCGCGCAACGGCACGGTGATCCTGAAGTTCTTCCTGCACGTCTCCAAGGAAGAGCAGCGCCAGCGCTTCCTCGATCGCCTCGATGAGCCTGCCAAGAACTGGAAGTTCTCGATGGCCGACATCTCCGAGCGCGCGCTGTGGGCAAAGTACCAGGCTGCCTATCAGGACATGATCCACCACACCGCGACCGAGGACGCGCCCTGGCACATCGTGCCGGCGGACCACAAATGGTTCGCCCGGGCCGTGATCGGTTCGACCATCGTCAATGCGCTCGACAAGCTCGACCTGAAATTCCCCGAGGTCGACAAGGCCGAGTTGAGCGAATTCAAGCGCATCCGCGATTCGCTGCTGGCGGAGGGAAAAAGCGGGGCGGCCGAGAAGAAGGTGCCTGCCAAGAAGTAGCGTGTCGATGCGCTGACTTTCGCGTGTTGACGGACAAGCGCCCCGGCATGTGAGGTGAGCACACTTCTCAGGATTCCTCCCCGACACGGGGAGGAAACCGATTTGCCAGCGCATTCCTTGCTCTGACGTGTAGCAAGCGCGCCATTGTTATCGTGAGCAGCAGCCTCACGCCGCGGCTTCCCCGAACACCATCTGCCAACCCTTGCGCGTATCCATGTATTCGCGCACCTGCTTGATCCGGCCTGCCTCGACGACGAACACGAAGCAGTAGTCATTGTCGTAAGCGCGGCCGCCCGGCAGGGTCGCGCGCATCCGTTCCTCGACGATTACGTTGTCGCCGTCGGCATGAACCGCGCGGAACGCGATGTCGATCTCGGAGAACAGGCGATGCATCTCGGTCGAGATGAAGCGGGCGATCGCGTCAGCGCCGATCATGTGATCGGTGTGATCGAGCGCAATCGCGGTGGCGTTGCGGGCCGGCGCGATCCATTCGGCATCCGGCGCGAACACGGCGGCAATCAGGCCGGCGTCGCGGGTCCTGAAGGTCTGCCAGGCGTTGAGGACGATTTCCTTGGCGGTTTCTTTGGCGGTCGTGCTGGTCATTGCGATGTCTCCAGGGGTGATCGATGCAGAGGCTGATCGATCGGCTCGATCTAGGTCAGCGCGGCCGGATGTGCTGGCCGGAATCGGACCTCATCACCGCCGGCCACTTCCCTGGATCGCGCGATGCGCTACACTCCGGCGATGCTCAGCTTCGAGGTCTGCAACGCTGCGCGGCTGCGGCGCGACGCGCACTATGACGGCCGCTTCTTCACCGCAGTGAAGACGACGCGGATTTATTGCCGCCCGGTCTGCCCGGTGAAGCATCCGCTCCCGCGCAACGTCACCTATTACCCGACCGCTGCCGCGGCCGAGGCCGCCGGCTTTCGGCCCTGCCTGCGCTGCCGTCCCGAAACCGCGCCGTACGCAGGTGAAGTGAGAGCGGAAGGGAGCAGCGTCGTCAGTAAGGTGAGCACGCCAGTCAGGCTCCCTCCCCCCTTGCGGGGGAGGGCGGGGAGAGGGGTAAGCCCCGGGCGAGATCGTTGGTGGAAGCGCTGCTTTCGCAATCTCGACCGCGTCGTTGAAAGCAAATCGAGAGGGCACGTCGTGTGGTACCCCTCTCCCTAACCCTCCCCCGCAAGGGGGGAGGGAACCCTCCTGCCATTGCGTCCCTTACGCGACGACGTCCCTCACATGCCGCGCAGCGACCTCCATTAGGTCAACCCCACTGTCCCTCTTTACCCATTGCGGCGGCTTGCCATAATCGTTTAGAACGACGGCGCACAGCGCGTCCCGGCAACCAACCGTCAATGGTTTTGACCGAGGATTTCGGCGCTCAACAGGGTCTGGCAATGCTGATTCGCGGCCAAATTGATGGGATTTCGGGGGAGGTGGCCCAGGCTACCGCCACGATCCCGGCCGCAGCGCCCACCCTGCTTATTGGCGGCCTGCTTCTTACCTGCCCCTGAGGGCCGGCTGGGCGTTTGCGCCTGGGCACTCAGGGGTTTGTACGAGATCACCGGACCCTGATATCGCCCAAGCAAAGTGACGGGCGCAAAGCTTAAAGGAATTTCTGACATGGCCACCGCTGATAAGTCCGAGAAGGACCGCGTCATCATTTTCGACACCACCTTGCGCGACGGCGAGCAGTGCCCCGGCGCCACCATGACCTTCGAGGAGAAGCTCGAGGTCGCCGAGCTGCTGGACGATATGGGCGTCGACGTCATCGAGGCCGGCTTTCCGATCACCTCGGAAGGTGACTTCCAGGCGGTCAGCGAGATCGCCCGCCGCTCCAAGAACTCGGTCATCGCGGGCCTCTCCCGCGCCCATCCGGCCGACATCGACCGTTGCGCCGAAGCCGTGAAGTTCGCCCGCCGTGGCCGCGTCCACACCGTGATCGCGACCTCGCCGCTGCATATGCGCGTGAAGTTGAACAAGACCCCCGAGGAGGTCATCGAGACCTCGGTTGCGATGGTCGCCCGCGCCCGCAACCAGATCGACGACGTCGAATGGTCGGCCGAGGACGGCACCCGCAGCGAGATGGACTATCTGTGCCGGATCGTCGAAGCCGTGATCAAAGCCGGCGCCACCACGGTGAACATCCCCGACACCGTCGGCTACACCGTGCCGGAGGAATACACCCACTTCATGCGGACGCTGATCGAGCGGGTGCCGAACTCCGACAAGGCGATCTTCTCGGTGCATTGCCATAACGATCTCGGTATGGCGGTCGCCAACTCGCTGGCCGGCATCGTCGGCGGTGCGCGGCAGGTCGAGTGCACCGTCAACGGCATCGGCGAACGCGCCGGCAATGCCGCGCTGGAAGAGATCGTGATGGCGATCAATGTGCGGAACGACAAGTTTCCGTACTGGAACAAGATCGACACCACGCAGCTGACCCGCGCCTCGAAGGTGGTGTCTGCCGCGACCTCGTTCCCGGTGCAGTACAACAAGGCGATCGTCGGCCGTAACGCGTTCGCCCATGAGAGCGGCATCCATCAGGACGGCGTGCTGAAGGACGCCTCGACCTACGAGATCATGCGGCCCGAGATGGTCGGCCTGAAGCAGTCCTCGCTGGTGCTCGGCAAGCATTCCGGCCGCCACGCCTTCGTCCACAAGCTGGAGGAGATGGGCTACAAGCTCGGCGCCAACCAGCTGGAGGATGCCTTTACGCGGATGAAGGCGCTGGCCGATCGCAAGAAGGACATCTACGACGAGGACATCGAGGCGCTGGTCGACCAGGAGATGGCGGCCGCGCACGACCGCATCAAGCTGACCTCGCTGACCGTGATCGCCGGCACCCATGGCCCGCAGCGCGCGACCATGAAGCTCGACGTCGACGGCCAGATCAAGATCGAGGAAGCCGAGGGCAACGGTCCGGTCGATGCCGTCTTCAACTGCATCAAGCGCCTGGTGCCGCATGAGGCCAAGCTGGAGCTCTATCAGGTCCACGCAGTGACCGAAGGTACCGACGCGCAGGCCGAGGTTTCGGTGCGTCTGGCCCATGAAGGCCGTTCGATGACCGCGCGCGCCGCCGATCCGGACACCCTGGTCGCCTCCGCCAAGGCCTATCTCGGCGCGCTGAACAAGATCGTGATGAAGCGCCAGCGCGACGTCCCGGCGACCAAGGTCGCGGGCTGACAAACGAGAACGATCGAGAGTTCGAAACGCGGCGCCTCGGCGCCGCGTTTTTGCTTGGGCTCACCCGTTCGAGCCCGTCACTACCATTGCAACGGCGTTGCCGTTGCCGGCAGGAACCGGCGGCACCTGGTTCCCTGATCGTAGCAACAGAGTAGCAACCTTTCGTCAATTCGCCGCAGGTACAACCTCAGGTATGGATCCGGCGGAAACCTTTCAGCAAATCTCGCCCGTGCCCGGGCCGCAGACTCTCAGCGGCGGTCGGGCCGCGCCGCTCGCGCGCAACGTCGTCGTCGGCACGACGGTCGCGGTATGGCTGCTCTGGTACGTCTTTCGCGGGCCTCTGACGTTCGACGACGCCTATATGTATCACCGCTACGGCGCTCATCTGTTGAACGGGTCGGGGGTCGCCTGGAATGTGGACGGGCCTCCGACCTATGGGTTGACGAGCCAGCTCTGGCTGTTCGTGCTGCTGCCATTTTTCATGCTGCCGTTGTCGGCCGCTACCGCGCTGCAGCTCGCGTCGTGGCTGACGGGAGGCCTGGCGATTGCCGTGATGGCTTACGCCGTCAAGCGAGAAGCGGAGAACCCGCTTCTCGCCGACCCCGCCGTTGCCATCGGCGCGGTCGGGTTGCCGCTGCTGCTGCATCCCGCCTTCGCAGCCCAGCTCACGACCGGAATGGACACGATGCTGTCGCTGCTGGCCAACGCTGCGATCATGCTCGTGGCCATCAGGTACAGGGAAACACCGAGCACCGGTCTCGCAATCGTCTCGGGCTTCGTCTCGTTGGCGGCCATCCTGACCCGACCGGAGAACGGCATTTGCGCACTTGGCGTGCCGTTGCTCGCCTTGATGTCGCGACCATCGATCTGGCGATGGCGCCATCTCGCGTGGCTCGTGGCATTTCCGCTTGCGCTCGTGCTGGTCTCCCTGGCCCTCGCTCAGGCATATTACGGCTCGGCGTTGCCCCTGAGCTTCTACACGAAATCCGCGCACGGATATGATGGCTTTCTCAATACGGAAAGTGCGATCGGCTATCTCGTCCTGGGGCTGTCGATCGCAATTCCATTCATCGTAGCTCTGGTCATTGGGATCCGCCGTGGCATCCAGCCGCCGCTGCTGGTGCTTGCGTTGCCGGCGGCCCTGACGGTCTGCTATCTGCTCACGGTGCGCCAGGTCATGGGCTGGAATGGCCGCTTCTTCATTCCGTTCCTTCCTTACGTCGTCATCCCGGGGCTGCTTTCGCTTGACAGAGTGTTCTCGCACGGACTGTCGGTCGGCGGTCTGATGCGAGCCATAGGGGCTGGTCTTGTCGCGTTGCTCGGCGCATTGACCTTGCAACCCGCGATCGATCGTCTCTCCTTCGCACTATTTTCGCCGCAGCCCATCGCAATGCCGAGGCTCGAGACCAGGGCGACGACGCCGCTGCCCGAGAAGGAGTGGTTCGCGGTCATCAGGCAGATCGGCGACGGCATCGTTGCCGGATTGCCCAAAGGATCCATCGTTGCCGCCTCCGAAGTCGGATACATCGGGAGCAGTGCGCCGAATATTGCAATCATCGACCTCGTGGGCCTCAACGACACCCGGATCGGGCGCAATGGCCTGAGCATGGATTATCTGCTCGGCCTCAAGCCCGACATCATCTGGTTTCCGCACCAGGATTACACCGGCCTGAGATCCAGGATGCTGTCCGATCCTCGCCTCTACGAACGCTATGTCGTGATCGCCGGTGCCTTCAATTACGGTCTGGCGATCCGGCGCGACAACCCGAACCGCGCCTCGATCGAGGCCGATCTGGCCAAAGGTTGGGCTGAGCTCTATCCGAATCTTGTGATGTCGGACTATGTCGTTACGGGCGCACGCGAACCGGGGCTCGCAACCGCAACTCGGTGATTCCACGAGGACCTTGCGCCGATGAGCGCAAGCGTCATCGGCAGGCCGGGATCGCAGGCGAGGTCAAGAGATCGTAGGGGCGCAGCCGTACCCGCCGCCCGCCGCGCGGATCGAAGATGGCGGGTTACGCTTCTACATTCCTGATTCCGGTGGTCCCAATTTGGGCCACTGAAACGAAGAGTGATGGCACAAACTGTGACCGGTGTTCTCCGGACGAGAACAGTTTTGCGTCTTCATAAAGAACCTTGATATCGGCAGTTTGTGCCAGCCGGCTAAATCTCTTCCGACACCGCGTGTTAACGCTAAACGTTGCGGGAGTATCATTTCCGCCGCCTGCTGGAGCTACGTTTTTCGCATCCCGGAATCGAAAGCGTCTTTCCTTCGAGTTGTTGGAATCCCATCCAAACAATCCGTCCGATCCCGCACTGCTTTGAAATTTTCCGTGGCATCCCAGCGCTACCCTCTGTTGTCTCCCGGGGACGCTGCCCATGTCGCTGACCTCCATCGACATCGACCTCTGCGCAGAGCCCATGCTCAGGCAAAGCGCTGAAGCGCAATGACGGTTCAGCTGAAGCCTGTCGTGCACTAGTGATTGGTACCCAGCGTGTAATACTGCGCGCCAAACGGTAGCAGAGAAAAGAGCCGGTCAACTCTGCGGAGCAGGGGGCCGGCCGCAGGCACCGAGAAGATATATCGCGTGCTGATATCGTCGAAGCCGGCACCCTCGAGAAGTGCTTCGGAATCGCGTCGTTTCAACAACACCGCGTCCTTGTCAAATTCACAGGTGTTGACGATGCGCCGGGTCACGGGATTGAACGGATTGTGCTCGAAGATCGCGAACGATCCTCCGGGACGCAGTACCCGGCGTATGTCAGCAACCAGCGCCGGCCGCTGTGGGACCGGGACGTGATGAAACACGTTGATGGCGAACACGCAGTCGAATGACTGGTTGCCGAACGGCAGATGAGTGCCGTCGAAGACTTCGTAGCGGATACCAGGGTTGCGTTGACGTGCCACCGCGATACTGGCGCCCGAGACGTCGACCCCCGAAATTCCGCCGACCCGATCTGTCAATTGCTTGTGGGCATTGGCAACGCCGCAACCGACGTCGAGCAGTTCGGCTTTGGCTGCGCCGCCCTGACGTGCGTCGAGGATATCGACCAGATAGTCATTCTTGACGCGCGCGAAAAAGTCGATGTCGAGGCCCGAAAAGTTCAAGGCCTTGTTGATCTCCTCATTGTAGTTCGCCGTATATGCGTCGAACTCGGCACGGTTGCTATCGTCAGGCTGTGTCATCGGTTGTCACCATAGCTTCCAAGGCGCGGAACCTGATGCCCACATCTCTTCGAGTTCGCGTTTCTCCCGCAGCGTATCCATCGCCTTCCAGAAGCCCGGATGGCGGTAGGCCATCAATTGTCCGTCGGCCGCCAGCCGTTCCAGCGGTCGACGTTCCCAAACCGTCTCATCGGCGTCGATATAGTCGAGGACGCGCGGTTCGAGAACGAAGAAGCCACCATTGATCCAGCCCATTTCGGCATCGGGCTTTTCGTGGAACCGCGATACGGCATCGTGCTGATCCATGTCGAGAATGCCGAAACGGCCAGGTGACGGCACCGACGTCACCGTCGCAAGCTTCCCATGCCTGCGATGGAATGCGATCACCTTGGCGATATCGAGATTGGCGACGCCGTCGCCGTAGGTGAGACAGAAGGTTTCATCCAGGTAGGGAGCAACACGTTTGATGCGTCCGCCAGTCATGGTATTCAGGCCGGTATCAATGATCTTCACCGTCCAGTCATCGAGCGATTTGGGGGTAAGGTATCGAACTTCGCGCGTGGCGGTGTGAATCTCGATGTCGTTGGTCTCGAGGAAATAGCTGGCGAAATAGTGCTTGATCATCGACGCCTTGTAGCCCGCGCAGATGACGAAATCATTCAGTCCGGCCGCTGCGTAGAGCTTCATCACGTGCCACAAAATCGGCCGGCGCCGATTTCGACCAGCGGCTTGGGGACGAGATCGGTTTCCTCGGAAAGACGTGTGCCGAACCCACCAGCGAGAATGACCGCTTTCATGTCTTGGCTCTCAGTTCGCCGCATCGGGACGCAGTTGAGTTGTATCGGTGGTCTCACGCGCCGGGCTGAAAATCCTGCTGGCTCAGAATGTCGATCACCGGACCATCATAGCCAGCGTCCTTGAGATAATTGCGGATCTCGACCGGAATGTGCCACGCCAGATTGAGCAATGGATTGGCGCCCCGCGGGCCTTGAGCAGATCATCGTCGGAGCCGATCGGGATTCTCGTGCCGGGCAAGTAATGGCCGATCTTCATTGAACCGGGCTTCTCATGAACGATCGAAATCGAGTCGTTGTCGAGCGCCAGCAGTTTGATCAGGATGGCGGCGCGGCCCGGGAACGCTTTGCCGCGAAGGGGTCCATTTTTCTGTACGAGCGTCCGCAACTCCTGGCTCTTCTTGTCGCGCCAGCGCGTCACGCCGCTGCGCAGCGTCGCGAAGTCCAGGCCGAACTGGGCCTCCTTGGCTTCGAGCTTCTCGATAACCGCGGCGTCGACCGCGGACGCCTGCTTGCCCGCAAAAATACGAATGTTGCCGCCATACCGCGCGGGAAACTGCACGTCGATCAGATTGAGACCGAGCGCATGGGCGATGAAGACGAACGAGCGGTAGCTGTATGTACGCGGGTGCTCGTGATAGAACGTGTCGAACTGATTGGTGAGCAAAACCGATCCGAGATAGTGGTTCTCGATCACCAGGATGGTGTTTTCGCCGATCAGGCGCTTCAGCGCAGCGATTACGCTGCCGAGGTCCTCGATATGCGCGAACACGTTGGTGAAGGTGATGAAGTCCGGCTTGCCGTGCGCGGCGACGATCTGCTCCGCCGTTGCTTCGGTGAAGAAGTCATGGATGGTCGAGTGTCCCTTTGCCGCACAATCCTGCGCGGCTGAGGTCGGCTCGACACCGATGGTGGTGGCGCCCTTTTCACGGAAGAAATCGAGCAGGCTTCCGTCGTTGCAGCCGACATCAACGACCTTCCTGCCGGCGACCAGGCCGAAGCGCTGCTCGCAGGAATCGGCAAGGCTCTTCATTCCGGAAAGCACGTCGGCGGTAAAGCGCGACCGGTAGTGATAGCTCTCGGGAAACAGTTCGCGCTTTGGAACCTGGAAGCGCTGGTGCGCGGTCCGGCAATTGTCACAAAAGAGAATCTCGATCGGGTACTCGGCGCATGTCCGCGAGCTTCCGGTCGCAACCAGATCGTCGCACATCGGGTGGGCCCCGAGATCCAGCACAGGAGCCAAGGTGCGGTTGCCGCACACCTCGCAATGATCGATCTCATTCGCCGGCACGATTGTCGAATTCATTCGGGATCCATGTGACAAGTTATTACGGCGCGTATTGTCGTATCGAAGCCGCCGTACCCTGAAATACGGGGTGACTTTGCGTATCGGGCTCCGTTTGTCAAAGGCTAAGGTCGGCGGCTTTGCCTGGTGGGTCTTGTGCGCCGGCGGCGTCTCGCGTTCGGCGGGTTGCCAGAACCTGCGTGGATGGCTAGGGCGATAGCGATGAAGATATCGGTCATCGGCGGCGGGCGTTGGGCCCGAACGATCGCTTCGGTACTGTGCGGGCTCCCTGGCCGCGCAGACCAGATCACCATGCACTCGCCGAGCAATGCTGCCGGCCTGCGGGCGTGGGCTGCGCAATCGCAATTCGCCGGCCGGTTGAGCGCTCTGGACACCTGGCCGAGCGCTGGAGCGGGCTCGAAGCGGCCTGATGCCGTCATCGTCGCCAACCGCGCGGGAGACCATTTCGAGGCCGCGGCTGGTGCGTTGGTTGACGGTATCCCGGTATTGGTAGAAAAGCCTGTGGCACTCTCACGTCGCAGGATCGAGGAACTCAACAGCATCGCAACGGCCAGGGGTACGGCGTTCGGGGGCAGCCACGTCTTCTTGTTCGCGCGATACGTGGAAGCCTATGCGGCCGCGTTGGCCTCGCTTGGCCGCCCGCGGAGCCTCCGGATGATTTGGACCGACGGCGCTTCGGACATCCGTGGTGGGGAAGCCAAGAGCTACGACCCTGCGGTGACACTGTTCGATGATGTCCTGCCCCACATCGTGCCCTTGGTCGGCGAATTGCGGTTCCGCAATCTCGCGCTCGTCGCGCTGGATGTTCGACGGGGCGGCGCGCGTCTGGCGATCGAAGCGCAGGCCAACGGGCTGCCGGTTTCCTTGCTCATTGCACGCAACGATCAAGGCCGGCAGCGCCGGATCGAAGTCGAGACCGAAAGCGGCGTTGCAATACTCGACTTCGCCGACGAGCCGGCCGTCATCGATATTGCAGGAACGCGCATGAACGGTGACCCGCAATGGACCACCGCGCTCCGGCCACTGGCGACAATGCTCTGCGCGTTCATCGCCGCTGTGGAAGGCGCGCCCCTCGACCCTCGTTTGTCGCCGGACTGGGCCATCGCATCTGCCACATTCGCCGAGGTCGTTCGCGGCCGCTACATCGCCCATCAGGCCGAATGGTTGGCGACGCGCTTGGGCGAACCGCTCGATACCGAACTGCTCTATGCGTTTGCGGAATTCGGCAGCAACGAAGCCGGGAGCGCCGACAGCATCTCAAAGGCCTGGCCGACGATTGCCGATCAGGCCGAACTGAAGATGTTCCTGGCCCGAAGTCGGCTGTTTTTCGATGCAGGCTAGGTCCCGTACCGCGATATCTGCGCACGCATAAGTTCGAGCGCGTCCTTGCCGTTCGCGAAATCCGCATACCATTGCGCCGTCCAGGCAATCGTCTCATTGGCGTCGAGCCGCGGCCGCCATTGCAACGTCTTGGCAGCAAGAGCGCTGTTGATCCGCAGTGTCTGCTTTTCCGGTGGGAATGAGCCCGACGCCTGCTTCCAGGCCCGTCCATTGCCCAGTCCTTCGCCGATTGCCGCCGCCACCTGGGCGACCGACATTGATTCATCCGTCAGCGGACCAAAGTTCAGCGAGGGCGGATCGGCTGCACCTCTGTTGGCGAGGTATTCGGCAAAGCCAAGGTAGCCGGTGAGGCAGTCAAGCACATGTTGCCAGGGCCTGGTCGCCGCAGGATAGCGCAGTTCAACCGGCACGCCTTTTTGCGCGGCCCTGTAGAGGTCGGGAACGAGTCGGTCGCTGGAAAAATCGCCGCCACCAATCACGTTGCCGCCGCGCGCCGAGGCCAGAGGCACCCCGAGCGGTGCAAAGAAGCTCTCGGCGTAACTCCGGACCACGATTTCGGTCGCGCCCTTTGACGCGCTGTAGGGATCTGAGCCGCCCAGCGGGGCGCTCTCGGGAAACGCCAGGCCGGTCTCGGTATTCGCATAGACCTTGTCACTGGTCACGGTCAGAATCGCCTGCAATCCCGCGCTGGCGCGCAGCGCTTCCAGCAGGTTCACCGTACCCATGACATTGCTGGCGAAGGTTCCGACCGGGTCGCGATAGCTTTCCCGAACCTGCGCTTGTGCAGCCATATGCAAAACGATCTCGGGTTCGGCGGTTTTGCAAATTTCGGTCACTGCCGCCATGTCGCGCAGATCGACATGGTGGCTGTCGATCGCCACGCGCTGCCCGATGGTTTGCCAAAGATTGGGTTCGGTCTGGGGGGCTAAGGAAAACGCGGTTACCTTCGCGCCGAGATCGGCCAGCATCACACTGGCCCACGCGCCCTTGAATCCGGTATGCCCGGTCAGGAGGATGCGCCGGCCGCGCCAGAAGCTCGGGGTCAAGATCGCTTTCCCCGCCGCGGACCACATGGTGTGAAAAGTGCTGACATCATTATTTGCTTTGATCTGCGGAGATATTCGTGGCGGTCTCGACCGTCACCAGCGGCCTGAAGCGGACTTGCTGATAAATGCGGCTCACATATTCCCCGATAATGCCCAGGAAGATTGCATTCAGGCTGATGCCAAATAGCATAACGACGATGAGCGTCGCAAAGCCGCTCGGCCACGATTTGCCCCGCAGCAGCGCCTCGACGACATAAAAAAGCCCCAGCAGAAAGACGGCGACCGAGATCAGGAGGCCGGCATAGGATGCAAGCCGCAGCGGAAGAACCGAGTGCCCGATGATCCCGTCAAGGGCAAAGCCGACCAGCTTCCGCACCGGGAATTTGCTGCGGCCGTGTATCCGCTCTGTCCGGTCGTAGGGAATGCCGGTCTCGCGCGCGGCAAATGAGGAGATGACGCCGCGGACGTACGGGTTGTAGTCGTTCAGCTCCTTGAGGCGGTCGATCACGGATCGATCGACCAAGCGGAAGTCGCCGGCGTCGCGGGTGATTGGATCATCGGAAATGTGGCTGAGCAGCGCGTAAAATGCGCGGCGACCGAGCGTGAGCAGTCTTGCTTCCTCGCGGCGCCGGCGCAAGCCCACGACCACATCATGGCCCTTTTCCCAAAGCGCAATGAATTGCGGAATCAATTCCGGCGGATCCTGAAGATCGCAATCAATCTGAATCGCCGCATCACCGGATGCGTTTCGGTAGCCGGTCAGCAGCGAGCGCTGAAAACCGTAGTTGCGCGTGAAGCGGATCACCTTGACCCTGTGGTCGATCTTGGCAAGTGCAGCGAGATGTTCGAACGTTCGATCCTCGCTGTGATTGTCGGTGAAAACAAACTCCAGATCGTATTGGGGTAGGTCTTTGAAAATAGCAGTCAGTGCGGCGTAGGCGCGATCTACATTGGCTTCTTCGTTGTAGACGGGCATGACGAGGGAGATCAGCCGTCGTGTGTTCGGCTCTCGCTCAGGTGTGCCCGTATCGACGTTGCTGCTCATGTCAGGTCGTTGCTGTTAGTGCAAACGAGATTTCTAGGTGAGCCGGCCAAGATATGCAACTCTTGGAACGAACGGCCGCGCGGGCGTCAGTGTTGGTCGTCAGAAGGTTTGGTGGGCTTTCGCTTATAAACCTTCAGGGTCGGCCCGACGCGGGGCTTGTCGATCGGCTGCCAAATCCCCTCCAAGAGGGTGAGCGAGGATCTCACCCGAGATTCAAGGCTTCGCCATGGTGTGAGATATACCGGCGAGGAGGCCGTCGCCCCGCTGGACTCGGGAGCGATTTCCTTGACGAAGGTAATTCCCTCTGCTGCGGTCGGGCCGGGGGCCGGGGTTGGAATCAGAGCCTGGTACATCAGCATCGAAAACGGATTGGGATCGTCGGCAGCGAGGTGTTGGGTCTCGATCAGCTTGGCGTAGTGCGGGCTTCCATAGAGGCTGCTCGAAAGGACGATATATTCGGGATCGAGAGCATTGACGCCGCTCCAGGTCAGCACGCCTCCATACATCTTGGCGTTCTTGAATATCTTTGGATCGAAATAGCCAAGATCGTCGAACACGATGCGGGCATCCGGCGGTATGCCGCCTTTGGCCGCCCAGTCGTTCAGTGCCAGCAAGGTGCTATCGTGATGGTGGAGCGCGAGAGTCTGGTTGACCAGTGCGAAGACGCGGTCGGTGCCGAGGTAAAGCGTTGCAAGGAAAACGAAGGTGACTGTGATTGGAGGTGCCAGGCGCCCGAACGGTTTGGCGAGAATAAACCTCAGCCATGTTACGACGAAATCGAAGCTAAGCATCGCCATCAGAGGCAGCGCGACCAAAGCGTACCCGACAATGACCCAAAGCTTGCCGAGAAGAGCATAGTAGGCAATCTGAGACAGCGAGAGTATGGCGGCCAGGAAGAGGGCTCGTTTGCGCGTCGTCGAGAAGCCGCCGAACAGCCCGTGCAGTAATCCTGCCACTGCCAACGCTGAAGCAAGCGGGCCGACGTAGTCGTAGATCGCCTTTATCCAATCCCAGGGCGTGAACGTCCCCAGGGGCCCACCCGAGCTGCCGACGATCTGCCATTGCGCGATCCAGGACTGGACGTAGTACGGCGTAATGACTGCGTAGGGATTCGTACCGATCCAGCCCACCAGGGCGGCTGCTCCGAGGACGGCAATTCGCTGGGCAACGACCTTCGTGCCCCATTCGTGAGCACCTGTCGCACGAATTCCCATCAAGAGCGCAGCCGTTGCTAACGGTACCGTCCACGGTCCTCCAAACTTCGTCCCCTGCACCAGACCACAAACCATTCCCAAAGCGGCGAGGCTTGAAAGAGACCCATCGTCTGAATGGCGCAGAGCAAGTCCGAGTGCCAGGAGCCCGAAATAGATCTGAAGCGTATCCGGATGAATATTCGTCATGTAGTAGATAAAATAGCCATCCGTCAGCAAGGCGGCGCAGGATAGTATTCCGACAACAACACCCGCATGCCTCTTTGCAAAATTGTAGACGAAGAGCAGGCTCATCAACGCGGCGAGCATCGATATCGTTCTGAGGATAATGGGAGCAGTTGGAAAGGCAGGGAGTCCAACCAGGTGCGCCGTCGCGTAGAAGGGAAAGGCGATGTCGAACATCACCGCGCCGTAGTAGACGATGTTGTTGTATCGAAGCGTTCCCCAATATGCCGGGATTTTCTTGAAGGCGTCGGCTGTCGGATCCAGGTAGTTGGCAGGGTTGCCGAAGGGCTTGGCGACCGTACCATCGAGTGCCAGCGTCATCCATGGTTCATCGTTGGAGAACGCTGCCAGCAATTGAGGGTTATCAGTGTTGCGTGGAACAAGCGAACCGATGCCGATCAAACCCAAGATAAGAATGGGTGCGATATATCGATCCAGGCGAGCATGATCGCAAACAACCTGTAGTATAATCCGAAAGGGAAGTGCCCAAGCCAAAGTTCTTTGCAAAGCCTTCTCTCCGAGGCGCTCAATGGGCTATCGCAGCTTGTTTGCCATTCTGCAAGACGTTCACGTGCTTCATTCAATGGGTGTCCCGTGTCATCTGATACTCGAGTGCGTCGCAAGGACTGGTCACTGACAATCTCGATGGCCGCGGAAGATCTTGTTCGTTCGGTTTGTAGCTTGGAAACAGGTAGCTTGCGCTTATACCTTCGTCTCCGTCATAAGCCCGCGGAGTGAAACGGCGGAGCTCCTTCGCGACCTCATTCGCAGGCGCTGAAAAATCTCCGGAGCGTGTGCAGGCAGTTCGTGACCTGTCACAAAAATGTAACGACCGACCCGGGGCCTCCTTTCATTTTGAGAAGGGGAGAACCGTCGGATGTTCAATTCAATCGCTACGTCGCAAACTTGCGGCGCCATCGTCCGGCGCTTGATCGCGGGGGCCGGTGTTGCTTGCGGTGCATCCGATGCTATCGCACACCGTCAGCAATCCGCTGGCGAACGAGCGCCTCAGCCTCCGTCAAGCGCGGCGAGGCGGTCGGCTTCCGCGATGTCTTCAACGGTGTTGGCGTTGAAGAACGGATCGAGCGGTTCGGTCGGCCACTCCACGGTTGCGAGTGGGTAGCGCGCGGTCCAGCGATCGATCTTGCGCACGTCCTCCTTGACCAGCGCATGGCGCAACTCGCTCCGCAGGCGCACGCTCCAGAGGCCGATGACCGGATGCGTCTGCCCGCCGGATGAGGCGACCGCGAGCTCGGCATTCTCGGCGACGCGCGCTCGCTCCAGGCGCGCGACGAGATCGCGCGGCAGAAACGGACAGTCGCCCGCCGCGCTCAGCACCCATTTCGCGTCGGGCCGGTTGGTTGCGGTCCAGTCGAGCGCGGCGAGGATGCCGGCGAGGGGGCCGGGATAGTCGGCGACATCGTCGGCGACGACGGGAAGGCCGAACGCGGCGAAGCGCGCGGGATCGCCATTGGCGTTGATGATCAGCCCGCCGCATTGTGGCGCGAGGCGGTCGATCACCCGTTGCAGGATGGTGCGACCGGCGATCTTGCGCATCGGCTTGTCGCCGCCGCCCATCCGCCGCGCCAGCCCGCCGGCGAGCAGCACGCCCGGGATGCCAGTCCCCGGAATATCAGTCATGGTCGGTCTCGCCCTTGCGCTTGTGACGCATCGATTCCTCTTCGACATAGTCGAGGTTCTGGTCGTAGACGATCCGCGCCTCACCCGACAGCGCGATGAAGCGTTTGCCGCGGGCGCGCCCGACCAGCGTCAGCCCGACCTGCCGCGCCAGATCGACGCCCCATGCGGTGAATCCGGAGCGGGAGACCAGGATCGGGATGCCCATCCGCACCGTCTTGATCACCATCTCGGAGGTCAGCCGCCCGGTGGTGTAGAGAATCTTGTCGGCCGGATCGACATTGTGGCGATAGATCCAGCCCGCGATCTTGTCGACGGCGTTGTGCCGGCCGACATCCTCGGTGTAGCAGACCGGCGTCGCCTCCTTGCACAGCACGCAGCCGTGGATGGCGCCGGCTTCCAGATAGAGCGACGGCATCGTGTTGATGGTGTGCGTCATCTGGTAAAGCCAGGAGGTGCGCAGCTCGGCCTTCGGCAACGCGACCTTTTCGACGGCTTCGAGCAGGTCGCCGAACGCGGTGCCTTGGGCGCAGCCCGAGGTCTGCGTGCGCTTCTTCAGCTTCGCCTCGAAATTGGTGTGGTGGGCGGTGCGCACCACGACGACCTCCAGATCGTCGTCATATTCGACCTCGGTGACGACGTCGTCGTATTTCAGCATGTTCTGATTCAAGAGGTAGCCGAGCGCGAGGTATTCGGGATAGTCGTTGATCGTCATCATCGTGACGATCTCCTGCGCGTTGAGGTACAGCGTCAGCGGCCGCTCGACCGGTACCTTGATCTCGGTCCGCGCGCCCGTCTGATCGACGCCGATGACGCGCTCCGTCAGGCGCGGGTCATCCGGATCAGGAACAATGATGGGAGCGGTGGTCTTCTCGGTCACTGATTGACGTCCCGACGGGTTCACATGGCAACGGAGCTGGGGATATAAGCACGATCGGAGACCAACTGGCCACTTTCCGCCGGGTTGCGGGAACTGCCACGGACGGGTTCGGCTTGAGAGATGACACCGCAATTCGCGATCCGGATTGAGCGGACCTTGTCGGTAGCCGAGGACTGAGGGACATCATGGCGCAGCTTTCGGATGACTGCTTCGCATTCGGCGGACCGATGATGTCGGTCGACGAGGCCGTCGCGATCATCGCCGCGCGCGTCAAGCCGGTCGGCGAGACGGAGACCGTTGCCCTGGTGGACGCCGACGGACGCATCCTCAGCCATGACGTTGCCGCGCCGCTGCCGCTGCCGCCTTTCAAGAACTCCGCCGTCGACGGCTACGCGGTATCAGGTGCTGATTTGCCGGCGAGCGGCGAGCGCGCGTTTCCGGTCGCCGGGCGTGTGCAGGCAGGGGCGCCGGCGCAGTCCGCGCGGCCCGGCCAGGCGGTGCGGATCTTTACCGGTGCGCCGATGCCCGAGGGCACCGACACGGTGTTCATGCAGGAAGACGTGCGGATCGATGATGCCGGCAACGTGGTCCTGCCGTCCGGCCTGAAGGTCGGAGCCAATGTGCGTCCGGCCGGCGAGGACATTGCACGCGGTCATGTCGCGTTGGCATCGGGCCGGCGGTTGCGGCCGCAGGACGTCGCGGTCGCGGCGGCGTTCGGGCTGACCACGCTCGATGTGGTGCGGCGGCTGCGCGTCGGGGTGTTCTCCACCGGCGACGAACTGGCCGCGCCGGGCGGCGCGCGCACGGAGGCGCAGCTGTTCGATTCCAACCGTTTCATGCTGATGGCGATGTTGCGGCGGCTTGGTTGCGAAGTCGGCGATCTCGGCATCCTGCGCGACGAGCGGGCCGAACTCGCGGCCGCGCTGAAGCAGGTCGCGCGACGCCATGACCTGATCCTGACCACCGGCGGTGTCTCGACCGGGGAAGAGGACCACGTCAAGGCCGCCATCGAGCAGGCCGGCTCACTGGTGCTGTGGCGGATGGCGATCAAGCCGGGCCGTCCGGTGGCGATGGGAATCATCGACGGCACGCCGCTGATCGGCTTGCCCGGCAATCCCGTGGCGAGCTTCGTCACGTTCGTCCACGTGGTGCGGCCGACCGTGCTGGCGCTCTCGGGCGCGGTGCCGTCTCCGCTGCTGCCGATGCCGGTCCGGGCGGCCTTCAGCTACAAGAAAAAGAGCGGGCGCCGCGAATATGTCCGCGCCTCGCTGCGACGCGCTGCGGACGGATCGCTGGAGGCGACCAAGTTTCCCCGCGAAGGGGCCGGTCTGCTGTCGTCGCTGGTCGACACCGATGGGCTGATCGAACTCGGCGAGTCCGTCGTGCGGGTCGAGCCGGGCGATGCCGTCGGCTTTCTCGGTTACGCCGATCTGCTGTGAGAGCGCAGATGCGGCCGTCCTCGCGATTTGAAATTCAGATCAGTCGATAGGTAAACATTAACAACAGCCTGCGCGGCAACCGGACGCTCCTGGAGGCGTTCTAAATCTGCTTGCCTGTGGCATGCCAGAGAATAGAGTTGAGTTGAACCGACGCAATTCGTGCAAAGCGGAGTTCCAAGACGCGGTTTCAAGGCGAGGATTCATGAGCCAAGGCGACGGTCACAAGGTCCGCGCGTTCGAGCATCCCGGACAGGGCAGGAAGCGGGCGAAAGCCACGCCCAAGGGACGCCAGGTCGACCCTGCGGCCGCCCATGAGATCGAGGCGCTGCTCGCCGACCGGCCGAGACAGCGCGATATGCTGATCGAGTACCTGCATCTGATTCAGGATAAGTACCATCAGATCTCGGCGGCGCATCTGGCTGCGCTCGCCGACGAGATGAAGCTGTCATTCGCCGAAGTGTTCGAGACCGCGACCTTCTATGCGCATTTCGACATCGTGAAGGAGGGTGAGCCTGACATCGCGCCGCTCACCGTGCGCGTCTGCGATTCGCTGACCTGTGCGATGCTCGGCGGCGAGAAGCTGCTGAAGGATCTGCAGAACCGCGCCGGCCCCGGCATCCGCGTCGTGCGCGCGCCGTGTGTCGGCCGCTGCGATACGGCGCCTGCCGCAGAGGTCGGCCACAACTTCGTCGATCATGCGACTGTCACCAACGTGCTCGCGGCGGCGAAGAGCGGCGACACCCATGTGCATCTCCCGAGCTATATCGAGTACGACGCCTATGTCGCCGACGGCGGATACAAGCTGCTGACGCGGCTGCGCTCGGGCGAGCTGCCGCGGGAAGACCTGTTGAAGGCACTCGACGATGCGTCGCTGCGCGGCCTCGGCGGCGCCGGTTTCCCGACCGGCCGCAAATGGCGCGCCGTGCTCGGCGAGCCCGGGCCGCGGTTGATGGCGGTCAACGGCGACGAAGGCGAACCCGGCACGATCAAGGACCGCTATTATCTCGAGACCGATCCGCATCGCTTCCTCGAGGGCATGCTGATCGGCGCCCACGTGGTCGAGGCGCCCGAGATCTACATCTACATCCGCGACGAATATCCGGCCTGCCGCGAGATTCTCGCCCGCGAGATCGCAAAACTTCCGCCCGGCGGTCCGACGCTGCATCTGCGGCGCGGTGCCGGCGCCTATATCTGCGGCGAGGAATCCTCGCTGCTGGAATCGATCGAGGGCAAGCGCGGCCTGCCACGGCACAAGCCGCCATATCCGTTCCAGGTCGGGCTGTTCGGCCTGCCCACGCTGATCAACAACATCGAGACCTTGTGGTGGGTTCGCGACATCGTCGAGAAGGGCGCCGACTGGTGGAAGAGCCACGGCCGCAACGAGCGCCACGGCCTGCGCAGCTTCTCGGTGTCGGGACGCGTCAAGGATCCCGGCGTTAAGCTCGCGCCGGCCGGCATCACCTTGCGCGAACTGATCGACGAGTTCTGCGGCGGCATGGCCGACGGCCACACCCTGCAGGCCTATCTGCCGGGCGGCGCGTCCGGCGGCATCCTGCCGGCGTCGATGGACGACATCCCGCTCGATTTCGGCACGCTGGAGAAATACGGCTGCTTCATCGGCTCTGCCGCCGTCGTCGTGCTCTCGCAGGCCGATGACGTCAGGGATGCCGCGTTGAACCTGATGAAGTTCTTCGAGGACGAGAGCTGCGGGCAATGCACGCCCTGCCGCGCCGGAACCGAGAAGGCGGCGCTGCTGATGCAGCAGCCGGTCTGGGACAAGGAGCTGCTCGACCAATTGAGCCAGGCGATGCGCGATGCGTCGATCTGCGGCCTCGGTCAGGCGGCCTCCAATCCGCTGACCTCAGTGATCAAGTATTTTCCGGACGGCTTTCGTCCGCAGCAAGCCGCCGAATAGGCGGGCCGGGCAGGGCGAATTTCGACGAGGATTCAAATGAGCAAAGACAAGAACTCTCCGCCGCAGGGCTACGGTCACGACGCCAGGGGCGCGGCCGGAGGAAGCAATGCCCCAGATGGTCGCGTCACCGTCACGCACAGCGAGCCGATCGGCAAGGTCGGCGGAACGGGCGGCGGCCCGCAGACGATTCAGTTCGAGCTCGACGGCCAACAGGTCGAAGCGCGCGTCGGCGAAACCATCTGGCAGGTCGCCAAGCGCCAGGGCACCGAGATCCCGCATCTCTGTTATTCGCCCGCGCCGGACTATCGGCCTGACGGCAATTGCCGCGCCTGCATGGTCGAGATCGAAGGCGAGCGCGTGCTGGCGGCATCCTGCAAGCGGACGCCTTCGGTCGGCATGAAGGTGAAGTCGGCGAGCCAGCGCGCGGTCGCTGCGCAGAAGATGGTGATGGAGCTGCTCGTCGCCGACCAGCCGGCGCGCGAGACCTCGCACGATCCGGATTCGAAATTCTGGCACTGGGCGGAGAAGACCGGCGTCACCGAGAGCCGCTTCCCCGCAACCGAGCGCTGGCACGCCGACACCAGCCATCCGGCGATGCGCGTCAATCTCGACGCCTGCATCCAGTGCGGCCTGTGCGTGCGGGCGTGCCGCGAGGTGCAGGTCAACGACGTGATCGGCATGGCTTATCGTAGTCACGGCTCGAAAATCGTCTTCGACTTCGACGATCCGATGGGAGAGTCCACCTGCGTCGCCTGCGGTGAGTGCGTCCAGGCCTGCCCGACGGGGGCACTGATGCCGGCCGTCATGCTCGACGACAAGCAGACGCGCGTCACCTGGCCCGACAAGAAGGTGGACTCGCTCTGCCCGTATTGCGGCGTCGGCTGCCAGGTCACCTACCAGGTCAAGGACGAGAAGGTGATCTACGCGGAAGGCCGTGACGGTCCCGCCAATCACAACCGGCTCTGCGTCAAGGGCCGCTTCGGCTTCGACTACATCCATCATCCCAATCGCCTGACCAAGCCGCTGGTGCGGCTGCCGGGCGTCAGGAAGGATGCCAACGACCAGGTCGATCCGGCAAATCCCTACACCCATTTCCGCGAAGCGACCTGGGAAGAGGCGCTCGATCTTGCAGCAGCAGGCCTGCGAAAAATCCGCGACGAGAAGGGCGCCAAGGCGCTCGCCGGCTTCGGCTCGGCCAAGGGCTCGAACGAGGAAGCCTATCTGTTCCAGAAGCTCGTCCGTACCGGCTTCGGCTCCAACAATGTCGATCACTGCACGCGGCTGTGTCACGCCTCGTCGGTGGCGGCGCTGTTCGAGGGATTGAGCTCCGGCGCAGTGTCGGCGCCGTTCGCAGCCGCCGCCGATGCCGAGGTGATCTGGGTGATCGGCGCCAATCCGACCGTGAACCATCCGGTCGCCGCGACCTACATCAAGAACGCCGCCAAGCGCGGCGCCAAGCTGTACGTGATGGACCCGCGGCGGCAGACGCTGTCGCGCCATGCCACCAAGCATCTCGCCTTCAAGCCGGGCAGCGACGTCGCGATGCTGAACGCGATGATCCACACCATCATCACCGAAGGCCTGACCGACGAGCAGTACATCGCCGGCTATACCGAGGGCTACGACGACCTCAAGGCGAAGATCCAGGAGTTCACGCCGGAGCGCATGTCGCAGATCTGCGGCATTCCCGCCGAGACGCTGCGCGAGGTCGCGCGTGCCTATGCCCGTGCCAAGTCGTCGATCATCTTCTGGGGCATGGGCATCAGCCAGCATGTCCACGGCACCGACAATGCGCGCTGCCTGATCGCGCTGGCGCTCATCACAGGGCAGGTCGGCCGCCCCGGCACCGGGCTGCATCCGCTGCGCGGCCAGAACAACGTGCAGGGCGCCTCTGACGCCGGCCTGATCCCGATGTTCCTGCCGGACTACCAGCCCGTCGGCCGCGACGACATGCGCGGCGCCTTCGAGAAGCTGTGGGGGCAGGAGCTCGATCCGGTGCGAGGGCTGACCGTCGTCGAGATCATGAACGCGATCCACGCCGGCGAAATCCACGGCATGTATGTCGAGGGCGAGAACCCTGCGATGTCCGATCCGGACTTGCAGCACGCACGCGAGGCGCTGGCCAGGCTCGACCATCTCGTCGTGCAGGATCTGTTCGTCACCGAGACCGCGTTCCACGCCGACGTCATCCTGCCTGCCTCGGCATTCGCAGAGAAGTCCGGCTCCTTCACCAACACCGATCGCCGCGTGCAGCTAGCGCGCGAGGTGATCAAGCCGCCGGGCGATGCGCGGCAGGATCTCTGGATCATCCAGGAGATCGCCAAGCGGATGGGACTGCCCTGGAATTATGCGGGGCCGGGCGCGGTCTTCACCGAGATGGCGCAGCTGATGCCGTCGCTGAAGAACATCACCTGGGAGCGCCTGGTCCGTGAGGGTGCGGTGACTTATCCGGTCGACGATCCCGACATGCCCGGCAACGAGATCATCTTCACCACCGGATTCCCGACCGAGAGCGGCCGCGGCAAGATCGTGCCGGCCAAAGTGATCCCGCCGGATGAATTGCCGGACGACGAATATCCGATGGTGCTGTCGACCGGCCGCGTGCTCGAGCACTGGCACACCGGCTCGATGACACGTCGTGCGCAGGTGCTCGACCAGATCGAGCCCGAAGCGGTGGCGTTCATGACGCCGAAGGACATGCGCAAGAAGGGGCTCGCGCCGGGCGACTTCATCCGTCTCGAGACCCGCCGCGGCGCGGTCGAGGTCAAGGTGCGCGCCGACCGCGACGTGCCCGAGAACATGGTCTTCATGCCGTTCTGCTACGCGGAAGCGGCGGCCAACCTGTTGACCAACCCGGCGCTCGATCCGTTCGGCAAGATCCCGGAGTTCAAGTTCTGCGCCGTCCGCGCCGAGAAGATCGATATCCGCACCGCGGCGGAGTAGCGGCGCCGAAATGGAGGCGGGACTTGCTCAACGCGGTCTATAGTCCTGCTCCGAGTTGGACCATGCCGCATACAAGATGATCGCGAGGATGATGCCCAGAAAGATTGATAGCACCCAGTGATTGACGACGAAGCCCAGAATCCCAAAGATCGCAAGAGTGCCATACCACACGCCCAAGGCCACGAAGCCGGCGATGGCCTGCATAATATCCATTTGAACCTCCCGAGCATGCGAGCCTGGCGCGGCGAATGTGAGCTTGGTCGGAGATATTCGCGAAGCACGCGTAGCCTACCACAGCATCCGCATCATTGGCCGAGCAGCATGTCGGCCTTTGAGGATAAGTCGCACGAAGCTTGCACGGGCTTCGATTGGAGCGGCCGGAGTAGTGCCTCCTGAATCTCTGCCTTTGGAGCTTTGATATACAGGAAGCGTACTGCGATAGTTTCTGGCTTGAAGGAGTTTGCGATCCTGCTCCGCCAATGCAGAGTGTCAGAAAAACCAGATTCGATCTGAAAGCGAAGCATCACTGCCGTCTTTCTTGTCCCGAAGCCGCCCGCAAAAGTGACGTCCTTGATCTCCTTCCAGGGAATCACGTCGTCGGAAGCAACGCAGTATTTGAACCCTTCAGATGAGACGATCAGGGCCGGACCACCAACCGTAAGTGTCTTGAAAAGGCTTCCAGCGTACGCGCAAACGATACCAAGGACTCCGCCAAAGATGACGGCCGCAAAAAAGCACATGACGGATTCGCCCAAATGCTGCGGAAATTCCATGGCCAAGCCTGCGAACGCGGCTGCGAATGTCAGGCAGATGAAGGCAAAGATCAGGATGATAGCCAAAAACCCGATCAGACAGATCGTCACCGAGAGCCGATTTACGGCGAAGCTGCGATCTTGGGTCATTGAATGATCCGGAGTCAGTCGCCACGCGGCGCGCTGATTAGAGCGTACCTCGCAGAGGTTGTCGAGCGGATCATCTTCAATCCGCATTCGGCGCGGGTGTCGGCACTGAACCTTGTCAGCGTGCTCGGCAATGCTAGTTTCCCTGGCAACCAGAGGAATGCGCAATGACCGAGCGAGCCGCCACGGACGCTGCACCGGCGCCGGCAATCGCCGAGACTTCCGGAACGATCAAGGTCATCATTTCCGGCGGCTTCGCTGCGGTGTACCGGGAGGTGCTGCCTGAGTTCGAGCGAAGCGCCGGCATCAAGGTGGAAACCGGATCGGGCGCGTCGGAGGGCATCGGTCCGAAGAAGATCAGGCACCAGCTTGCGAACGGCATCAAGGCGGACGTGGTGGTCCTCTCGCGCGAGGGATTGCGAACGCTGATCGAAGACGGACGGATTCGTGCGGGCTCCGATACCGGCCTGGCGACGGCGCCTCTGGCCGCCGCGGTTCGGGCGGGCTGTCCCAAGCCCGATATCGGCGATGACATCGCGCTCAGGAACGCCTTGATCGCTGCGGGCCAAATCGTGGCGCCGAGCAGCACGAGCGGACAGTTCGTCCGCGACAAGGTCTTCCCGAAGCTGAACCTGCCGGACACGGTGAAGCTCACGCTGGAGGCGCGTGGGACCGAAGCGGCCGAAGCGCTGCGGGCAGGCAAGGCCAATTTCTCGATCGGGCCGACCAGCGAACTGGTTCAGGAGAGCGGCATCGAACTCGTCGGTCTGCTGCCTGCAAATCTCCAGCTCGTCCAAACCTTCACGGCCGCGGTCGTCAGCGACTCCAGGGCGCCTGAAGCAGCCATGCGCCTGATCGGGTTTCTTGCCTCGGACAGCGATATCTTGCGCGCGGCTATCGAGCGGGCCGGCATGGAGCGGCCGCGCGGCGAGGCCTCGTGCTGACGCACGCGGGTCTCAGTGATCGCCGGGGGCTACGTTGAGCGGTGCGCCACCGGTCGAAATCGGACCTGCCGGCTTTGCAGCCCGAGCCGGCGGCTTTTTGGGCTTCGCGGCGGCCGGCGCGACTGGTGCATGCGGTTGCTCGGCCGCTGCCGCGGCAACTGCTGGCGCCGGTACCGGAGCAGGGCGCTGGAGCGCGTCGACCTTCGATGTCAGGGCCGCCAGCTGGTCGACCAGGGTTCTCACCTGCGCCTGCTGGTCCGCGACCGACTTGTTGAGGGCGCCGATGTCATCCTCGAGCTTCTGCTGGGTCGCGATCAGATCCGGCAGCGCCTCCTTGTCGCCCACGGCTGCCGCTCTTTCGCCAGCCGCTGCGTTGCCCAGCGAGGGAACCAGTAGCGCGATTTGCGGCCATGCGTAGACACCCCCGGCGCCCGCAAGGGCGAGGATGATGACGATCAACAGGAACCACGGCCAGCGGCGGCGAGCGGCAGGGGGCAGGCTTGACGGCGCATGGCTGTGCCATGCCTGATCGGAATCG
The DNA here is from genome assembly GCF_020889785.1 of Bradyrhizobium acaciae. Classification (GTDB taxonomy): domain Bacteria; phylum Pseudomonadota; class Alphaproteobacteria; order Rhizobiales; family Xanthobacteraceae; genus Bradyrhizobium; species Bradyrhizobium acaciae. The sequence continues at coordinate 35,016 of NZ_JACMYK010000018.1, forward strand.
TTGGTCACCCATGCTTCCTAGTCTGCTTCGGCAGCTGTTGCAATCGATGCCGAGTCTGACCACTTTGGCTTGCATGTCCCCCTCGTCCGGAGCCCCATTGGCGCCCACACATACGTCCCAACTTCTTGAGGAACTCGTCGCTCAAGCACCGGACGGCCCCGTCGATCTCGAATGGCTCCTCAGCAACCTGGACAAGCGGTCGTTCGGCCTTCTCCTGCTGCTCCTGGGGCTGCTGGTGATCATTCCCGGCGTCGCGACCATCGCGACGCTGGCGCTGCTGTTTCCGGCGGTCGAGATGATGCTCGGCCACAGCGCGCCGTCGTTCCCGCGTTTCGTCTCGAAGCGACAGTTCGACTTCAAGCGCTTCAAGCGATTCACCGTCCTCGTCCGCCCGATGCTCCAGGCGATCGAGCGTCTCAGCCGACCGCGCTGGGATGCTCGTCGCGATGTGATCGACCGCCTCGTCGGACTGGTCGTGTTTCTGCTGGCCTTCTCGGCAGGCTGGCCGCTGCCTCTGGTCAACGTCATTCCGGGAATGGTGGTCGTCCTGATTGCGATCGCCTACCTGCAGGAGGACGGCCTGTTGCTGGCGATTGCGATGGCGGCAGCGCTGATTTCCCTGGCTGGGCTCGGATGGACGCTGTGGGCATCGTTCACTGCCGTGATGAACTGGATGGGGCTGTGACGTTCGACGGCAGGGGCAGAGCCCAGGGCGGTCCAAGGTAAGGTCCAGCGCGGCTCTATGTCCTGACACGGGGGTCGACATCTCGCGCGGGCATGATCATTATCTCGCCGGACGTCGCGGCAAACAGCGACGCGAATGGGGAGAACAAATGCGTTGCATCACGCTCGCGGCAATCGCCGCACTCAGCCTTGCTTCCACGTCGGCGATTCTCGCTGCCGACAAGAAGTACGATCCCGGCGCCAGCGATACCGAAATCAAGATCGGGCAGACCATGCCTTACAGCGGTCCGGCCTCGGCGTATGGCACGCAGGGCAGGGCTGAGGCCGCCTATTGGAAGATGATCAACAGCCAGGGCGGCATCAACGGCCGGAAGATCACGCTCCTGAGCATGGACGACGGCTACAGCCCGCCGAAGACGGTGGAGCAGACCCGCAAGCTCGTGGAGCAGGATGAGATCCTTGCCAACATCGGCTCACTCGGCACGCCGACCAATTCGTCGATTCAAAAATATCTGAACGGCAAGAAGATCCCGCATCTGCTGATCTCCACCGGGGCCTCGAAGTGGAACGACCCGAAGGAGTTTCCCTGGACCACGCCGTTCTATCCGCCCTATGCGCAGGAAGCGAAGATCTACGCCAAGTACATCGCCAAGGAGCTGCCCAACGCCAAGATCGGCGTGATCTATCAGAACGACGATTTCGGCAAGGATTATCTGAAGGGCTTCAAGGAAGGGCTGGTAGAGAAGGCCGGCCTGATCGTCAAGGAGCTCAGCTACGAGGTGACCGATCCGACGATCGATTCCCAGATCGTCAATCTGAAGGCCGCGGGCGCCGACGTGCTGATGACGATCACGACGCCGAAGTTCGGCGCGCAGGCGATCCGCAAGGTTACCGATCTCGCCTGGAAGCCGACGCACTTCATCGTCTCGGTCGCCAGTTCGATCGGCGGGGTGCTCGAGCCTGCCGGCCTGGAAGCATCCACTGGCCTCATGACGGCGCTCGCGACCAAGGTGGTGGGCGACCCGGCGTGGGACACCGACAAGGGCGTGCAGGACTATCTCGCCTTCATGAAGCAGTGGTATCCGGAAGGCAATCCGATCGATGGCAGCAACCAGATCGGTTATCTGTCGGCGCAGTTCACCGCCATCATCCTGAAGAACTGCGGTGACGAGCTGACGCGCGAGAACCTGCTGAAGCAGGCCACCAACCTGAGCAAGGTCTCGCTGCCGCTGCTGCTTCCGGGCATCACGGTCTCGGTGTCGCCGACCAACTATTCCACCTTCGACACGTTCAAGCTCGCGAAGTTCGACGGCAAGACCTGGAAGTTCTTCGGGGAGAACATCAGCACCGCGTCGCGCTGACGACAAGTGAGCGGCGGCCACGCTGCTTGGCATCCAGGGGACGCGGCAAAGGCGGCTGCGTCCCCTGGAGTGCTCACCTGCCGACGTTTCCCACGGACCAGTCTTGAGGTAGCCTGTCGCGCCCTTGAACGTGACGAGCCGGCCATGCTCACGCTCTATTCCTATCCGCCGTTGTTCGGCGTCGCCGACAACAATGGCTACGGCCTGAAGGTGTTCGCCTTTCTGAAGCTCGCCGGCGTGCCGTTCCGGCATGAGCACATCTTTGATGCCTCGAAGGCGCCGCGCCAGCAATTGCCCTATATCGTCGATGGCGATGACAGCGTCGGCGACAGCGAGACCATCATCGCCTATGTCACCGAAAAATACCGCGTGACGCTGGATGCGGCGCTGACGCCGGCGCAACGCACGACCAATCTCCTCGTCACCCGCACGCTCGACGATCTCTACTGGGTGATGTCCTATTCGCGCTGGCAGGACGAGCGCTTCTGGCCCCAGTTCCGCGACGCGCTCAAGCGCGAGCATCCGGGCCTCACCGACGACGGGTTGGTGAAGGCCAAGGCGTTCAACGCCCAGCGCTACTACTACCAAGGCATCGGCCGCTTCTCGCCCGACGCCGCGATGGCCCGCGGGCTCGCTGATCTCGCCGCGCTCGTGAGCCTGATCCCGGCACAAGGCTATGTGCATGGCGACATGCCGACGAGCATCGACGCCGGTATCTATGGCTTCGCGGCCAACATCTATTTCTACGGCATCGAGACTCCGTTGAAGACATTCGTGGTTTCGCATAATGCTCTGGCACGACATTGCCGCGCCATCCACGCGGCCATCAATGCGTGAGCGCGGACTACGTCAGCCTGCCGATGCCATGCATCTAAAGTATCGCGGGATGTCGTGTTCGTTCGGGGTGTGTTGCTTGTTCGACACGACGGGCAACTCAGCAAAACCTGTCAACTGCGTCGTGCGAAAATATTTCGGTTTATCAGTAGGCCAACTCGGTATATGGTCTGCCCGTCTCACCCGACACGAGGGGCGCTTCGCGGTCGTCACGAACGTGGGTCGAGATGCGGTGGACGCTGCGCGTGGTGCTGACGAGAGCACGCGAGGCGGACGGCGAAATCGTGCAGGCCTGACGCCCTAGTGGTAGGTGTCTTTTCCGATTGCGCAATGCGCGTTGCGAAGACGGTGACAACAAAGCCCAGTCTCGCCGGGGAGAGCACGTATAAGCCGTAAGCCATCGCGCAGGGGAAGCCGGATTGCTCCGGTTACACCTGTGGTCCTACCCCCGAGCTTTCTACCCAATGCTCGGGGCCCATGGGTGCGATCGGCACCCGGCTTTCCCTGCGCCCTCTGCGAGAGGAGGGCGGAACGAAGAGCAAAGCTCGGGCAATCATGTCGCGAGAACGCGGATGTTTGACTCTGTATGACTCGCAGCGGTGCCACACACTCGCTGTCGTCCCTGCGAAAGCAGGGACCCATAACCACAGATGCTGATTGTTGCGCGATGCTGGAACGACGAGTCCCTTCAACAACGAAAGCCGCAGAGTATGGGTCCCTGCTTTCGCAGGGACGACAGTTGTGGTTGCTGTGAAAGCTGTCTACGCCGCGGACGGCGGAGGGACGGCAGCCAATATCGACACCAGCATTCGCGCGCGGCGAACTCGCCATTGCCAAACCTCGCATTGACCGTGCGGCCATGGCCGGGCACAGCGTGCGGCGGTGTCGTTGAACGGTCGCGAGAGCCGAAGGAGATACCGTCGGATCTAATTTTGCAGTGCAGCAATGGCGCAATTAGCCCCTGCTAAAGGGGCAATGGCAATCGTCGGTGCTTGTCTGTAATGGTGCGACCGGATGTCCCGGGGCCGGTGTTCGTGCTCCGCAATTACGCGGGAGGAAACATGCGTAAATTCATTTTGGCTGCGGCGTCGATCGCGGCCCTGACCTTTGTCGGGCAGGCCTCGGCGCAGTCGCCGATCGTCCTCAAGTTCAGCCACGTGGTGGCGTCGGATACGCCGAAGGGCAAGGCGGCCGACAAGTTCAAGGAACTCGCCGAGAAGTACACCGGCGGCAAGGTGAAGGTCGAGGTGTATCCGAACTCGACGCTCTACAAGGACAAGGAAGAGCTCGAGGCGTTGCAGCTTGGCGCCGTACAGATGCTGGCGCCGTCGAACTCGAAGTTCGGCCCGATCGGCATCAAGGAATTCGAAGTCTTCGATCTGCCCTATATCCTCCCCGACCTGAAATCTCTGCGCAAGGTGACCGACGGCCCGCTCGGCGCCCAGTTGCTCAAGAAGCTGGATTCCAAGGGCATGACCGGCCTCGCTTATTGGGACAACGGCTTCAAGCAGATGAGCGCGAACAAGAAGCTGGTCGCGCCATCCGACTACAAGGGGCTCAAATTCCGCATCCAGTCGTCGAAGGTGCTGGAAGCCCAGTTCCGCGCGCTCGGTGCGATCCCGCAGGTGATGGCATTCTCCGACGTCTACCAGGCACTGCAGACCGGCGTGGTCGACGGCCAGGAGAACACCTGGTCGAACATCTACACCCAGAAAATGCATGAGGTGCAGAAGTACGCCACCGTCACCAATCACGGCTACATCGGCTATGTCGTGGTCGTGAACAAGAAGTTCTGGGACGGCCTGCCGGCCGATATCCGCGACGAGCTCTCCAAGGCGATGAAGGAAGCCACCGAGTTCGGCAACAGCCAGTCGGCCAAGGAAAACGAGGACGCGCTCGCCGAGATCAAGAAGGCCGGCAAGACCGAGATCGTCGCCTTGACGCCGGAGCAGGACGAGGCGATGCGCAAGGCGATGATGCCGGTCTACAAGGACGTGGCGTCGCGTGTCGGCCAGCCGCTGATCGACGAATTCCTGAAGGAAACGGGCCGCAGCCCGATGAACTAAGGCATGATCCGGAACACTGGACTGCGGTTTTCCGGATAGATCATGCTCAACAAAACGCGGATCTGAACCGCAGATCTAACGAATGCCGCGGCCACGAGAGGCCGCGGTTTGGGTGCCGTGGCCGGTTGCCGCATCAGGCCATGACAGGGGAGATCAATGCTGCTTAAAATTCTGGACCGGCTCGAGGAAATCATCATCGCGAGCCTGATGGGCGCTGCGACGCTCCTGACCTTCGTCACGGTCGTGCACCGCTTTCTGGTCGACGTTCCCGTGCTCTATCCGTACCTGTTCGGCATCAACCTTGCCTGGTCGCAGGAACTCTGCATCTACATGTTCATCTGGATGGCGAAGTTCGGCGCCGCCTATGGCGTGCGCACCGGCATCCATGTCGGCGTCGACGTGCTGATCAACCGCCTCAATGACGCCTGGCGTAAGCGCACCATTACCTTCGGCCTGCTCGGCGGCGCGCTGTTCACCGCGATCGTCGGCACCATGGGCGCCAAGTTCGTGTTCGAGCTGATGCACACCGACCAGGTCTCGCCGGACATGGAGATCCCGAGCTGGATCGTCTACGCCTGCATCCCGCTCGGCTCCTATCTGATGTGCTTCCGCTTCCTGCAAGTGTGCTGGAACTACTGGTGGACCGACGAGCTGCCACATCATGACGCCTCGCATGTCGACGGCGTCGAGACCAGCAAGACCGCGCCTGTCGCGCTTGGAGAAGCGTAATGAGCGCCGCACTTATCTTCGGACTGCTGTTTGCCCTGATGCTGACGGGCATGCCGATCTCGATTTCGCTCGGCCTGACCGTGCTCACCTTCCTGTTCACGATGACCGAGGTGCCGATCGAGAGCGTCGGCCTGAAACTGTTTTCGGGCCTCGACAATTTCGGCATCATGGCGATCCCGTTCTTCATCCTGGCCGGCACTTTCCTGACCCGCGGCGGCGTCGCGCGGCGGATGATCGCGTTCACGACCTCCTTAGTGGGGCATCTGCCGGGCGGCCTTGGGCTGGCCGGCGTTGCGGCCTGCGCGATGTTCGCAGCGATCTCGGGCTCGAGTGTCGCTACCGTGGTTGCGATCGGCTCGATCATGATGCCGGCGATGGTCGATCACGGCTATCCGAAGCGGTTCGGCGTCGGGGTGATTTCGACCTCGGGCGCGCTCGGCATCCTGGTGCCGCCCTCGATCATCCTGGTGCTGTACGGCGTCTCCACCAACACCTCGATCGGTGCGCTGTTCATGGCCGGCATCGTGCCGGGCGTCCTGCTCGCGCTGATGCTGGCGGCGGTGACCTTCTTCGTCGCCCAGCGCAACGGCTATCCGAAGATGCCGCGCGCGACCATCGGCCAGCAGTTCACGGCATTCCGCGAAAGCATCTGGGGCCTGTCGCTGATCGCGATCGTGCTCGGCGGCATCTATGGCGGCATCTTCACGCCGACCGAAGCGGCCGCGGTCGCCGCCACCTACGCCTTCTTCATCACCGTGTTCGTCTACAAGGAGCTGAAGCTCTCCGAGGTGCCGAAGGTGCTGCTGCAGGCGGCGAGCATGAGCTCGATGCTGCTCTACATCATCACCAACGCGGTGCTGTTCTCGTTCCTGATGACGCATGAGCAGATCCCGCAGGAGATGGCGGCCTGGATCATCGACAAGAACTTCTCGGTGTGGATGTTCCTGCTGGTCGTCAACGTCATCCTGCTGCTCGCCGGCAACGTGATGGATCCGTCGTCGATCCTCCTGATCATGGCGCCGATCCTGTTTCCGCTGGCGACCAAGCTCGGTGTGCACCCGGTGCATCTCGGCATCCTGATGATCGTCAACACCGAGGTCGGGCTGTGCCATCCGCCGGTCGGCCTCAACCTCTACATCGCGAGCAGTATCGCCAAGATGGGGATCAGCGAGATCACCATCTCGGTGCTGCCGTGGCTATGCGCGATGCTGGTGTTCCTCGGCCTGATCACCTACGTGCCGGAGATTTCGCTGTGGCTGCCGCGGCTGCTCGGAATGATCTGATGCAAATCAGAAATCCAGAGCGCGACCTCGCGCTTTGGATGTTTCTGACGGGTAACGAAGCGGATTACATTTTGGTAAGGCAGGTCTCTCTGTCCAATCCGTAAGTTGAAGGCAGCGGCAGGGGGGATCATCTTCGAGCAACCTTCAAAGGAGGTTCGGATGAATAAAGTTCTGCTCGCCGGTGTCGCGGCGCTCACGATCGCCGGTTCGACTGTGGTCTATGCCCAGCATCGTCCCTGGTTCCACGGACACATGCGGATGAGCTCCGAGGATCGCGCCGCTTTCCTGGATGCACGCATTGCCGCGGTGCACGCCGGGCTGAAGCTCACCGCCGATCAGGAGAAGCTGTGGCCGCCGGTCGAGGCCGCGGTGCGGGACTTCGCCAAGATGCGGATCGATCGCGCCAATGCGCGGATGGCCGTCGAGAAGACCGACGCGGACAAGGCCGACAAGCCGGATGATCTGGTCGCACGCCTGCGCGAGCGCGCCGACAACATGGCGGCCACCGCGACGTCGCTGAAGAAGATCGCCGATGCCGCCGACCCGCTCTACAAGACGCTCGACGACAACCAGAAGCGGCGGCTCACCCTGCTCACCCACATGGAAGGCCGCGGATTCGGCGCCGAGGGCTGGCGCCGCCACCGCTTCGAGCGCGGCATGGACCGCTGGGAACGCGGCGGCCGAGACCATCATTTCGACCGTGACGACGGTCCGGATCAGGAGCGCTCCGGCCGGCTCTGAGCGCCTGTGGCCGGCAGCGTCGCCAAGCCTATGAAAGGCCGCCGGAATCCGGCGGCCTTTCGGTTTCGTAAAAGTCGGGAAAACTTGCGCCAGCTTGCTGGACATCGCGGAATCGCTTTGCTAAACGACGGCCTCTCTTGCGAGGGTCATTTCCGGACAAGTTCCGGGCGCATAGCTCAGTTGGTAGAGCAGCTGACTCTTAATCAGCGGGTCCCAGGTTCGAGCCCTGGTGCGCCCACCAAGCTTTTCAATAGCTTAGGTAAGCCCTCGTAGCGGTCATTCCGACAAGCAGCCGTGTCTGTTCCGACAAACCGGCTGCTTTTGTTCGCTCCTCGCGCCGTTTCCTGGTCTCCGATATCAGCACCTTGCGTGTGCGTTTCGCATAGGTCGGCAATTGCCGAGCTTACCGATGGCGGCCGGCGGCACGTAGTAGCGCTGATTCATCCGGCGTTGCGGACTCCTGCTTCTGGGCCCGTTGCTGACCTGCACTGAGTCGGCCGACACGGCTGCTTCCGAGAGAAGAGCAGACCTCGGCTTAGGCTGCAGAACCCGACCTCAGCTAGCCGATTTGACAGGCACGCGCTTGGGAAACAGGCTTCGCCAACCACCGATTGACCACCGAAACCCCGTGAATGAACAGCGATAACCGTGGTCAATCAGGATCGAGCTTCATTGTTTTTGTTGATTTTTTCGGTCGCTGATTACGTTCGGGACGTAGGGTAGCGGGGCGCCAACGGGAGCTGAAAAGCTTCTTTGAGGTTGATGAGTTGATCCTCATCGCCGGGATAGGCGACTGAAATCGCAGCAAATGCGAGCGCACCATAAACCCACGGATGGCTTTGAAGTCGTCGGCCGTCACATGCATGGAAATGGGCGCGAGCTGCTTCCTCCCAAGCGACGGCCAAAAGGCCGTCTGTTGGTCAAGCAGATTCTGGTGCGAAACTGGTGCGGTCATCGGCTGTCGAAATTGAAGGAGATGGACATTTGCCGCGATCGGCGTTGTGTCGATTTTGACTTTCGGACTTTCTAACCGCTAATCCGGGAAGATCGGGCTAGAAGGTCACGGTGACGACGATGGTGTCGGCGTAGGCTCCTGGTGGGGGCGAGGTTTGCGGTGGAACTCGCCCATAGACGGAAACGTTCTGAATCAACGCCGTTCCTGTGCCAAGCACGCAGGTATTGGCACCGGACGTGCAGGTTGTAGCGGATGTCGTACTTGTCCAGGCGCCGCTCCGGGCCGCGTCCGTATAGAGATTGTAATTGATGAAGCTGGAGCCTGCCTGCATGCGCCGTTGGCTGCCGCTTGCATGTAGTCCGTTGTCGAGGCCGATCGAGTACGGGGTCGTATTGGTGCACTTCACTGAAATCGTTCCAACACCGTCAATGTTCGACGTCAACAGCGAAGCGTTACCGAAGTTGAGTGGCGTGGTCGAAACAATGCAATTTCCGGCGATTGTCGCCGTCCAGGGCGAGGAGCCCGCATTTGTCGTGATCCCCGGGTTCGATGAACAATTCGGGCTTGTCAGAAGATAGGCCGCGTAGGCGACAACCGGAGAGGTCGTACTCCAGATGTAGGTCCCGGGTATCGTTGCCTGCTGATTGGCGAGAAAGCGCCCATAGACGGTCAGAGTTTGTTGCGCGGGCCCGCCCAAAAGGGGAAGGCTGAGATTGATGCTGATGCCACCGGAGCCATACGCGGTGGTACCATATCCCCAGGATCCCCAAACCTGCGTGCGCCCGGGGTCGGTATAAAGCTCGTGTATTGCCGTATTCGCCCCACTTCCAAGTGATCGAACCGAGCTGCTGCTGTTGGGCGCCCCCTGGTTGAATTGCACGCACGCATTGACCGTGCAGCCGAGTGCACAGCCGCTGCATGTGACGGTAAATGTCGAGGTCGTGTCGACGGCGCCACCCGCCAGAATGTCGACGGATCCGTAATTGCCGGACGCCGCGGTAACGGAGCAGCTTTGGGCGTGGGCCGAAAACGATGCCGCTAATTGCAGGAGCAAGGCGAAGACTAAAGTTCGCTTTGAGCCGATGACCACGATTTCGATCTCGCAATGCGGGTTGGTCAGAATGGGCGATCGAGGAAGCTGACGCACGAAGGCACTGGCTTACGTGGGAAATGACTGCATCATTGGCACACGACCCCGGGGATCCGGACCTGTTCGCCGGGCCGCGGATTGAACGCAAACGTGGCGCGGCAGCGTGCGTCGGCAAGCTCGATTTCGGCTTCGTTCATTGACGAGAGCCCCCTGATATAGGCCTGTCCGTCGTAGCCTACGACAAACTCTACTCCACCGGTCATCTGGCCGACGGCCCCGGCCGGCAGAACGCGATTGTCAGGCCCGATAAAGGTCACCAGCGCAGCCGTCGTCTCCTTGCGGACGTCGAATCTGACGAGCATCCCGGCGCGATCGGCCGGAGCGACGATGTCATGCGTCGTTGCCGCTTCGTCGTCGACCGGAAGGTTCGTCGGGTCGATCGCAATCTTGTTCTTCTGGTAGGACCGGAGCGTCGGGATCAGCAGCATGCCCCTGGAATCGGTGACACCCGCCCGGCGATTCTCGCTGAGGACCTCGACATCCGGCACGCCAGTTGCGACCACCGCGAAACTATCGTCGATCCAGTTCGAAAGGAAAACGCCGCCTCCCATGGTGGTGATCGAACCGCGCAATTCCAGCGATCCCACGCTGCCGGCTCCGGCCTGGCTTGCGCCGGCCTGGATGGTGCCGTAGCTCGACCTGTAGGAAGCTGTTGCCTCCCGGTACCTCGATGCGCCTTCGGAATCGTGGATGCGCCAGCCATAGCTGCCGGGCTCCGGCCCAAGCGACTTGACGGCATCAACGCTGCCGGTGGTACCGCCCCGTCCGCTTGAAACCCCGGTCGTGACAGAAGCTGCGTCGCCAAAAGGGATGCTCAAACCGGCAAACACGCCGGTGTTCTTTTTGCTGCAGAAATCGTGGAAGACGGTGGAGAATATCGACGCATTGTACGGCAACGAACGCGAGTAAGAAGCCGTCACGATATTGGAACGATGGCCTGAGGTATCGCGCAGATCGACAAAGCTCGCACTCAGGCTGGCCCGGGTGTCGAATGGCATTGGAGCGCTGAAAGTGATGCGATCGAGTGCGACCGGTGCACGGGCGCTGCCATAGATGCCCGTCACATAGGCAAACGAGTTCGACAACGAAGCGATACTACCGGGCAGGTAGTTGAACAGACCGTTCAGATTTTGCAGGCCGCCGTTCAACGCCACGATGTTCTGCAATCTTGCGGTCGCCGAGGCAAGGTCGTCATAGGTGCCGAAGGTGTGTTGCGAACTCGCCGAAATGCTCACGCCGAAGAGCCGGGTCTCATAGGAAGCGTAGCTCTGCAGACCTCGGTTCGTGCCGCTTCCGCTGCCAGCCAAGGCCACGGCGGCGACACCGATCGTCCCGGTCCTGAAGACACCACCGAGGCCACCGTTGATGACGCCGGCTCCGCCTTCGACGTGCGCCTCTGCTGTCAAGCCGTCGTAGATACCTCGTCGCAGGGTTGCGGAGCCGACAGGCGAGCCGACATAGACGTCACTGCTGGAGCCGTAGGACAGCCGCGGCAATCCGCCCTCCACCGACCAGCTGCTCAGCCCGGGCGCAAGCAGGCTAGAGGTCGCATAAAACGGCGCCGACGTCAGGATTTCGTGACCTGCCGAATCCCGCACCACGAGTTGCGTCGTGCCGGCGCCGGAAATCAGCGGTACGTTGTTCACGCTGAAAGGGCCCGACGCGACGTCCTGAGAAAATGTCTTGATGTTGTTGACATAGACATCGACGGTTGACGGCACTGCCGCGCTACCGCCGATGGTCGCGAGCGGCGTGGTAATGAGATCGGGCCGCAGGGCAAAATCGCGTTGAGCCTGAAGACCGCCGATCCTGATCGGCCGCGACCAGGCCAGACCGCCGTTGATCGTATCCCCAGCAACGTAGCCGATCATCCGGTCCTGGTCGGAATACTGCAAAGACGAATTCAGCCGTGTCGCCTGCGCAGGCTGCTGCGGACCAGTGCGGACGATCGCCGACTGTTCGGCGGTGCCGTATGGCCAAAACGCCCGGCCATCGAGCAAAAGCGATGTGTAACCGAGCCCGATCAATCTCGGGGTAGCTGCATTGCTGGTAGAGCTCAACAGGTCATAATTCAGCGTCGCGCCGGGATCGGCCCGCGCCTTTGGTAGGTTTCCGCTAGAGCCGCCTGCGTCAAAGAGCTGCGGCTTGCGTCCGGCTTCGTCGACGGCAATGAATATCCGCTGTGTTCTCTCCTCATATCGATACTTCAGTGTCGGGATATCATCCAGTGCGATGATCTCGCCCGGTCGATGCGGCGGGCCCGGTCGCAGGCCGAGGCTTTCCAGTTCCTCCACCGTTCCGCCGATACGACCGTCATCGAACCGCACGAATGATCCGATTGTTCGGGCGGACATGGAGTTGATCACGACATCGAGTTGCAGATTTGTCTGGGCTTCCGCCGCGCGCGAACGCCCGGCACAGAGGACCATGCCAAGGAGTGCTAAGATGGACACAAGCGTGGAGCCTCTTCTACCGCCGAGTCGGCGACTCAATAACCGCATGAGTCTGGCCCTTGTCGGTTTCCGCCGTGACAGAGATGGATCCGCCGGATCCAAAGCCGCGAGGATATTTCAGCGTGGCCCAACTCATGGAGGAATGTCCGAGGACATAGCCGAGGAGACCATTGCCAAAGGACAAGGTAGCTCCCGAGGAATCCTTAAGCCGCAAGTTGGCGATACGGAGCCGCTCGTCGCCGGCATTGTGGGTCACGACCGTCAGTTGGCCAGCTTCAGTGCGGAGCGACCAGGAAACCTGCGGCCGGCTGATCTCGCGGCCGCGAAAGAACGCTGGGATCGACTGCCGTACCAAAAGATTGACGCTGCGACCTTGGCTGCCGCCTGCTCGCGGCAATTGGTCGACGATGACACGATAGCTTTCTTCGCCATTGACCGGCTGTTTCGACACCCGCACAACCCGCACGACGTAGTCTGAATGAGGCGCCATCCTGACAGCCGGAGGTGATGCCACCACATCGGTTGTCGGTTCAAGACTCTCCTTGCCGTCGGACTGCGACCAGCGAAGCACGCGGGTCTGGACCTCGACGTCGGCATCTTCGTCATTGCGCAGCGTCAGGGTAGCCGCTGCCGCCGGCGCATTCAGTTCCAGGAGAACGGGTTCGACGCGAAGCGCGGTGGCATGGGCGACCCCTATGCATGCCAGGCTCGCGGCAAATGCGGCCAGCAGCGTCGAATTATGATGCATCGCTATGCCCAATCGATTTCGAAATCGTGCGTCAGAAAGGAATTTCGTCGATACGCAGATGCAAGGAACAGCGGGCCGCTGCCGCGGCCTCAATAGGTGATGGTCATAACCACCGTGTCCGTATAGGTGCCGGTGTTCGGTGCGGTGCCGGTAGCGGGAACGGTGCCGTAAATGTTGATCGTCTGCGCCGATCCGCTACCGGTGCCGAGAATGCAGCCGTTCGTGGTCGTGCAGGTGGTGCTGCTGGTAGCCGTGGTCCAGGGGTTGGTATGGGCTGAATCAGTATAGAGATCGTAGTTGATAAAATTCCCGGCATTCGCCATCCGCCGCTGGCTGCCGGACACATTTGCTCCGTTGTCCATGGCGATGGAGTACGGGCTGCCATTGGTGCAGGTGACCGAGACGGTCGTGCTGCCCGACTGCAAGGTGGTCGCGAGCGTTGTTCCTGCCACGCTCCCGAAATTGAGCGTCGCAGCGTTGATTGTGCAAGACGCAGTGATGGTGATCTGAACGGTTAAATTTGCGGTCGATGTGCCCGCCTGGGCGGACGTGTGATGACCGGGTGCCACGGCAACGAAGAGCGCGAGCGCTCCTATTCGCGCAGCCTGCTGCATTCGTCGCTTCAGCAAAGGTCCACGGTCGTCGCGGATGCGAATCCTTCGATAAGGATCGAAAAACCTGCGAGCCGCTTTCCCGGTCGGCCGGCAAACTTCTTCGGTATCTTCCAATGAATTCGTTTTCATCGCCAATTGTGCCCGGACACGCAGGCCATCGTCGTCAACAAAAGAATCAAAATTGGGTAAATTTTGAATGAGCAAAAGCTTCGCGAGGCCTGATCGAACTATCGACAGCTATGGCCCCATCAAAAACCATAATAGCTAGCAAGGTCCGCAGGCGGATTCAGGGCCACACCGGCTCTGGCTGCGCTTGGGCTTGGTTTGCCTCCCTCTGAGCTCATTGGTGGGCCCGGCAGGACTCGAACCTGCAGCCAGACCGTCATGAGCGGTAGAGATCCTGACGGCTTCGTTATCGAGAATTACGAAGCGTCGCCCGTCCCTTCTTGCGGGAGGACGGCGAATTCGTCGTCAAAGCTCGCTGATCGTCCTGAAACTTGAGGGTCGCTTTGACGTGTTCGGCGAGCTTCACTGCACGGTCCGCGTTCGACGCAAGACGCGAGAGCAAATGAGAAAGCGTCCTGAACTCCTCGCGCGTCAGCATCCCAAATAACGCGTCGTTGACGGGGCGCTGCAGGGCGGCAAGACGGATCAATAGGCCAACGCCGTGCGGGGTGAGTGCAAGCTGCACGCGCCGTCGGTCTTCCGGGTGTGGGCTCTTCTCGAGGAGGCCGTCGGAAACGAGCTTGTTGACTTCGTTGGTGACGAAAGTGCCGCTCAGATACAGCCGTTCGGCGACCTGATTGACACCCATCGGTTCTTCCGCGGTCGAATTCTTGATCGCGATCAGGATCAGATACTGAGTGGTCGACAGATCGACGAAGCTCGCGAATATTTCACGGCAGGCATCAAGGCTGCGCCCGAACGCGAAATAGTCGTAGAGAACGCCGCGAAGCGTTCGATCTCCCTCCTTGTCGAGCAGTTCGGGCTTCGACGCCGTCAAAAGCGCTTCAGTCACGGCCGTTCTCCCCGCGAAATCATAGTCTTGCGTAGTTGCCTAAGAAGCACGCATGCGCGCGCCCAGCAAGAGGGCTTGACATTGTCAGATAGCTTTGTCAGAAAGCTATCTGACAATTATAAATCAGGGTTGAAGCAGCGAGGCAGGCGTCCCATGGAGGACCGTGCATTCAGGCGAGTGTTGGGAGAATTCGCGACCGGCGTTGCTGTGGTAACGGCACGCGGCCAGGGCGAAGAGCTCATTGGCATGACCATGAGCTCGTTTAATTCCGTCTCCCTCGATCCACCGCTGGTCCTGTTCAGTGTCGACCGCAAGGCAAAAAGCCTGCCTGCAATGCTCGAAGCCAAAGGCTTCGCCGTCAACATCCTCGCCCGCGATCAAGAACAGATCTCCAACCAGTTCGCACGCGCGCTCTCCAACAAGTGGGACCAGGTCAAGACCTCAGTCGGTCATGCCGAGGCGCCGCTGATATCGGGGGCTCTGGCTCATTTCGAATGCGCGCCGTTCGGAAACTATGACGGCGGCGATCATGTGATCTTTGTCGTCCGCGTGGTCCGCCACACCGCGCGCAATGAGCCGGTCGCGCCATTGATCTTCTTTCGGGGTCGTTATCGCGACCTCGTCGACGAAAGCGAGCGCGAGCCGACCTGGCCGCTTCCCATTCATTACTAGTTTCGAACCGGAGAACCGCGATGCGTAGTGCAAAGGAATATCTGTCTGGACTGAGGGACGGGCGGACCATCTACATCAACGGGGCTGCGGTCGGCGACGTGACTGCTCATCGGGCCTATCGGAACCTCGCCAATTCGATGGCCGGGCTGTTCGATTTTGCGAGCGCCAAGGAGAACGTCGATCTCATGACGTTCGAGACCGATGCCGGACGTGCCAACCGGATTTGGCAGCTTCCGACATCCTATGCCGACCTCGTCCAACGGCGGAAGGCACTGGAAGCTTGGGCTTCGCTGCATGCCGGCTTCATGGGCCGTGCCCCGGACCATGTCGCGTCGTGCATCTCCGGTCTGTACATGGGGCTCGACGTCTTCAAGGCGTACGATCCGGCTCGGGCGGGCGCGCTCGACAGCTACTACCGCTATGCGCGCGACAATGACCTTTACCTGACTTACGTCATCATCAATCCGCAGGCCGATCGTTCAAAGGGGGCGGCCGAGCAGGCGGATCCGTTCCTCACCGCAGGTGTCGTCGATCGCGACGCAGAGGGGATCACGGTTCGCGGCGCCAAGATGCTCGCCACGGGAGGTGTGGTCGCCGACGAGGTTTTCGTGACGACCATCCAGCCGATGCGTCCAGGCGAAGAACGCTACGCGATGTCTTTTGCGATCCCGATGAACTCGAAGGGCCTCAAGATGCTGTCGCGCAAGTCCTACGAGGACGCGGCCGGCGCGGTGTTCGACAATCCGTTGTCGAGCCGCTTCGACGAGAACGACTCGGTTCTCTATTTCGACGACGTGAAGGTTCCCTGGGATCGTGTTTTCATCGAGGGCAACGTCGAAATGTGCCAGAAGCAGTTTCACGCCACGCCCTGCCACGTCTATCAGAACTATCAGGCGATGGTGCGCCTGAGCGTGAAGCTCAAGTTCCTGGCCGGCCTCGCACATCGCACGGCCGAAATGAACGGCGTCACTCAATTCCCGCAGGTGCGCGAGATGCTTGGCCAGCTCGCGGCCGAGACCGGCATGGTCGACGCGCTGGTGGCGGCGATGGAAGCCAAGGGCGCCCTGGTCGGCCCCTATTTCATCCCGGACCGGCACACGCTCTATTCCGCGCAGGTGCTGACGCAACAGCTCTACGCGCACATCATCAATACGCTGCGCGAACTCGCCGGTGGCGGCATGATCATGCTGCCCTCATCGGTCGCCGACTTCGACAATCCGGAGATCGCGGCCTTGATCGGCAAGACGCAGCAGTCGCCGAAGGCCAATTCGTATGAGCGCGTGAAGTTCTACAAGCTCGCCTGGGATGCGGTCGGATCCGAATTCGGCTCCCGCCACCAGCAGTACGAGATGTTCTACGCCGGTGCGACCTTCGTCACCAAGGGACATTCCTATCGCACCTACGATTGGGCCGGCGCCGACCGGCTGGTCCAGACGATGCTCGATTCCTACGACCTGAATGGCGTGTCGACCGCCAGCAAAGCCGCCTGATCCAACGGAGACAACACATGCCCGTCAACAAGAAGCACGACGAATTCTACACGCTCGACATGAGCACCGGTTGGGAAACGCCCGCAGGCTACCCGGCCGGCATCCAACAGAAGATCGTTGCGGGAGGGCTCGACGAGGAGAAGCGGCGTGGGACGCGAACCCGGCTGCTGCGCTTCGCCCCGGGCGTCTACACGACCGCGCCGTTTTCGCACGAGTATTGGGAAGAGGTCTATCTCGTCTCGGGCGACTTGATCGTTGGCAACGACGAGAAGGGCGAGGGTGGCAAGAGCTTTCCGCCGAACACCTATGCTTGTCGGCCGCCGCACGCGCCCCACGGGCCGTTCAAGTCCGTCAACGGCTGCCTGCTTCTCGAAATGCACTATTTCGATCCGGTCTGAGGCCGGTTCGACAGCACCGACAACATCGTTCGACCGCTCAAGGGGGAAAATATGGCGTTCAATGGTATCTCGATCGTATTCGCGCGTTGCCTGTCCTTGCTGCAATTGCTCTTCAGGCTCGATCGGGGGCTGCCCCCGGCCAATCGTCGATTGGTGGTCGATGGTCTCGCCGGTGCTCTCGCGATCGGCCTCGTGGCGACAACTCCGGTCGCCGCGCAGGACAAGCCGAGTTCGGTGGGACTTGGCGTCTTTACGTTCACGTCCGGTCCCGCCGCGGCCTACGGCATGCCCGGCAAGAATGCCGCCGATCTCATGATCGACGAGATCAATGCCAAGGGCGGGATCGGAGGCGTGCCGGTCACCGCGACCTATGTCGACGAGGCCCAGGGCGCGCAAGGCGTGATTGCGGAATATCGCCGACTGGCGGGCGACGCAAAGAATCAGGTGATGGTCGCCGCTCTGTCGAGCGCGACCTGCCTCGCGCTGGCCCCGATCGCCGAGCAGCTTGAAGTCCCGACCGTGGGCTGGAATTGCGATACTCACCAATTGCTCATCGACGGCAAGAGCAAGTACGTGTTCCGTCCGAACGGCAACACCGTGCCTGAGTTCATCGCCTACGCAATCTATCTTCTGGATCGCAAGCCGGACGTGAAGACGGTGGCGATCATCAATCCGGACTATGCGTTCGGCCATGACGCGGCCAAGATCTTCACCGCAGCGCTGAAGGCTTTGAAGCCGGACATCGAGATCGTCGCCGAACTCTATCCGAAGCTCGGCTCGCCGAACTACCAGACCGAGATCTCCCGCCTCACGACTGCGCGTCCGGACGTCGTCTTCTCCAATCTCTGGGGCGCCGACCTCGAGAATTTCGTTCGGCAGGCTACGCCGCGGGGTCTTTTCACCTCCAGCCAGGTGATCCTCGCGCTCGGCGAGACCGTCCTGCAGCGCGTGCCGTTGCCCGACGGGGTGATCGTCGGTGTTCTGGGCGACGGCTGGTGGATGTCGCCGGACGCCAAGGCCAATCCCGAGACGGTGAAGTTCGCCGAGGCATACAAGTCGCGCTTCGGCGAGTACCCGGTGTTCCCATCCATCAAGATGGCCAATACGCTGATCTATGTGAAAGCCGCCTACGAGGCCGCGATGCAGAAGAACGGCGGAAAGTGGCCGACGCGTGCCGAACTCGCGGACGCCATGAAGGGCAGCAAGGTCGCGACCTTGACCGGCATCGTGCAGACGCGTGCCGACAACGACGGTCTCGTCGACCAGATCGTCGGCGTCACCTTGAAGACATCGGCCCAGCCATTTCCCGTGATCGGTGACATGGTCCGCTACAAGGGCGACAGCCTGCTGCCGCAGGCCGGTCAGGATCCGCTGGCGTGGATTTCGACGCTCAAGCCCGAGTTTGCGAAGGGCCTTCCGAAGCCCGGGAGCTACAAGATAGGCGAACGATAGCGTCCAATCGAAACCGATCACGCAGGCGCAGGTCAATGTCGAATGCAATCATCCCCTTGCTGCTGGACAGCCTGGCCAGCGCCGCGTTGATTTTCTTCGCGGCGGTCGGCCTGACGCTCGTCTTCAGCGTGTTGCGCGTCCTCAACGTCGCTCACGGCAGCCTCTACTCGATCGGCGGCTATGTCGCCGCTTCGGTTTGCCTGTTCATCGCAAGCCGACAGCTCAACCCCTATTTGTCGTTCGTTGCGTTGCTGTTCAGTGCAGTTTTCGTGGCCGCGATACTTGGTCCACTGATCGAGCGCAGCCTGGTCCGCTGGACCTACGGCAAGTCCGAAGCGGTCCAGATCCTGATCACGTTCGGGCTGTTCCTGATCCTCGAGGATCTCCAGCGTCTGGTCTTCGGCGTGCAATCCCTGTACGAGGACTCGCCGATGCGGTTGCTCGGCACGTCGAGCATCGGTGGCGTCGTCTATCTGAACTACCAGATCCTGCTTGTCGCGATGGCGGTTCTCGTCGTCGTCGGCCTCCGCCTTTTGATCAACCACACGCGGCTTGGGCGCCTGATCACGGCCGTCGTGACTGACCGCGAGATGGCGCAGTCGATCGGCATCGATACGAACCGGATATTCATCCTGGCGTTCTCGCTCGGCGTGTTCCTTGCGGCGCTGGGAGGGGCTCTGGCGACGCCGACGTCGGGCATCGCGCCGGGGCTCGGAGCCGATACCATGGTCCTCGCCTTTGCGGTGGCGGCGATCGGCGGGCTCGGACAGATCGAGGGAGCTGCGGTGGCCTCGTTGATCGTTGGTTTCGCGCGCGTGCTCGCGATCTATCTCGTGCCCTCGCTGGATGCGGTTGCGCCCTATGTGGCGATGCTTGCCGTGCTTCTGATCCGCCCCTACGGCCTGTTCGGATCGGTCACGGCGCGGAGGATATGATGCGGATCATTCTGGCCGCTGCTGCGGTAGTCATGCTCGCTGCGCTGGCGTTCGCCGCGCCCTGGCTTCAATTCGTTCTGACGCTTGCGATCGCCAAGGGCTTTGCGGCGCTCGGTGTCGCAGTGTTGCTACGCGCCGGGTTGATCTCGATCGGCCATGCGATGTTCTTCGCAGCCAGCGCCTATGGCGCGGCCTTCCTTGCGCGCGCCGGCATCAACGATCTCGGGTTGCTCCTGATCCTCTCGGTGCTGGTCTCTGCACTGATCGGCGCGATCGCCGGATCGTTCCTTGTCCGCTATCGCGCGATCTTCTTTGCCATGTTGAACCTCGCCGTCTCCATGGTGTTCTACGCGCTGTGCGCCAAACTCTACGGCGTCACCGGCGGAACGGATGGACTGCCGGTCCCGATTCCCGCGGTTTTCGGTATTGTGTTCGCTGAGCCGGTGTTCAAGAGCATCCTGTTCTATCTCAGCCTGATGCTGATGGTGCTCGTCGGTCTCGTCGTCCACCGGTATCTCGACAGTCCACTGGGGCATGCGCTGTCTGCTGTCCACAGCAATGAAATCCGGCTTGAATATCTGGGCATCCCGGTCTGGGCGGTTCTGCTGATCGCCTACACCATCTCCGCGGCGCTCGCGGGTCTTGGCGGGGCAATCGCCGGTCTTGCGATCGGCCGCGTGGTTCCTGACTTCGCATTCTGGACAGCATCGGGGCATCTCGTGCTGATCGCCGTGCTCGGTGGTATTGGCGGCGTGCCCGGAGCGTTCATCGGAGCGCTCTTCCTCGAATTGCTGCACAGCGCGGCCGTAACCGTGACGGACGCCTGGAATCTGTTCGTGGGCATCACGCTGATCGTCGTGATCATGTTCATGCCGCAGGGCATCTACGGATTGTTTGAGCGCAAGGAGGCTCAGAGCTCATGAGCCGTCCCATCCTGGAGGCCAAGAACCTTCGCGTCGCATTCAACGGGGTCAAAGCGGCCGACGGGGCAAGCATCGCAATCCACGATGGCGAGTTCCTCGCCATCATCGGTCCGAACGGATCGGGAAAGACGACGCTGCTCAACATCTGCACAGGCTATATTCGTCCAATTTCAGGCAGCGTTCTGCTCGACGGCAACGACATCACCCGGATGTCGCCGCGCGCTATTGCCCGACGCGGGGTCGCGCGCGCCTTCCAGATCCCGCAACTCTTCTCCGCACAGCGCGTGATCGACAACATGATGCTGGCGCTGGCCGCGAAAGACGGGCTGTGGAGCGCGATCCGGCCACTTGAAACAGCGGAACGGCGCGACGAGGCAAAGGCCTTGCTCGAGCTGGTCGGGCTCGACGGCGACACCGATCGGATCAGCAGTACCCTGCCTGAAGGTCACCGCAAGCTTCTCGACATCGCGGTTGCCCTGGCGCTCAAGCCGCGGCTCCTTCTGCTGGACGAGCCGACCAGCGGCGTGAGTGCGCTGGAGCGCTTTCCACTGATGGAGGCGTTGATGAGTGCGCTGCGTCAGCGCCGTATCACTGCGCTTTTCGTCGAGCACGACATGGACGTGGTTGCACGCTATGCAAGCCGTGTCCTGGTGTGGAACGCCGGAAATATCATGGCCGAAGGGCGGCCCGACGAGGTGTTTGGCAACGCGCAAGTCCGCGAACGCGTCGTGGGAGTGGCCTGATGCTCAGTGTCGACAAGGTCAGCGTCTCGATCGAAGGCGTGCGTGTGCTACGCAAGGTCAGCTGCGACATCGTCGCGCGAAAGACGACGGTGTTGATTGGCCGCAATGGTGCCGGCAAGACAACGACGCTTCGCGCGATCATGGGGCTCATCCCGCGCGACGAAGGCTCGATCCGCCTCGATTCCGACGATCTCGGCAGCATGCCGGCCCATACCCGCGCCCGCGCCGGCATAGGATACGCCCCGGAAGATCGCCGACTGATACCGGAGCTGAGCGTGGAGGAGAACATCCGCCTTCCGGCCCTGGCGCTCAACCTCGACAAGGCGGAAATTGCTCGCAGGCTGGACGAAATCTATATGCTGCTGCCCGAACTGCATGTGATGCGGTCCCGACCTGCCGGCGGTGTTTCCGGCGGGCAGGGCAAGATGGTTGCGCTGGGCCGTGCGCTGACGGTGGCACGCAAGGTCCTGTTGCTCGATGAACCGTTCCAGGGCCTGGCGCCGGCCCTCGCGCTCGAATATGCGCGGACGCTCGGCGAACTGCGCAAGCACCGGCCCGAACTCGCCTTGCTGATCACGGAATCCTCGCCGGTTCTGCTCGACCGCGTCGCCGATCGCACATTGCAGATCGAGCGTGGCGAGATTCTTGTTCCGTCTACCAAGGATGACAAAGCCCATGTTCATGAAGTTTGACCGCATCGCGAAGGATCGGACCGATCACGTCGGCGTCGAAATCGAATCGCTTGTGATCGCGGGGTGGGCGGGCAGGGACGCCGCGGCGATCGAGCACCATATCGAGGAGCTCGCCGCGCTCGGAATCCCGCGCCCGTCGACGACACCGCTTTACTACCGTGTCGCAGCCCAGACACTGACGCAGGCGGATCGCCTGACGGTGCTAGGTCCGGACAGTTCCGGGGAGGTCGAGCCCGTGGTGGTCGCGATGGCCGATGGACTCTGGATCGGAATCGGATCTGACCATACCGATCGCAAGGCAGAAGCTGCAGGAATCGCACTTTCCAAGCAGCTTTGCGGCAAACCGATCGGCGGGCAGCTCTGGCGCTACGCTGATGTCGAACCGCACTGGGATGAATTAGTCCTTCGTTCCTGGGCGATCATCGACGGCAAGCGGGTTCTCTATCAGGACAGTCCGGTCTCGTCGCTCAGAACGCCGCGCGATCTCATTCGTCGCTATGCGAATGCCGATCTGCTTCCTGCCGGGACCTTGATGTTCTGCGGGACGCCGGGTGCGATCGGCGGAATTCGCCCGGGGACGCGCTTTGAAATGGAGCTGAGCGATCCGGTTCTCAAGCGGTCCCTGACCCACAGCTACGATATTGACGTCCTCCCGGTTGTCTCTTGACCGCCACCTCCGGTGAGGAGCTTCGACGAATGACGTCAGCATCCGATCAATCCCATCCCACCGCCGCGGTACGATTGGAGACCGCGCTCGCGCGCGCGAGCTCATCGGGTGCCGAGAGTACCTTCACCGCCTTGTTCGCTGAGAGCGCCCGCTGCGAGGCTGAAGCTGCCGATCGGCGCGCTGTCGCCGGGACCACACGCGGCCCGCTCGACGGTCGCATTGTCTCGGTCAAGGCACTCTTCGACGTCGCAGGCTCCGTAACGAGCTCGGGGTCCGCTGTACTACGCGCCTTGCCCCCTGCCGCCGAAGACGCCCTGGTCGTGAAGCGCTTGCGCGCCGCGGGAGCCGTGATCATCGGCAAGACCCAGATGACCGAGTTTGCCTTCTCCGCGCTGGGCACGAACCCGAACGATGGGGTGCCGGGCAACCCCCGGGACCGCCGCCGCGCTCCGGGAGGGTCATCATCGGGGGCTGTTGTCTCAGTGATCGACGGCATGGCGGACATCGCCATTGGCAGTGACACGGGAGGGTCGATCCGAATTCCAGCGGCGCTGTCGGGCGCAACCGGCTTCAAGCCGACCGGCGGGTTCGTGCCGACCGCCGGCGCGTTCTCGTTGTCGTCCAGCCTCGATACCATTGGGCCGATCGCCTCGAGCGTCGCGGACTGCTTCGTCGCCGATCAGGTGCTGTCGGGTGGAGACGTGGTGCCGCGGCCGCAGGCTGCCTCTCCCTACACCTTTCGTCTCACGGTTGCTCGCGGACGCCTGTTTGACGGCTGCGAGCCGGAAGTGCTTGGCGCATTCGAGAATGCCGTAAAGCAGCTTCGATCAGGTGGCTTGCAGATCGAAGATGGATCGATCGAACCTGCTCTCGATCGCATTGCCGAGATCGACAGGATCGGCACTTTTCCGTCGATCGAGGTCGGCTCTACGCTGCGCAGTCTCGGGGTATCGAGGCTGGATGGGGTCGATCCGAAAACCCGGGTTCGCATCGAGGCGGGCGCCGGCATCCTCGCCGTCGATTACGTGCGCATGGTGCGGCTCCGGCACGCCGCCATCCAGGCTTTTGAACAGTCCTTCGGCAATGATGAGATTTTCATTCTGCCAACGACGCCAATCCGTGCGCCGCTTCTGTCGGCGGTCACGGAGGATAGCGCCTTCCACAAATTCAACGGACTGGTGCTTCGCAATCCCCGCATCGCCAACATGCTCGATTGCCCGTCGATCTCGATGCCGTTGCCGGTCGACGGCCTGCCCGTCGGCCTGATGCTGATCGGCCGCAGGAATGCCGACCGGCGCCTGCTGGAGATCGCGGCTAGCGTGGAAGCGATGCTGCGTGGTCATTCGCATGCCGTTTAGGAGTTTCGCGCGAAAAGACAGCCGCATCTGGTTGAATACGGAGGCTCTGCACAAGCGCAGCTGAAGCTGTAGCTTGCCGATTGTCGGCATAGGGTATGGGCGCCGAAGCAGGGCGCTTCTGCTGCCGTGGCCCAATCGTGGGTTTTGCGATGCGGCAAACCTACGCCGCCGATAGCCGCGATATCGTGCGTCAATCAGCCGATTGCGCTATGGTTGCGATGTTGCGGTGCCGCCGACGGTTGGAAAGGAGCAGTGATGGCCGTATCGACCGCGTTCATCGCAGATCGTCTGTTCGACGCCAAGCACCTGGTTCTTGCAAGCGGTGACCTTGACGAGGTGGTCGAGGGATGCAGCAGGATGCTGCGGCCGCACGATCTGGCCATGCGAGGGCGGCGCGCGAAGCTGGCCGCGCGCTTGCACCATCTGCCGATAGGGCCGATTTCGCTCAACCGGTTGCGCTATGGGGGCGATGTCACCGTGGTGCCCGAATTGTCGGAGGAGGGAAATTTCCTCGTCACGCTGCCGGTCCAGGGCAGTGCGCAGTTTCGCTACGGCTCGGCGGTCGCCGACGTGACACCGGGGCGCGGTACGATTGTAGGGCCATACCGGGAATTCCGCCTCGACATTGAAGGTGCCTTTGACCAGATATTGCTGCGGCTGGATCGTCGGCGGGTAGAGGTCGTTTGTGCCAGTCTGCTGGGCTCGGACAAAGCCATGCCAGTTCATTTCGACCTCACGCTGCGCGAGATGCCCGCGTTCTGGCACAAGCTCGAGGCCGCGGCCGGCCTGTCAACGTTCGGCGAGGCGTTGGCGTATCCGAAGATGTTCGTGCAACTTGAGGAGCTGATCGTCGAGTCGCTCCTCGTGGCGCAGCCCAACAATTTCAGCGGCGCGATCGCTGCGGCGAACGGGGCAGCGCCGTCGGCGCAGGTGCGCAAGGCGATGGACTATATGCGCCAGCACATCGCCGATGCGGTTAGCCTGGGGCAGGTCGCACGGCATTGCGGGCTCAGCCTGCGCAGCCTCCAGGCCGGATTCCAGCGCGATCTCGGGACCTCACCGAGCCGATGGCTGCGCGCGCAACGGCTCGACCGGGTGCACGCCATCCTGTTGTCATCTGAACCCGGCAGTGTTGCGGTGACCGAGGTCGCGCTGCAATGCGGCTTCTTCCACCTCGGCGATTTCTCGGCGCGGTTCAAGGAACGGTTCGGCGAGAAGCCGTCCGCCGTGCTGGCAAAACACCGCTCGTAGCGCCGCGCGTCCACGAAATTTTCGCGATTCCGATAATCGTCTTCGCGCGCGCGATAGCGCCGCGCCACCCTCTGTCCAACAATCCGGCCAACGAAACCTGCCGCCGCCATCCGGTGATGAGAGCAGGAAGCTGTGGATCGGAGGGGACATGTTTTCTGAACGGATATTGACCAAAGGATTGACCGTCGGTCTGACGATGGCTTGCACGCAAGCTTCTGCGTTCGAGGCCGGCTATATCGGCTCGGCGCAGAAGCCGGGCCTCGTGCTCGGAAATGCCGCGATCACGCCGCCGGCCGGCCTCTACATGTTCGACCAGGCGGTAGCCTATTCGGGATCGATCGTCGGTCCGGGCGCGCCGACCGCCGCGGGCGGCGGCAAGACCTCCGTTCACATCGCGGCCGGGGCTGCAGGATTGCTCTGGGTGCCCGGATGGACGGTGTTCGGCGCAAGCTACGATGCTGTCATCGTGCAACCGTTCATGATGCTAGACGTCGGCTCGCCGGTGAACGTCAATCCGCTCGGGATGCATAATACGTTCCTGGCGCCGGCGGAGCTGAGCTGGAAACTCGGCGACAGCGGTGTGTACGTCAAGACGGGCTTCGGCATGTGGATGCCGACCGGTACCACCGCGGGCCCGAACGGGCTCGGAGATGTAGGCGCGCCCTGGTGGACGTTCCAGCCGAACCTCGTGGTCTCGTATTTCAAGGACGGCTGGAATCTTACGGCCAACGTCTTCGAGGAAATCAACACCGCGAGCTCGGTGACCGGTTACACCAGCGGCAACGTGCTGCATGCCGAATTCACTGCGACCAAGACCATCGGCAACTGGACGTTCGGTCCGGTCGCCTACTATGTCGGACAGGTGAGCGACGACAAGTCCAGTGCGTTCTATGGCGGGGCGGTCAACCTCAAGCGTTACGACATCTGGGCCGCCGGCGCGCTGGTCGGATACAATTTCGGTCCCGCCGCGTTGAGCCTGTGGGCGACGCACGAACTGTCGGCCAACGTTTCCGGAGGGACGGCGGTGCCCGGCATCGACAGCGCGGCCGTCTCGCGCGGTTTCACGGTGTTCGCCAACCTGAGCTACCGTCTGTGGGCGCCCGATGCTCCGGCCGCTGCGCCGACGCGTACATCGTTTCGCAAATAGCAGCATTCGCGCCGGCGCAGCGCTTGACACAGCGCTACGTGGGCGTCCGATCGCACATATTGGAGAACATTGATGTCCTACGCAGTTGAAAATTGGGGTGGTGGAGGGGATCGGATCGTCCTTGTTCACGGCAGTCTTGGCGTCGGCGCCGCCGCATTCGGCGAGCAGAAACCGCTGGCCGAGAGCTTCGCCCTCGCCGTCATGACGCGCCGCGGCTACGGCGACACCCCACCGATCGATGCGGTGGATGTCCTGTGCGACGCGGCTGATGTCGTCGAGTTGCTTGGCGACGGCGCGCATCTGGTCGGCACGTCGATGGGAGGGATCGTTGCGATGAACGCCGCGGGCCGGCGTCCCGACCTCGTGCGTTCGCTCACGGTCATCGAGCCGCCGGCCTTTGCGCTGGCGTCGGATCTCGCCCCGGTCCGCCGCGTAGCGGAGGCGATGCGCAAGCATTGGGCCACCGCCGATCGGACGAAACGCCACGCATTCGTGACCGGCTTCCTGGCAGCGCTCGAGATGAACATGCCGATGCCCGATCCGCTTCCCCCGCCGGTTAACGCCGCGGCCGGCGTCCTCGTCACCGAGCGTCCCTGGAGCGTTGATGTGCCGGTCGGCGCGGTCGCCGACGCGGGCTTCCCGAAGCTCGTCATCACCGGCGGCTGGAGCGAAGCCTTTGACGGCATCAGCGGGCGGCTCGCCGACCTGTTCAACGTCGAATGCCACTGCCTGCAAGGTGCCGGTCACGCGGTCCAGAAGGTTGGCGAGCCCTTCAATGCGTTGCTGCGGCGGCACATCGCCTCCGCCTGAGTCCATTCATTCAAGAACCGAAACCAAAGGGAGACTATCGATGACCATCACGACCGAAGACAAGATCGACATCCAGGAACTCACCGCGCGGACCTATATCGGGCTCGACAGCGAGGACGCCGGCGGCTTCGCTTCCGGCTTTGCCGACGACGGCGTCTTCGTCGCCCCCTACGGCGAATTCGTCGGCCCCGCCGCGGTGAAGGAATTCATCACCAAGCATATCGCCGCCGGCAAGGAAGACGGCGTGCGGCATTTCCTCACCAACCACGTCGTAGATCCTCACGAGGACGGCGCACGCTATCGCTTCTACATCACTAAGATGAACATCGCGATCGGGCCGGTCGCGATCGCAACTGCGGGCGGCGATTGCATTGTCAGGCGCATGGCGGACGGCTGGCGCTTCAAACGCTTCCAGTTGACGATCGATCCGGCGATGTTCGGTGAAGCCAAGCCGGTCGTAGCGCCAGTCGCCAAGAGCATGTGACACTTTGTCAGGGCTTGCTCGGCGGATTGCCGATCGCGCGTCTCTATTCGCGCTAATGGACGGACCTGTGGACGGCTGGCTGAAAACGGCGAAGGCCCGTCTTGCCGAGTGTCGAACGACGATTTCGGATCAAGGGCTTGAAGGTGGTCTGGGTGACGCGGTGCGCAATATCGTCGCCGAAGCCACCTATGAGACCTATGCGCCGACGATCGATGCCGAACGAACATTATCCGATCGATGCAGTTGCAGAAGTTCGATGGACCGAATTGGATTCGGTTTGACCCAGCTATCGAGCGGACATCGGCAGAGTGATGCTTCCTGCCGATGACATAACAGGCCGCCATCATTCTTTGTGAGAGCCTTTGAGAAGTCGCGAAGGTCGTTTCTGGTGCGAAATTGGTACGGTCGTTGTGGACGATAAACGCGCAATCAATGTATGACTTGGCTTCATCGTACCTCCTTTGATTATCTGAAAAGCGTATCCCCGCCGTTGTCTCGCATGATCGAGGTTGCTCCGTGGGGGACGTTGCAGGCTGTGCTTCGTCGAGGGGCCTTGAGCTAGAGCCTGGCAGCGCCCGATGGCTGATGGTCGCATGGTCGCGGCTCAGCACGCTTGGCTCGGCCGACTCTCCAAAGTCCTCGCCGTGCTTGCCGTGTCGATCATGTCGCTGCTTCTCACTGCTTAATCCGGGCACAAATCAGTTGCCGAAGCTCATCATAGGTGCCAGATTTTGGGACTGTGCGAACTTGTCCGATGGACAGAGATCAGACTGTTGCCGCATCCAAAACCTCGCCATGCTAAGGAAGCCAGCGTATGAGCACGACACGGCCCACCATCATCTACACGCTGACCGATGAAGCCCCGGCGCTGGCGACGGTCGCGTTCTTGCCCATCGTGCGGGCATTTGCGACTGCGGCCGGGATCAACGTCGCTACCAGCGACATTTCGGTAGCAGCCAGGATCCTCGGTGAATTTCCCGAATTCCTGACCGAAGGGCAGCGTGTGCCCGACAACCTGGCCGAGTTGGGCCGGCTGACGCTGCTACCCGGCACCAACATTATCAAGCTGCCAAATATCAGCGCCTCGGTGGCGCAGCTGATGGCGGCGATCAAGGAGCTCAAGGGGAAGGGCTACAACATCCCGGACTATCCCGAGAACCCCACGTCGGACGAGCAGAAGGCGATCCGGGCGCGTTACGCCAAATGCATTGGCAGCGCGGTGAATCCGGTGCTGCGCGAGGGCAATTCCGATCGCCGCGCGCCGCTGGCGGTGAAAAACTATGCGCGCAAGAATCCGCACTCCATGGCCGAATGGAGCCAGGCCTCGCGTTCGCACGTCTCACACATGCACCATGGCGACTTCTACCACGGCGAAAAATCCATGACGCTGGACAAGGCGCGTGACGTGAAGATGGAGCTGATTACCAAGAGTGGAAAGACGATCGTGCTCAAGCCCAAGGTGGCGCTGCAGGACCGCGAGGTGATCGACTCGATGTTCATGAGCAAGAAGGCGCTCCTGGAATTCTACGAGGAACAGATCGAGGACGCGCACAAGACTGGTGTGATGTTCTCGCTGCACGTCAAGGCCACCATGATGAAGGTGTCTCACCCAATCGTGTTCGGCCACTGCGTGAAGATCTTCTATCGCGATGCCTTCGCCAAGCACGGCCAATTGTTCGACGAGATAGGCGTGAACGTCAACAACGGTATGGTCGACTTGTACAACAAGATCGCGAGCCTGCCAGAGAGCAAGCAGGACGAGATCAAGCGCGACCTGCACGCGTGCCATGAGCATCGGCCCGAGTTGGCGATGGTCGACTCGACCAAGGGCATCACCAATTTCCATTCTCCCAATGACGTCATCGTCGACGCATCCATGCCGGCCATGATCCGCAACGGCGGCAAGATGTGGGGGGCCGACGGCCGCCTGAAGGACGTCAAGGCCGTAATGCCGGAAAGCACCTTCGCCCGGATCTATCAGGAGATGATCAACTTCTGCAAATGGCACGGTGCATTCGATCCGAAGACCATGGGCACCGTGCCAAACGTTGGTCTGATGGCTCAGCAGGCCGAGGAATACGGCTCGCACGACAAGACATTTGAGATCGCCGAGGACGGCGTGGCCAACATCACCGATCTTGCCACCGGCGAAGTGCTGCTCAGCCAGAACGTCGAGCAAGGTGACATCTGGCGGATGTGCCAGGTCAAGGACGCCGCGATCCGGGACTGGGTCAAGCTCGCCGTCAACCGTGCCCGCAACTCCGGTATGCCGGTCCTGTTCTGGCTCGACCCGTACCGTCCGCACGAGGCGCAGCTCATCACGAAGGTCAAGATGTACCTGCACGAGCACGACACCACTGGCCTCGACATTCAGATCATGAGCCAGGTGCGCGCCATGCGCTATACATTGGAGCGGGTCGTTCGTGGCCTCGACACGATCAGTGCCACCGGCAACATCCTGCGCGACTATCTGACCGACCTGTTCCCCATCATGGAGCTGGGCACCTCGGCCAAGATGCTGTCCATCGTTCCGCTCATGGCCGGTGGTGGCATGTACGAAACCGGCGCTGGCGGCTCTGCGCCCAAGCACGTGCAGCAACTGGCTGAGGAGAACCACCTCCGTTGGGATTCGCTGGGTGAATTTTTGGCTCTGGCCGTCTCCCTCGAAGACCTTGGCCTGAAGACCGGCAATCAGCAGGCGAAGCTGTTGGCCAGAACGCTCGATGCCGCGACCGGCAAGCTGCTGGACAACAGGAAGTCGCCATCGCCGCGGACTGGCGAATTGGACAATCGGGGCAGCCAGTTTTACCTCGCGATGTACTGGGCACAGGAGCTTGCTGCTCAGTCGGAGGATCCCGCGCTGCAGGCGCTGTTCGCCCCGCTGGCTGCGGCGCTCGCCCGCAACGAGGAGAAGATTGTCGCTGAGCTTGCGGCGGTCCAGGCCAACCCCGCGGACATCGGCGGCTATTACCTGCCTGATCCAAAGAAATGCGAAGCCGTGATGCGCCCGAGCGCTACGTTCAACGCAACACTTGCGCAAATGGGAAACTCGTAGGGGGCTGCGGGGGGGCAGCTGACCCTTAATCAGCGGGTCCCAGGTTGGAGCCCTGTTGCGCCCATCGAGCTTTCAGAGCTTAGATTTGCTCTCGTAACGGCCGCACCGGCCGCCAGCCGCGTCGATTCCGACGCCGGCTGCGCGCTTGTTGAATCCTCCCAACCGTCTCCTGATCGTCGATCGCAACTGCATGCGCGTGCGTTTTGCATCGGCCGGCAAGCCGTCCCGCTGACCGGTCGAAGGCCGTGACGCGCAGTCCCGCGGCTGCTTTTGCATGCCCTGGTCGCGCGCGATCGCTCGTTCGACCCCGGGGTGCATCCTCACGGCATTCACGACGGATCTGCGAACGCCGTGTGACCGAGCGGTTGGCGGAAAGCGGGGGTGCCTTGCAGCCGGGGACGGTTGACAGGGAGGCGCGCCCACTTTAATCACCCGGCTAACTAATTAATCAATTAATTAAGGCAAAACCCTAGGGAAAGAATCCGCCTGATGCCGGCCGGCCAAAGAGAACCGAAGCTGCTTGCCCCGCGTGGTCGCGGCTTCGTTCGGCTGGAAATCCACCCGCGCATCGGCTCCGTGCGGACCGGTCTCGAACAGGCCAAGCGCGGCTTCGTCCAGCATGCCGCAAGTTTTGCCGCGCGTGCAAAGACCACCGCGATCATCACCGGCACAACCCGCGCCGATCCCTGCTGCCAGATCCTGCACACAAGTCCGCGCGCGCAGGCCGCGGCGCGTTGCGCGCCTGGCCGTGACGTCGCGGATCGCCGCCTTCCGCGCGCGAAGCAGAGCTGGTTTCGTTCACCCGTAGCAAACATGAGGAGTGAGACGTAAACGATGGGACGTCGATCTGAGGTACTGATGGCGCAAGACAGCGCCGGCACGGACAACCGTCGCGTGATCCAGGTGGTGTCGCGCGCATTCGACATCGTGCGTTGCTTCGAAGGTCGAAGCATACGCCTGGGCAATCGCGAAATCGCCGATCGCTGTGGTCTTCCGCGATCCACGGTCTCCCGTCTCACGCTGACGCTCACCCAGATCGGCCAGTTAATCTACCTGCCGCAGGAGCAGAAATATGCTCTGGGTCCGCACGCCGCCGCGCCCGGCGCGCCGTTGTTGGCGGAGAGCCGCGACAAGCCCGCATTCGAAACGGCGCAACCGTCCATGCTGATCAACTCGCGCTATTTCGACGACCAGCGCAACCCGGTTGCCGGACCGCTCGCGGTGACACCGCAGCGCTGACGCCTCGGCTTGCTCCGAGGCAGGCAACTGCGGAAAATGGTCGGGACCATCGGCACGGGCCCATTACAACGAGACATCCAAAGCAAAGGGAAACGCATGTCTGAAGCATACATC
Organism: Bradyrhizobium acaciae; assembly: GCF_020889785.1. Taxonomy (GTDB): domain Bacteria; phylum Pseudomonadota; class Alphaproteobacteria; order Rhizobiales; family Xanthobacteraceae; genus Bradyrhizobium; species Bradyrhizobium acaciae. The sequence goes on from NZ_JACMYK010000018.1 coordinate 67,082, forward strand.
ATTGACGCGGTTCGCACGCCGCGCGGCGTTGGCAAGCCGGGCAAAGGGGCGCTGTCGCACCTGCACCCGCAGAAACTGGCAGCAACGGTGCTCGCCGCGCTCAAGGAGCGCAACAAGCTCGATACGTCGACCGTCGATGACATCATCTGGTCGACGTCGACCCAGGAAGGCAAGCAGGGCGGCGATCTCGGACGCATGTCGGCGCTCGCGGCCGGCTACGACATCAACGCCAGCGGCACGACGCTGGATCGCTTCTGCGGCGGCGGCATCACGTCGGTGAATCTCGCGGCAGCCTCTGTGATGTCGGGGATGGAGGATTGCGTCATCGCCGGCGGCACCGAGATGATGAGCTACCAGCAGGTCCTCGCCGCCGAGCGCTCCAAGGCCGGCCAGCCGGCGCGGATGATGGGCTCGGGCAATCCGGCGCTTGACGAGCTTCATCCGCAGTCGCACCAGGGCGTGTGCGGCGACGCCATCGCCACGCGCGAAGGAATCAGCCGGGAGGCCTGCGATGCGCTGGCGCTGACGAGCCAGCAGCGCGCCAAGCGGGCGATCGATGAAGGCCGCTTCGCCAAGTCGGTGATCCCCGTTCTCAACGACGACGGCAGCGTCGCCCTCGGTCGTGAGGAATTCCCGCGCCCCGAGACCACCGCCGAAGGGCTGGCGTCGCTGAAGCCCAGCTTCGAGCAGCTTGCCGATTTCGATCTCGGCAACGGCGTGACCTTCAAGAAGCAGATCCAGCGCCGCTATCCGGGCCTTGAGTGGAAGGGTGTGCATCATGCCGGCAACAGCTCGGGCGTGGTGGACGGCGCCGCCGCGGTGCTGATCACGTCGAAGGAATATGCCGAGAAGCACGGCCTCAAGCCGCGCGGCCGCATCGTCGCCTATGCCAACCAGGGTGACGATCCGACCTTGATGCTCAACGCGCCGGTTCCGGCGGCCAAGAAGGTTCTCGCGAAGGCCGGCCTGACCAAGGACGACATCGACGTTTGGGAGATCAACGAGGCGTTCGCTGTTGTTGCCGAGAAGTTCATCCGTGACCTCGATCTCGATCGCGAGAAAGTCAACATCAACGGCGGCTCGATCGCGCTCGGCCACCCGATCGGCGCAACCGGATCGATCCTGATCGGCACCGCGCTCGACGAGCTCGAACGCAGCGGCGGTCGTTATGGTCTCGTCACTATGTGCGCCGCCGGCGGCATGGCGCCGGCCATCATCATCGAACGCATCTGATCGCGAAAGGACACTGCCATGAAACTCGATTCATCGGTCGCCGCCGTCGTCACCGGCGGCGCTTCCGGCCTCGGCGCGGCCACCTCGCGGGCGCTCGCAGCGCAAGGCGTGAAGGTCGCGATCTTCGACTTCAACGAAGAGAAGGGCGAAGCCATCGCCAGGGAAATCGGCGGTGTGTTCTGCAAGGTCGATGTCACCTCCGACGAGTTGGTCGATGCGGGCTTCGCCAAGGCCCGTGCGGCGCACGGCCAGGAGCGCATCCTGGTGAACTGCGCGGGCACCGGCAACGCGGTGAAGACCGCCGGCCGCGACAAGAAGACCGGCGAGCCCACGCACTTCCCGATCGATGCCTTCAACCGCATCATCCAGATCAACCTCGTCGGCACCTTCCGCTGCATAGCCAAGTCGGCGCAGGGCATGCTGTCGCTGTCTCCGCTCGAGCACGGCGAGCGCGGTGCGGTCGTGAATACCGCGTCCGTCGCGGCCGAGGACGGCCAGATGGGGCAGGCGGCTTATTCGGCTTCGAAGGCCGGCGTCGTCGGCATGACTTTGCCGATCGCGCGCGACCTGATGGCCGAAGGCATTCGCGTCAACACCATCCTGCCGGGCATCTTCAACACGCCGCTGCTGCAGGGGGCACCCGAGAACGTCAAGGCCGCGCTCAGCGCGTCGGTGCCGTTCCCGAAGCGTCTCGGCATGCCGGAGGAGTATGCGCAGCTGGCGCTGACCATGATCACCAACGGCTACTTCAACGGTGAAGACGTCCGCCTCGACGGCGCCATTCGCATGGCCCCGCGCTAGGCGATTCGGTACGGTAACAGGAGACGAAAGCGATGTCCGAAGAAACGCCGGTCCTCACTGAAGTCCGCGGACCGATACTGATCATCACCCTGAACCGGCCGGAAGCCAAGAATGCGGCCAACCTCGCGCTCTCCAAGGGCGTGGCCGCGGCGCTCGACCGGCTCGACGCCGATGATGCGCTGAGCGTCGGTATCATCACCGGCGCCGGCGGCACGTTTTGCTCGGGCATGGACCTCAAGGGGTTCCTGAAGGGCGAGCGGCCGTCGATCCCGGGCCGCGGTTTCGCCGGCCTCACCGAGGCGCCGCCGAAGAAGCCGCTGATCGCGGCCGTCGACGGCTACGCGCTCGCCGGCGGGATGGAGATCGCGCTGTCGTGCGACATGATCGTCGCCAACCGCAACGCCAAGTTCGGGATACCCGAGGTGAAGCGCGGGCTGGCGGCTGCGGCCGGCGGCCTGATCCGCATGCCGCGCCAGATGCCGATCCGTGTGGCGATGGAATTCGCATTGACCGGCGAATTCTTCGGCGCCGAGCGCGCTCACCAACTCGGCATCATCAACCGCGTGACCGATGGCCCGGCGCTCGAGGCCGCGCTTGAGCTTGCAGCCGCGATCGGCGCCAACGGCCCGCTCGCCGTGAAGGCGTCCAAGCAGGTGGTCGTCGAATCCCGGCTCTGGCCGGAAGACCAGATGTGGAAGAAGCAGCAGGAGATCGTCGGTCCTGTCTTCGTCTCCGAGGATGCCCGCGAGGGCGCTGCTGCCTTTGCCGAAAAGCGCGCGCCGAACTGGAAGGGCAAGTAAGGCTCGACTGTTTCGACGACGGAGCGCCGGTTTTGATTGCAGCAGAACCGGCGCTCGAATTTTTTGTACCGGTGCCTCGCCGTAGGCCGGCCGGTGTCCATGACAGCGCTATTGGGTGATTGATGCGCAGCTTTACCGAAGATCAGGTCATCTTCCGCGATTCCTATCGCAAGTTCCTCGCAAGCGAGATCACGCCCTTTATGGAGGAGTGGCGGGAGGCCGGCATCGTCGATCGCAGCGCGTTCAAGAAGGCCGGTGACCTCGGCTTCCTGATGATCTGGCCCGAGGAAAAATACGGCGGCATGGGCGATGAAGATTTCCGCTATGAGCAGATCATCATCGAGGAGACCGCGCGCTCCGGCTGCAAGGGCTGGTTCAACACGCTGCACAGCCGCCTGGTCGGATCCTATTTCAAGCGCTTCGGCACCGAGGAGCAGCGCGACCGCTTCCTGCCGAAATGCGTCAGCGGCGAGACCATCCTGGCGATCGCGATGACCGAGCCCGGTGCGGGCTCAGACCTCGCCGGCATGCGGACGACGGCTGAGGACAAGGGCGATCATTTCCTGCTCAACGGCTCGAAGACCTATATCTCCAACGGCATCAATTCAGACGTCGTGATCGTGGCGGCCAAGCTCGCAGGTGCCGAGAAGAAGCACGCCATGGTGCTTCTGATCGTCGAGCGCGGCATGGAAGGTTTCGAGCGCGGCCGCAATCTCAAGAAGATGGGCATGCCGGCGCAGGACACCGCAGAGCTGTTCTTCCAGAATGTGAAGGTGCCCAAGGCGAACGTGCTGGGAGAGCCGGGCAGGGGCTTCTACTACCTCATGGAAGGCCTTGCCGAGGAGCGGCTGATCTCCGCGGTCGGATCGATCGCCAACGGCCGCAAGGCGTTCGACATCACGCGCGATTACGTGATGGAGCGCAAGCTGTTCGGCAGGCCGCTCGCCGAGCAGCAGAACACCCAGTTCCGCATGGCCGAGATGGATGCCGAAATCGATCTCGTGCAGGTCTATGTCGATCACTGCGTGGCAGAGCACAATGCGGGACGCCTGACCAGCAACATGGGCGCCAAGGCCAAGATGATGTCGTCCGAAGTCGAGTGGAAGATGCTCGACCTCGGCGTGCAGCTGCACGGCGGCGCAGGATACATGGATGAATATCCGATCAGCCGCATGTTCACCGATGCGCGCGTCAATCGGATCCTGGCCGGAAGCTCCGAAGTGATGCGGCTGATCATCGGCCGCGACGTCTTCTCGGAGAACTACAAGAGCATTCTGGACTAGAAGGCCTTCGCTCCGCGTGTCAGCCGCGTACCTGCCGCAGCGGCTCGCGCACATGCTCCTTCGAGCGCATCAATGCATCGACGAAGATCGGCTCCCAGGACCGGATGTGGCTGCGCAGCAGAGTCGGCAGCGCGTCGGTCTCGCCGGCGAGCGCGAGTTCGATCAGCCGGTAGTGCTCGGGCACCGAGGCCTGCTGCCGCTCGTGACCGGCGCGTGAGCTGATGCCGTAGAGCCGCATCTTGTCGCGCAGGCCCATCACCATCTCGGTCAAGAGCTCGTTGCCGGCGGCGGCGATGAACTCGCAATGATAGGCGCGGTCGGCTTCCAGGTAGAGCTGCACGTCGTCGGTCTCGACGGCCCGCGCGATCTCATCGGCCCAGCGGCGTACGGTTGGTAGATCCTTAGGCGGATTGGCTGCGACCAGCACGGCGGCGTGCAGCTCCAGCACCTCGCGCATGTCGAACAAATTACGCAGCTCGGTCAGCGTCGGCTCCACCACCTTGAAGCCGCGGTTGCGCATCGGCTCGACCAGGCCGCCGCGGCTGAGCTCGAGCAGCGCCTCGCGCACCGGCGTCGAGGAGACGCCGAGGCTCGCGGCAAGACTCGGCACCGAATACATCGTGCCCGGAAGGCTCTGCCCGGAAATGATCTCGGCGCGCACCCGTTGCAGCACCTGTTCGCGCAAATTCTGGTCCATGGGAGGTCGCAGCCGCCTTCTCGTTGGGAACACCGATTCGTCCCTGATTATTACTTAGCCTTGACGGGAGCAGTAGCGTATGACGTAAATGTGTAACGCACTACAAAAATGCGTCATAGCCATGAGACGGCGGTGAAACAGCGGCTACCCGGCTATTGTACGCTTTGTCGCTCGCGCTGCGGTGCCGTCACCGTGGTGGAGGACGGGCGCCTCGTCGGCGTGGAGGTATTAAATGACCACCCGACCGGTGGCGCGCTCTGCGCCAAGGGCCGCGCCGCCCCCGAAATCGTCGGCAGCCCGCGCCGGCTGACTGTCCCGCTGAAGCGGACCCGGCCGCGCGATGCCACCGATCCCGGTTGGATCGAGGTATCCTGGGACGAGGCGCTGACCGAGATCGCCGAGCGGCTCGGCAGGATCCGCGCTGAGAGCGGCGCCGAGTCGGTGGCGTTCGGCGTCACGACGCCGAGCGGCACGCCGACGGTCGACAGCTTCGAGTGGGTCGAGCGCTTCATCCGCGGCTTCGGCAGCCCGAACCTGATCTATGCGGTCGAGATCTGCGGCTGGCACAAGGACTACGCGCACGCACTGACGTTCGGCCGCGGCATCGGCTTTCCCGATTACGACAATGCGGATGCGATCATCCTGTGGGGCCACAACCCCGCGCGCACCTGGTTGGCCCAGGCGACGCGGATCGCCGATGCGCGGCGCCGCGGCGCCAAGGTCGTCGTCGTCGATCCCAAGCCGAACGGCTCGGGCCAGCAGGCCGATCTCTGGCTGCGCATTCGTCCTGGTGCCGATGGCGCGCTTGCGATGGGCACGATCCGTCACCTCATTGCGACCGGCAGCTTCGATGCAGACTTCGTCGGCGCATGGACCAACGGGTCGCTGCTGGTCGACCGTACCACCGGGCGCTTCCTGCGCGCCGATGCGTTGTGGCCGGATGGCGCGCCTGATGCGTTCGTGCGTCTCGACGCGTCGGGCTCGCCGGTATCTTGCGATACGCGCTACGCAACGACGAGCGACGGCCAACTACGCGGTGCGCTGTCGATCCAGGCACGCGATGGGAGAATGATATCGGCAGCAACGGCGTTCGAACTGCTCGTCGAGCGCGCCGCGCCTTACACGCCGGAGCGCGTGGCGGAGCTGACCTGGCTTGATGTCGCCGATATCGACGCGTTCAACGCGCTGCTCGCGGCCCGGCCGCGGCTTGCCTATCATTCCTGGACCGGCGTCGGTCAGCACACCAACGCCACCGCGATCGAGCGTACGATCGCGACACTCTACGCGCTGACCGGCGCCTGCGATCGGCCCGGCGGCAATCGCTGGCCGGTGCCGCCGCCGACACGTCCTCTCAACGACTACAACATCCTGCCGCCGGAGCAGCAGGCCAAGGCGCTGGGCATTGCCGAACTGCCGCTCGGCCCGCCGGCGAAAGGCTGGATCACGGCGCGCGATTTCAGCCGGGCCGTGCTCGAGGGCGAGCCCTATCAAGTGCGTGCGCTGGTCGCCTTCGGCACCAACTTCGTCGTCTCGCAGGGCCATTCCGAGCGCAACAAGGCCGCGCTGAATGCGCTGGAATTCCAGGTTCATATCGACATGTTCATGAACCCGACCGCGGAGAGCGCCGATTTCGTGCTGCCGGCCAGCACGCCGTGGGAGCGCGACGCCCTCAAGATCGGGTTCGAGATCACGCAGGAGGCCGTCGAGACCGTGCAGTTTCGCCCGCGTATGGTCGATCCGATCGGTGAAGTGAAGGCAGACTACGAGATCGCCGCTGCGCTCGCACTGAAGCTCGGCATGGGCGACTTGTTCTTCGGCGGCGACATCAGGGCCGGCTGGAATTATCAGCTCGCGCCGCTCGGCATCGATGTCGAGGACCTGCGCGCGCATCCCGAAGGCCGCCGTTTTCCGCAGGCATTCCGTGACGAAAAATACGCCATCACGCGCGAGGACGGCACGGCGGCGGGCTTTGCGACACCGACGCGCCGGGTCGAGATTTATTCGGAGCTGATGCTGGGGCATGGGCATGACCCGTTGCCCGATCATGTCGAACCGGTCGGCAGCCCGCTCACGACAGCGGCGGACGAACGCTTTCCGCTGGTGCTCTCCACCGCCAAAAGCGGTTGGTACGTTCACTCCTCGCATCGGCACATCGCCTCATTGCGGCGCAAGTCACCGGACCCGGCCGTCGAGATCAACCCGCAGCTCGCCGCGCGGCGTGGGCTTGTGGAAGGCGACTGGGCCGTGGTCGAGACGCGAGGCGGTGCCGTGCGTCTGAAGGTGCGGCTCAACGCGGCGCTCGACGATCGTGTCGTCGTCGCCGAATTCGGTTGGTGGGAGGATTGTCCGCCGCTTGGTCGCGATCGTTCCGCGACGTCAGGAGTCCGCACCCGCAACATCAACGCGGTGTTGCACGACGATGCGCGCGATCCGGTCAGCGGCTCCGTCCCGCTGCGCGCGATCGTCTGCGAGATCAGACGCGATGCCGTGGCAAGCCGCGGCGTCTGGAGCGGCAAGCGCCGTTTCACGGTTGCCGCGCGCCGCGCCGAGGCCGATAACGTCATCGCCTTCAGCCTGCGGCCGCTTGACGGCGGCCCGCTGCCCGACGTCCTTCCGGGCCAACACGTGATGATCTCGCTGCCCGGCACAGCGGAAGCGCGGGCCTATTCTCTGACCGGATCGGGCGATCTGCCCGACGCGCTGTCGATTGCGGTGAAGGGGCGGTTCTTCAACGAGGTGCGGAGCGGCGACGCGCCGTTCTTCATGCCGGATCGCCTGCATGGTCTTGCGGTCGGGGACGAGGTGCTGCTGGAGCCTCCGGGCGGCATCTTCACGCCGCCATTGAAGGGGCCGCGGCCGCTGGTCTTCCTCGCTGCCGGCATCGGCATCACGCCGTTCATCAGTCATCTCGAAACGCTTCAACAGGTAGCACCGGAAGAACGCGCGCCGGAGATCCTGCTGCTCCATGGCTGCCGCAGCAATCGCGAGCATCCATTTGCGCAGCGGCTTGCGGAACTGGAAGCCAGCACGCCGGGGCTGAAACGCATGACGTTCTACTCCGCGCCGCTCGCGCAGGGCGAGGCCGCCTCGTTTTCGCTGCGCAAGGGGCGACTCGATCTCGAACAGGTCAAGCCGCTCGTGGCGCGACGGCCGCTCGTCTACATCTGCGGCTCACCGGATTTCGTTGCGGAGCAGATCGAGGCCGTGACGGCGCTCGGCGTGCCGCGCTTCGACATCTTTGCTGAAAGCTTCGTATCGCCGCCATCGGTGCCGGACAACCTCGCGCCGCGGACCATCCGGCTTGCGAGCAGCAAGCAGAGCTTTTCGTGGGGACCGGAGCAGGGGACGCTGCTCGATGCGGCAAGTGCTGCGGGTATCGCGCTGCCGAGCGGCTGTCGCGTCGGGCAATGCGAGAGCTGCGCGGTCGAGGTCGTCGATGGGGAGTTCACCCATCTCGGGCCCGTCGACGGCAGCGAGGGGCAATGCCTCACCTGCCAGGCCGTGCCGCTCACCGACCTTACACTCGCGCTTTGAATGACCAATCAAGATTGAAAACGAACCGCATCACCGGAAGGGGATCAGATTGATGACGAATGCAACGCATGACCAAACTGTGGGCTTACGAAAACCTGTCGCGGACAATATCATCGCGCGCTTTTCGCAGGCTCTGGTGGCGTTTGCGGAACGCTGGTTTCCGGATGCGTACGTCTTCGTCCTGATCGCGGTGATTGCGGTTGCCGCAGGTGCGATCCTGCATGGCGGTTCACCGCTCGCCGTCAGCCGCGCGTTCGGCGATGGCTTCTGGAATCTGATTCCCTTCACGATGCAGATGGCACTGGTCGCGATCGGCGGCTATGTCGTGGCGATGTCGCCGCCGATTGCGGCCGTGCTTGCGCGGCTCGCGAGCGTGCCGAGGACCGGGCGCGGCGCGGTGGTCTTCGTCGGCGTGCTCAGCATCTTTCTCTCGCTGCTGAACTGGGGCCTCAGCCTGATCTTCTCCGGTCTCCTGGTGCGGGAGATCGCGCGGCGCACCGACATTCGGCTCGACTATCGGGCGGCCGGCGCGGCCGGCTATCTCGGGCTCGGCTGCGGCTTCACCCTCGGCATCACGTCGTCAGCCGCGCAGCTCCAGGCCAATGCGGGCAGCATTCCGGCATCGCTTCTGCCGATCACCGGCGTGATCGGTTTCTCGGAAACCATCCTGACCTGGCAAAACATGGTCACGGTCGCGACGGTGACCGTCGTCTCTGCCGCGATCTGCTATTTCACGACGCCGGCGGCGGAGCAGGCGAAGACGGCGGAGGATCTCGGCGTTGCGCTCGACGATGACCGCATCGAGGTCAGGAAACCGGCCCGTCCGGGCGACTGGCTGGAGTTCAGCCCGCTGCTGACGATCCTGATCGCAGTCCTCGCCGCCGGCTGGCTATGGCAGACGTTCCAGTCGGGTAATCCGCTGATCACGCTGTCGGGGCTCAACACCTACAATTTCGTCTTCCTGATTCTCGGCATCGTGCTGCATTGGCGGCCGCGCAGCCTGGTCGAGTCGTTCTCGAAGGCGATGCCGAGCGTCTCCGGTGTGCTGTTGCAGTTTCCGTTCTATGCCGGCGTCGCGCAGATCCTGACCAAGGTGCCGAACAGCAGCGGCACCACACTGTCGGACACGATCGCGCACTGGTTCGTCGGCGCTTCCAGCAATTCAACCGTGTTCTCGTTCCTGGTCGGAATCTATTCGGCGCTGCTTGGTTTCTTCGTGCCGTCGGCCGGCGGCAAGTGGATCATCGAGGCGCCCTACATCATGAAGGCGGCCAACGATATCGGCGCGCATCTCGGCTGGACGGTGATGGTCTACAACATCGCCGAGACGCTGCCGAACTTCATCAATCCGTTCTGGATGCTGCCGCTGCTCGGCATTCTCGGCCTGAAGTCGAAGGACCTGATCGGCTACACGTCGGTGCAGTTCTTCATCCACTTCCCGATCGTGATGCTGCTGGCGGCGATCCTGATGGCGACCTTCACCTATCACCCGCCGATCCTGCCCTGAGCGATCATGACCGGGCAGCAGCACGCGCTGCCCGGCCAATATCCGCAAATTCGCCGGTTCGTACCCGCCGTCACCAAAACTGTGCTGCTTTTCCCGCCCGTCGCGAACGAGGCATCGCGCCGGCCCATCATCTTTGGTCAGTCATTTCATTGACCGCGACGCGGTTCGGCCGGATATTGATACGCGATATCCGCGTCGTTCAAGGTCACCGCAATGAGACATCCCCACCGCAGCCTGACGTGCGACATGCGAAGCCGCATGCAGCATCGCTGCGTCTCGGCGGCGACCGGCGTCTGTTGTTGATCGCTTAGAAAATCAAAGCACCCGACAATCAGACAGGAGCGCCGTCGTTCGGCGATCGAGCACGCATGTCCCACGCACAAGTCTCCAAGGTCCAAACGTCTCAAGCTTACGTCATCGAAGTATCGGATCGCACCGCCGGCATCGTTGTCAGCGATGCCGGCGGCTTCTGCTTCTTCTCCTCGGACCGCGCCTTTGACGGCCTCGACGGCGGCCATTTCGGCTCCGCACGCGCCGCGGAGCGCGCGGTGAGGGCGCACTTGCAGCGCCGCCAGGCGCGCGGTCAGCCATCATCGAATTCACGCAACATCTGAACGGCAACCTTTGAAAGGACTGTCATGACGACCAGACGTACCATTCTTGCAGCCGCACTGGCGCTGTCGGCATTCGTGGTCCTTCCGGCCAGGGCCGAGGACAAGCCGGCCGAGATCCGCATCGGCACGCAGAAGGGCGGCCTGTTTCCGGCCGTCCGCCAGCGTCACACGGTCGAGGACGCGTTCAAGCCGCTCGGCATCGAGGTGAAGTGGATCGACTTCCAGTTCGGCCCGCCGCTACTTGAGGCGATCAATGTCGGCAGCGTCGATTTTGGTTTCGTCGGCGATACGCCGCCGATCTTCGCACAGGCGGGCGCGGCCAAGATCGAGTATGTGGCGGCGGTGACGTCTGATGGCAGCAACCAGGCGATCATCGTGCCCGCGGACTCCCCGATCAGGACCCTCGCCGACCTCAAGGGCAAGCGCGTCGCGTTCGGCAAGGGCTCGAGCGCGCACAATCTGCTCGTCGCGGCGCTCGACAAGGCCGGCCTGTCCTGGAGCGATATCACGCCGACGCCGCTGGCGCCGGCGGACGCAACCGTCGCCTTCTCCCGAGGCATTGTCGACGCGTGGTCGATCTGGGACCCTTATCTGGCGCTGGCGGAGATCAAGGACAAGGTGCGCGTCATCGCCTTCGACAAGGACGTGCACAAGCCGAACGCATTCTACATCGCCGGATCGGACTTTGTTGCAAAGTATCCGTCCATCGTTGCGAAGCTCAACGCGATCTTCGCTGCTGAAGGAAAATGGGCTGCTGGCCACCGCGAGGAGGTGGCCCGTGCGCAGGCCGAGGCGACCGGCGTCGACATCGAGGCGATCAGGCGCTTCGTCGCGCGCTCGAACTACCAGGTGGTGCCGGTCGACGCCGAGATCGTCAGGAGCCAGCAGGCGATTGCCGACCGGTTCAAGGCGATCGGGCTGATCCCAAAGCCGGTCAACGTTTCCGATATCGTCTGGAAATGGACGCCCGGCTCCTGAGCCGTTTCGACGGCTCGGTCAGGAGGCCGCTGCGAGCGGCGGCGAGATCACTTGCGGTGCCTCACGCGCCTGCGTCGCCGCCGTCGCGAGCTCGAAACGGATGCCGGAGGCGGACTCGGAAGCCAGCGATTTCATGCGGGCCAGGATGTCCGAGATGTTGGACGCGCCGCCGTCGGCAGTCTGCAGGATCGAGGTCGCCTGCGCCGGGTTGGTGGCGGCCTGCTGCAGCGTCGTGATGTCGGAGGAGATACGGGTCGAGATCGCGAAGCCGGCGGCGTCGTCGGAAGCCGAGGTGACCAATCTCACCAGCGTCGACGTCGCTGCGATGACGGCGCAGCCTTCCACCTATCAGGCGCAGCTGACGGCGTCCTATTCGGCAATCGCCAGGATCCAGAGCATGAACCCGGCCAATTACCTGAAATAGCCGGGCCGCGGCGAACGGCTCAGCGGTTCAGGATCTTCAGCCAGACATCGCCGAGGACGATCGGCTCGCGCGGGGCGAGCCAGGTGAGGCCCGCCGCCTTGCCGAGCTCGGCGATGGTGCCCTTGGATTGCAGGTCGGACAGCACCTTGTTGACAGCCTCCAGCAGCGCCTTGTCGGTTTCGAGCGCAACGTAACCGCGATTGGCGCCGATCGGATAATAATAGCCCGAAGCGGTGATCCTGGTGTCCGGACGGCTGGCGCGGTAGGCGTCGAAGCGGCGGAGGTCGAGCAGCGTTGCGTCGAATTCGCCGTGCTCGAGCTCTCCCAGCAGGTCGCTGCGGCCGGGCACGAGGTGGGTGATGTCTTCGATCAGCTTGCCCTTGCCGAAGGTCATCAGAATGGCATCGCCCAACGTGCCGCTTTCGATCGTCAGGCGAAGGCCGGAGAGGTCGCCGATATCGGTGATCTTTTTGTCTTTGGCTTTGGGACCGAGCACGACGGTCATCGGCGAATAGATGTAGGGCTGGCTCGGCACCAGGACGCCGATCGGGATCCGCCGGCGGCGATCGTCGCGGGTGGCGCCCTCGAAGTCCGGCAGCTTTGCCGTCGGGACGCCGGGTATCTTCAGCGAGTCCGTGGTGAGGGCGTAGCCGCCGACCAGCGAGCAGCGCCCGTCCGACAGCAACGCATTGGCTTCGAGCGCCGGGCTCGAATCTTCGTCGAGCTTGCTCTCGAACCACTGGATCTTGAGCGGCCGCCCGAGCCGTTCGGCGATCACTTGCGCGAGTGCCACATCGAAGCCGGCATCCGGCTTGCCGCGATGATGGGCCGACAGCGGCGGAAGATCCTCGTCGAGGCAAACCTTGAGCGGCTCGTCGGCGGCATGCGCTGCCGCCGATATGGCGAGGAGCAGGGCGGTCGCGGCGGCCGCCAGCCGGGCCCTCATGGGGTCCTCCGGCTCGACACGAAGGCCCAGACGTCGGCGATCTCCTGCTCGCTCAGGATGTCGGTCCAGGGCGGCATCTTGCCGTTCTTCCCTTGCTTCACGGTGGTCACGAAGCGCGTCTTGTCGTCGGGAAACCCGCGCAGGTCCGGCGTGATGGTGCCGGAGTTGACCATGTTGGGCCCATGGCAATGCGAGCAGTTCTTGGCGTAGGTCATCTTGCCCTGGTCGGTCTGACCCGGGAGGTCGAGTGCACTGGATTGCTGTGCGGCAGCCGGGATCAGCGTGATCAAGGCCGCCGCGACGGCGGCGAAGACCGCCGCCGTCAACAGGGTTACTCTTTCAGTCACGTGTGCTCCGCGCTCAATTCTTGACCGCGAAAACCCACAGCGATCCGCCGGGTGGCACCTTGGCAAGCCGCTCGTCGCCGGAGAACAGCGAATAGACGCCGCCATAGCCCGAGGTGACGGCGACATACTGCACGCCGTCCTGCTGCCAGGTGATGGGTTGTCCTTCGATGCCCGAGCCGGTCTGGAACTGCCAGAGCTTCTTGCCGGTGTCGGCGTCGAACGCCTCGAATTCGCCGGTCAACTGACCGGAGAACACCACGCCACCAGCCGTGGAGAGCACGCCGGAGAAGCGCGGAATGTCGCTCGGCGCTTCCCACTTCGCCTTGCCGGTCATCGGATCGATCGCCTTGAGATGGCCGCGCGGTCCGGTGCCCCATTCCCAGGGATCGGTGAGGTCCATGCCGAGATACCATTCGCCCTGCTTGAACGTCACCGGCTCGGCCTTGTACTTGCCGCCGAACGCGAGCGTGTTGGCATAGGCGAGGCCGGTCTGCGGATTGAACGACATCGGCTCCCAGTTCTTGCCGCCGAGGATCGACGGGTAGACCGTGACCTTCTTGCCGTCGCGCGCATCCTTGGCGACGTCGGTCTCGATCGGGCGTCCGGTCTTCAGGTCTACTCCGGTGGCCCAGTTGACGTTCACATAGGGATTGGCCGCGAGCAGCTTCCCGTTGGTGCGATCGAGCACGTAGAAGAAGCCGTTGCGGTTGGCGTCCATCAGCACCTTGGTCGGCTTGCCCTCGACATTCATGTCGGCGAGCACCATCTCGGCCACCGAGTCATAGTCGAACGGATTGTTCGGCGAGAATTGGTAGTGCCACTTGATCTTGCCGGTCTTCGGATCGAGCGCGAGCACCGAGCAGGTGTAGAGGTTGTCGCCGGGACGCACCGCCGAGTTGAACGGTCCGGGATTGCCGATGCCCCAATAGACCGTGTTCAGTTCGGCATCATAGGAGCCGGTGATCCAGGTCGATCCGCCGCCGAGCTTCCAGGTGTCGCCCTTCCAGGTGTCGCCACCGGGCTCGTCCGGAGTCGGGATCGAATAGGTCCGCCAGAGCTTCTTGCCGGTGGCGGGATCCCAGCCGTCGATGAAGCCGCGGGTGCCGAATTCGGCGCCCGAGATGCCGGTGATCACGACGCCGTCGGCGACCAGCGGCGCCACCGTCATCGAGTAGCCTTCCTTGATGTCAGCAGCCTTCTGGCGCCACAGCTCCTTGCCGGTCTTGGCATCGAGCGCGATCACATTGGCGTCGAGGGTGGTACGGAACACCTTGCCGTCATACAGCGCGGCGCCGCGATTGATGATGCCGCAGCAGACGATACGCGGCGTTTCGGCGGGATATTCGACCTTGGTCTTCCAGATCTGCTTGCCGGTCTTGGCGTCGACCGCAATCGTGGCGTTGTGCGTGGTGACGTAAAGGACGCCCTGGTAGACGAGCGGCTGCGATTCCTCGCTGCGGTCGTCGTTGAGGCTGTAATTCCAGACCGGCACCAGATTCTTGATGGTGTCCTTGTTGATCTGGTTCAGCGTCGAGAAACGCTGAAGGTTGTAACCCATTCCATAATTGAGAACGTTCGATGTGTCGGTGGCACCCTTGACCAACTGATCGGTGGTCTGGGCGCTTGCACCGTATGATGCAAGAATCACGAGGCTTGCGGCCAGCGCAATGCGTCTCATCCTATCCTCCCAATGAACCTTTTCTGCACGCCTATTCCTGACGTTGCGAACGGAACCATCGGCCTGAAACCAAAACGGGTCAATACGAAAACGTGAACGAACCCCAGCCAACCGCACAAGCCCTGTTGGGCGGGTAAAGTTTTCGCTGATGCGTCCGTAGCTTACCGTCTCGTGGAATACGCAACGCCAGCGCCGCTCGCCGCTATATCGCAGCGCGAACGGTTCGGTCAGCTCGAGGGCGCATGCGGACAGGCACTCGGACGCGGCTTGGTACCGCGCTTGTCGGGCGGCACATTGCAATTGTCGATGCGCTGCTCGTCGGTCCATTTGCGTCCGAGCCGCTCCTTCCCGGTGAGCGTGCGCTGCTGAATCGCCCCTTCCGAGGCGCCGAGGGGCCTGTTCTGCGCGGACACGGGCGCGATCAGGCCGAGCGCAACAAGGCAGCCCAACGTGGTCCTGCAAACATCGCTCATGGTCACCTCGCGCGTTGCGGTGCAATGCAATCGGCAGAACGCCACAGATGATCCGTGGGGTCGATCCGTTACCACCCGAAACCCGACAGGCTCTCGCCGCTCAGACCAGCTGCAGGAAGGGTCGCCTGACTGCTATGATGGGCATCGATCGCAGGGCGCGCTCCGCAACCTCGGCGGAGCGGCACTCAAGGGAGACCAACGATGATTTCTCGCCGTTCACTTGCTTTGACTTTGACCATGGCCGTCCTGTCAGGTCCCGTCTTGGCGGCATCCAGCGGTCGCAACGCGCTCAAGCTGCTCGACCCCGACAACGACGGTACCGTCGATCTTGCCGAAGCCAAGAAGGCCGCCGCCGATCTGTTCGCGAAGCTCGATCCTGATCACGACGGCACACTCGACCTGCGCGAATTGCGCGGTCGGCTTACCGCGAAAGAACTCGCCGCCGCGGATCCCGATCATGACGGCACCCTGACGCTCGACGAGTATCTTGCGGTGGTCGAGCAGCGCTTCAAGGCCGCCGATCCCGACAACGACGGAACGCTGGATGCGAAAGAGCTGAAATCGCGCGCCGGCCGGGCACTGCTGCGCTTGCTCAAATAGGCGCGTGCCGGCGAATTTGGCCGGGCGATTCCGGAGACTGACGCCGGATGCCGCGCATAACAAAAAAAGTTGCGATTTCGCTCTTGGGCAAGACTCGGCCGGCGCAATCGGGTCTGCTTATCCGTGCGTCGCTGCCCGGCAGCCGGAAAATGCCTGACAGAACAGTGTCGGAATTTCCCAGCCGTTTCAAATCCGGGCAGACGTCAGCGAGCCGTCGTCCGTTTCGGCATGTCCAGCAGCGAAGTCGGGCCTTTACCAGCCCTGCTTGCGCCCTGGAAAAGCCAGCCCTAGCTTGCCGCGCGGCGCGAGGCTTGCGCCAACTTATACTTGGGAGAAGGAAATGGCCTGGAAAACACCGAAGATCGTCGAAGTGCCGGTGGGCATGGAAATCAACATGTACGCCTGCGCGGCGCGCAAGTAATCCAAGACAAGTAACGTGAGACAGCTTGCCCGGTTCGTGCAGCTTGCTGCATCGAGCCGGGCAGGTGTCTTCCGCGGCCGCGATGCTGCCGGGCGCATAGCTTCCCTCGCATCCTCTCCAAAAAGACCTTGAGATTGACACCGCCTGCGCGATTTGCGGGCTGCATCGGTCTGTCTTGCAGTTACGCTCAAGGCGGCGGCCCGGCGACCACGAATCTCGAAATCAAGCGAGCGCGTTCGGGGGCGTGGTGTGCGCGGCGATCGCTGCCGCCCAGTGCCTACGCCGAGGTCGGTGCGGGTGAATTCCGGAGTCGGACCACCGGGCGCTCCGCCAGGGCAGGTTCCTGTCCTTTCACGGGGCTGTGAAACCCTCATTTGGCCGACTACGTATTTCGTCGTGGTATCTATTTCATGAGCACGCTTAGGGATCGCGCATGAACCCGATTGATCTGATCGTCACTGTATGTGCCGTGCTGTCGCCCGCCACCTGCGAGGAGCAGCATCTGGTGTTCAACTGGAATGGTTCGCTGCAGCAATGCGCCGTGGCCGCGCCGCCTTACATCGCGCAATGGGTCGGCGAACATCCGAAATGGACCGCGGTCCGTTGGCGTTGCGAATATCCGCACACCAATGATCGCGCCGGCACCGACGGCAAACCGTCCGCGGGCTAGAGCGTGATGAGA